>JAZKFB010000015.1:46021-176557 GCA_040386695.1 Verrucomicrobiota bacterium
CTGCCGACTGCCGACTGCCGACTGCCGACTGCCGACTGCCGACTGCCGACTGCCGACTGCCGGCCACCCGGTCCACGTTGAAAAACCCTCCCTCGACGCGCCCGGAATCGGTGGCAGGGAGGAGGCCGCCGATGACTCCCTCCCGACTGAATTTTAAACTCGAAGCCCAGGCCACCGGATCACGCGCCCGCGCCGCCGTGTTCCGCACGCTGCACAACGAGGTGCGCACGCCCCTTTTTATGCCGGTGGGCACGCAGGCGACGGTGAAGGCGCAGCTGCCGGAGGCTCTGGAAGCTTCGGGCTCGCAGATTCTGCTGGCGAACACCTACCATCTTCTCCTGCGGCCGGGGCCGGAGGTTTTTGACAAATTCGGCGGCATCCACCGGTTCATGCGCTGGGACAAATCGGTGCTCACGGACTCGGGCGGATTCCAGATTTTCTCCCTGCCCCATTCCCGTTCGATGAGTGAGGAGGGCGCGGTTTTCCAAAGTTACGTCGATGGGAAAACCATCCTCCTGAGCCCCGAAAAAAGCATCGCCACCCAGCGCTCCATCGGCAGCGACATCATGATGGTGCTGGACCAGTGCATTCCCTCCACCGCCGGAAAAACCGACGCCATCGCCGCGCTGGAAATCACCCAGCGCTGGGCCGCGCGGAGTCTGGCGGCGCGGGAGGATTCCCCGCAGTCAATGTTCGCCATCGTCCAGGGCGCGCTGTTTCAGGACCTTCGCCAACGCAGCGCGGAGGGGCTCATGACCCTGCCCTTTGACGGATTCGCCATCGGCGGCCTCGCGGTCGGCGAAGGCAAAAACGAGCGCGAGGACGTCTGCGCCTTCACCGCCGATCTGCTGCCCGCCGACCGTCCGCGTTATCTGATGGGCGTGGGCACGCCGATTGATCTGCTCGAAGCCGTGCACCGGGGTGTGGACATGTTCGACTGCATCATCCCCACCCAGGTCGCCAAACGCGGCACGCTTTTCACCTCGCGCGGGCTGCTGCAGCTGCGGCGGTCGGTTTATAAGTTTTCGGAGGACCAGCCGGATCCGGACTGCACGTGTCCGGTCTGCGCCAAATACTCCCGCGCTTATCTGCATCACCTGACCAAAACCCAGGAGACGCTCGGCTGGCAGCTCATGGGGCAGCACAATATCCACTTTTATCACCGGCTGATGGCGGACATCCGGCAGAGCATTCTGGAGGACCGGTTCATGGCGTTTTATCATGAAAAGCGGGCGGTCCTGGACATTGAGGACATGGATTTCCCCAGCGCTCCCGCCGCCGCGCCAAAACCCTCACGCGCCCTGACGCTCGGCGCTTACGAAGTCCACACCGCGCCCGCCGGATTCTCCAGCATCCGGCACATGGCGTCCGGCGAGATCATGCACTCGCACACCCCGCCGATGGATGAAGCCCGGGCGCTTTACGTGGAGCAGTCGAATCTCGCGGCCCGCGTGCGGCTGCACGCCGATGAATCCCCGGAAACGACCGCTCCGCTCGTCATCTGGGATGTCGGCCTCGGCGCGGCGGCGAACGCCATGGCCGCGCTGCACTGCTGGGAGGCGCAGGCGGCGGAGGGACCGGTGCGGCCGCTGCATATTGTCAGTTTCGAAAACGATCTCGACTCCCTTCGCCTGGCCCTGCGGCACAAACGCCATTTTCCCTATCTCCGCCATGGCGCTCCGGACGCCATCGTCATGCGGCACACGTGGAAATCCCGCCAGTTCGACGGCCTCAGCTGGGAGCTGCACCTCGGCGATTTCCAGGAAACCCTGCGCCAGGCCACGTCTTTGCCGGACCTGATTTTCTACGACATGTTCTCCTGCCGCAGCCAGGCGGATGAATGGACCGTCGCCGCGTTCCGGAATCTGTTTGAAGTCTGCGGCCACCGCCCGGCGGAGCTTTTCACCTACTCCGCCTCCACCGCCGTGCGTTCCGCCCTGCTTGGAGCCGGTTTCCACATCGCCCGCGGCCGCTCCGCCGGCGTGAAAAACGAGACCACCATCGCCCTCACGCCTCCGGTTTTCCAAGCCGGAAACGGTGCCTCCGGTCACGTCCTGCTGGATGCCGCCTGGCTGGAAAAATGGCACCGGTCCCATGCCAAATATCCCGCAGGGCTTGATACGGTGGATTATGCCGCCTTTGAACAGCGCATCATGGGACACCCTCAGTTCCAGTGACGCATTCACGGATCCGGATGTTTTTTTAATGGATGCTCCGCTGCTTTCGGACTATAGATGCCGCGAACGGTCCCGCCGCCGCAGTCCGCAGCGGCCCCTTCCGCAAAAAACCGAGCCTCATCACCACACGCCATGAAACATTTTCTCTACGCTCTGCTCGCCGGCCTGCTCCTGATCGGAGCCGCCTCCGCCGACACCAACAAAAAATGCCCCGTCAGCGGCAAGGACGTGGACGCCGCCCAGACCTCCACCGTGAAGGTCACCGTCGGTTTCTGCTGCTCCAAATGTCAGGGGAAATTTGAGGGCGACGCCAAGATGAAGGAGGACGCCATCCAGAAATACGCCGGCTCCAAGGACAGCCCCGCCAACAAAAAATGCGTCGTCAGCAACAAGGACCTCGCCGACGGCAACACCGCCACCGCCGAGAAAACCGTGGCTTTCTGCTGCCCGAAATGCAAAACCGCCTTCGACGCGGATCCCAAGAAATACATTTCCAAGGTGAAGTGACTCCGGCCCGGCCCCGCCCGGATTGAGTTTCTTTTCCGTTCCATCCCTTCAAAGCCCGCCCGCGTCCGCGCCGGCGGGCTTTTTGTTTTCCAGCCGGTTCCTTTTTACGGCGGAAAGACAGGCCTAATCACACCCTGAAAAAACGGGCCACGGATGGCACGGATAAAACGGATTCACACGGATATTAAAAATTCAATTTCAGAGCGCCCTTCCCTTATCCATCCGTGATTATCCGTGATTATCCGTGATTATCCGTGGCCCGTTCTCCTCAAATTCAACGGCGGCGGGCAGGACGCCGGATACGGAGCGGCCGGGTTCAGGGAAAATCAGGACCGTTTGCCAGCCGCCGCGTCCGGGGGAATTCCCGCATCACTCGCCGGATTCAGTGGATCGGTGCCGAGGCGGACCTCCTCCCCGTCGTCGGTTTTGTCGTTGTCGGTGTTGGGATCGTCGGGGTCGGTTTCCGAGGGAGTGCGGAGACCGTTGAGATCGGCATCCTCCGTGGAGTCCGGCAGACCGTCATGGTCAAGATCGACAGCCGGATTCACAGGAAGGGAAACGACATTCCCCTTCGGCGCGGGAGTGGCGGCGGTGGGAAGGAGCGGACCGGCGGCTCCCCAGCCATCGTTCAAGCGGCGGGCGAGGGCGCGGGTCATGCCGGTGACGGTGTCCGGGCGGCTGGCGGCGAGGTCGCGGGATTCGGTGGGATCGGCGGCGAGGTCGTAGAGCTGGCGGGTGCCGGTCCCGAAGTTGTAAATCAGCTTCATATTTCCCTGACGGATCAGGGAGAACCAGTTGCTGCGGTGAACATGCGGGTAATGAATCACGATTTCCTGCGGCCGGTGCGGGCCGGGGACTCCGGCGAGATAAGGCGCGAGATTGTGCCCGTCCTCCCCGAAACCGGCGGTCGCCGGAATGCCGGCAAGGCAGCGCAGAGTGACCGGAATGTCCCACGAGGCCACGATGTCCCGCTGGAGGCTGTTGGCGGGAATGGGGAGCGCTTTCTGAAGCGGATTTTCCGGATTGGACGCCGCCCAGGTGATGATCAGAGGCACGCGGATGCCGCCTTCCCATTTCGAACCCTTTTTCCCGCGCATCGGGAAATCGCTGAAAACACCCGGCGGCAGGCCATCCACAGGCAGCGCGGGACTGTCGCTGCCGTTGTCGCCGAGGAAGACGATCAGCGTATTTTCCGCCACCCCGAGGTCCACCAGTTTTTTCCGGATTTGGCCGACGGCGGTATCCATGCCCTCGATCATGGTGGCAAAGGCGCGGTGTTTTTCATTCACGGCATCGCGGTAGTCGCCGGTGGCGTCCGGATCCGGCGTGAACGGGGAATGGACGGCGTAGAACGCCATGTTCAGGAAAAACGGACGGCCTTCGGCGACGGTTTTTTCGAGCGCTTTGTCCGCTTCAATCGTCAGGGCTTTGGTGAGATACATCGAGCCGTCATAAGCCTCCAGCCCCGGCAGCCCGCCGTAACCCGGCGCGCCCAGGTAGCCTTTTTTGGGATGGCCCCAGTGGTTGCCGCCGATACTGAGATCAAACCCCAGCTGCTCCGGAGTGACCGGGCCCGTGGAAAAATGCGCCTTGCCCACGTGCAGTGTCCGGTAACCCGCAGTCTGGAGAAGTTTGGGAAGCGTGGGCTCCCCGGCGGTCATGCCGGTCCGCCGCCAGTTGACGGGCGATCCGCCGGTGTCCGCGCCCAGCCAGTCGGTGATGCCGTGGCGGATGCTGTTGCGGCCGGTGAGCAGCCCGCAGCGTGTCGGGCTGCACACGCTCTGCGCGCAGGCGGAGGTGAACCGCATGCCGCCGGCCGCGAGCGCCTCCAGGTTCGGCGTGCGGTAAAAGGTATTGAACCGCCGCTTCACCGGCTGGCCCTTTTCATCCAAGGTGAAGGGCACCGAGGTGTCATGCACCCCCATGTCATCCACGAGGAAAACCACGATATTCGGCCGGACCGGATTGGCTGCGGGCGGCGTGTTTTGCGGTGTCTGCCCCCGGGATGAGGGCAGGAGCACCAGCAGGAAAAGCAGAGGCAGGGATCGGCGCATGGCGGTGAAGGGAAAGCCTGGCAGGAAAATATCCGTTGAGGCAATCCTTAATTTTCAAACCCGGAACCGGGATGAATTTGAACAGAAAATCACGAAGAGCACCAGGAGGAACGATAGTGACTTCAGTCTGATCCAGCGGTCAGCGGGGGCCATTTGAAGCCTCATTTTTACGCGGATTACTTTCTCCGTGTCCTTTGTGCCCTTCTGTTCAAATTTGATTTCCATGACGCCTTCCGCTCACGGAGAGGCCCACCGTCCGCCACCCGGAGAGAGCCTCACGGGCAGGCCCGTCAGGGGAGTTTCCTCGCGGATGCCGCCCCGGCTGTCCAAGCGGACGAAGGAGGCCTTCACCAGCGTGCCGTCCAGCGGCCCGCCATTGGCGGAGGCCAATTCCAGGAAATACCGCCCGCCGTTTTTGCCGAGGGACGAGACATCGAGCCCGATTTCCAGCGGCCCTCCGCCCGGAGCCGCCAGCGGACCGGCGGAAATCTGCGGGCCGGGACGGTGGGTTTTTCCAAAAACCTCCCAGGCTCCCGGCGGGCCGGAATGCGTCAGCGGAACCGCGCCGGCGCGGAAAGGCAGCGGCTGCACCGTGCGCTCCGGGCCCGCCGCGTTTTTGCCGCCCGCGCCGGCGGTGATGACCAGGCCGCCGCGGTCCCGGAGCTGAATCAGCAGCCGCAGCATGAGGCGCGGGGGTTTCTCCGCCGCGGCGGCGGTCACAGTGGCGACCTCGCCCGCCCTCGGCCAGGAGGTCAGGGCGTGGGTCCGCCACGGCACCCAGGCTTTGCCGCCCGTGCCCCAGGCCGGACCCCACGGATTCACCACCAGAAAAGCGCCGCGCTCCCAGTCCGCCAGAGTCACCCGGCCATCGCCCGTGATGTCGAGATCACTGGTGATTTTCCCGTCGCCGTTAAAGTCCCAGCCCACGGAGTCGTCGTAGCCGGCATAAACCATCGTGTGTCCCGGGCCGGTGTTCCCCCAGTCCCGCACCAGCGTCCCGCCGCCGTCTGGCAGCTTCACGAGCTTCGCGCCGCGCACCTGAAAATCACAGGCCAGCGGATGCCCGGAGGCCAGCAGCTTTTTCACCGCCGGCAGATCCCCGGCGGTCTGCATCGGCAGGAACCGCCAGGAACTTGGTTTCCGGGAAGCCGCGCGGACATATTTGTCAAAACCGTGCATCAGCGCCTGCCCGCCGCGCGGGGCGTCGGATTCCCGCGGCACGCCCATTTCCCTGGCCAGCTGCCAGCCGTCCTCGACGTGAGTGCCGACGGCCATGTTGTCCGCGAGGATGGCGTAGGTCTGGTAAGGGGAGAACCTCGCGTCGGGCGATGACCGCGAGGACAGGCCGCGCTCCCGGTTCCGCTCCGCCGTGAGCAGATAATACAATCCAGCCTGCTGCGCGCAGCTGTTGCCCTGCTGCCGGACAACCGGCGGGAACCACGCCCTTACGGTCAAGTCAACGCGGACCACCCCGTTCGAGGCCCCGGCTGATCCCCCGGGGGTCCGGCAGGAAACCGCCATCAAGCCGCTCAGCAGCGGCAGGCTCCAGCGGAGAATCCGGGGTGGCACAGGCGTCCCGCCTGTCCCGCCGGGCATCCTGCCCGGTGCCGGTGAACCGGTCCTCCGCCCGCTGCCGGACCGCAAAGTGCTCGGGATAAACGCCATGAAGTTAAATTGAGTTAAGAAACGGGCGGACATGGCCTGAAGCGGAATTGCTATCCTTCGCAGTAACGCCCTCCGCCGGCAACGGGGCGCGGGATTTTTCCTTCCGTCGGGCGCGCCTTCCGCGGTAGGCTGCGCCCGCCGGGGTCGCCAGTCCCGGCTGAGCCTTCAAGTCCCCACCCCATGCCTCTCATCACCAGCCAGAAGTCGCGTCCCGAATATGATGTCATCGTCGTCGGCTCCGGAGCCGCCGGGGGCATGTGCGGCTACCAGCTGGCGATGAACGGCGTGAAAGTCCTGATGCTGGAGGCCGGCCGGAATTACGATCCCGTCACGGAAACCCCCATGTTTCTCACACCGGAAAGCGCTCCTCTGCGCGGCGCGGCTACGCCGGTGAAACCCTTCGGATTCTACGACGCCACCGTGGACGGCGGCTGGGAAGTGCCCGGCGAACCCTACACCAGCGGGCCCGGCGTGGATTTCAAATGGTGGCGCGCCCGGATGCTCGGCGGCCGCACCAACCACTGGGGCCGCATTTCCCTGCGCATGGGGCCCTACGACTTCAAACCCAAGCAGCGCGACGGCCTCGGGCTGGACTGGCCGATCGACTATCCGGATCTCGCGCCGTATTACGACCGCGTGGAGGAGCTGATTGGCGTTTACGGCTCCAACGAGGGTCTGGAAAACACGCCCGACAGCCCCGACGGCATCCTCATGCCCGCCCCCACGCCGCGCGGGCATGAGCTGCTCGTTCAGAAATATTGCCGCGACCTGAATATCCCGGTGATCCCGGCGCACCTCGCCATCATGACCCGCCTGCAGGACGGAGCCGCCATGGCCGCGAAGTTCCATCCCAACAATCCCAACGCCCAGTATCTCGCCCGTCATGCGGCCACGCGCGCCGCGTGCTTTTTCGCCACGGACTGCGGGCGCGGGTGCTCGATCAAAGCGAACTTCCAGTCCACCACGGTGCTCCTGCCGCCGGCGATGATGACGGGGAATCTGGACATCATCACGGACGCCATGGTCCGCGAAGTCATGGTCGATGCCAGCGGCCGGGCCACCGGCGTGCACTACATCGACAAAATCACGCGCCGCGACGAGCGGGCCAAAGCGCGGGTGGTGATCCTCGCCGCCAGCGGCAACGAAAGCGCCCGCATTCTCCTGAACTCCAAAAGCGCCGCCTTCCCCGACGGCCTCGCCAACCGCAGCGGCAAGGTCGGCCGCTATCTCATGGACACCGTCGGCGCGAAAGTGATCGGCCACATTCCCAGACTCGAAAACCTCCAGGGCGTCAACGACGACGGAGCCTCCGCGATGCACACCTACATGCCGTGGTGGGGCTACAAGGATCAGGCGGCGGGGAAAATGGATTTCCCGCGCGGATATCACATCGAGTTCGGCGGCGGCCGCCGCATGCCCTCGCCCGGCATGTTCAACGGACTGGAATCCGTCACCGGCGGCAGTTACGGCAAAAAATTCAAGGAGGACTGCCGCCGGTATTATGGCAGCTTCCTCAGCTTCAGCGGGCGCGGCGAGATGATTCCCAACGAGGACAGTTACTGCGAGATCGATCCCGATGTGGTGGATCAGTGGGGCATTCCCGTCCTGCGTTTCCAGTGGAAGTGGAGCCAGCACGAGCTCAACCAGGCGCGCCACATGCACCGTACCTTCAAATCCATCATCGAAAGCATGGGCGGCACCTGCATGACGCCGGTTTACGAGGACGACGGGGCCAAAGCCATCTACCGCCCCGGCGAGATCATCCACGAGGTCGGCACCACCTGCATGGGCAGCGACCCCGCCACCTCCGTGGTCAATGACAAATGCCGCACCTGGGACGTGAAAAACCTCCTCGTCGCCGACGGCGGCCCCTTCGCCTCCAACGCCGACAAAAACCCCACCCTCACCATCATGGCCCTCGCCTGGCGCAGCATGGACAGCCTGATGGACTCGATGAAAAAAGGGGAGATCTGAGGGAGATGAAAGCAAAGCGAAGGCATTTCCGATGGAACCGGCTGATCTGACATGGGATAAGGGTTTGAAAATCCTTCATGCCTATCTGCCAGGCAGCGCGCTTTTCGAAAATCCGGAGGACTTGAGCTTTGACAGCGCAGTCACGGTCATCACTTCCGGCGGAAGACTCCTGCATCCGCTGGAAGTGGCCGTTGATGGTGCTGATAAGGGAGTAATGCGGAAACTGCTCACTTCTGCCGCCTGGTCAGCTACCGGCAAAGTGCTCGTCATTCCGGACTGTGGCGATGTCTCGAAACCTCCGCTGCTTTGCCAATTGGCCAGCCTTCTGCAAATGGTTGAAAATTACTCCGCTCCCTCCACTGGCTGCGGCGATGTGCTGTTTGTCCGCGAAAACGGTGAAGCACTGCTGATCGACCACGATGAACGCTGTTGGCACACCCTTCCCGCCAAACACTGAGACGATATCCGCAAAAAGCGCCGGAGGCTTTGGAGTGAGGGGACTTGTCACCGCTTTTTCGAGCGGGGCCAGCCACGCGCCCGACGCGCCCAGATGTCCATTCGCGGGCTGAGCGGCGGGTCACGCGGCGGAGGCAAGCCTCCTTCCCCAAAGCGGGAGCTGGCGCGACGCGGTCCGGCTTGGTTTAAATCTCCATCCGGTTTCCGCGGGGCCCGGATTTCACGGATCCACCTGAATTTTCAGAAAGAGTCGCCCCCATTCCGGATGAAGCCTCTTCTTTTATAAATCCGTGATTATCCGTCTCATCGGT
Source organism: Verrucomicrobiota bacterium (assembly GCA_040386695.1). GTDB lineage: Bacteria > Verrucomicrobiota > Verrucomicrobiia > Verrucomicrobiales > V1-33 > CAIZWU01. Next base: position 55,166 of record JAZKFB010000015.1, read on the forward strand.
GAAATCCGTGGCCCGTCTTTTCATAACCCGGGTTCCGCAGCCCTCACGCCGGGAACTCGGCGACGACTTCGATCTCCACGAGGGAATCCAGCGGCAGTCTGGCGACCTGGATGGTGCTGCGGGCGGGCTTGTGGTCGCCGAAAGCGGCGGCGTACAGCGGGTTCAGCGTGGGGAAATCGGCCATGTCCTTGAGGAAAACCGTGCATTTCACCACATTGTCCAGCGTGAGGCCGGTGCCGCGCAGGAGGCCTTTGATGTTGGCCAGCACCTGCTCCGTCTGACCGGTGAAATCCGTGGCTTCGATTTTGCCGGTCCCGGGATTGATCGGAATCTGCCCGGAGGCGAACAGAAGATTCCCGGTGCGCATGGCCTGGGAGTAGGGGCCAATGGCGGCGGGGGCGTGCGGGGAGGAGATGATTTCCATGGGGCCGATGAGAGCACACCGCGCCCCGCACGCAACGGCATCCCGCGCCGGACCCGGATTTTCAGCGGTTTTTCCATTTGCCGAACCCGCCGCCGCCGCCGCAAGGTGACAGCCCATGCCGGCCGACCCCCTTCCCTCCGACAAGCGACCCTGGTGGAAGCATCCGCTTCTTCCCTGCGTGGTCATCGCCGCCGTGCTGGTGCGCCTTGGAGAGCTGCCGGCCGGCGAGCAGTATCCGCTGACGTCCTTCCCCATGTATTCCAATCTCGAATCCAGCGCGGACATGCTGATGATCCGCAATGAGAGGGATGAGCTGCTTCCCATGTCCCGGCTGTTCAATGTGGGCTCGGCCCAGGTCAAGAAACGCTTTGAAAGCACGCTCCGCGAGGTCGCGGGAACCAAAAACTACGAGGAGGTCAGCCCCGAAAAACTCCAGCAGGCCGCCGGGAGTGTTTTGAAAAAACTCTGGGACGCCCGGGATAAAGGGGACGTCGCCCGGCTGGCGCAGCCTCCGCGGAAACTCCGCGCCATCATCCGCACTGTCTCCATGAACGGCACCGATTTCAAAGATGAGCAGACCGTGGTAGGGGAACTGGACGTCAGCCAGGAGGGAGGCGCGCCATGAACCGTCTGCGCCGCTTTTTCCGGGTTCACCCCATGAGCTGGACTCCCCGTGAGACCCTGGTCATGCGCCTGCTTTTTGCGCTGGTGATCCTGTTTTCCGGCATCCTCTGGGAAGCCGCCAAGCTGCCGCCCGCCGGCGAACCCCTGAAAGCCGCCAACGGCCTGGCCAAACTCCTGCCGCTGGGCTGGATGGCCAATCCGCAGGTGCTGACCGCCGGCAAGCTGCTGACGGCCGCCGGGCTGGGGTTTTATGTGGCCGGGCTGGCTCCGGTGCTCAGCCTGCTGCCGGCGCTGGTTTTCATGCTGGGCACGGGCTCGCTGCGGAATTCCATGGGGGATATTTCCCACCACACCCAGTTGGTGGCCCTGGTGCTTCTCGGGCAGTGGATTGTGTGCCTCGTCGGCGCCATCCGGGAAAAAAGCTGGCTCCGCTCCTCCCCGGAGCTCCGGCAGCGCCTCGTTTTCTGGTCCATTCTGATCATCAGTTCCACCTACCTCGCGTCCGGCATCACCAAGCTGCGGGCCTCGGACTACGAATGGATCCAGCGCACGCCCCGGCTTTCCGTGCAGATCATCAAGTCCGTGTCCTCCGCCACCTACAGCAGCGGCCAGCCGGTGTCCGGCTTCAAAGCGGAGACCGCGCCCATGCTCATCGCGCGGCATCCGCACCTGGCGCAGCTGTTTTTTGCCCCCGGCCTGCTGCTGGAACTGGGAGCGGCCCTGATGGTACTCAGCCTGCGCCACGCGCGCTGGATCGCCCTGACGCTCATCGCCATGCACTTCAGCATCAGCGTGATCATGGAGATCGACTTCCTGAATCACGTCCTGCTCCTGCTGATCTTCGCGGTCAACGTGCCGGGATGGTTCATCCGCAAGCCAAAGCCGGCGGCGGAAAGCGCATTGCCGGTTGATGCCGCCGCCGTTTGAGGGAATGGGGCCGCATGTTCACGGGAATCGTTGAGTATCTGGGCGAAGTGGAGTCTTTGACGGTCACCCCGGAGGGCGGCGGACTGACGCTGCGCGGGGTGGAGTTCGCGGACGATCTGGTTCTGGGCGAAAGCGTGGCCATCAACGGCTGCTGCCTCACCGTCGTGGAATCCGGCGCGGGCCGCGTGCGCTTTGACCTGCTTCAGGAAACCCTGCGCCTGACCAACCTCGGCGGTCTCCGGCCCGGCGGATCCGTCAATCTGGAGCGGGCCATGCGCGCCGACTCGCGGCTCAGCGGGCATTTTGTCCAGGGACACGTGGACACCACGGGCACGGTGCTGGTTTATGAAAAATCAGGCCAGGACCACCAGCTCACGGTTTCCCTGCCCGAGGAGGGCCGCCGCCTGGTGGTTTTGAAGGGCTCGATCACCGTCAACGGCATGAGCCTGACCGTGGCGGCGCTGGAAAACGACCGCTTCACGATCTGGATCACGCCGCACACCCACGCCATCACCACCCTGCGGCACACCGCCGCCGGGGACAAAGTGAATCTGGAATTCGACATGATCGCCCGGCAGCTGGAGCGCCTGCTGGTCCTGAGAGGATTATAGCGCCGGGGCCTGACGTGGTTGACAACCCCCCCCGCCCGCTGTCTCTTAGCGGCCCTTTCAGAATCCCCTGCCAGTTTTCATCATCACCACCGCCCATTCATGGACTTCGTCACGCCTTCCATCGCCAGCATCGCCCCTTCCATCACCCTCGCGGTCACCAGCCAGGCCGCGAAGATGAAAAAGGAAGGCATCGACGTCTGTTCCTTCGGCGCCGGTGAACCTGACATGGACACCCCGTCCTACATCAAGGACGCCGCCGTGGCCGCCCTGGCCTCCGGCAAAACCAAATACACCGCCAGCGCCGGTCTGCTGGAACTCCGCGAAGCCCTCTGCGCGAAGCTCGAAGTGGAAAACGGCCTCAGCTACACGCCGGACCTCCTGAGCGTGAACTGCGGCGCCAAACATTCCTGCTACAACGCCATCCTCGCCACCTGCGGCCCTGGCGATGAAGTCGTCATCCCGTCTCCTTACTGGACCAGCTATCCGGACATGGTCCGCCTCGCCGGCGCCATCCCGGTGATCGTCGAAACCAAGCAGGAGAACGGCTGGAAAATGACCCCCGACGAGTTCGAGGCCGCCATGACCCCGGCCACCAAGCTCCTCATTCTCAACAGCCCGTCCAACCCGACAGGCGCGGTTTACACCAAAGAGGAACTCGCCGCCCTTGGCGAAATCGCCATTGGCGAGGACATCCTGATCCTCTCCGACGAAATTTACGAAAAGCTCGTTTACGATGAGGCCACGCACACCAGCATCGCCAGCATCAGCAAGGAGCTGAAAAACCTGACGATCGTGGTCAACGGCTTCTCCAAAGCCTACAGCATGACCGGCTGGCGCGTCGGCTACACCGCCACCGCCAACAAGGACATCGCCAACGCCATCGACACCATCCAGAGCCACACCACCAGCGCTCCGGCCACCTTTGCGCAATACGGCGCGCTGGCCGCTCTGAATGGCGACCCCAATATCGTCGAGGACATGCGCGCCGAGTTCGACCTCCGCCGCGGCTACATGCTCCAGCGCTTCAGCAGGATCAACAATGTCAGCGTGGTGGAGCCCAAGGGCGCGTTCTACTACCTCGTGAACATCGGCAAAACCGGTCTCAGCAGCACCAATTTCGCCGAAAAACTCCTCATCCGCAGTCACGTCGCCGTGGTCCCCGGCATCGCCTTCGGAGCCGACGACACCGTCCGCTTCAGCTACGCCTGCAGCCTCGACGTCATCAAAACCGGCCTCGACCGCTTCGAGGAGTTCTGCAAAGCCCACTGAGCCCGCCGTCCGGCCGGTTCGCATTCGAGCGGTTAGCGCCAGGCTGAATTTTCTCCAGATCGGACCGATCCCGCCGGATCGGTCCGGTTTTGTTTTCACAGCGCCCGCCCGTCCGCTCCGTAACGCCTTATCATTCGTAGTGGGTCCAAAGCCGCAGGATCTTCACGATCCGCTCCTCCCCCAGAACTTGATAAACAATCCGGTGCTGGATGTTGATCCGCCGTGAGTAAGCGCCCTTAAGGTCGCCCACCAGGGCTTCGAAAGGTGGCGGATTGGCGAAAGGGTCCGTTTCCAGCAAAGCCAGGAGCTCTCTCGCTTTCGCCGCCAGCGGAGTTCCTTTGAGCTTTTTGGCGTCCGTCTTCGCCTGTCGCGTGTAAACCAGTCCGTATTTCACAGATCAATGCTGGTGGAACACTCTTCGACAGGCGTGGCCATGCCCTCGCGGATGGATTCCCGCATGCCCGGAACGCTGAGAAGAAAGAGAGTTTCCTGAATCGCCCGCCAGTCCTCCTCCGCAACCAGAACCGCATTTCCCCGCTTCCCCATAATTTGAACGGGCTCGTGATCCAAAACCGTGGAATCGATCAGGCGGTAAAAATCGGAGCGTGCTGAAGTTGCGGAAACAGCTTTCATCGTAAAAGCGTACGGGATCACGCGAAATACGCAATCGCCTTTTGACCGTGGACCACAGGAACCAGCTGCGGAAATATTCCAGGAATCCGGCCGAAAACATGTCTGATTTCCCAACGCGCGGCGGCATGTTCAGGAGATGACGCATGCTGAAGCTGAAACCGAAACCGACGACCTGACGCTGCTGCGCCGCTGGGCGGAGGGGCGGTCCGAGCCCGCCTTCCGGGCGGTGGTGGAGCGGTATGCGGGGCTGGTGTTCGGCGTGGCGCTGCGGCGGACGGGGGAACGGCCGCTGGCGGAGGAGGCGGTGCAGAATGTGTTCACCGACCTGGCCCGGAAGGCTCCGCTGCTGCTGGAGTCGCGGCGGCCACTGGCGGCGTGGCTGCACCGGTGCGCGGTTTATGAGGCCATCAGCCTTCTGCGCGCCGAAATCCGTCACCGCGAGAAAATGAAACGCTTTTCCCACACTCCGGCGGACGCGGACGGACCCGCTCCCGATCCTTGGCAAAAACTCCGTCCGGTTCTCGACGAGGCCATCAATGCCCTGCCCGAGGCCGACCGCCGGGTGCTGCTGCTGCACTGGTTTGAGAAACTGCCCTTCGCGGAAATCGCCGCCCGCACCGGCGGCACGCCGGGCGCGGCCCAGAGACGGGGTTCACGCGCCGTGGACAAACTGGGCGCGCTCCTGCGACGGCGCGGCGCGGTTCTTTCCAGCGCCATGCTCGCCACCGGGCTGACCCCGCAGCTCACCCAGGCCGCGCCCGCCGGGCTGGCCGCTTCGGTTTCCGCAGCCGCCGTCCAGACCGCCCCCGCGGCGGCGGGCGGGCTTACCGTTTTTCTCTCCAAGTCCTTTGAAATCATGGCCTCCGCCAAATTCGCCACCGCCGCTGTCGTGATCCTTGCCGCCGCCCTGCCGGTTGGCGTCCAGTGGGCTCAATCCGCCGCTTCCCCCGTCGCCTTCGCCTCCGCGAAGCCGCCGCCGCTTCCCGCCGCGTCCGGATCCCGTTCCAGTCCGCCGGCTTCCGGAATGGCAAATCCGGCGTTTGACCTCAATCTCGTCAGGCTGGCCATCGACGGCCTGCTGGCGGACCCGGAGAACTATGAGCGGCAGCTCGAATTCCGGCGCTTCCTGTTCTCCCTGGATCTTGCTGAAATTCCCGCTGTGCAGGCCCTGTTCATGGCCGTGCCGGGGAAGCGGAAGGAGTTTCTTTACGAGGCCAGCCACGCCCTCTTCGCCCGCTGGGCCGAACTCGATCCGAACGCCGCCGCCGAGGCCGCTTTGTCCGTGCCGAAATCCGCCTACGGGTTTTACCCGCTGCGCGGAGCCTTCATCACCTGGGCATTCGCGGATTTGGACAAGGCCTGGTCCTGGCTGGAACAGAAAACGGAAAGTCCGTTCGACCGCGAATTCCTCGGAGGCGAAGCCCTGGCCGGAATCGCCGCCGACCCGGCCAAATTCGACGGCGTCATGACCCGGCTGGAGAGCATGAAAGAGAAAGATGAGGAATGGCGCGAAAAACTGCGCTACTGGGTGCTCCGCGCCGCGCCCCCCCGGCAGGGAGTTCAATGGGCTCTCGGCCTGAAGGACGAAAAAGCACGCGCCCTCTGGCTGCCCAAAGCGGTGGAACTGGCCGGAGCCCGCGAGCCGGAGTACGGCCTGCGCCAGCTGGGCCACATCGAAAACACCCAGCGCCGCGCCGAAGCCGGCCACAATATTCTCTGGCCCTGGCTGCTCGCCCGGGACGCCCGGGGCCACCGCAGTCCGCCGGACCTCGTGGACCGCCTGCCGGAACAGTTCGGCGTCTGGCCTCCGACTCTTTTCCGCGACACCGGCGACGCCCTGACCCGTCAGGATGCCGCCACCGCTCTGGCCACCCTTCACCGCCTTCCCCAAGGACCGGAACGCGGAGAGTTCATTCAGGGAATGCTCACCGGCACCGCTTACAGCGATGCCGCCGCCATTCTGCCCGCCCTGAGCCTGCTGCCGGAGCAGGAGCTGATCCGGAACGGCGGGCTCAGCTCCTTCACGCAGGTCCTGTCCCGGCAAAATCCCCGCGCGGCGGCGGAATGGATCACTTCCCTGCCAACGGAATCTCCGGTCCGCGCCTGGGCGGAGCCGCATTTCAGAAAAATCGCCGGCAGCGGCGCTGCGGAATACCTGGCCAAATCCCCCAAATGAAACGCCTGCTTTCCTTTCTCCCCGCCCTCCTCGCCGGACTGGCCGCAGGCTGGTTTCTCACAAAGCTGATTCCCGGCCCGAAGACCACGAAACCGTCCCCCGCGCAGTCATCGCCCCAGGCGGCGGCCACGCCCCTTTCCCCGCCAGCAGGCCGGGCGGCGGGCCGCGGGCGGGAGCAGTGGCTGAAAATGCTCGAAGCCCGGACCCTGCCGCCGGTTTCCGCAAATTTCGCCATCCAGCAGAGCACGCTCAATGCGCTGAGTCCCGCGCGCCGGAATCTGGAAATCGAACTCACCCGCAGCACCCTGTCCAACGCCAACATCAACGGCACCTCGCTGGGTTTCCCCTTCAGCGGAGGCGATGCCGGTTTTGCGGAAACCTGCGCCCGCCTGGCCCGCACCGAACCCGGCCGGGCGCTTTTTCAGATCGACATGGCCGCCAACGTTTTCCCCGGCCGCTGGAGCCAGGAAACCCTCGACCGCGCCCGCCGCCTGGTCATCCGCGAGTGGCTGCGGAAAAACCCTCAGGAGGCCGTCGAAAAGATCACCGGCACCGACCGCGCGCCTTCGTTCCAGCGCGGACAGCGGCTCAAACTCATGATGGAGGAATGGGCGGCCATCGACCCCTCCGCCGCCGCTGCCGCCCTTCCCTCCCTGCCGGAAAATGGTCCGGGATTTGACCGCCAATCGCTAGCCGAAACCCTTCTGCAAACCTGGCAGGAAAAGGACGCCGCCGCCGCCCGCGAATGGGCTTCGGCCAAAGCGGACCCGGCCTGGCGCGACTCCCTCACCGCCATGACCGACGAATTCGCCGCCAAAGACCCCGCCGCCAAAACCAGCATCCTCCTCGCCGCCCCGCAGCGCGATTCCGGAAAACTGACCAGCGTCCTCGCCGGCTGGCTTTCCACCGATTCCGCTGCCGCCCTGGAAAAACTGGCCGCCATCCCTCCCGGCGACCCGTTCTGGTCCCGCGACGCCGCCAACGCCTCCCAGCGCTGGGCCATGGAAACGCGGACTGCCCCCGATACGGAGACCAGCGACAACGGCACTGAAACCAGCCGCAACAGTCCTGAGCGATTTCTGGAAAACCTCCAAACCATCCCCGCCGGCCCGCAGCGCGAGGCCCTGCTCAAAGGCCTCATCGACTTCGGAGCCTCCAACGACCCGCTCTTTGCTGTCCGCCTCCTCGCCGAACTTGGTGAAAGCCCCGCCCGCGCCGAGGCCGTGGGCACTTTAACCGAACTCTGGATGCGTAAAGACCCCGTCCACACCTCCGAATGGCTCGCCAGCCTGCCCCCCGGCACCGACTCCCGCCACGCCGGCGTCGCCCGCTTCGCCGAAAACCTCGCCCCCGACGACCCCGAACGCGCCGCCGCCTGGGCCACCACCCTCCCCGACGGCTACTGGCAAAAGGAACCCGTCCTCAAAACCATCCTCGAAACCTGGCAAGCCAAAGATCCCGCCGCAGCCACGGCATGGGGAAAGAGCCGGTAAGGCGATGGCCGCATGATCCTGCCCCTCCCCCGCCAGAGGATTCGCCGGAATTTCATTTCCCCTCCGCTCTCCCCAGACAGCATGACTGCGTTGTGGAGCCATCCATAAAGGAGACCACTATGAGGCCCCCGGGCTTTTGCTCCCTCCTCTTTTACGCCAATGGCGTTGCGCCCGGCAGCCTGGGGTTGCCGACATAGGAGGCTACCCCAGGTCCGTTGCCATAAATTCCTGAACCGCAACGCGGTTCCGGCCTTCCTGTTATGCCGGTGGACCCGTCAGTCCAATTTTTGGAAATAGCGCCAAGATATCCATGCAGCGCGTGCCGGAAGGCTGAATCACGAAAAAACGACCGACGCTCCTTTGCGGAAAACACAGCGTGAATATAAACGGCCGCCAGGGACTGGGGCATAAAACGGTCCGATGGCAGGACGTCAGGCCCTGCACGCCAACCGGGGAAGGCCGGAACCGCGTTGCGGTTCAAAATACGCTGACAGAGTTCCTGGGGTAGCCTCCTGCGTCGGCAACCCCAGGCTGCCGGGCGCAACGCCTTTGGCGTAAAATTCAGCCTGCTTGAAGACTCCGCAGGCTGATGAAACAATGCATCTGAACAAATGATCTAGGCAAAACAAGTTGCTTAAACCGGCTCCTTCCAGAAAAGTAAGCAGCCCGAAAAAAATCTCCATGAGCGCGGACAAAAACCACAGACATTTAAATAACAATACTTTCCGTGTCGCGGACCTGGAGTTCACGGTGAGTGGGCGCATGTACGGTTACATCAGCGCAGCAGGAGTGGAGTGGTGTGTGGAAGTCATATCTGAGGAGGATGAGCCATTTGCCGCTAATTTATTCGCATATCCCTTTAAGGAATTGGGGGATTTGAATTTCAGCATCGTCCAACCGGAGTTTTTTTACGAAATAAAAGGATCCGACAATTTTGCCTTCAATGCAGGAGGCGAGCCGTCTTTCATTGATGCCCTCGACGTTACGCTCAGCAGAAAGCCAGGAATGTCCGTGACGAAGATGCACCTGTGGGCCCAAGGCAAAATGGACGCCATGGCTGACCCTCAGTACATGTATGAGCTTGACGGGGAGTTATCCGTCGATCTGACCTTCGACTATTTCCAATATCCTGATTCCATTTCGGTTGAGCAGGATACCCGGCGTATCCGACAGATCACGGGCATTTCGGCCCCGCTTAAATTCCTCGGTGAGGGCAGCGGCCCAACAGCGCTCTATTCGTTTGAATAGGCATCATTCGTGGGCAAGCAGCGCCCGCGCCTCGCTGAATATGATTGGCATGTCTGCCGGTCTTTGAAAATGAGGGAGCTTCACCGCCCGCTGTGAAACTCCTACTCGGACACAATCGCCGCCCGGGCGTTTTCCTGGCCGGATTTTTCGAGGTAGTAGTCGTAGCCGCCGGCGAAGGGGGTGACTTTGCCGGAGTTGATGTGCAGGACTTTGGTGGCGAGGGTGCGGATGAAGTGGACGTCGTGGCTGATGAAAACGAGGGTGCCCTCGTAGCGCTGGAGGGCCTGGGTGAGGCCTTCGATGCTGGAGATGTCGAGGTGCGTCGTGGGCTCGTCCATGAGGAGGAGGTTCGGCGGATCGACGAGGAATTTGACGAGGTTGAGACGGCTTTTTTCACCGCCGGAGAGGACTTTGCAGCGTTTGTAGACGTCCTCCTTGCGGAAGAGGAAGCTGCCGAGGATGGCGCGGGCGTCGTCCTCGCGGAGAGTCGGACAGGCGCGCATGACCTCGTCGAGAACGGTGAGTTCCGGCTCCAGCTGGGCGCTGCGGTGCTGGCTGAAGTAGCCGAGTTTCAGATTGGAGCCGAGCTTGCGCTGGCCGGCCTGGAAAGGGATTTCGCCGGCGATGATCTTGATGAGCGTGGATTTCCCCGCGCCGTTGGGGCCGATGAGGACGGTGCGCTCGCCGCGTTCGATTTCGAGGTCGAGTCCGGTGTAAATTTTGCGGTCGCCGTAAGCCTGGTGAATGCCTTCGAGGATGACGGTGCGCTGGCCGCTGCGGGCGGGCTGCGGGAAGTTGAAACGGAAGATCTTGCGCGGCGTCTGGGGCTTGGGAAGGCGGACGATTTTGTCCAGCACCTTCTGACGGCTCTGGGCCTGGGAGGCTTTGGAGGCCACATTGCGGAAGCGGTCGATGAATTCCTCCAGGTTTTCGATCTCCTTCTGCTGCAGGCGGTAAGCCTGGACGGCGCGCTCGTAGGCGGCCTCTTTCTGGTCGAGGTAAGAGGAGTAATTCCCGGTCCAGCGCATGAATTTCCCGGAGTCGATTTCGTAAACCGTCTGCACGATTTCATCCATGAAGTCGCGGTCGTGGGAAATGATCAGCACCGCGCCGGCATAGGTTTTCAGATACTGGCGGAACCACAGCAGCGACATCAGGTCGAGGTGGTTCGTCGGTTCGTCGAGCAGCAGCAGGTCGGGTTCAAGAACCAGCAGATGCGCCAGGTGCCCGCGCATGACCCAGCCCCCGGAGAGCTCTTTGGCGGGGCGGGTCCAGTTATCCTCGTTGAAGCCGAGGCCGCGCAGCATTTTCTTGGCTTTGGCCTCGATCTCCGGATGGCTCAGGGCGTCGAATTTGGCCTGAGCCTCATAATATTCCGGTTCATTCACCGTGCCGGCCTCCTCGTGGGAGCGGAGAATCGTTTCCAGCTCCGCCTGGTGCGAGCCGCGGCCGCAGGCGATGTCGAGGGCGGTTTCCGCTCCGTGAGCCTCGCCCTCCTGCGGGAGGTAGCCGAGGGTGGTCCAGTCGTCCCGCTCCACCGTGCCCGCGTCGGGCGTGTCGGTTTTGAGAATCAGGGAAAAAAGCGTGGATTTTCCGGCCCCGTTCGGACCGACCAGGGCGACGTGCTCGCCGTAGTTGATGGTCATGTCCGCGCCCTGGAAAAGAGTGCGGGCCTGGAAGGTTTTAGTGAGGTTACGGAGAATCAGCATGGAACCGGCAGCCGTAGCGGCGGAAACCGTGCCGCGCAAGGGAGCGGGCCGCGCCTTCCGCTTCCATGTGAAGGAAATGTTGAGCACAGGGACGGGACGCGGGAAGCCACCCCATCCGGGTACACGGATGGGAACAGCGACATTTTGCGACTGGCGGGGTCGTCTCCGGTGTTACGATGGCCCTCCATCCAACCTGATTCACTTATTTATACCCAACACAAACAGCGAATCCTCAACCATCATGAAAACATCCCTGCTGACCTCCGCACTCCTCGCCGCCGCGCTTCCCTCCCTTGCCTTCGCCGGCCCCAAGGAGGACGTGGTGGCCGCCGCCAAAAAACTGACCGAGGCTGAAAGCTACAGCTGGACCACCACCACGGAACGCGTGGGCGGCGGCGGTGGTGGCGGCAATGCCCCGCGCATGAGCCCGGTTGAGGGCAAAACGCTGAAAAGCGGTATCAGCCTCATCACCACCAAGTTCGGTGACAACACCTCCGAAACCTATGTGAAGGACGGCAAAGCCGTCACCAAGGTGGACGGAGCCTGGAAAACCTCCCAGGAAATCGCGGCCGCCCGTTCCGCTGATGGCGGCGGACGCGGACGCGGCGGCTTCGGCGCCGGCATGTTCCGCAACGTCAAATCCCCCGCTGAGCAGATCACGGAAACCGCCGGCAAGGTCGAGAAATTCGAGGAAAAGGACGGTGCCATCACCGGCGCCCTCAGCGCTGACGCGGTGAAAGGCATGCTGACCTTCGGCGGCGGCCGCCGCGGCGGTGGTGACGGCGGCACCCGCCCCGATCCCAAGGACGCTTCCGGCACCGTCAGCTACTGGCTGAAGGACGGAGCGGTCACCAAAGTGGAGACCCACGTGAAGGGCACTTTGTCCTTCAACGGCGAGGACCGCGAGGTGAACCGCAAGACCATCACCGAATTCAGCGCTGTGGGATCCACCAAGCTGGAAGTGCCTGAGGAAGTCACCAAGAAACTCGCCGAAGCCAAGCCCGCTGAATAATCAGACAGGTTTTCCGTCCTGATTTCACTCCCGCAGGAAGGCCGCCGCACCGGATCCGGTGCGGCGGCCTTTTTCGTGGGGCGGGAATTTCCCTCCGGCCGCAGGGGTCACTCCATCTCTTTTAAACCTGAAAAAGGCAACTCCAGGCCACGGATCGGACGGATTTAAAAAAGACGAACTGACCCGGCGCTGAAGCGGAGAACCTCACCCCTATCCGTGATCATCAGTTATATCCGTGAAATCCGTGGCCCGTCTTTTCCGGCGTTCAGCCTGGTTCGGCTTTGTTAAATGAAAGGAAATGGAGGAAATCATCGGGCTGGAAGCCCGATGGCCACGCAGACTGGAAGCCTGCACCACCGGGGAATCAGTCTAACAAAGTCGAATTAACCCTGCCCCGCTGAAGTCCAGGCGCAAAAAAGGCCGGAGGAATCAGCCTCCGGCCTTTCGCGTTAAATTTGACAGAGTCCCGGAAAGCTTTTGCGCCTCCACAGGGCTGAAAGGTTCTTAGTATCGTCCACCCCCGCGGTCACCACGGTCACCGCCGCGGTCGCCGCGGTCGCGGAAGCCACCGCCGCCACTGCGGCCGCCGCCACCACCACCACCGCCGCCATATCCGCCGCCGCCGCCACCACTGCGGCCGCCGCCACCATATCCGCCGCCGCCGCCACCACCGCTGCGGGGTTTATATCCGCCGCCGCCACCACCGCCGCCGTATCCACCACCACCGCCGCCGCCACTGTATCCGCCGCCGCCGCCACCGCTACCGCCGCCGGCGTAGGGGCGCTCCTCACGGGGACGGGCCTGGTTGACAGTCAGGGGGCGTCCATCGACGTCCTTGCCGTTAATGGCTTCGATCGCGGCATTCGCCTCGCCGACGTTGGGCATGGAGACGAAGGCGAAACCCTTCGAACGGCCCGTGAATTTATCCATGATGATGCTGACCTTATCAACGGAACCGAAGGCTCCGAACTCGGATGTCAGCGCGGCCTCGGTCGTTTCATAAGCGAGGTTTCCAACGTATATTTCCATTTCTCTGTTTTTCTCTGAGGCGTTTAATCATCAACAATTCTGCATGCCTCGATACACAAGCTTGTTGGAAGGCTGCGGTTGGCAGGAGCTTCGTGGAGGCGCCACGCGGCACCCCAACACGGTCGCGGATTTACCACATCCGCTCCAGGGGCACAACTAAAACTTCCACTGCCCCCGCACGCGAATCCGGCCTTTGGCATGAAACCCTTAATCTTTAAAAGCTTCTGATTTTCAGGAAGTAACCATTTTTATTCCTCCGTCGTCTGACCAAAATGCCCGCGGCGGCGGACGCCATCAGACCGTCGGCTCCCCGGTGGCTCCGTTCCAGCCGGAAATGGAGGCGGTGACCTCCGTGCGCCCCCGATGCCGCAGGCATAGGAGGTGACGTTTTCAGCGGCACTGTCCAGGATGCCCCACACCGCTTTGGGGGAATCGCCCGTGGCGGAGGTGACATCCGGCAGGGTCAGGCCCGCCGTCGCCGGCCAGTCCGCGAAAGCCGGATCCGCCGCCGCATCCCCTCCGCCGGTCACCGATGACGAGGGGGAGTTTGCCTGATATTCCTTTCCCGGAAAAAAGGCGGTGGAGCCGCAGGCCTCCGGCAGGGCGGGCAGCAGCAGACCGGCCGCCGGAACAGCCGTGACCACCATAACCTTCCGCCGTTTAAGGCATTAAGAATATTTATACTTTTTCTCCGCGATTTTCCTGTAAATCAGTCCATTTCATTACCGCCGGACAGCGGATAATGAACATAAACTCAACTCACTTTTTCACTGATCATCCTCCGCTCAGGCCCGGCGGCGGCGGGAAAAGTGAGGCGGTATTCCAGAAAATCCCCCTCCAGACGGGCCTCCGCCTGCCCCTGCATGGTGTCCATGATGCGGCGGACCAGGGCCAGCCCGATTCCGGCGTTGCCCCGGTGGCCGCTGGCGTTGGGGTCACTGCGCCAGAATGGCGAGAAAGTGTTGTCCAGATTGGCCTCGGTGATGCCAGGATTGGTGTTGGCCACGGCGATGGTGGCGGTGCCGCCGCTGACGGCGGCGGAAATGCGGATCTGCCCGCCTTCAGGGGTGTAGGAGGTGGCGTTGTCGAACAGATTGCGCAGCACGATGCCGATCAGCGCCACGGGAATCAGCAGATCGTGCCCGGGCTCCTCCACCTGCCAGGTGACTTTCAGCCGCCGGTCGGAGGCGCGGTCAAAGCTGGGCCTCCACGCATTGCGCAGAAGTTTGGACAGGGAGACCGCCTCCATCGAAAATTCGTGAATCTTATGCCCGCTTTCCAGGCGCGCCAGCAGCAGCAGATGGTCCACCACCCGCTGCATCCCATTCTGGGATTCCAGCACCGCCTCCAGCGTTTCCTCATATTCCTCGGGCTTGCGGGTGCGGCTGAGGGCGACCTCGACACTGCTGCGGATGGCGGCCAGGGGGTTGCGCAGCTCGTGCGCCGCATTGGAGGTGAACATGCGCTCGTGCTCGATGGCGGAGCCCACGCGGTCCATCAGCGCGTTCAGGCGGCGGACCACGGGCTGGAGTTCGCTGGGAGCGCCGGGGAGAGCGAACCGCTCGTCGCTGTCCACCAGGGGCATGGCCTCGATCTGATGGGACAGGGTGTGCACGTGCCGGGCGGCCCGGCGCACGATCCAGCGGGCGCAGAGCATGAGGGCTCCGGTGGTGAGCAGGCCGGTTTTGATCAGGAACCAGCGCACCTCGTTCAGGGCCTCCACCAGAAATTTGGTTTCTTTGGCGACGGCGATGCGCACCGCGATGGGTTTTCCGACCACACTTTCCTGGGACGGATAAACCGCCTGGGTCAGCATTCTCACGGGCGTGTTGCCGAACAGCGTGAGATCCGTGAAAACGCTCTCCCCCCCGCGCAGAGGCACGAGAGGGAGATCTTTCTGTTGAAGGGATGGCAGGCGGAAGATGAATTTATCCCGCGGCCAGTACCAGAATTCCACGTAATCCGGGTTGGGAGGCGCGCTCAGCCGCCACCATTCAGCATCGCCCATTTTGAAGACGGGCGCCTGGCTGTCGGACACCAGCTTCATGGTGGTGGTGTAAAACCGCAGCTTTTCCGTCAGACCGGAATCAAACTCCTCCCGCAGACGGGCATCAATGACACGGTGCACCAGCACCCCTCCCACCGCCAGAGTGGCGGTGAGACAGGCGAAGATGCCCAGGAGGAGACGGCCCTGGAGGGATTTGGGGCGGAACATGAGGCGCGCGTGGGGGTGGGCGCGGGGGCCGGGTTAAGCGGCGCGCTCCTCCAGAATGTAGCCCATGCCGCGGCGGGTGTGAATCAGCTTCGGCTTGTCCTCACGCTCGATTTTCCGGCGCAGGTAGGCGATGAAGACATCCACCACGTTGCTTTCCGGATCCTGATTGAAGTCGTAGAGCTGCTCCCAGATCTCGGCACGGCTGACCACCTCGCCGGTGCGCATGGCCAGAAGCTCGATCAGCGCGTATTCACGGGCGGTGAGCTCCAGAGGCAGGCCGCTGCGGGAGGCGGATTTGCGGTTGGTGTCAATTTCCAGATCCCCCACGCGGATGATGGGGTCCTTCACATTATGGGTGCGGCGCAGGAGGGCGCGCACGCGGGCCATCAGCTCATCCAGGGAAAACGGTTTGACCAGATAGTCGTCCGCGCCGGCGTCCAGCCCGGTGACACGGTCGCCCACGGCATCGCGGGCGGTGACGATGAGGACGCTGGTGTCGGCGTTCTGACCGCGCATTTTCCGGAGCAGTTCGACGCCGTCCATATTCGGCAGCATCAGGTCCAGAATCGCCAGCGCGTAGCGGTTCTCCGTGGCCAGCCAGAGCCCTTCGGCTCCGTCGCCCGTCTCATCCACCGCGCAGCCGGACTCGCGCAGGCGCTGACCGATGGATTTACGCAGGGGTTCATTATCTTCGACAACCAGGACTTTCATTGGTATTTTAGGGGTGTGGGTTTTTTTTAGGGGAAATCGGAAAGAACGATCAGTTGCCTGTCCGTAATCTCCGGCATCGCATCCTCTCCGCCAAGGCGATACAGGCGCGCTGCATTAAAAGCGTCGCCTATTTTTGCATTTGCTCAAATGATTAAAACGGGCACTCAGAAATACAGAAAAACTGTTTGAAGGGCGTTTAAAAGGCAGGGAATATGCCGGATGGCACGGTTAATTTTTTAAAGCGCATTCCTCATCCCGGCGCTCCCGCTGGTCATCCTGACAAATCGCGGCAGGAATTTTGGCCTGGTGTTGCGAATTGCGGCGGCCAGACGCGCGAAGCTGGAAAACCAGCCCCTTGATGATGAGATGTAATTTATTGATAATCAACGACAACCAACGTGATTCAGGGATCCTGAGCCTTCAGGCGCTGATCCTGCAATGAAGTTCGGCATGACCCGACCACTGCGGCGGCTGAACGCTGCGGCGGGGACGGCCACCCTCAACACCATCATCATGAAAACCATCCTTCTTGCCGCCATCGTGGCCTTCTCCGCCGTCGCCTGTGACAAAAAAACCGTCGTCACCACCCCCGGCGAACGCAGTGTGACTGTTGAAACCCCCTCCTCCAGCAAGCTGAAGGTCAAAGGCGACTGGAATACCGCCAAGGGCAAACTGAAACAGAAATACGCGGAACTCACCGATGATGATCTCCTCTACGTGGAGGGCAAGGAGGACGAGCTTTATGGCCGTCTGCAGAAGCGTCTCGGCAAGAGCCGGGAGGAAGTGGAGAAGATTCTGGAAACGGAATAAAATAATCACAGTCCCTCCCGGAAATCCTCCCCATCACACGCCTGCCAGCCCTTTTCCCTGTTATTCCATGAGAGTCTCCTCCCTGATCTTCGCCGCTCTGGCCATTGTGGCCGCCATCATGGGACTCTGGGTGCTGGTGGGCGTTGTTGCGTGGGTTATCCGGGTAGTGGCCCTTATTTTACTGATCATGGCCGTCCTGTCCGCGCGGCGGAAACTGACAGAGCCATCCACCCGGCGGCTGGAATAAAATCCGGCATCCGGCTCTTACCGGCATTGCGGGGGATGGAGAGAAGTTACTATACTCTCCATCCCCCGCATGACGTCCGCTCTTGAACGATTCATCATTTTTCTCGCCGCCGAACGCGGCCTGTCGGTCAATTATCAGATTTCCAACCGCCAGTCTCTGGAGGCGCTGATTTCCTGGCTTAGGGAGACACGCGGCGTCCAGACTCCGGACATGGTGACCCTGGAGCACCTCACGGACTATCTGGGCCGCCGGAAAAAGGAGGGCTTGAGCAATGCCACTCTGCGGCTGGGCATTATTTCGATCAAACTTTTCTTCCGCTGGCTCACCGCCCGGAAATTCATCCCCCGGGATCCGGCGGACAACCTTCAGGCTCCCCGTCTCAATGCGGCGCTGCCGGAAACTCTTTCCACTCAGGAGGTCGAGCACCTGCTGGCGTCCATTGATCCCAAAACGCCGCTGGATTACCGTGATCTGGCGGTGCTGGAACTGCTGTATGCCAGCGGCCTGCGCATTTCGGAGCTGGTGAATGCCACGCTGGATATGCTGTCCTTCGAGGAGGGACTGATCCGGGTGACCGGCAAGGGAAACAAAACCCGGCTGGTGCCCGTGGGACGCAGCGCCCTGGCGGCGCTTCAGAACTGGCTGGAGAAAGGCCGGCCCAACCTGGTCAACCGGTTCACCGGAAGCCACATTATTCTCAGTGTCCGCGGAGGAAAACTGACTCCCCAGCGCCTGTGGCAGATCGTGAAAACACGGGCGGAGGCGGTTGATCTGGACGTGTATCCGCACCTGCTGCGGCACAGTTTCGCCACCCATCTGCTCAGTGGAGGGGCGGACCTGCGGGTGATCCAGGAAATGCTGGGTCATGCCAATATTTCGACCACTCAGATTTACACTCACGTGGATCAGCGGAGGCTGAAGGAGGTGCACACCAAATTTCACCCGAGAGCCTGATTTTTCCTCTCCCTGGACGGCAATCCCCGGTAGATTCCCGGAACCGGAACCGGAAATGCCATGACTCCCGTCTTTGAAAATCTGATCGCCGCCGCCTGGGAAGTGCGGGAACGCGCCCACGCCCCGTATTCCAAATTTGCTGTCGGTGCCGCCCTGCTGGGGTCGGACGGGGTCATTTACCGGGGATGCAATGTGGAGAACCTCAGCTATGGCCTGACCATCTGCGCGGAGCGCGGCGCCATCTGCCAGGCCATCGCCGCCGGCTGCCGGAGCTTCACCGCGCTGGCGGTGGCCGCTGACACTCAGGAGCCGATCTCCCCGTGCGGCGCCTGCCGGCAGGTGCTCGCGGAATTCGGGGATCTCCCCATCATCATGGCCACCCGCGAAAAATCCGAGCGGACGACATTGAGCATCCTCTTTCCCCGCGCGAAAACCGGCATTCTGGACCATCTTTAGCCCGGAGTCCTCTTCATAAAAAAAACCGCTCCGGAGGAAAACTCCGCAGCGGTTTTTTCAATCTTCCCTTCTTACTTCGTTTCCTTCGCGCTCTTCTGTTCAAATTCCGTTTCCCGCCCCCTATTTCTCATCTTTCTTTTCCGGCGCGGGCGCAGGCGCGGGTTTATCCTCTTTCTTTTTTTCCTGCTCTTTCTCGGCGTTTTTGGATTCCTCGATCTGCTTGCGCATCACCGTGATTTTCTCCTTCACTGTGGCGGCGCGCTGTCCGAGTTCGGATTTGGGGTCAATTTTGATGACTTCATCCATCAAAGCGTTGGCCTGGGGCAAATCGCCGGGCCCGAGAACCATCAGCTTGGTGAACAGAAGGTCCTGCAGATCCACGCCGGTGATTTTTTCCTTGGCGATGAAGGTGTCGATGGTTTCGGCGAATTCCGTGGTCTTGGACTCCTGGGAAAGCTGGGTGAGCTTCATATCCAGCACATTGCGCCTTTCCATGTAGGCCTTTTTGGCTTTGCGCCCGAGAGTGTCAGCCGTGTCGAGAGCGATGACTTTATCGATTTCCGCCTGGTAATACTCGGAGGCGACATCCGGCTTCAGCGCGTTGAGCCCGTCGTTCAGGGCTTTGGCTTTTTCGAGCCCCTCGGCGGCTTCCGCTTTTTTAAAGGCGGTGTCGCGGATTTCCCGGGTTTTGCGCAGCTCGGTCAACTGCGTGTTGAAAACCTCGGGGCCGCCCGGCATGTAACCGGTTTTGGCGTAAGGACGGCCGGTTTCATCCGCCAGCAGCACGGTGGGGAACTGGGAAATGTGGTACCTCTGCTGGAGCGCTTCGTTCTGCTCCGCCTCCGCTTTCGGCAGCTCCTTGTTCTGCGGGAAATCCAGCTCCAGCAGGACAAAATGCTTCGGCACGTCCTGTTTGAAGGCGTCCTTGCTGAAGACCTCCTTGTCCAGCATCATGCAGGCCTCGCACCAGTCGGAGCCGGTGAAGTCCATGAGCAGGTCCTTCTTTTCCTTGGCGGCGGCGGTTTTCGCGGCCTCGAAGTTGGTGCTCCAGCCTTCTTTGGCGCGGACCACGGGGGCGAAGGCCAGCACCAGGGCGGGCACAGCGGCGGCCAGAGCGCGCCATGAGGTGGGGATGGTGTTCATTGGTTGGAATTCTTAAAGCGCGGTGCGCAGGCAGTGGAAGCGCCGGATGGAGGGCCTTCTGTCTTTGAAAGCGGGTATCTCAAGCCATTACGCCGCCTGTCCCGGCGGGGGAGGCATACGATTTCCCGGATTGTTTCTCTCCACCGGCGGGAAATTCGACCGGCCATCCCCCGGATCCGGAACCGGTCTCAAAGTCGGCCCACCTTGTAAGCCTCCGCCAGCCCGTCCGCCACGCCGGCCGCGTATTCGTGAAAAATACTGCGCCGCATTTTCCCGGCAATCATGGCCTCGCCCTCGTAATCCCCGGCCTGCACGCGGTCGAAAATCTCCTGGGAATTCATCACGTAGGGCTCCGTGAAAACCACGGGACAGTGATACATCCGGTTCGCCAGAAGATTCCGGGCCCAAAGATAAGGATTATTGTTCACCCGCCGCGCATTTTTCCCCCGGTAAGTGAAAGCCGGAAGCCCGGTGGCGGCGGCCAGGGAGCGGGCGACGGCGTCACAGAGCCGGATCTCCTCGCCCGGCGTCTCCTGCACCAGGCGCAGCAGCGTGTCCAGGCGCTGGTCGTCGAGCTGAAATTCCGCCGCGTCCAAGCAGCCGTGCGCGATGACGTGGAGGTGATTCGCCGTTGAGAAAATCGGCTCCTCCGCGTTTCCGCCCCAGCCTTCCGCGTTGAAATGCAGGCACATGACCATGTCCGGGCGCAGTGTCTGATTCACCCGCATCCCGCGCGCCCGGATTTCCGCCGTGCGGTAAAACAGACGTTCGCTCTCCTTCTGAATCTGTTTTTCCGTGAACACCGCGCCCACCCCATGCGCCGCCTCCAGGCTTTCCCTCGCCGCCGGCACCAGTTCCTCCGGCTTCAGCGCCGTCAGGGGATTTTCAGTTTCGCGCACCAGACTGACCACCGCGCCCATGGACTCCAGCAGGGGCTTCAGAACGCGGGCGGTTTTCAGCGTCAGCTCGCCCTCCATGACCGGTGAGGAGTCGCCCCGGGTGTAAAACCGGCCCTCCATTTTCGCCAGCTCCCCGCCGATGTGCCCGGGATCCAGCGCGATCCGGACCCCTTCCAGCGGCCGGTCCGGCAACGGCGGCGCGCCCATTTCTCCCGCCTTCCGCCAATACCGCGCCGCAGGCAGGGATTTGGATTTTTCCGCGAAACGCAGTTCAAATTTCGGCGATCCCGCGCGCGCGGTGGACTGGCGGATCAGCGCCCGGTCCGGCCGCTGCTCAATGGTGGACCAGAAGGCCGTGCCGTCCGTGGCCACCTGCTCCAGCAGATACCGGAATTCCGACGCCGTCACCGTTTCCTGCCAGGCCTCCAGCAGGGACCAGTCCGGGGCCGGGGCCAGTTCTGAAAGATTCCACGGTTTCCCCGATCCCGCCTCTGTCCCCGCCTGAGCCTGAGACTGAGCCTGCGCCGCACCACCGTTTCCCGCATCCGCCGCCGGAGTTTTGGGGGCCGGAGGTGGAGTGACCTTCGCTTTCCCGCACCCCGCGAGCACCCCCGCCGCCACCCCGGCCGCCGCTGTCAAAAATCCGCGCCGCCCGCCGCGAAAGCCATTGGACAAGCCCGCTTCCCCGGCGCTAGGAACCTGTCGTGGAAGACCCGTCAATTTCTTCAAATGCTCAATCACTGCGGATCCTGTTTCTGGGGGATGTCTTCGGCGAACCCGGCCGCCGTGCCGTGGCGGAGGTGCTCCCGGCGCTCAGGGAACGGTTCCAGGCGGATTTCATTATCATCAACGGGGAAAACGCCGCCTCCGGACGCGGGCTCACGCCGAAACTCTGCATCGGCCTCCTCCGCGCCGGGGCCACGGTGGTCACTCTGGGTGATCACTGCTGGGATCAGCACGAGATTCTCGAATACATGGAGACCGAGCCGCGCCTCCTGCGCCCTCTGAATTACCCGCCCGGCTCCCCCGGCCAGGGCAGCATCGTGCTGGAGACCGACAAAGGAAAAGTGGCCGTGGTCAATGCCATGGGCCGCACCTTCATGAATCCTCCCGTCGAAAATCCCTTCCTCGCGATGGACCGTGAAGTCGCCGTTCTCCGGGAGGAGACGCCGGTGATTTTCCTCGATTTCCACGCCGAGGCCACCAGCGAGAAAATCGCCATGGGCCGCCACCTTGATGGCCGGGTCTCCGCCGTGGTCGGCACCCACACCCACGTCCAGACCGCCGACGAGACCATTTTCCCCGGCGGCACCGCCTACCTCACCGACGCCGGCATGTGCGGCCCCATGGAAAGCGTCATCGGCAGCCGTATTGAACCCGTGCTGCACCGGTTCCTGACCTCCCTGCCCACCCGTTTCAGCGTGGCCTCCGGTCCCGTTCTTGTCTGCGGAGCCTGCGTCGAAGTCGATCCCGCCACCGGCCGCGCCCTCAGCATCGTGAGAATCCGCGAGCGCTGGGACCCGCCCGGCGGCTGAAATCCAAGGCTCTCTTTTTCCAAAAAACCTCCGTCTCATGCGGCCGGTCCATCCGGTCCGCTCCGTCCATCCGGCCCATTCTCCGCCGCCATCCCGCCCCGTCCGGTCACCGCCGCGATGGTGGCGATCAGCTCCGAGGGTTCCACCGGCTTGGCGACATGCGCCAGAAAACCGGCCTGCAGCGCCCGCGTGCGGTCCTCGGACCGGGCGAACGCGGTCAGCGCCACCGCCGGAATCCTCCCGCCCGTTTCCGGCGGCAGAGCCCGGACCCGCCGCATGAATTCATACCCGTCCACTCCCGGCATGCCGATATCACTGACCACCGCGTCCAGAGCCCGGATCTGGATCAGCGCCAGAGCCTCGGTGGCCGATCCCGCCGCCGTCACCGCCGCCCCGCAGTCCTCCAGCACCCGTTTCAGAAGCTCCCGGGCGTCCTTCTCGTCGTCCACGACCAGCACTTTCAGCCCGCTCAGATCCGCGCTCCGCCGGGACAAAGGCCGCGGATTTCCCGTGCGGGGATGATGCCGCTCGTGCGGTTCCTCGGGGGCATGAACCACTTTCAGCGGCAGATGCACCGTGAAAGTGGTGCCCTTCCCCTCCCCGCCGCTGCCGGCGCGGATGGTGCCGCCATGCAGCTCCACCAGCTGCTTCACAATCGCCAGGCCCAGCCCCAGGCCGCCGTGTTTCCGGTTCATCGCCGCGTCCGCCTGGCGGAAACGGTCGAAAACGTGCGGCAGAAACTCCGGCCCGATGCCCTGCCCGCTGTCGGCGACGCTGATTTCCAGATGGGAATTCACCCGCTGCAGAACCACCCGCACTTTACCGCCGCGCGGGGTGAATTTGATGGCGTTGGACAGCAGATTCCAGATGATCTGCTGAATCCGCCCGGGATCGCCGGAAATGAGCCCGGCCCGGGGATCCAGAATTTTTTCAATGCGGATGCTCTTGGCGTCCGCCGCCGGCACCACCGTCTCCATGGCCGCCTCCACGCATTTGCCGGGGTCCAGCTGCTGCACGTCCAGCCGGAGTTTCCCCGAAATGATGCGGCTCATATCCAGAAGATCCTCAATGAGCTGCGTCTGGATGCGCACATTCCGGTCGATGACCTCCAGGCCCTCCGCCAGGGATTCCGGATCCTGCCCGCCGTCCTCGCGCAGGATCTGGGTCCAGCCGAAAATAGCGTTCAGCGGCGACCTCAGCTCGTGCGAAAGGGTCGCCAGAAACTCGTCCTTCATCCGGCTGGCATGTTCCGCCGTGCTGCGGGCCGCGCGTTCGCTGATCAGCAGCTCGTCCCGTTCCAGGAGAATGCGTTTCTGCTCGCTGACATCGGTGTTGGTCCCGAACCACAGAACGATTTTCCCGGTTTCATCCCGGAACGGCATCACCCCCGTCAGGAAAGGCCGGAAAATGCCGTCCGCCCCCCGGATGGGGAACGTCATTTCAAACGGCTCCCCGGTTTCAATGGACCGCCGCCAGCGTCTGACCACCTCCGGCAGCAGCACGGGATCATGCACCGCCTGCCAGCCCCAGCCCTCCATCTGTTCCGGCGTGGTTCCGGTGTATTCATACCACCGGCTGTTGTACCAGAAAATCGCCCCGTCGGGCCGGGTCATCCACGCGAGATTGGGAATGGTGTCCGCCAGCTGCCGGAAAAGCGCCTCGCTCCGCTCCAGCCGCCGGTTGAGCTCGAGCTGTTCATGAATATCCGTGGCCGTGCCGATCCAGCGGTAAAGCGCGCCCCCGGCATCGTGGGCCGGAGCGCCCCGGACCAGGTGCCAGCGCCAGCCGCCGTCCGCCTGCCGCACCCGGTGCTGCAATTCGACGGCCTCCCCGGTGGCCTGCGCTTTTTCCCAGACCGCCAAGCCCGCGGCGAGATCGCCGGGATGCATCAGTTGCCGGTAACCCCCTTCCTGGATCTGCTCCAGCGACAGGCCCGACTCCCTGAGCATCACGCTGTTGGTCCACAGAATCCGCCCTTCGGCATCCGCCGTCCACACCATGTCCGGCAGCGTTTCGGCCAGAGTGCGGAAATTCTCCTCGCTTCTCCGCAGCGCCTCCAGAGTCTGCTGATCCCGGGAAATATCGCGGGTGGTGCCCGCCACCAGCTCCACCGAGCCATCCGCCGCCCGCACCGGCGAGAAGATGTACTCGTAAAATCCGCCCGCGCCCGTGGGACTGGTGTAGGGCGTTTTGTCCGAAAGCGGCTCCCCGGTCTCAAAAACCTGCTGAATCTGCCGCTGCAGTTTCCCGGCCAGCTCATCAGGGTAGTGCAGGTCGAAAAAGTTTTTGCCCGCCGCCTCCTCCAGCTCCAGTCCCCAGAGGTCCAGCAGCGGCTTGTTCACAAACACGAATCTCCCCGCGCGGTCAAAAATATACGTGAAATCGGAAATCGAGGACAGCATCGCCTTCACCACCCGCGACTGCCTCGCCAGCTCGCCCTCCGCCCGCACGCGGTCCGTGATATCCAGAATCACCCCTGGAAGCCGCACCGCCTGCCCGTGGCGGTCGCGCTCCACCGTCCCCCGGGCAATGACCGACCGGATTTCCCCTGAAGACTGGGCAATCCGGTATTCCGCCAGGAATTTGGCCCCCGACTGAATCGCGGCCTTGATGGTTTCCGTCACCCGCGCCCGGTCCTCCGCGTGAACCGCCCGGAGATACGGCTCCAGCCCGGCATGGGCGGCCTCCGCCGGGGACAGGCCGAAAAGCTTGACCAGATTGGCGTCCGCCAGCACCCGGTCCGGTCCGATTTCATAAATCCACGTCGCCACCTCCGTGGCCGCCAGCACGGACTCCATGCGCTGATGCGCCTGATGCAGCTCCGCCGCCCGCTGTTTTTCCGCCGTCAGGTCCCGCACCGTGACCGCGATGCTGACCGGCACCGGGGAACCGGGATCGTCCACACGGAAAAAATCGCAGTGCACCGGAATCTCCACCCCCGTCACCGCCTTCCGGAACGTCAGTTCGCCCCGCCACTGCCCCTCCTCCCGCACGATGGGCAGCACCACATTCCTCACAAAATCCCATTCCCCGGGAAGGCAGATCCTCTCCAGCCCCGCCCCCGGCAAATCCTCCCCTGAAACCCCCAGCAGCCGCAAAGCCGCGTCATTGGCAAACAGCGGCACCCCATCCGGATCGTAACCCGCGGTAAAATCCGGAGACGCCCTGAGCACGCGCTCAAAATATCCCGGAGCGCGGGCAGGCCATGAATTCACGTGGGGCATATTAAAGATGGAATTACCTGTCTCCGGCTGTCCCGTCAACGTTGCAGCCGGAAGCATAGGTCCCGGTAAATGATTGGTCGAAAAATTAGGTTCCCTCCTGGCACCACCCTTTCCCGGAGTCATCTGGAATCCGGGCCTGCCCCCTGGCGATGCCGCTGGTAACCCGTGCTCCTGTCGAGCGGAACCATTTTCAACAGCACAGCATCGGAATGACTGATCCCGGCCGCCATCCCGTCCCCCATCTTCCAAAAAACTGTTCAAATATTTTTCAATATTCATTCGCTGCTCATGCCGCAGTGGAAATTGATTGGGAAATCCAGTCAGCCTGCGGGCAGCCTGCCCCATTCCCGCATTGACGCACCGCCCCCCGGGACGCTTCGTCGGGCACACGGCCTGACACCAACGAATGAGCACTCTGATCCGCATCTTCCGCTACACCTCCCGTTACCGCTGGCGGGCGGCGCTGGCTTTCGGGCTGGCGGTTTCGGGGACGCTGCTGGTGCTGGTGATGCCGGCGATGACGAAGCTGTTTCTGGACGACATCATTCCGAATAAAAAACTGGACGCCATCCTGCCGACCTCGCTGCTGGTGATCGCGGCGATTGCTTTGCGCCAGATCCTTTTCACCGCCCGCACCCTGAGCAACAACGCCTTCGAGCAGGTCGTGGTGCATGATCTGCGCCGCGAGCTTTATGACAAAATCCAGCGCCTGCCCATGCGCTGGTTCGATAATCAGCCCACCGGCGACATCATGACCCGCGTGGGCAGCGATGTCCCGGCGATTGAGAAAGTGATCGTGGACAGCATCGACCAGGCGCTGAGCGGCGTGCTCCAGTTTGTGATCGTGCTGGTTTATCTGCTGTCGATGCACGTCGGCCTCACCCTGGTGATGCTGGCCCCGATGCCGTTTGTGGCTCTGGCGACCTGGTTTTATTCCCGGAAAAACGAGGCCCGCTACAAAGCCGCCAGCGAGGCCGGCAGCGCTCTGAACTCCATGCTGCACGACAACATCGCCGGCATCCGCCAGATCAAGGCCTACACCGTCGAGGACGAGGAGCTGCTCCGTTTTGACCGCATCAGCGCCCGCGTCCGCCGGGCTCAGCTGAGTGTCGCCAAAGCCAACGCCGCCACCTGGCCCGCCGTCTCCTGGATCGCGGAGTCGGGGATTGTGGCCATGATGGCCGCCGCGTCGTACTGGATTCTGAAAGGGGAGATGACGGACACCACGCTCTGGGTGTTCCTGATTTCGTGGGGCTTTCTCTTCGATCCGCTGTCCCGCATCAACCCGATCACCCAGACCTTCGTCGGCGGCGTGGTCGCGGGAAAACGGGTCTTCTCCATTCTTGATCTCCACAACGAGGTGAATCTCACCGAGGGCCTGCGTCCGGAACATCTGCGCGGCCATGTTCAGTTTGAGAATGTGTCCTTCTCCTACGCCGAAAAAGCCCCCACCGTCAGCGGCATCAGCCTGGAAGCCCTGCCGGGCCAGACCATCGCTTTCGTCGGCCCCACCGGCGCGGGGAAAAGCACCCTGCTGAATCTGCTGACGAGGTTTTACGAATGCGACGAGGGCCGCATTCTCATGGACGGCATTCCGCTGACGGAGCTGTCCAAGGAGTGGCTGCGGGACAACATCGGCTACGTCACCCAGGAGAGTTTCCTCTTCAACGCCTCCATCCGCGAGAACCTCCAGCTGGCCAAACCCGGTGCCACCGACGACGAACTCTGGACCGCCCTGCGCGCCGCCAACGCCGATGGTTTTGTCAGCCGCCTGGAGGAGGGACTGGACACCGTCACGGGCGAACGCGGCGCCAAACTCAGCGGCGGCGAGCGCCAGCGGCTCTCCATCGCCCGCGCTCTCCTGAAAAATCCGCCGATCTTGCTTCTGGATGAGGCCACCAGCGCCGTGGACAACGAGACCGAAAAGCTTATCCAGCAGGCCCTCGACCGCCTTCGCAGCCACCGCACCTCCTTCGTCATCGCCCACCGCCTCAGCACCGTGCGGGACGCCCATAAAATCTGCGTCATGGAGCGCGGCCACCTCATTGAGTCCGGCCGCCATGAAGACCTCATCGCCCGCAACGGCCTCTACGCCCGCCTCTGCGCCACCGGCTTCCAGGAACAGAAAAATCTGCCGGTGGAAAGCACGGAGTGACGGCGGAATGCAGGCCACGCCGCTTTTTCTAAAACCGGTGTCCCCGGCCCTGTCACGGCACCCGGTCCCCCACTCCTCTCCATGCCAGCAGGTCGCGGCGGAAGAGCGCGAAACTTTCACTGCGCACCGCAAGCCTGTCCAAATCCCCCTGATCGGCCGCGTTGTAAAAAAGCGTGTCGAGATCGAGTCCAAGTTTTGCAGCTTCAGCGTCACGAAGTTCCTTGAGCTGAGGCGGCGGCGTGCCTCCGCCGTAATATTGCCGGGAGATTGGCGAAATCTCACTGAAAAGAGGCAACTCGCCGCCGTCAGGATTGAGCAGCATCAGCAGCCAGCTTTCAATCATTTCCACAGGCACCGCCAAAGCCACATTCACCACGCGGTTGCCAGGATCCGGGCCGAGGGCGGCCGTGATCATTTCCACCAGCGCCGGATACCGGGCTGATTTTTTCAGATCCAAGGGCGGCAGCGGGCGCGGCGCGGGTTTTCCTCCCGGATGGGCCGGAGCCCG
Organism: Verrucomicrobiota bacterium; assembly: GCA_040386695.1. GTDB lineage: Bacteria > Verrucomicrobiota > Verrucomicrobiia > Verrucomicrobiales > V1-33 > CAIZWU01. The sequence continues at coordinate 83,178 of JAZKFB010000015.1, forward strand.
GTCGTTATCGACGGCAATAATCACGGCGACATCCTGCGGTTCGGGCCAGTGTTTGAAACGACTGATCAGCACCCGGGCGGCCGCCATGGCTGTTTTGAAATTTGAGCCACGCCTGACACGGAAATCCTGCGGCTGGATGTAGGTTTGACCAGTAATCCGTTCGCAAAGGCGCTCGTAGAACATTTCATCCCGTTCGCCCTCACACAGGATGTAGAGAAACTTGGCGGCACTCATTTTGCCGGGCGGCTCGAAAGACTCTTCGGCACCCCTCCGACCAAGCCGGAGAACCAAAGCTGCCCCAGCGGCAAATCATCCGGATCCACCTTGTCGTAATCCAAACCCTCAAGACGGCTGGCCAGGGTGCTCAGGGTGCTGGCCCCATCCTTTTTCTCCACGATGATCACCGCCTCCTTGTGATCCTGCATCGCGTCCACCAGGTAAGGATTGTGGGTCGTGGCCACGATGTTGATGTCGTGTTTGATCGCGATATCCCGCAGCAGCGGGGCGAGGTATTCAAAAAGGCGCGGGTGCAGTCCGCGATCAATGTCCTCCAGCAGAATCATCGAAGGCGGTTTCTCCTGATGGATGATGGTGAGAATCGCAAGGATGATGCGGGTGCCTTCGGAAAGTTCGGTGGCGGGGAGAGGTATCGGGAGCGCTTTTTCCCGAACTTGAATCTGTTTTGTTCCCTCACCGCTTGTCTTTAAACTCAATTTTTCCACCTCGGGGACATAAAGGCGAAACTGCTCCTCGATCCGGTCAAATAAGTCGTCCCTGTCACCACTTTTCAGCATCTCAAGAACAGCGGTTGTTCCTGTCCCATCCTCTGCGACGACAGCATTCAGAATAATTTTTTCGGGCCGGGATATCCGGCTCGCGATCAAATTAAATATTTGAGCTGCTCCCTCAGGCCTGAGGGACCACCTTATGGTGAAATCTTTTCCGGCATTTACTGAATCTCCGCGAATAAAAAGAACGTCCCCGTGGTTCAATTCGAAGGCGCAGCCCTCATTGGTTTTTGAGACATGCGGCTGCCAGTCCTTCACGAAACGACCAGGCTTATCACTGAAATTTTTCGGCAAGTCAGTCAGGTTGATCGCGCACGAAAAAAACCTTAAAAGGTTCGTCTTTCCTGAACCATTCGCTCCGACCACCAGCGAGAAGGGCTGAAGATCAACTTCGGCTTCCACAAAAGAGCGGAAATTCTGAATTTTGATGTGGGTGATCATGCGGTTCCTTTCGGCGGCGGCCCGGTTTCAGGCGGAGTTTGCGTCAGAAACGCGTGAGCGGCAATCTCTCGTTCCCGGAGGATCGCGATTCGCTTCTCTGCTTAGCCCGACTGATCCCGTTTCCCTTAAAGCCGCAGCATTTTCTTACGCCAACGGCGTTGCGCCCTTCAGCCTGGGGTTGCCGACGGAAGGAGGCTACCCCAGGTCCATTTGGCAGCGGTTTGAACCACAACGTGGTTCCGGCCTTTTTCGGTGTTGCAGCCGCACTGTTGCCCGCCATCAAAGCGCATCAGGCCGGAACCGCGTTGCGGTTCGAAAAACAGGGCTGCATTTCCTGGGGTTGCCGACTGGCGTCGGCAACCCCAGGCTGCGGGGCGCAACGCCGTTGGCGTAAAGCAGCACTTTGCCGCTCACCTCCCGCTTTTGGCTACCCCTTCAGCCGGGTCTCCAGGAGGTCGCCGACGACTTTGGGGTTGGCTTTGCCCTGGCTGAGTTTCATGACCTGGCCTTTGAGGGCGTTGATGGCTTTGTCGTTGCCGGCTTTGATCTTTTCGACGGCGTCGGCGTTGGCGGCGAGGACCTGGGTGATGATTTCATCCAGGAAGCCGGTGTCGCTGACCTGCTCCAGCCCTTTAGCTTTGACGATGTCGGCGGGGGCGGCACCGGTGGCGAAGAGTTCGGTGAAGACCTCCTTGGCCTGGGCTCCGTTGATTTTGCCGTCGTCCACGAGAGCGGCGAGTTCCCGCAGGTGGGAGGGAGAGACCGGATTTTCGACAAGGGTCAGACCGGCACCGTTGAGGGCGCTGAGGAGATCGTTGATGATCCAGTTGGCGATGGTTTTGGGACGCGAAGCACCGGCGGCGGCGGTTTCGAAATAATCGGCCAAAGCCTTTTCCCCGGCGAGAACTCCGGCGTCGTATTCCGTCAGGCCGCAGTCGCGGACAAAGCGGGCGCGTTTCTCATGCGGCAGCTCCGGCACCTGGACGCGGGCGGCGGCGACGAGATCGGCGGTGTGCAGCGGGAGAAGATCCGGACAGGGCAGGTAACGGTAATCGTGCGCGTCCTCCTTGGTGCGCATGAGACTGGTTTCGCCGCGGTCGTCGTCCCAGCGGCGGGTGGACTGGATCTGTTTGATGCCGAGGTCCAGCTCCTCCGACTGCCGCTCGATCTCGTGATGAATGGCGCGGCGGATGGCGCTGATGCTGTTGAGGTTTTTCAGTTCGATCTTCGCGCCCAGCGGCTCCTGGCCGTGCGGGCGCAGGGAGATATTCACATCGCAGCGGAGCTGGCCTTTTTCCATGTCGGCGTCGCCCACGCCGCCGTAAACGAGGATCTGGCGCAGGCTCGTGAGGTAAGCGACGGCCTCCTCGGCGGACTCGATCTCGGGTTCGCTGACGATTTCCATCAGGGGAGTGCCCGCGCGGTTGAAATCGAGGGTGGTGTGCCCGGCGTGGTGGGTGCTTTTGCCGACATCCTCCTCCAGGTGGATGCGGGTCAGGCCGATGGTGTGGTCTTTGCGAACGATTTTTTTCTGCCAGTCCTTGGGATAGGCGGACTCATAAAGCGGGACTCCGCCGCCGAGGCAAAGCGGGAGATCGAACTGGGTCGTCTGGTAATTCTTCGGCATGTCCGGGTAGAAATAATTCTTCCGGTCCCACTTCACGACCGGCGGCGTGCTGCAGCCGAGCATGAGTCCGCTCAGAATGGTGCGCTCGATGGCTCCGGCATTCAGCACCGGCAGCGCGCCGGGCAGCCCCAGGCAGACGGGACAGGTGAGAGTGTTCGGGGGCTCGCCGAAACGCACGGCGCAGCCGCAGAACATCTTGCTTTGAGTGCTGAGCTGGCAGTGGACTTCGAGTCCGATGGTGACGAGGTAATCTTCCCTGGGCATGGCTTAGTGGTGGATCGGAAGGGCGCGAAGAAAAGGCGGAAATTCAACTGTGGCGCTGGAGGAACGGGCCACGGATTTCACGGATAGGACGGATACACACGGATGTATGGAAAAAAGGAAGGCTGGCCTGGCCGGTGTGTCGGAAACCTCATTCCTTATCCGTGATTATCCGCCCCATCCGTGAAATCCGTGGGCCGTCATGGCCTTTTTGGACTTCAAACCGGCAAAAACACGGCCCCGCCCCGTGACGACGATTCATGACGCCACTCGCCACCTGCCGGTCGGCAGCCGGACCTTGGTTTGAATGGCTGCTCCCGCCACCGCTTTTACCAGATGCGGTCGATGAAGCGCTCGATTTTGCCTTTTTCGGAATCCGGTTTGGTCTTGCGTTTGGAGACCGGCTCCGGCTGGAGGTCCGGGCTGTCGGGCGGGACAATGCGCACGGATTTGAGATTCACACGGTTCACCGGCGTGTCATTGGTGTCCACGCTGACGGCGCTGACGGCCTCCAGCACCTCCAGACCGTGAGTGACCTGGCCAAAAACGGTGTAGTTGCCGTCGAGACGCTTCTGGCCGACCAGACAGACGTAGAACTGGCTGCCGGACGACTGTTTGTCCGCGGAGTCCAGCGGACCCGGGCGGGCCATGGCCACGGCTCCTTTGGTGTGCGAGCCTTTCAGCTCGGGATCGAGTTTGTAGCCGACATCCGTCAGGCCCCACTCGTCCTTTTTGTCATCCGTCCGGGTCGCGGGATCGCCGGTCTGGACAATGAAATTGCGGATGGCGCGGTGAAACGCGAGGCCGTCATAGAACCCGCTGTTCACCAGTTTTTTGAAATTGGCGACTGTCTTGGGCGCGATGTCCGGCTTCAGCTGAATGGCGACCTTGCGGCCGACGCCGTTGACCTCGACGACCATGACCACCGTGTTCCACGCGGCATTGACCTGCGCCGCGCGGGAAACCGGCGGGACGACGCTGCCGTCGGCGGCAATCACTTCCCCGGCCGCTTTGGGCTTTCCCCGGAAAACATTCATCGACCGGTCAAGCGCCGTGTTCACCGTGCTGCAGGAACTGAGGGCAAAAGCCGCCGCCGTGAGGGCGAGAAAGGGCCGGAAGTGCTTCGTCATAACTCGGCTGAATGGATGGCCAACGGTCCGCATCGTCAAGAGTCTTTCAGGATTTCCACAGCCACCGCCGCCTCCCCGCCGGCCGGCCCCGCCAGCAGAGGACCGGAGGCCGAGCGCTTCACATAACCCAGAAGATGCCGCGCGCCGGTCACCGGATGATCCGCCGCCGAGGTCACCGTCCCCGCCGCCGTCAGTCCGCCGTCCTCCGCCCGGGAAAACAGGCTCCAGCCCGCCTGCGCGGGGGACCCGGTTTCAGAAGTCTGGATCAGCGCGGCCAGATGCCGGTTCACGCGCCCCACGCTGCGCAGGCGGCTGATGATCTCCTGGCCGATGTAGCAGCCCTTATGAAAATCCACCGCCGTCGCGTCCAGCCCCGCTTCCGGCGGCAGGATGTCGGAGGTCAATTCGCGGCCCCAGACGGGCACGGCGTGAAGCACCTCCAGGGTCTCCGCCTCCTCCGCCGTCAGCGGCCCGCGTTTCTCCAGCCAGAAGGCCACGCGCTCCGGCACCGTCCACACATCCACGCCGGGAGGACCGAAACGCCGGCAGGCGGCGGCCCGTTCGCCTTCCGCCAGATCCCCGGAAACTCCGGCGGTGGATTCCGCGCCGCCCAGCAGATGCACCAGCGCCGTCGTTTCCGTCACGTCCTCCAGCGCGCAGTTGTCGGCGATGAGATATTTCTCCAGCCGCAGCGGCAGAAAATCCCGCAGATCCCCGTCCCCGCTGATAAAAAGCGCGCCGTCCGCGTCCTGGCTCAGGAAAACGAAGGCCTCCAGCTTCCCTTTGTGATTGGTCACACAGGCCGGAAGCGCTCCTCCGGCGGGGATTTTCCGCACGTCATTCGTGACCTGCCCATTTAAATACCGCACCGCATCCGGCCCGGTCAGCCGCAGACGCACGCCGCCGCTGAGATCCCGGGCGGCGCCCGTGCCGTGAATTTCCCGCCAGCGTTCCGCGGTCATGGTTTCGGCTGGGGCAGATAGTTGGCGGCCAGCACCGAAAAGTCCTCCTCGCCCCGGCCCGCCAGGGTCAGATCGCTCATCCGCTCGGCGACCGCATGGAGAATCGGCAGTTCAATGCCGGCGATTCCCCCCATGTTCAGCCCGAAAGCCGCATCCTTGAGCATGTTTTTCAGGGAAAAATGCGGGGTGAAATCCCCGGCGATCATGCTCGCGACCTTCATGCGTGTCAGGCCGGAGCTGGAGGCGTTGCGCTCCAAAGCCTGGCGGAATTTGTCCAGATCCACGCCCTGTCCGGCGACGATGCCCATGGCTTCGGACAAAATCCCGACGGTGGCGGAGGTCACCATATTGGTGGCGATTTTCAGCACCGTGGCATCGCCGATTTTGCCGCAGGGAAAAATTTCCTTCGACGTGGCCTCCAGCACCGGGCGCACCCGCTCCAGCAGATCCGCGTCGCCGCCCACATAATAAACCAGCTGTCCGGCCGTCGCCGCGTCACGGCTGCCGGTGAAGGGGCAGTCCAGAAATTCCGCGCCTGTTTTTTCCACCAGCTTCGCCATGGAATGCGTGTCCTCCACCGCGATGGTCGCGCAGTTCACCACCACCTTGCCCGGTTTCAGCTCCGGTTTCATCACTTTGAGCACGCTTTTCAGGGCATCGCCGTTGGTCACAAAAATCTGGATGACATCGCTTTCCCTCGCGAGATCGGCGGTGGTCCCCACCCAGCCCGGCTCCGCCGGCTGCGGCGTGCGGTTCCAGACCGCCACAGGGAACCCTTTGGCGCGCAGATTCGCGGCCACGCGCTGACCAATAATGCCAAGACCGGCCACGCCGGCACGAAGAGGAGAGGACATGTGCCCGCAAGCTAACGGTCACCGGACCGCGCGCGCAACCGGGTGTCTGCGCCGATTTGGAAACCCTGGAGTCAGCCACTTTCCAGCCTGACGGGCAGGGCCGCAAAAGTCCCCCTTTGAAATCAGGGCCCGGTTCCTGAGGGCTAAAGATGGATTGCGCGGGGCTGCGCCGCGGGTATTTTAAAGGCATGATTCTTAAGGCGATCGTGCATGAAGCGGAGGAGGGCGGCTATTGGGCTGAGATTCCAGCCCTGCCCGGCTGCGTCACTCAGGGGGAATCGTTGCCCGGGCTTGAAACGAATCTTCACGAAGCCATTGAGGGCTGGCTGCTGGCGGCGGAGCCTGAGGACCATGCCCTGGAGGGCCGGATTCTTGAAGTGGCGGTATGAAAGCCGTGAGCGGCAAGCGCCTTGCCAAGCTTGCGGAGCAGCATGGCTGGGAGCTTCCCCGCATTACCGGCAGCTATCACTATTTATACCAAGGCCGGGAGAATGGAACGGTTGGTGATCCCGATTCATGGGGACCATTCTTTGAAAATCGGACTGCGGAGCAACCTGATGAAATTGATCCCCGTCCGGGAAAATGAATTGTGAATCAGCGCAGTCCCTGACCCGCTTTTGACCATCAACGCCTCCCCTGCCCCACTGCCCCGCGCCCGGCCCGGCGATTATGCGCTGCTGCATGTCATCGTGCTGGCCTGGGGCCTCACCGCTATTCTCGGGCGGCTGATTTCGCTGACTCCGGTGGTCATCGTGGTCTGGCGCACAGGCATCGCCGCCCTGGCGATGCTGGCGATTGTGCTGGCCCGCCGCCTGCCCTGGCCCAGCCGGCGGGAGCTGCTGCCGATCCTGGGCGGAGGGGCGCTCATCGGGTCGCACTGGGTGCTGTTTTTCCTCAGCGGGCGCGTGGGCTCGGTCACAGTGGGCCTGGCGGGACTCTCCACGCTGGCTCTGTGGGTGGCGCTGCTGGAGCCGCTGGTCATCCGGGGAAGGCGCTGGAGCTGGGCGGAGGGCCTGCTGGCCACGGGCGTCATGGGCGGGATGCTGCTGCTGGATTTCAGCGACCACGGACTGCTCATCGGCGTCGCGGCGGCGGCTCTCGCGGCCGGACTGTCGATTCTGAACGCGGGACTGGTCCGGCGTCATCCGGTGATGGTGATCTCCTGCATTGAAATGGGAACCGCCTGCGTCGTCTGCACCGCCGCCGCCCTGCTGATGCCGCCCGCCGGAGGCCTGGTCTGGCGGCCGCTGCCGGGCGACTGGCTGTGGCTGCTGACTTTGGCCATCGTCTGCACGGTCTTCGCTTTCTCCGCCTGCGTGTGGGTTCAGAAACGGGTTTCCGCCTTCTCCGTGGGCATGGCCTCCAATCTGGAGCCGGTTTACGGCATGGTCCTCGCCCCGCTGGTCTTCGGGGCCGCTGAAAATCAGCCGCTGAAATTCTACCTCGGGGCGGCGGTGATCATCGGGTTTGTGGTGCTGCACACGGTGCTCTCCTCCCGGCGCCCGCGGGTGGAAAAATAGGTCCTATAAGCCCTATAGGACCTATAGGACCTATTTTTCAGCCACCGCCGCCCGCCAACTCCGCAACCCTCTGCGAAACCCACCGCGCCGCCGGCGTATTCTCCGGACTCATGCGCCGCTTTCTCCTTTTTCTCTGCTCTTCCCTGGCCCTGCCCGTGGCGGCACCGGCGGAAACACCCAGCCCTGTCCCCAGCCCTGTCCCCATCCCTGCCGCCGCCGCCGCCGCGCCCGCCGCGGAAAGCCCCGCGCCGGCCTCCACGGGGGAACTGGCGAAATCCGTGCGTCCCGGCCTTGTGGCCATTTATCCCTCGGGCCGCGAGGGACGGGAAGCCGGCATCGGCTCCGGTTTTGTGATCTCGGAGGACGGTCTCATCGCCACCAATCTCCACGTCATCGGCGAGGGCCGGGACATCCGGGTGGAATTCCCCGACGGCACCAGCCGCAGCGTGACCGGTATTCACGCCTGGGACCGGCAGCGCGATCTGGCCATCGTGCGGGTCGCCGGGAGCGGACTGCCGTTTCTGCCGCTGGGGGACTCCTCCAAAACCGAGCAGGGCCAGGCGGTCATCGCCATGGGCAATCCCCTCGGTTACCGTTTCAGTGTCACGGAGGGAATCCTCTCCGCCGTCCGGGAAATCGAGGGCCGCTCCATGCTTCAGGTGGCCATGCCCGTGGAGCGCGGCAACAGCGGCGGCCCGCTCCTCGACCGCGAAGGCAAGGTCCTGGGCATCATCACGCTCAAAAGCGCCATCACCGCCAATCTCGGCTTCGCCATGCCGGTGAACGAGCTGCGGCAGCTCATCGCCCACCCGAACCCCGTGGCCATGAAAAACTGGCTCACCATCGGAGCGCTGAATGCCGGCCTCTGGCGGCCCGCGGGCGGCGGTGATGTCCGCTGGAGCCAGCGGGCCGGCGTCATCCAGGTGCGCGGCATGGGCGGCGGATTCGGCGGGCGGTCCCAATGCCTCGCCGTCCCGCCTCCGCCGGCTCTGCCTTATGAAATCAGCGTCCGCGTGAAGCTGGACGATGAATCCGGAGCCGCCGGCCTCAGTTTCTGCTCGGACGGCGGGGACATCCATTACGGTTTTTACCCCAGCAACGGCGGCATGAGGCTGACCCGGTTCGAGGGACCCGACGTCGCGTCCTGGACCATCCTTTCCCAGACCACCCCGGAGGCTCAGAAAGCCGGCGACTGGAACCTTCTGCGCGTGCGCGTCGAGCCGGACCGCATTCTGTGCTACGTGAACGGCGCGCTGGCCGTGGAAAGCACCGACACCGCCCTGCGCTCCGGCGCGGCCGGGCTCTGCCAGTTCCGGGGCACGGAGGCATCCTTCCGCGGCTTCGCCATCGGTTCCGACCTGAAATCCGCCACCGCCGAAGCCTCCCCTGCCCTCTCCGCCGCCATCACCGCCCTCAGTGCCGGAGCCGAACCCACCCCCGGACTCCGCGCTTCCCTCATCGAAAACCCGCAGGCGGCCCGCATCCTCGCCGGACAGGAGGCCGCCACTCTGGAGAAACGCGCCGCCACCCTCCGGCAGGCCGCCGCGCAGGCCGGCGAAACCGCTGTCAGCGCCCGGCTGGGAAAGCTGCTCGCCGCCGGGGACGAGGCCGCTATTCCCCTCGCCGAAGCCGCGCTCCTGCTGGCGGAACTCGACAATCCCGACGTGGATCCCGCCGCCTCCCTCGCGGAAATCCAGCGCATGGCCTCCAGCCTCAGGGACAGTCTGACCGACGCCGACCGCGCCTCCCCGGAGACCACCCTGGCCGCGCTGAACCGCTGGATGTTTCAGGAAAACGGCTTCCACGGGCCGCGCGACGATTTTTCCCATCCCTCCAACAGCCACCTCAACGAGGTCATCGACGACCGCGAGGGACTGCCGATCACGCTCGCCATCCTGCACATCGAACTGGCGCGGCGCATCGGCCTGCCCGTCGTCGGCATTGGCCTGCCGGGACGGTTTCTGACCCAGCTTCAGGTGACCGGCCACGCCGAGGGCGGGCCTTACATCGACGTTTTTGAAGGCGGCCGCCTGATCAGCCGTCAGGAAGCCTCGGCCCTCGCCCTCGAAGCCACCGGCACTCTCCCAAGTGATGACACCTGGCAGCCCGCCGGCAAACGGGACATCATCCTGCGCATGATCAGCAACCTCGCCCGCCGCGCCGCGGAGCAGGAGGACACCCCGCAGCTGCTCCGCTGCCTCGGCGCCCAGGCGGCCATCGAACCGCTTTCGCCCCAGCCCCGGCTCCAGCGCTTCATGCTCCTCACCCGCGCCGGCCGGCGCGGCGAGGCCCGGGCGGACGCCGCCTGGCTCCTCGAACACCGCCCGCCCGGCACCAGCGAGGAGCAGCTCCGTGAAATGCTCGGCGGATTCTGAATGGAATACCGGAAAACCGGATTCAAACCCTTCAGCCCCAACAGAATTCCCGCCGCCCTCCTTTTCCCGCCTTGGCCTCCCCCGCTTTCCTCCGTTCCCATTCCCCGGCCAAACGCCCGGAATTTTTTCAGTTGAAAATCCCCCGCCGGATACGATCGGTCCCATTCCAACGGACCCAAATCCGTCCACCACGCCTCGCTAGCTCAATCGGTAGAGCAGTTGACTCTTAATCAATTTGTTTCAGGTTCAAGTCCTGAGCGAGGCACCAAAATCCCGGGATTCCGCCTTTCGTCATCTTTCGGAACCAGACGGTAGCCGGTGCCGCGGACGGTGAGAATCCAGCGGGGCTCGTCGGGATCGGGTTCTATTTTGGCGCGGAGGGCGGCGATGTAGTTATCGACGGAGCGGGTGGTGGGCCAGGCGTTGTAGTCCCAGATGACATCAAGGAAGGTCTCGCGGCTGACGGGTTCCCCGCGCCGTTCGGCAAGAAGCCGCATGATGCGCATTTCCCGGGCATTGACGGCAAGGGCTTCGGAACCCCGGCGGCAGGTCATGGTTTTGAAATCGAACACCACTTCCCCCAGCGTCAGCGTTTCCGGACCGGTGGCGGCCTGGGAGGCCCGGCGCAGAAGCGCGCGGACGCGGGCGGTCAGCTCCTTCATGCTGAAGGGCTTGACCAGATAGTCGTCCGCCCCAGATTCCAGGCCTTCGACACGGTCATCGACAAACCCTTTGGCCGTGAGCATGAGCACGGGGGTGCGGCGGCCGCGCTGGCGGAGTTCGCGGCAGAGCGCGTAGCCGTCGAGACCGGGGAGCATGACATCGAGCAGGATCAGGTCCGCTTCCTCCGTGCAGGCTTTCTCCAACCCCTCCGGTCCCGTCGCCGCCGAGGTCACGCGGTAGCCGAGCCCGCGCAGCGTCTCCACCAGCGCGGTGCGCATGGCCGGCTCGTCCTCAATGATCAGCAGGCGGGGCATTTGGGAAGAGAGAGTTGATGGTTGAGAGTTGATAGTTGATAGAAGGCTGGGCGGCTATCCCGGCGGCGATGGTCTGAAGGGCGCGCTGATACTTGAGAGCTGATAGTTGATGGAGGCGCCGGAGGGTTGAGGGGATGGCTGGCGGAGGGGGTGGAGCGGATGAATGAAAGTGGGCTTCCGGTCGTGGCTTGACCGGCTTTCCGGCACTATCAACTATCGTCTCTCAACCATCAACTTTCCGAAATCCCTCAACCATCAACTTTCCGGAACGGAATCCTCAGTGTGAAAACACTCCCCCGCGGCTCCCGGTTTTCGACAGTCACCCGGCCGCCGTGGCCCTCGGCGATGTGTTTGACGAGGCTGAGGCCGATGCCCGCGCCCTGGGTTTCGCGGCGGAGCTCATTGCCGAGGCGGTGGAATCGTTCGAAGATGCGGCGGTGCTCGGCGGGGGGAATGCCGGGTCCCTCATCAGCGATGGAGATGCTCCAGCCGCCGCCCGGGAAATCCGCCGCCGGAGCCGCCGCCGCTGCGGAGCCCTCCGCCAGGGTCACGGTGATGATTCCGTGGTCCGGGCTGAATTTGAGGGCGTTATCAAGGAGGTTCATCACCGCCTGCTGCACGGCGAGGGCGTCCACTTCCGGCACCCGCGGCAGGATTTGAAGATCCAGTTGAATCCTGATGCCGCGCGGCGCGGCGCGGGGTTCGAGCAGGGCGCGGGTGTCGCGCAGGAGGGCGGCGATGTCGGTTTCCTCGAACTGATAGGCTTTGCGGCCGGATTCCATGCGGGCGAAGTCGAGGACGTTCTCGATCAGCGCCGAAAGCCGCTGCCCCTCCTGCGCCAGCAGGCGGTAAAACCCTTTCGCCGCCTCCCCGCTGACGGTGCCCGCGTCCAGAGCCTCGGCCATCAGCCGCACGGAGCCGATGGGCGCGCGCAGCTCGTGGGAAACGCTGGCCACAAACTGGCTTTTCAAAGCGTGCAGCCGCTCCTCCCGCCGCAAAGCCCGATGGCTGAGCCACAGGCCGCCGCCCGCCGCCGCCGTGGCCGCCGCGATCAGCCCTCCCGCCCACCAGGCTTCGGTCCGCAGCGGGGCGTAAAGCTGATCCGTGTTCACCAAGTCGGTATGCACGGTGATGGGACCGGCGATTTTTTCCGGAATCAGTCCGCTCCTTTCCGTGGACCCGTCATCCGGTGGCGCTGACGGTTCCCCGGGGGATTCCCTGAGCAGTTCCCCCTTGAAGCGGAAACTCACTTTTACCCAGGGAGGCAATTGCTGGAGTTCCCCCCGCACCTGATCAAACAGCCGCTGCCTCATGGGAATGGCCGTGAAGACTTTTTTGCCAGGAGTGGTGAGCAATCTCAGTTTCCACAGCTGACCCTTTTCCAGAAGCCACTGATCCTGGTTTTCCCTCAGCCTTAAAAGCAACTCTTGCTCCCGGACCATCCTGAGGATTTCCTGGCGTGCTTCCCAGGCGGCGATCCCCTCTTTCAGAATACCAGTCAGAGCGGAAGAATTCGTTTTGTCCAGCTCTTCCAGACCCCGGGCCAGGATCACGGGCGAAACCACCGATGGGTTCCCGTACACGGCTGCGCCCACCAGCCGCCGGGCATTTTCCTCATTGGATTCGCGGTGAAACAGTTCCCAGGCCGCCAGCGGCTGCGCCGGAAGACCGGCGTCCGTCCACTCCTCCTGACTGGAATTCCGCACGGTGCGGAACTGCTCCGGATCGCCGCTTTCCAACGCCTGAGTCCAAGCCTCCGACACCTTCTCCGGCGGCTGGGGAACCAGAGGATACCATCCGACATCACCCTCCGGTGGCATTTTGGTGCCGATGGGAATGGCGAGGCTTGTCCAGGTCACCGACCGCAGCAGGGTGTCCTCCGCCGCCTCGCGGATCCGCTCCACCGACTTCCGGGCCTCCTCCTGCGCTTCCCCCAGCCGCGCCTGCCAGCGCGACCGCAGCCCCGCCGCCGCCAGCGCGGCCAGCACCAGCAGCGGCAGGGCCACCAGCAGCCCCGGCCAGAAAAAGCGCGGGCACGGCAGGGTGGTGGCTTCGGGGATCATGGGGAGTTTGAACAGAAGGAAGCGAAGGAAGCGGAGAGGGAAGGACTTCCGCCGGTTTTGGAGGGGAAGCACGTCACGGATTGGACGGCAAAACGACCCGGCGGTGTCCGCCCGCAGGCGGGGCAATGGTGGCCGGCGCGGCATTCACGCCGATGGTGTCCCCCGGAAGCAGGGCCGCCCCGTCCGCCTGGTTATCACGGTCCGGCGAGCCCACCCGCTGCCGCCAGAGGAAAGTCCTGTCGGGCGCGGCCTGCCGGACCAGGGCATCGACGAAGAACCGGTTCAGGCGGTTCGGGCCCGGCTCCGCCGCCGGCAGGCCCAGCAGCCCGGCGGAAGTTTCCACGTAACGCAGAGGCAGATATTCCAGATTCAGCGCCCGGAAGCTGCCGTCCTCATCGGCCAGCGTCACCTGCATGGAGAGGGCTTTGGAGAAAAACCGGACCGTGTCCGCGTCCCAGCCGGTCCAGGTCTGGTCCCGCCGGTCCTGGCGGATGGGAAGAATGATGGCATCCGCCGGCTTCAGCTCCACGTCCGACTTCCGCGCCTCCTCCGGGGTGGTGGCGTCGGTGCAGGCGGCGATGGCGGCGGCGAGATTGATGGGGATTTCCGTGAACTCCCCATTTTCGGCGGCGCGGCGGATTTTCAGCCCCGCCCAGTCCGGATGCGGCAGGACGGACTGCGGCCATTCCCCCGCCAGAGCCTCCATGGCGTTCGTGCCGGTCAGTTCCGTCACCCGGACCGTTTTCTCCGCATCCGTCATTTTCTTCAAAGCCTCCGCCCCCACCGCCGGCCAGGAGGCGGCAAGGAATTCGATCAGACCGGGTCTGCCGGAATTGCCGGTCACCGTCAGGCTTCCGGAAAACGGCAGGTCCGGGGAAAGCAGCACGATCCCCCTCACCTCCGAGGTTTCAAAGGCGGAGTCCGGCGATTGCACGGCCGCCCCGCCGTTCTGGAGCGTGATCGCCGCCGGATGGCCCACCAGCTCCAGGGCATCGCCCTCCTTCAGGGGAATTTCCGCTCCATTGCGCAACGCGGAGGTGATTTCCCCGCCTCCCTGATCCGCCTGCCGCGTCACTTTCACCCCGGCATAAAACCAGCGCGGGTCCTCCGCTCCCATCATTTTCATCAGGGAAACCGCGTCCATCAGCGGGGCTTCCGGCTTCAGGGGATTGTAAACCTTCAGCCCTCCGCGCAGGGTCATGGGCCAGGTTTTGCCGCTCAGGGTCACGGTGACGTGGCGGACGAGGGCGGCCTGAAGGCGGTTGCGGAGTTCCTGCGGCAGATTTGAATTATAATCGTAATTTCTGTTGGGCCGGGTGTCCGGAAGCTGCCAGTCCGCCGAGACGAATTCCACAATATCGCCCCATTGCAGCGCCGGCGCGGGACCGGACATCCAGTCCCTCACCACCTCCTCCTTCAGCGCTCCCTGGGCGTCGCGCCGGAAAAGGCGCAGCGTGCCCCAGTCCGGCGGGAGCTGGGTGATCCAGCGCAGGCCTTTGGCCGCCAGCAGCAGATCGGGCAATCCCGCAGGCGCGCCCCCCGGCTGGTCCGCTGATTTCGCGAGAGAAGCCGTGAAGCCATCCTGCGGAAGACTCAGCGTCACCTGCTTCAAGGCCGCCAGGTCCGGATAACGGAATTCCCGGGACAGAATCACGGGGACGCTGCCTTTCACGGAGTTATACAGCACCTGCGGATCGGCTCCGGCGGCGATCAGCAGGCGGAAGAGGGGCAGGCCCTTTTCCCCCATTTGGTGTAAAAAGCCCGGAGCGGTGGATCCATTGTCGGCCTTGGCCTTCGCATCCGCTCCGGCGGCCAGAAGGAGCTTCATCAAAGTTTCCGCCTCGGGACGGTTTCCCGCCAGGAAAAGCAACGGATATCCGTCGCGCCGCTGGTTCGGGTTGGCTCCGGCTTTCAGCAGCCGCTCAATCACCGTCACCGGGGTGTTCTGATCCATGCTCAGTGTCAGGGCGGTCATTTTTTCCTTTCCGCCGGGAGTCTCCAGTTCTTTTCCGGCTCCGGAAGCAAGAATGAGTTCCAGCATTTCCGGTTTCCCGGATCCGACGGCGGCATGGAGAAGCGTCCAGCTGTCGGAATCGGTGGTGGCGGCGTAATCCTCAGACGGACGTGGTTCCTTCCGGGCACCGAATCCCGGCTGACCACCCGGCACCTGCCGGGGCGCGCCCCAGGAGTCAAAACACCGCACGCCGGTATCCGCCCCCAGCTCCATCAGCTGTTTGGCCAGGACCGTGTCCCCGGTTTTAACGGCGAAGTAGAGAGGCGATTTGGCGGGCGGGGGCAGGTTGGGACTGGCTTTGGCCGCCATCAGAAGGTCGAGGATTTCCTTGTTTTTGGCGCGGATGGCGGAGAAGAGGGGATTATTTCCCTTCTCTTTCTCAACGAAATTGGGATCCGCCCCTTTCTCCAGCAGCAGCCGCGCCATTTCTGTCCGGCCCTGGCTCACGGCCTCCGCCAAAGCGGTCCCTTGGGGATCGGCTCCCTTTTCCAAAAGCAGCCGCACCACTTCCAGACGGTCCTGACTGACAGCGGAATTCAACGCTCCCCTGCCGTTCACCTCCACGCCGCGGGCGAGCAGCGCCTCGCAGACGCCCAGATGGCCATTGGCCGCCGCGCTGGCGAGCATGCGGCCATCGGCCCGGGCTCCCGCATCCAGCAGAAAAGTCACCACGCGCGCCTGTCCGCTTTCCACCCCTTCCCAGAGAGGCTGATTCACATCCGAACCCTTCACCCGATCCGGACTGTCCTTCAGCATCTGCTTCAGCTCCGCAATCCTCGCGTCCTGCCCGTCCCCCGTCCCCGCCACCGTCGCCGCCCCTGCTCCCGGAATGGCACCGGGAACCTCCTTCACGCCGAGGGCGGCGAGGTTTTCACGGCTGAGGCGGGCGAGGGGGTCGTGACTGGGGAACTCGGCGAGCAGGCGCTGGTAGAGGACGGCGGCCTCGTCCTTCCGGTCCTGGCTGCGGCGGACTTCGGCCAGGCGGTAAATGGCGGTGGCGGCGAAAGAGCGCTCGGCATCGTAGGCCGCGATGACTTTCCCGTAAGCGGCGGCGGCTTTCTCGGCATCGCGGACGCCCTGCTCCTCGAAAAGCGCCTCACGGAGAAGCTGGGCGGTGTCGGGGCGGGGAGCGGCGGGCGGTGATGCCGGAGTGTTCTGGGCTCTGACGGGAGCCGTGAGGCTGAGGGCGGTGCAAAGCGCGGCGGGAAGGAGAAGCGGGTTGGTCTTCATGCGGAGGACAGTAGCCTTTTCCAAGGCGGGGAAGTGTCATGGTTCTGTCAGAAATTGGCGGGGAAGGCGCGGAAAGTGCCAAAAAACCATCCAAGGACAAAAGGGGATGGGATTTCTGGAATAAGGGACAGGATCCCCACGAAAGGGGGCGGGATCCCCGCGAAAGGGGATGGGATACCTGCGGAAGGGGATGGGATTTCCGGAAAAAAGAGGACGCCCCTTTGGCTCCGGAGCCGCCCCCTTTTCCTGGAAATCCACCCTCCCGGAGTTTTCCGGCACCCCCTTTCCCGGGAAAGGAGCCTGACAGGGCACCCATTCCACCCGGCTTCCGCTCCCGGCGGCACTGAAATTTCAGCTGAAGTCGGGCACGCACGGCCTCCCTCTCCGTCTCCTCAGGCCTTTTCCGCTCCCCGCCGCCGTTTTCTCACCATCCCAGCCCGTGCCGCGAAAGCTCATTTTTCAGCCACGCGATGTCCCAGATGACCACCCGGCTGACCCCGCCCGCCATCGCCAGCTGACGGCTGTCGGCGCTGAAGGCCATGCAGAAATCAAACGGCGTCAGCGGCGACTCCAGGGACGCCAGTCTGGCCAGGGTGCGCGGCTCGTGGAGGGAAACCTCGGTGGAGCTGGTGGTCACCGCCAGCAGCGAGGCGTCCGGCGCGGTGGCGAAGCGGCTGGGAATGAATTCCGAATACGTGCGCGGCAGCGGCGCGGGCGGCGTCCCCGGTTCGCCCGGAAACAGGCGGAAGGTGATATTCCTGTCCGATCCGATGGCCACCGCCGGATGGAACGGCGGAAACCCGAGGGTGCTTCTGGAGGAAAACGGCACCACCATCGGCTCCCGCCGGGGGGATTGAAGATCAATGACCGAGCCCAGATTGGAACCGTAGGAGGCCGTGGCCACCCAGCGGCCATCGCGGGAAAGGGCCACAGTGTCGGCGAAGTGGGGCACGGTCAGGACCTCCTCCTTTCCATCAGGATCAAACAGCGAGATCCTGCCGTCACTGCTCCCCTCCACGGGGTACAGCCCGTTGGCCACGGCCAGCCGGTTTCCCAGCCACGCCATCTCGCGGAACCTGCCCTGACGGATTTCCTCGGCCGCCCCGACCTCCAGCGTGCCGTCGTCCCTGAAACGGACCGTCTGGCGGTAAAGCCCGGCCACGCTGGTCAGCCACAGGTATTGGCCGTCCGGGGAGAAAATGGCGCTGCGCCAGTGATATTCGATCGGTCCGTGAACCTGAAGAATCTGCCCCGTGGCCAGCACCCAGATAATCACCCCGGCATCCCCCGAGGCCACCAGCAGCCGGCCGTCGGGACTGAAGGCCACGCCGCTGAAAAGTCCCAGCGGCAGCCCCGCCGGCAGCATGAGCACCCGCATGGCCCGCTTGCCCTGCAGGGGGGCGGTCCGCACGCTGTCGCCGGACCAGCTGCGGATGAGCAGCTCCCCGCGGTCCGGCACAAAAACCACGGATTCCCCGCCCGCCGGAGCCATCAGAATCTGCTGGCCCGTCGGAATATTCCACAGCCGCGTGGTGCCGTCGTAGCCGGTGCTGGCCACGATGCTGGAGTCCCACGGATGAAAAGCGGTGCCGCGCACGGTGCGCTGATGCCCGCGCAGCCACGCGGTCTGCTTCCGCAACGGCATTTCCCAGACCCGCAGCCCGTCCTCCCCGGCGGCGGCGGCCAGGTAACGGCCATCGGCGCTGATGCCGGGCCCGCGCAGCTCGATGTCCGGGGTCCCGGCCTCCAGCGGATCCACCTTCGCGCCCGGCGGCGTCAGAGGCATGTGCCCGGGCAGCCCGGACACGATGCGGAACCCGTTCTCCTCCGTGGTCAGCGCCGCCAGCCACGTGCCGTCCGGAGAAAGGTCCAGCGTCCGCACCGGCGGAAAATCACGGGCGATGAAAACTTTCCGCCCCGTCGCGGACTCAATGGCCATCAGGCCCCCGCGCGTGCCGAGCACCCCCCACGAGGCGTCCCGGGAATAATCAAAAATGCGCCCCTCCTCCTCCGCCGGAACCTCCCAGACACGCTGGCCGGTGCCGGCGTCGAACCCGGCGAAGCGGCCGTCCATGCCCCTCACCGCCAGCCAGAGCCCGCCGTTGGAAAGCATCAGCTCCGCCGCCGATGCCAACTGCGGATCGGTCACCGTGCCGGTCAGCACCGCCCCCCCGGCATCGCGGCGGAAGAGGCGGCAGCGCCCGTTTTCAAACCCGCAGGCCGCGAAATTGCCGTCGGGGGAAACCACGGTGCGCAGGCCCGGCCAGTGCTCCGGCGGCCAGGGTTCACTGAAATTCCCGATGCCCAGCAGCCCCAGCGCCGAGGCCGCCTGGGTGCGCACCTCCAGCAGATCCGCGCCCTGCTCCCGCGCCCGGATGGCGGCGGAAATCGCCGCCGTGCGCGCCCCGGCCTCGCCGCTGATCCGGACCGACCGGGCCTGGGCCACAAGGGATTCCCGCAGCAGTTTCCGGGTTTCCGCCCGGGCCGTGTGGGCCATGCCCTCGGCGGTCTCGATGCGCTGCCGGCGGTTGCGCTCCAGCATCCAGGCTCCCGCCACCACGGCCACGATGATCCCCGCGAACGCCAGCCCCTGCATGGTCCGCCGCAGCCGCGTCTCCATGCGCCGCAGCTGCCGGACGGATTTCCCGGCCCGCAGCAGTGCCAGATCGGCCAGCATCTCCACCGTGTCCCGGTAACGGCGCCGGGCGTCGGAGTCGCCGGCGCGGAGCACGATTTCCAGCAGCTCAAACCGCGCGCGGCTGTCGGAGTCGGCTCCCCAGTGGTCCGGGACATCGGGAAACCTCAGGCGGTCCAGGCCGGTGAGGCATTCATACAACACCTTGCCGAAACTGAAAACATCGCTGCGGGGCTGGCCGGTGCCCTCCGGAGCCACATAACCGTCCGTGCCCACCATCGACCGCGTGTCGCTCACCTGCGCCACCAGTCCGACGTCCGCGAGTTTCGGCCGGCCGTTGACGTAGATGATGTTGGAGGGTTTCACATCGCGGTGCACGAGCCCGCATTTGTGCAGCTGCCCCAGGGCTCCCGCGAGAATAATGCCGGTCTCGATACAGTCCTCCACGGACAGCGCGCCCTGCCGCGAAATCACATCCCGCAGGGTGCGCGGCCGGTAATCGGGCGAGGCCCCGTGCTGCCGCGACTGCGCCGGGCTGGTCTCGCGCAGGTCGTCGCCCAGCTCCATCACGTAATAAAAATACCGGTGATCCGGCCCCATGCCCACATGCAGCGCGTGCACCAGCCCCTCGTGGGTCCGCGAGACGGGCTCGTAGCGCTGGATGCCCTCGAATTCCCGCTCAAACGGCCGGGCATCGTCAAAATCCAGACGTTTCACCACTTTCACCGCCCGCGGCGTGCCCATCACATTCCGCGCCTGCCAGACCTCGCCGTAACTGCCGCGCCCGATGACGCGCAGCAGTTCGTGATCAGGAACCACAGGCACCGCAATGGCTTCAGAATCAACACCGGCGGCGGACATGATCATCATGGACCCTGAGTGAGAAGTTTGACTTCCGCCGCCACCTGACGCCCCACGCGGTGCCGGATCAGATACACCATCGGCAGTGAAAGCCCCAGCGCCGCCGCCACCTCCGCCGCGCTTTTTCCCTGCTGCGTGCACATGCGGAAGGCCAGAAAATGTTTGGGGGCCACGCGGTCGCGCACCCGGGCGGAGGCCTGCTCCAGCAGGTGCTGCTCCCATTCCTGCTGCCACAGATTCTCGTGACTCAGCTCGTCCTCCTTCTGAGCGATACGCCCGCCGATGCCGGTGCCGTCGCTGTCCTCCAGCCGGACCGCCCGGGTATCCGGCAGGCGGCGGGCTTTTTTCCGCAGCATGTCAATGATCCGCGATTTCACGATCATCACCAGCCACGCCTTGAAGGAGCCCTTTTCCCCCAGATAGCGGAAATCGGGGATCTTTTTGGCGACGCTGACCAGCGTGTCCTGCACCACATCCTCCGCCTCCTCGCGGCTCAGGCCGGCGTTCAGCGCGCGGCTGAAGATGAAGCGGCCGTAGCGGTCCATGAACTCCTTCCAGCCGGCCTGATCGTCCCAATTTTTCAGCCGGGTCAGCAGGCTGCGGCGCGTGCGGTCGAAATCCTCACTGGGCGGCGGCACATTCTCCTGGATACTGGTCATAAATCAGAGTTTCAGAGAGAATATCCGCACCGCTGCGGACGGCGTTTCAGCAAATTGCCATCCAGACGGATCCGACGCGCGAAAGGCACGCGGATTCTGTCTCAAAACCGGATTTAAGCCAGCTCAAGTTGGTGGGGCTCAGGGAATTAGAGCCCACTGCGCCCGTCTGCCCGCCAGGGATTAAAAGACCTCGCCGTCCCTGAAGAAACGCTTCACCTCGGCGGCGGCGGCTTCGGGACTGTCGGAGGCGTGGCACATATTGACCATCATGTCCGTGCCGAAGTCGCCCCGGATGGTGCCGGCGGCGGCTTTTTTGGAATCTGTAGGACCGAGCAGATCACGCACGCGGGCGATCACATTCTCCCCGCCGAGCGCGAGGGCGACCACCGGGCTGCTCTTCATGAAGGTGGCGATCTCCGGGAAAAACGGACGGTCGGCGACGTGGGCGTAATGCTCCTTGAGCACCTCGTCGGTGAGCTGGATCATTTTCAGCCCATGAATGCGGAAGCCGGCGCTTTCAAAACGCTGGAGCACTTCGCCGGTGAGGCCTTTGGTGACGCAGTCGGGCTTGAAGAGGATGAGGGTGGTTTCAGTGGCCATGGGAAATTGAAATGAAAAGGAGGAGGATTGGGTGAGGCGGATTCCCCCGCATCATGAGCATGGTGCGGGCGGACCAGGTCCGGGAGATTCGCGGGCGGACGAAATACCTCTCCACCGTCATTTTGCAAGGGAGAGAGGCGGGGAGTTGCCGCCGCTACGGGACAGGAACCGGAGAGAGTTCCAGGACCGTGCCCCCGTCCCCCGAACTCAGGGGAAGCCGGTAGGTTTTACCCGGCAGCATATCAAAAAGGAACGGAGCCTCCCGGGTGGTGAAATTGGGTTGCAGCTGTTTGTTGTCCGAGAGCAGCGTCCCGCTGTCGTCGTAAACCGGTCTCGCCGTTTCCCCGGGCTGGGCGGTGAAGCCTTCAAAGCCCACCTGCTGTCCGTGCCCCTTGATCAGCAGCAGTCCGCCCCGGGCGCTCATTTCCAGATCCACCGTCCATCCCGTGTTTTTAAACTCAAACTGACTGGGAATGCCGGGAGTGACCGGAAAAGGTGACCGATAATCAGGCGTGACGGGAAAGGATCCCCCCGCCGCCAGGTCGGGAGTCAGAACTTGCGGGGGATCAAACTTGGTCGGATACGGGAATTCCTTCAAAAACTGGATCGTGCCCCGCTGCCCGCCGGAAACCGCGATCGCCGAGACCTCCCTGCCTCCCGCATCCAGCAGGCGGGCTTTTAAAATGTAATCCTCCACTTCGACCGGGGGCAGATCCTTTAAGCGCCGCAGTTCCGCCAGCGTGACCCGCCCCCCGGCCATGGGAATCGGGGCGGGGCGGAAAGGACCATAAATATTATCGGCGGGAAGAGCGTAGGGAGAACTCTCCGCGGAGTCCTCAACAGCCGTTTCCTCCTCCGCGTTTTCCTCCGGTCCTCCGGGTGAATCAGGAGCGGCGGCGGAAGCCGGGGATTTTTCTCCCATCTGCCGCGCCACTGTGGGGTGCGATAATTTGGCGATTTGAAAATCCTTCCAGCGCAGCTGCTTCAGAGCATCCGCCAGCCGCGCGGCGGCGGCATCCCGCTCTCCCGTCAGAAGATGGTTCATCCAGCAGAGCAGCCCAAGGGCGGTCAGGAGAAGCCCACAGCTGCACGGTATCTTTTCATGCCGGAGGTTTTTAGCCGATTTCGCTCTCCAAGCCCAGCATAAAGACCTCAGCAGCAGTGCGCCCGGCCCTCGTGCTCCGCGCCTTCGTGGCAGCCGGGGCAGACGCCGAAGAATTCCAGCTCGTGATAGACGTGATGGTAGCCGGACTGTTTCTGAAGCTGCTGCTCCAGGGTGCGCACCGGGCATTCCAGATCAATCTGGGCGATCTCGCCGCAGTCCGTGCACACGAGGTAGTCGTGATGATGACCCGGCTGCACGAGGATAAAATACATCGCGCGGTCATGAAGTCCCAGCCGCCGCACCACGCCGTGCTCCTGAAGTTTCATCAGCAGACGGTAAACCGTGGCCGGGTCACATTGCCCCTGGAGGGACGCGGAACCGGTGAGATCAGCGATGGTCATGGGGCGGTTATGCCGCGCCATTTCCGTGATCAAAAGGTCCAGAGCCCGCGTGCGCCGCAGGCCGCGGCTGCGCAGGCGGTCCACCACACTGCTCACAAGTGCCTGAATTTCAGCGTTTTTCATCACCGGATGCTTCATATGCGGCTGCGAACTAACACCCTCTGGGGTCGTTCCGCAATCGCAAAGCCCCGCACAAAACATCTTGCACGCCCGCCGGTTGCCGGGACCTTCTGTTCAAAGCCACACTATCATTTCCACCATGAAACATCTGCTGCTCGCCCTCGGTTTCCTTTGTCTGCAACCCGCCGCTCTGCGCGCCGATGACCTGCCGCGGGTCAAGGCCACGGAGGAGAAAGCCATCCGCGGCCTGGCCGGCAAAAAAGCCACTGTGTCCGGCCGGGTGATCGCCACCAAGGAGACGAAAAACGGCATGACTTTCCTCGATTTTGAGGGCGGGAAGTTCACAGTCGTCGCCTGGAAGGAGGACTACGCGAAGTTCGAGGGCGGCAGCCCCGCAAAGCTTTACGGCAAACAGGAGATCGAGGTCACCGGCACCATTCTCGACTACAAATCCAAATCCGCCAAACCCGGCGACCCGGGCAAACTGGAAATCAAGCTGAAGAGCCCGGATCAGGTGAAAATCACCCGCGAGGCCGGCGCGGAGGACAAGGACGCCAAGGAGGCGGCGGATTCCAAAGAAGCTCCTGAAAAAAAGCCGGACAAGAATGACAAGGCTCCCAAAGCCGACGACGCTCCCAAAACTCCGACGGAATCCGCTCCCGCTCCCGGCAACGAGCCGAAACCCGCTCCGGACAGCAAGCCGGGACGCGTGGACGCCAAAAAGTTCTTCAAGTAGAGCCCGGTCATTCCGGCCCCCGCCCTCCTCCTCCTTCTTTTCCTCTTCGCTACCTTTGCTTCCTTCTGTTCAAATCCTTCCCGCCCTCAGAGCTTCGCATGCTCAATGGTCGCCAGGCGCCGCCGCTTCTGCCCGAGGCGGGGAATGCAGTCGATCAGGGCGCGGGTGTAGGGATGCTGCGGAGCCGTCAGAACTTCGTTGACGGGACCGGATTCGACCAGTTTTCCCCGGAACATGACGGCCACACGGTCGGCGATGCCCCGGATGATGCCGAAGTTGTGGGTGATGATGAGCACGGCCATGCCGTGGCGGCGTTTGAGGTCAGCGAGGAGTTCGATGACCTGCTTCTGAATGGTCACATCCAGCGCGGTCGTCGGCTCATCGGCGACCAGCAGATCGGGCCGGCCGGCGAGGGCCATGGCGATCATGACGCGCTGCTGCATGCCGCCGCTGAGCTGGTGCGGATAATCGTCGAGGCGGCGCGCGGGGTCGGTGATGCCGACTTCCGTCAGCCAGAGCAGGCACTCGGCTTCAATGTCCGTGACTTCAGGGCGATGGGTGGTGATGACTTCCGCGAGCTGGCTGCGGATGCTGAACACGGGGTTCAGCGCGCTCGACGGTTCCTGGAAAATGTAGGCGATGCGGCGGCCCCGGATTTTGCGCAGGGATTCTCCGGAAAGCCGGAGAACCTCCTGTCCGTCCAGACGGATGGAGCCGGTGATGACGGCGGGCGGCTCGGGAAGCAGGCGGGCGAGGGCGAGGGCGGAGACGCTTTTGCCGCTGCCGCTTTCACCGACGACAGCGAGAGCTTCGCCTTTTTCGAGTTGAAAGGTCAGGCCCTCGACGGCGGGAGTGATCACGCCGCGCGGGGAGCGGAAGGAGATGTGGAGATTTTCAACTTCAAGGAGCGGCATGAGCTTGGCGGGAAAAGCGGCGGATGATCCACTGATGACACGGATGAGACGGATGGCACCAATTTTTGGAGAAGCAGGAAACCCGCCGGAAGCGGATGCCGCGGGTCCGTCCGTTCAACTCAGAGGTCGGTGCAGCAGGGGCATTTTTGCACAAAGTGACCCGGGGAGACTTCGGTGAGGGTGAGATCCATGCCAATGCTTTCGGAGTAACGCGGGTGCCGGGTGCGGGCTCCGAAGGCGCAGCCGGGCGGCGGATTGATGGGGCTGGGAACGTCGCCGGTGACAGGAATGCGGGTTTGCCGGACGGCGGGGTCGGGCACGGGAATCGCGGAGAGCAGGGTTCTGGTGTAGGCGTGCAGCGGGTTGCGGTAAATCTCCTCCGACGGGGCCATCTCGACGATTTTGCCAAGATACATGATGCCGATGCGGTTGGAGACGTGCTTCACGACCGCGAGATTGTGGGAGATGAAAAGGTAGCTGAGCCCCATGTCGCGCTGAAGATCCATCATGAGATTCAGGACCTGGCTCTGCACGCTGACGTCCAGAGCGGAGACGGGCTCGTCGCAGATGATGAGCCGGGGCTCCAGGGCGATGGCGCGGGCGATGCCGATGCGCTGGCGCTGGCCGCCGGAGAATTCGAAAGGGTAGCGGTCGCCGGAGCCGGCGGGGAGGCCGACTTTGCGCAGCAGTTCCTCCGCGCGCTGACGGCGTCCGGCGGCGGTGCCGATGCCGTGAATTTCAAAAGGCTCGGCGACAATGGCGGACACGGGATGTCGCTGGTTCAGGGACTCGGCGGGGTCCTGGAAAATCATCTGGCGCATTTTCGCGAGATCGCGGCCGGATCGGCGGGCGGGCTGATCTGACTGATCGCCGAAATGGACGCTGCCCGCCGTGATCGGGGCCAGGCCGGCGATGGCTTTGCCCAAAGTGGTTTTACCGCAGCCGCTCTCGCCGATGATGCCCAGCGTTTCCCCCTGCCGGAGGGTGAAGGACACGCCGTCCACAGCTTTGCACACGGCCACGGAACGCAGGAGCACGCCGCCCTTCACGGGGTAGTACACTTTGAGACCGGAGACGGTGAGGAGGTCGGGCACGGAGGAGGGAAAGTTGATGGTTGAGAGTTGATGGTTGATGGAGGGGCCGTTCTCAAAGCGCGGCGCAGCGGGGGCAGTTTTCGACCCAGTGGCCGGGGGCGATTTCGGTGAAGGGCGGGCGCTCGCGCAGAGTCGGGGAATCGGCCGGCGCGCCGTTGCGGGGACAGAAACGGCAGCCCGCGGGCATGTCGCGAAGGCCGGGGACCTGGCCGGGAATGGTGGTGAGCGGAGTTCCCGGGGCATCGCTGAGGCGGGGAATGGCGGCGAGCAGGCCGCGGGTGTAGACGTGGCGGGGATTCGCGAAAAGCCGGGCGGCGGGCGCTTTTTCCACAATGCGCCCGGCATACATCACCGCCACGTCATCACACATGCCGGCGATGACGCCGAGGTCGTGGGTGATGAGCACGGTGGCCATGCCGAGTTCCTGCTGAAGCCCACGCATCAGGTCGAGAATCTGCGCCTGCACCGTGACGTCGAGAGCGGTGGTGGGCTCGTCAGCGATGAGCACGGCCGGTTTGCAGGCGAGGGCCATGGCGATCATGACCCGCTGCCTCATGCCGCCGCTGAGCTGATGGGGATATTCGTCATACCGGATTTCCGGCGATGGAATGCCGACCAGTTTCAGCATGGCGATGGCGGAGCTTTTGGCCTCCGCTTTGGACTTCGTTTTGTGCAGGAGAAAGACCTCGCTCAATTGCCGGCCGATACGGTGCACGGGATTCAGCGCGGTCATCGGCTCCTGGAAAATCATGCCCATGCGCGCCCCCCGGATTTTTGACATCCCGTCCGCCGTGGCGGAAACCAGTTCCCGGCCCTGACAATGGATGGTCCCGCCGGTGATGATGCCCGCGGGTTGCGGCAGGAGCTTCATCAGGGAGAAGGCGGTCACGCTTTTCCCGCAGCCGCTCTCGCCGACAATGCCCAGGGTTTTGCCGGCATGGACCTGGAAGCTGATGCCATCGACAGCGGTGAAGCGGCCGTCATCGGTGTCAAAAGCCACGCACAGATCGCGGACATCCAGCACGGGATCGGAGACGGAGGGAGGAAGCGCGGCGGACACGGATTGGCTAGTCGGTTTTGAACTGATCCCAGACCGGGAATTCCGGAGGGAAGGTTTTTCCGGCGCGTTTGGCCGCCAGGGTTTCGCGCTTCAGGTCCTGATCGATCCAGAACAGGTGGAAATCGTCCGGCACCCGGCTCTGCATGACATTGCCGTCCTGCGGATAGCGCAGCCAGCGCCAGGCGCCGATGCGCCAGAAGGACTCTTTCCAGCTCGGAACAAAGGCGGCGTCCTCATGCAGCAGGGCGATGAGCTGCCGGGAAAGCCGGATGATCTCCTCCATGTCGGAGGACTTCCGGTATTGGCCGATCAGCCGGTCGATTTCGGGGTCGGCGGTGCTGGTTTCGTTGTTGGTGTCCACTTTGACCCTCGTGCGGTCAAGGTTGCCGGCGGCGTCTTTCTCAAAGGCGTTCTCCCCGGCGTAAGTTTCCCAGAAACGCGGATACAGCTCCACGGGATTGTTGCGGCCCGTGAGCACGATGTCGTGTTTTTTCTGGGCGCTTTTGGTCCACGCGGCGGTGGGTTCCAGGATTTCCACATTGAGCTCCAGCCCGGCGGGTTTGGCCTGCTCCCGGAGAATGGTGAGCACGTCCTGAAAGCGTTTGTAACCCGTGGTCAGGGTGAAGCTGAGACGCTGGCCCTGGTCGTTCACAAAAATCCCGTCGCCGCCGCGCCTGGTGAATCCGGCTTTGGCGAAACATTCCTGGGCTTTCGGAATGTCCCAGGGCCGGGCTTTGACGGTTTCGTTGCTGGCCGCGCCGTAACCGTCGGCCACCGTGTTCATGCGGACGTAGTCGCCGTAAAAAATCTCCTTGAGCACGGACTGCCAGTTCAGGGAAAACTGGATGCCCTGACGGATGTCGCGGTTGTCCAGCAAAGGCCTGGCGCTGTTGATAAGCAGCGCCCAGGAGGGCACGGGGATCCGGTTGTAAAACGTGGCTTTGTAAACATAGCCCTTCGTCACCAGCGGATCATCATCCGGAAACTGCTTGTGCCAGAGCTGCGGCACCGTCAGCCAGCGCAGATCCAGATCCCCTCGCCGGAAGGCCTCCATCTGCTTGGAGGGATCGCGGATCACCTGGAAGTTGATGGCGTCCACGTTGTAGCGGTAACGGTAATGCCGCTTGGCGTTGCCCCACCAGCCGGGGACCTTGGTCATCAGGATATTGCGGCCCATGTCCAGATTCCCGGGCAGAATCTCGTAGGCTCCGGGCGTGGGCTCGGGCCGCCAGTTGTATTCCCTCAGGTAGTCAGGATCAAGCGTCTGGTAATGGTGCAGCGGCACCGGCCAAATATCGCCGGCACGGTAAACGAGGTCCGGTTTGGACTCGGGCAGAGTGACGGAGAAGGTGAGATCGTCGTATTTGGTGATGTTCCCGAACTCCTTGGTGGCGTAGTCGTTATACCACAGGTCGTAGTGGTATTTCGACCGCATGAAGTAGAAGAGGTAGAAAAAATCATCGGCGCGGACGGGCATGCCGTCGCCAAACTTTGCGGCGGGATCGATGTGAAAAAACACGGTCCGCCCGTCCTTGCCGACGGCCCAGTCTTTGGCGATCAGCGGCATGTATTTGCCCGGAGCATTGGGATGCGGCTCAAGGAGTTTGAGCGCGTTGTAGTCGAGGATGTAGGCGCGGAAAGCGCTGCTGGCGTCAGGACCGATGAAACGCAGCGTCCGGGGGAAGTCGTCGACATACCAATAGAACGTCCCGCCTTTTTTCGCGGCGGGATCCCCGATTTCGGGAGCGTCGGCATCGTCGGTCCAGACGAGGTCCGCAGGCAGATCGGCAGGGGTGGCGAAGCGGAAAAATTTGGGGTCGGAGGCGTAGAATTCCCGGATCTCCTCCTCCGGCTCCACGCGTTGCGTGCGGTCACGGACCGCTTCGCGCGCGGCGTCCTTGCGGCCACAGCCGGTCAGGGCCGTCGCGGCGGAGGCGGAGGCGAGAAGAAGGAATCGGCGGCGGTCGTCACGCATCGCGGTCACTGGTAAGTGGTGTGTTTTTTCGGATCGAAAGCCTCCCGCAGCGCCTCGCCCGTGAAGGTGACGAGGGTGAGAGCGATGGCGATCGCCGAGAAAGCGGAAAGAACAATCCATTCCGCGTAAAGATTCTCCGTGCCCTGGGAAAGCAGCTCGCCCCAGCTCGGCGTGGGCGGCGGCAGGCCGAAATTGAGGAAATCCAGGGCCGTCAGCGCGGAGATGGCTCCGGCCATGGTGAAGGGCAGAAAGGTGACCAGGGTGGAAAGGGTGTTCGGCAGGATGTGCTTGAAAATGATCCGGCCCTGACTGGCTCCCAGCAGCCGCGCGCTGGCGGTGTAATCGCGGGATTTTTCCTTGAAGGTGGCGGCGCGCATGTAGCGGGCGATGCCCATCCACGACAGCAGAACCATGATCAGCAGCAGGACGGAAACCCGCGTCCACAGACTGAGGCCGACGGGCATGACGCTGACGGCGATCATGACCATGTAGAGAAAGGGCACGCTTTGCCAGATTTCGACCACCCGCTGGCCCAGCAGGTCGAGTTTCCCGCCGGCATAGCCCATGAAACAGCCGAGGACGATGCCGACCAGATACACACCCAAGGTGTAAACCATGGCGAAAAGCATGTTGTTCCGGTAGCCGTAAATCAGGCGGCTGAGGACATCGCGTCCGGTTTTGTCCGTGCCCAGAAAATGGCGGCGGTCCGCAGTCGGGGCGGCGGGATGCTGGACGCTGTCCTGGGCGTCGGTTTCCGTGGGATTCCAGGGAATGGGCGGCAGGAGGACCCAATTGCCTTTGTTTTCGGCGGCGAATTTCTCCTTCAGCGCGCGGTAGTCGGCCTCGTAATCGTAATCGAGTCCAAAGGTTTTGCCGTTTTTGAAATCCCCGTAAACCGGGAAATATGTGGTCCCCTGATAGTGGACGATGAGGGCGCGGCTGTTGGCGATGAGTTCACTGAAAAGCGAAACCGCCGTGAGCGCCACGAGGATGAGAAACGACCACCAGCCGCGCTTCAGGGAGCGGAAGCGGCGGAGCTTTTTGCGGGTGATGGGGCTGAGCGCCATGGGTCAGTCAGTCGGTCAGTGGTAGCTGATGCGGGGATCGACCAGGGCGACAATGAAATCGCTGATGATGTTCCCCAGAATGAGAAGCAGCGCGCCGAAGAGGGAAACGCCCATGACCAGCGGGTAATCGCGCTGCAGCAGGGCATCGAAACCGAGCAGGGCGACGCCGTTGATGTCGAAAATCTTCTCCAGCAGAAACGAGCCGCCGACAAACAGGGCCACGAACTGCCCGAGGTTGGTGGCGATGGGCACAAAGGCGTTGCGGAAAGCGTGACCGAAAACCGCCCGGCGGAAAGGGACTCCCTTGGCGACGGCGGTGCGCACGTAATCGGCCGAGAGCGTCTCCAGCAGCTGATTTTTCATCATCATCGTGAGGAACGCGAAGTCACCCACGACGTAGCAGGCCAGCGGCAGGACGGAATGCTGGAACAGGTCCTGCGCTTTTTCCCAAAACGTGAATTCCCGGAACTGAATACTGGTCAGTCCGCCCATCGGAAACCACCCCAGCCGGGCGGACAGAAAAACCACCAGCAGCGCGCCGAGCGCATAGGCCGGGATGGCGTAACCGACAAAAATACCGGCACTGCTGGCGGTGTCGAAAGCGGAGCGGTGTTTCAGCGCTTTGATCACGCCGAGCGGGATACTGATCAGGTAAGTCAGCACAAAGGACCAGAATCCGAACCAGGCTGAGGCGGGAATGCGCGAGGCGATGATGGAGGTGACAGAGTCGCTGTAAAGAATCGACTGGCCCAGACTGCCCTGGAGGATGCCGTCGAATTTTTTCTGGAAGAGCTTGGCGTAAACTTTATCAACCGTGCCTTCCCTGCCCTGATCGTCCTTCGTTTTCCGGGTTTTTTTCTCAAACGCGATTTCCCAGCCGGAAATCGCAGTCCCATCCAATGCGTTGAAACTGAAGCTGTCGCCACTTCGGACGATGCGGATCGGTTGCCGGGTTTTGGGAAGGCGGGTGCGGAGTTCCCTCACGTCACCGATAAATTCGACCCGTTTGATATTCGCCTCCCGGGGCAGCACTCCGAACCAGTTCAGATAACCGATGTATGCCGGCTTGTCGAAGCCGAACAGTTCCTTGTAGGCGTCGATCTGCTCCTCGCTCAGGCTGGAATTCGCCGAAGCCGATGAAGCCCCGCGCCCGCCCTCCTTCTGCGCCGCCGCCATGCGCATCTGCTCGATCGGCCCGCCGGGGACAAACTGCACGACCGTGTAGAGAACGAGGCTCACCCCGAACAGCGTCGGAAAAATCAGCAGCAGCCGCCGGATGAAATAAGCGAGCATTCCTCGTGAGATTGGGATCTGGCGGACAGTGGCGTGTGAGCGGGAACGGCATCAGGTCCGGACCGCGTTCTGTTCCGGAGACTCAGTTTCCTCCAGGAGTCGGGTCGTAGTCGATAGGGATCCGGACCGAGGGGAAATCCTTGAGCGTGAGCGAGAAAATCACCCCATAATCCTTGGCTCCGCGGTTATCCCGGATGGTTGCTCCGAAGGAAGCGACCCAGCTGGTCAGATCGCGGTGAACGCTGTACTGCTGGTTTTCCAGCGTCTGGTCGTCAAATTCGTAACGCTCGTAAATACTCACCCCCCAGTTGTCGTTGACGCGGGCAAAGACACGGAAATCCATCAGATCGCTGTCCTCGAAAAACGGGTGATCCGTCAGCAGGCGGTGCCCAATGGTGAAATCGAGATAATCCGTGGGCATGAAAGTCACACGGGTGTTGACCTCCGTGAAGGCGAAGTCGCCGCCAAACACCGGCAGCTGGGCATCCAGTTCCGCGCGCATCCACGGAAGCGGGTTCCAGTCCAGATCCTGGTAGAGGTTTGAAAAATCGCGGTCGTATTCCGGATCCTCAATGAAGCCGTCAACATACGTGTTCAGCGACAGCCAGTTCATGGTGGAGCCGTTCCGTTTGGTCTGGAAGCGGTTGTAAATCCCCATGCGCACAATGTTCCAGTCCCGCAGGCTGTCGATGGCGGTGTAGTTGGTCACATCCAGCGGCCGGGGCCGGGTGGAGAGCGCGAGCCGGTCGATGCCTTTGAATTCACTGCCCAGGCTGTCGGCGCTGACGAAGGACCAGCCCGCATACGGCTGAACGACATGGCGGATACCATCCACGCCAAGACTGGGCATGCTCACATTGTCAAAAACCCGCGAGAATTTAGTGCTCGCGTCCAGTCCCAGCGAAGCCAGCACCCGGCCGGAGTTTTCAGGATCCGGAGTGCCGCTGACATCAGAGTAATTCGTGTAACCCACTCCGGCCCGGGGAGTGACGGTGAAGGCTCCGCTGAATGTCTGAGGAAAAAGAACCTCGTGATACGTGTGGAAACGCGTGAATCCCGCCTCCACCAGCTGCGCCCGCAGACTGTCCATGGCCGTGCGGGTCTCCGCCAGATTCAGATTCGCGGCCAGGACCGGATCCTTGATTCTGGCCTCAAGGCCATCGAGCTGCGACCGGAGCCGGAGTTCGTTCTGCTCCCCCAGTTCCTCCTTCAGGATGCCAAAGCTCGTGTTCCCTGCGTAAAAAAGCCCGGTGTTGAAGATCGGCTGCCGCACCATGTCCAAAGCTATTTCCGGCAGACGGGTGTCCGTCTGGTAAAAATCATTGGCCCGGAACCGGGTGGCGATGCTGAGCTCCCCCCGGTCCACATGCTTGATCAGACTCAGGATATTGTCCGGCTGGGGATCATCCCGGAATTCCCACGGGTAGAAATCCTCATAAAAATATTCGTCGCTGATCTTGTTGATATCGACGTCGAGATACACCGAACTTTCGTCCGGGCCCGGCAGATACACCCGGTGCTGCAGATTCACGCGGTAGCGGCTGGCGTCGATACCGCTGCGGTCCTCGGAGGACTGGACTTCCTCCTCGGGACTGGTGTCATACACCCAGTAAAATTTGAATTTGCCAAAACTGTTCTCCTTATCCTCCGCCGTGTCCTTCCAGCGGAAGGAATCAATGTCAAATCCCGCGCCCAGACCCCGTGCGGAGTAGAGGTCAAACTTGTATTTGATCAGACTGTTGTCCCCGAGCGTGGTTCCGTACTGGTTGAGCCAGAAAACCCCCAGATTGGACCGGTATCCGGGAGTGAAGGTGTACCCCATCTCATCCTGCAGCGGCTGGGAAAGGTACGGCAGGTAAAAAACCGGCGTGTCGCCGACGTAAGCCTTCAGGTGGTGGAAAACGACGCGGTCCTCGGGATAAATCGAAACTTTGTCCGATTCCAGGTGGAAGCCCGGCTCCTGACTGTCCTCGGTGGTGAAAATGGCGTCCTCGGCCTCGATCATTTCGATCTCGCCCGTGCGGGTGTCCAGGTTTTTGGCTTTAAAAAAGAGCGGCTCCGCACTGGTTCTCATCCCGGCGGAATCCAGTTCCTTGTTGTCCATATTCAGCGTGGCCCGGTCCCCCCGATAAATCAGGCCGTCTTTGTAAATGGCCACATTTCCCGTGAATTTCAGAAGAGAGCTTGCCGAATCAAGTTCCACTTTATCCGCAAAAACCTCCACGGTGTCCGACTTGATGTGGAAGTTCCCTGAAAGCACGGCTCCGCTGCCGTCGGGATTCAGCACAGTGTCGGCCGCTGTGAAAACAGGATTTCCCAGTGCCGCCAATTTTTCAAAAATCACCTCACTATCAAATTGCGCGGAAGCCCCGCCCGTGGTGAGTGCGAGCAAAACGAGAGCGAGGAAGGAAAGCTTCATGGAAAAATCACGGCATGGCCAAGCCCAGGCTCTGGCCGCACCCTGCCTGTGAGTTAACCAGGTGACCAGGAAAATTCAATCACGGCCAAAAGATAAATTTCCCGGCCTGCGGAACAGTTTTTCCGGTTCCCCATCCGCTCCGATGATCAAAAAAGCGGCGGACTTTCTTTGAAGTCCGCCGCTTTGGAGTTTGATGGTTTCCCCGGATTCCAAATGACGATCCGGATTTTGGATGCGGGATTACGCTTTGGCTTTCAGACGGAAAAACTTCCGCGCATCGCCCAACTCCAGAGTGACGGTGTAATAGGTCAGATTATTCACTGTCTCCGCCTTCACCGCAGCGGTATCCTTCCAATCGCTCAGATCCGTGGAAAGCTGAGGCGTGACAACGGCCCCCAGAGCATTTTTATCCACCTGATAGCGGAAGACCAGCTTTCCATCCACGATGGACGAGGAGGGCATCTCATAGGTATTGCGCACGAAAGGCTCGCCACCGGAAACGAACTCAATGATATTATTGGCTCCATCGCCGTCCGGGTCCCCATCGGGCTCCGTGATGGGGGGATTGAAAGTATTGACCCAATCCTCGTACTTCACATCATCCCGGACCTCAAAGGTCATCTGCTTGCGGGTGGTGCCGAAGATATTGGTCCCGCTGACCTCCACGTTCCATCTTCCTTTCACCAGAGTATTAAACATCCGTCTGAAGTTGAACTGCACTTCACCACTGACATTTTCCTTGTTGGGAACAGAGAGAGTCAGCGTTTTTGTCTCAACGTCAATTTTCGTCACCTGCGCGGCATCACCAATGCCTGCTCCCGAGATATAGGCCCCCTCGAAAGCGCCTACAAGGTCAGCCATGACAACGGTGCGTTCGTTTTTCTTCCCGGTGGCGGAACCGGTTGTGCCCGGGAAAGCGAAATCCTCCAGATCGGTGAAGAAGATGACCTCATTCACGGTTTCAATATTAGGCACTGTCAGGGTCACCGTTTTGGTCTGCACATTCACACCGTTGTGCGCGATTTGAGCTCCCACCCCGATATTGGCCCCGGAAACATACATGCCGGGCACCAAGCCGGTGGGATCCTCCACTTTCACCGTATATTCCCCCTTTTGGCCGGTACTCGGCCCCTGATTGGTGAATCTGACAACATCATCCACGTTTCCAACGTTTGCGGCTGTCAGAGTGATGGTGTTTGTCTCAGCGTTGATACCATTTTCAGCAATGCGTGCCCGGGGAGCGACTCCTCTGCCCACAACATACATGCCGGGCACGAGGCCAGCAACGTCAGCAAAGCCCTGAACGTTGAGGGTCAGTTCTTTATTGATGCCTGTGACGCTCCGCCAGGTGACTGAAGGAGTCACATTGGGAGTCAGCACATTGGTCAGAATGCCATCCTTGAGGCCAAAACGGAAAGAGGGGAAATCCTCAAGTTCAGGCTCCCCCTCCGCAGGGTCAGGATAGGCGTTGAGGAAGCCCTGAAAATTGTTTGGCGAGGTGAACAGCTTGGTGGCGGTTCCCGAAACCGGTCCCAGAACCCGGAAATGGTACCCAAGCATGGGGGCTCTCGGCTGATTCAAATCCCCCAGGGAGGAGCTGTCCGTGAGCGCCTTCACCCGGTAATAGATGGGTCTTCCCGGACGGGCAACGATACTGTCGGGCACAATCGTGGGCGCCAGATTTTCGCTGGGACTGGCTGTGCCATGGAAGGCGACCGCAGCGTAGTTTAGAACTCCGTCGACAGTATTGTCCCCTTCCGGCACAATAACGCGGTCCACATAAACCCCATCCTCCAACTTGGTGGAATTGGGATCCGCCACAGGCACGGGAGGAGTGCTCGGGACGCCGGTTTTTCCATACTTAGTGTTGTCCCAGATTTTGAGGAGCCATGTGCCAGTGGTTCCCGCGCCAGTGTCCGGCTTTAAAGACGGATTATCCACAGCAGTCCCCCAGTGGCGCACCGTGGTGAACTCATAATAATGATCCGGAACCTGGGTGTCGTCCGGATTTTCATCAACAACATCAACATTTCCGACAATATCGTCAGTGACGTACTCGCGATGGGGAATGAACAGATAACTTTCCACAGGAGCATCCGCCTGGCCGGTTTGAGGCGCAGTCAGAATAATGCCCAGATCCCCCGGGCGCGTGTGAGTAATCTGGACTTTTACCACTACATGCTCGATCCGCATGGAACCTGCTGGAGAACTGAAGGACACCTCTGTCCCGACTTTGTTGGTGTCGAGTCTGTTGATTGTTCGGCCACGCGTGGGCTGCCTCTCCTCTCCGGACCATTCATTGTCTCTCCTTTGTCCCGCTGGCGGTCCCAGATTTTTCCACACCTTCGCCATCGCCACCGCATGCGCGGCATCCACAAGACCGGCGCCATATTTGTGGCTCATGGGCATACCCAGGGGATTAAAAGCCCATTCCCCATAAAGCGGATCCACCACCCGGGCACTGCGCATCAGGATTTCCTGAACGTCCCGCCAGCCAAGTTCCGGATTGGCCTGCAGCATCAGCGCCACCACTCCTGTCACCAGGGCGGCGGAGGCGGAGGTGCCATTGAAATCTTTATTGTAGGCGCTGATGGGTGCCCCACCCGCGCCACTGTCGGTAGTGACAATCAGTTGCGTGTTCCTGGTTCTGGCGTAGGTATTGGAGGCCCTGATGCCGTCATAATCGTCCGGTGAAACCGTGTAGCCCAGACTGCGGTCAACGTTGGTGCTTGGAACCACCAGCGGGAAAGCCGGAAAAACCTTGGTATCCCGAACAATCGCAGGCGCCATTTCACCTCCGCCGGAGGGCGCCACCACGTGGACAGAAGCCCCTGGCGAGCTGTAAATCACCCGGCGTCCCATGTCGGAGATGGAACCCACATGGATGGAGTATCTGGAACTTGAAGTATAGGAATAATTGGAATTACCATGGTCTTCCCCATTATTTCCGGCCGGAAAAACGTAAACCACCCCTTTTCCGTTCCGACCCGCAGTAGCCCCGTAGGCCAAAGCTTTTTTGAAAAACCGGTCACTGTCAGCAAGCGTATTGCCCGAAGTGGATCCCTCGCCATAAGCATTGACCGCGACATCAAATTTTGGCTGATCAAAGCGCCACTCATCACCGGTCCGGGGTTTATCCGGATTTTCGGTGGCCGGCACCTTAGCTCCCCAGACCAGCATGTCCGCCACTACGGACGGCTCCAGAAAAGGGCCCAGAAAACGGTAGCCGATCATTGTCGCGCCATAAGCCACTCCCACTCCTCCCTTTCCGTTATTGGCGCGGCCAAAAATCAACCCGGCCATGGCTGTGCCGTGATTGGGAGGTTTGGCGGTGGCATTGAAGCCAACGGGAGTCGGATCATAATGTGCGGCATCCTGGGGCCTGAAAGTCCCTTCCTTGTTCAGGAAATTATAGGAACTGTTCTTATCGAAGAGGCTGGCCCCGGTCAGGTCCTCATGACTGACCTGAATCCCGTCATCCATCACCGCCACCCTGACTCCAGCTCCATTGAGGGCCGTTCCGTCCGCAACGGTCTGGCTCCATGCTCCCGTGACATTGATGTCGGCCAGAATGTCAAAAAACGGATTGTAGGTGCTGAGATCATTCGGCACCGCGAAAGGGGGGACATTATCCGGGGTGTAAATACTGGGTGGAGGAAGAGGCAGCGGCACACCATCCACCGTGCGTTCCTCAAAAGGAGGAAAAAGCGGCTGATAGTTGCTCTGGTCCATCTGCACTCCGGAATTAAAAAGATACCATTGATAAGGCTTGACCCTGTCCCGGCTGATAATTGCCCAGCTGTTGGTGTCCTGGAAAACCGCCGGCTCCATGGTTTTCTGATTGTAAAAATCATAAAAAATAGGAATCTGCTGCCCTCCGCCCACATTCGTTGTGGCGAAAGTGAGCTGCGGATCATTGAAGGTGGGCAGAGCCTGCGGGTAGTACCTGCGCGCCAGCTCCACACTGACCTCCGAAACTCCGGGAATCCCCTTCAAATCCTGGGCGGCGGAAAGGGCGGCCTGATTGTCGGGGAACTGGAGGACATACTCGTTTTTGGCGTAGGCCAAGTAACGGAAGCTGGTGGCGTTGGCGGCCAGAGCCACCACGAGAGGATCCACGCCCTCGGCCAGTTTGAGGGTCACGGAACGCGCCACCACCCGGCGGTTCTGCTCCGTGGGAGTCTGTCCTTCAGGATAGGCGACCATGTCAATGCGGTCCCCCGTTTCTGCAGCCAGCTGCCGGGCCGTGGTCTGGGTGCTGCGGAGATTGTCACGGGCGCTGAGAAGCACGCGGCTGCCGGCATTGCGGCGGTAGACCTCATCGCGGGCAATGACGTATTTGGTTGATCTTCCGTTGTTGCGGAATTCGTATCGGCCATCGGCACGGAGTTCCCGTGGAGCGGCGTGAGTGGTGCAGACCGGCAGTAGCAGCGGGAAGGCGAGCAGGAGGGAGGCTGTCTTCATAAATATTGTCTTTGTAAATACCGGGAATCGATTCAATTGGAAACAAGAATTTACCTGAGGGTGAAAGAAACTTCAGACAGGGTGACGGAAACCTGTTGGAAATTCATTTCCGGGGCAGCGTGACAGGGATCGTCGGAAGAGGGGCGGCGACGGGGAAAGCAGCTTTAATAATTTCCAGAAAGCGCTCTCCGCTGACAGGCGCCCCATGCAGGATAAGGGCGTCACGCAGAAGGAGTTTTGGCATTTTTTGATTCTCTCCGGACAACCGTCCCCAAACGGTGCTGTTGGCCCGAATCCGTTCCGCGATCCACGCACCCGTTTCCTTTTCCCGGAGGTTCACCGATGGAGCGAGCCGCCGGGCTTCGTTACGGGCGGTCTCCACCGTCAAAGGCAGGGCGGTGGACATCAGGAAATCGTGGAAAGCGGGAAATTGCCCGGGAGCCACCCGCCAGAAAGCCAGAGCCAATCCGGCCAGCTCACAGCTGTCGGGATGATCCGCCATTCCATCCGGCAGATGGGAATTACAGTTCCGGCTGAGCGGCACCGGTAACAGAATGACAGCGTATTCACCAGGGGATGAATTCAGCAGCTTTTTCAGGTCTCCATGCAGACTGCGGCAGGTCGGGCAGGTGTAATCATAGAATTCCGCCAGAATATGCGGGGCATGCGGGGAGCCGATGAGCGGCTGCTCTGACAGGGTGTAGTTAAGCGTGCCATTGAGATAGGAAATCTCCGGGAAATCCTCATCCCGGGAAAACCCGGGTTCTTCAGAACCGGTGGGGGCGGCCGCATGGGAAACCGGGGCCAAAGATCCGTTGGTGGGCTCCGGCAGGGTTGCGGTCAGCAGATGCGTGTCCGGCGGTTTTCCGAACACCTGCCCCAGCACCAGCAGCGCCAGCCCCGCGCATCCCGCCTGTCCGGCCACGGCCAGCAGCCCCCGGCCCCCCGTCCGTTCAGCCCGCCAGGTGGAGAAAAGAATGAGACCGCCCACCACGAGCCCGGTGACGTGAAGCGCGAAACACCACGGACACCGCATTTTAACCACAAAAATCAGCAGCCCGCCAAACCACAAAGCCCCGGCCATGAGGAGGGTGCCCGCCGCCGTGAGCAGCTGAT
Source organism: Verrucomicrobiota bacterium (assembly GCA_040386695.1). Taxonomy (GTDB): domain Bacteria; phylum Verrucomicrobiota; class Verrucomicrobiia; order Verrucomicrobiales; family V1-33; genus CAIZWU01. The sequence goes on from JAZKFB010000015.1 coordinate 121,939, forward strand.
CCGCCGTCCGGCCCAGAGCGCGCTGCACATCCGCCAGAGTGAGAATCAGCACTGTCAGCCAGAGGCTGGCCGCCAGGAGGGTCACAGGAACGGAAAACCACTGCGACCACCGGCTTTCCAGCACCGCCCCGCAGCCCTCGGGGCCACCGCAGCCGGGCACTTCCGATCCCGGTCCCATCCACTTCCACAGTGTAAGGCCCAGGGAGGCGGAGAGCGCCAGAAAACTCAGGGAACGGACCAGCCACAGACGGGGGGCGGCCGAAAGATAAGCAAGCGGCATGGGAAAAAAGAGCGGCGGAGAAGGCGGAGGACGGATTCCGCGCAATTCCGCAGCGTGCGATGGCCGTCCCGCGCCGTCAATGGCAACCGGAATCCCGCGCCGGAGCCGTCCCCCTCATTCCGTTTTGGCAGGATTCCGGACGCAAGGGGATTTCCCCGGAAATAAAAAACCGCCTCCGGACAGACCGGAGACGGTTTTTGGAAAAACCAGGAGTTCACCGGAGGGCGGATTGAATCCCGGAAATTGAAAAATCAGGCCAGGACCTCGCGGTGGAAGGACTTCCAGTCGTCGAGGTTGTTCAGGTTCACGGCTTCCTTGATGGTGTTGTTGTCCTCAATGTTGCTGTCGCCGAGGATGCTCTTGCGGGTGGCGTCGTCGTGGATGTAGCCGGCGATGGCGGCATTCAGCTTGCGCACGGCCTCGGCGTCGAGGGCACCGCCCTTTTTGCTGAGCACCCAGGCTTCGGTTTCCGGATAGGAGGGTTTGGAATCCTTGATGAAGGCGAGGAATTCATCGCGGTCCAGACCGAGGCCGTCGAGCACCATCTGATCATAGCCATTGCCGCAGCCGGGATAGTCATCGTGAAGCTGGCCGGTGGCGGCGAGGGAGGCTTTCTGCCAGAGGCGGGGCAGATGGAGGACGCCAAGCGGGCCGGCGATGCCCGAGCTGATCATGGGGATGTATTTTGACATAAGTTATATGGTGAGCAATGTTGTCGGGGTTTGACGGAGTCCGCCCGGCGCAGGCCGGACAGGCCGCCAATGTGGCGCACTCCTTGCGCGGCGCAAGTTTTGTGCGGCGGATTTGTCCGCGGGCGACGCCTTCCCTTTTACTTGCGTCTCCGTTCACAGGAGGCATCAGTCCCGCGCGCCGTCCACCCCTGCCGTCCGCCCGTCCGTCATGTCACAGAAGGTCGATATTCCCCGCAAAACCGTTTACCGGCTTTCCATCTACCAGCGCTGTCTTCAGATGCTCCGGGAAAACGGAATTGAAACGGTGTCCTCCGATGCCCTCTCCCGCGCCGCCGGGGTGAAATCCCCGCAGCTGCGCAAGGATCTGGCGTATTTCGGGAATTTCGGCACCCGCGGTCTGGGCTACAATGTCGAGATGCTCTCGGGCCGGATCAATCAGGTGCTGGGCACCACCCGGCTGCAGCCCGTCATCCTCATCGGCGTCGGCAATCTCGGCTCCGCGCTTCTGCACTATGGCGGATTTAATAAGGAGGGATTTGAAATCATCGCCGCTTTTGATCACGAGCCCCTCCGCGCCCGCAACGCCCCGCTTTCCGTTCCCATTCACTCCATGGAGGAAATGCCGGCGTTCATCAAAGCCCAGTCCGTGAAGCTCGCCATCCTCGCCGTGCCCGCCAGCGGCGCGCAGCAGGTCGTGAACCAGCTCACGGCCTGCGGCATCCAGGCGATCCTCAATTTCGCCCCCGTCGTCCTTGAAGTCCCGGAGCAGGTCGTCGTCAACAACGTGGATCTGGCCGTGGAGCTGGAGAATCTGAGCTACTTCATCCGGTAGAGGCTGCTCATGCGCCACCGCCGGCTGCGGCTGGCTGGCGGACGGGAAACCGGCATTCCACTGGTCTGACGGACGAAGCGTCTCCTTCCGCCTTTCTTTTATTTGGGAGCTGAGGACGGGGCTGCGGACGCCGGAGTGGCCGGGGAAGCCGGAGCCTCCTCCGTTTTTGCCGGATCGGCGGCGGCCCGGGCTTTTTCGGCGGCGATGAAGGGGGCCGCCTCTTTACGGATAATTTCGATGGATTCGCGCATGGCCGGGGTTTTGGCCATTTCCGTCACGGCGGCGCGGGCCAGCAGGCGGCCGGCCTCCGTGTCCGTCGGGAAATGCACGCCCCCCACCACGCGGCCCCACATGACCTCCCGGATCCGGGCGTCCAGTGCCGCCGCATGCTCCGGAAACGCCTCACTGAGAATGAATTGGGGAATGGCGGCGCCAAAAGTGTGACCGCTGGGATAGGAACCCTCGCGCGATCCGTTCACCACCGGGGAGACTTCCGGGGAGCGCATGTAGGGCCGGGGCCGGTTCCAGTGGGCTTTGGCCTCCGCCAGAATGGCATCGGTGACCATGGTCGCCTCGCGCATCACCGCAGTGGTGCGGGGCAGATTTTCCCGGGTGAACCACGCTCCGAAAATCGGCTGATCCATGGCAAAAACGGAGGACGAGGCCATCCGGTGGGCCATATCCGTCATTTCCGGCGTGCGGATTGACTGGAGATAAAGCACCACATTCAAATCCGCCAGACCGGCCGGTGTGTCGTCGGCCGGAGGCGGCGGTAAAATAGAAAAACTCACTCCCGCCGGCCGCGCCAGGGCCGGTGTCTTTGGCTCCGCGTCCTGCTGCGCGGACACGCTTTCAACCGCCGGAAACACCAGGGGCAGAAGCAGACAGTGGATGCCAATCAACAGCGGGCGAAGGGAGAAAAGGGAATGACGCATCCGCGGATTCAATGGGATTTTAAGTCTTCCGGCAAGAAAAATGCCATTTTTTGAACACTTGTTCTATTGTTTTCCAACTTGGAGCAGCTCCGGGGAAAAACTCTCTCCGGATGCAAACGCCCGCAAAATATTTCCGCTTTTCCGCAACGTTTGCGGCGGAGACCGTCAGGAAGCGGCGTATGACTCCATCCACTTCTCCCTTGTGTCCCGCCTGCGGTGCCGCCCTCAGCGATGAGGCTCCGGACGGTCTTTGTCCCGCCTGTCTTATGCGCGGGGCCATGCAGCCGACCGCCGGGGGTCTCCCGGATGCGGAAACACCGGAATTGTCCGCCGTCGCCGCCGCGTTTCCCCAATGGGAGGTCCTGGGCCTCATCGGCCGGGGCGGCATGGGCGCGGTGTTTAAAATCCGGCAGCCCAAACTGAACCGTCTGGCGGCCTTGAAAATCATCCCGGCCTCCCTCGCCGAACGCGATTCCGCTTTTGCCGGCCGCTTTGAGCGCGAGGGCGAACTGCTGGCGCGGCTGCACCATCCGAATATCGTGAATGTCCATGACTCCGGGCGCGCCGGTGATTTTTACTACCTGCTCATGGAGCACGTGGACGGCGTGAATCTCCGCCAGGCCATGCGCGCCAACCGCTTCACGCCGGAGCAGGCGCTGACAGTGGTGCCGAAGATCTGCGAAGCCCTGCAATATGCTCACGAGGAGGGCGTGCTGCACCGCGACATCAAACCGGAAAACATCCTCCTCGACAGCAAGGGCCGCGTGAAGCTGGCCGACTTCGGCATCGCCAAACTCATGGGGACCGCCGCTTCAGCTTCGCGCGCAGCCGGTGCCGCCCCGGACATGGACGCCGGAGCCGCCGCATTCTCCAAAGGCCAGTCCGGCAGCCAAAGCGGGGACGGGGAAGGCCTGACCCAACTCGGCTCCGCTCTCGGCACGCCGCGCTACATGGCTCCGGAACAGGCCGCCCATCCCCGCGAAGTCGATCACCGCGCTGACATCTATTCCCTTGGCGTGGTGTTTTACGAACTCCTCACCGGTCAACTGCCCACCGCCGCCGCCTTCTCGCCGCCCTCAGCTTACGCGGCGGTCGATCACCGGGTGGATGACATCGTGCGCCAGGCATTGGAAAAAGAGCGTGACCTCCGCCAGCGCAGCGCCGGAGAGATGAAGAGTCAGGTCGAAACCATCGCCGGAGGATTCAGCGCCGCCGAAATCCACGCCGCCGTGAGCCAGTTGCGGCGGGGTTTTGAATACAAATCAAAGCGCCATCTTTTCGGTCTTCCCCTGCTCCACGTGGTTTACGGCTACGAGCCCGGAAGCCGGAAGCAGAAGGAGGCCCACGGTATTTTCGCCTTTGGAGCCACCGCCCGGGGATTTGCCGCTTTCGGCGGACGGGCGCGCGGTTTCTTCGCTTTTGGAGGCCTCGCCATGGGAGTGGTTTCTTTTGGCGGCGTTTCCTTTGGACTCCTCTCCCTGGGCGGACTTTCAATCGCCCTCGGCCTGGCCGTCGGAGGCTGTGCCATTGGCCCCCTGGCCACCGGGGGTATGGCCCTGGGATGGATCGCCCAGGGGGGCATGGCCCTGGGCTGGCATGCGGCGGGCGGCATGGTTTTCGCGCATCTGGGTATCGGAGGCAAAGTCATCGCCACCCACATTTTGCATCACAGGGATGTCCTTCCCTCCGGCCTGCGCGGGATGATGCGCCTGGCTCCCGTGGTCGCTTTCACGGGAGTTCTTTGGGTCATTCCTTTCCTGATCAGCATGCTCGTCCCGCTCTGGGCCCGCAAACAGGCCTCCGCCCGGCCCTTGCCCTCCCTGCCCGTCGTGCCATCGGCTCCGGCATTCTCCGCAGCCGGGCAATCAGACCGCCGCTCCTGGATGGGACTCAGAATAGCCTTGCTCGCGTTCCCGCTTCTGGCCCTGCTGGTTCTGGCTCCGTTTCTCAATTCCAAAAACCTGCCCCGCCTGACCACGAAGGATTTAATGCCTCAACCTCCAGCCTTGGGCTCCAGCGCAGTGTGGCCTTCGGAGCCACGCCCTCCAGACATTGCCTTTTCCCGTCTCTCTTATGAAAAGACCAAAGCCCGCCACGAGGCTGGAATAGCCAGTCAACTGGAGGTGCTGAACGCCAAACACAAGCTGGACCTCGCCGAAGCCGCCGGCGATCCCGTCAAAACCGCTGCCGCCAATCTCGAATGGGCGAAGTCCCGCTTTGACCTGATCGAGGCTCAATACAAAGCGGGCATCGCCCCGCAGCAGGATCTCATGGATGCCCGGCGCGATCTCGATCTCGCCCTCGCCTCCGGCGATCCGGTCAAAGCCGCCGCCATTCAGGTGGACTGGGCCACCAGGCGGCTCGAACTCGCCGAAGCCCTTCACAAAGTGGGCAACCTGGCCGAACTCGAAGTGGAAAAAGCCAAACTCGAACTCGATATACTCACAGACCAGAAGCGGAAACTGGATGAGGAATCCAAATAATCTCCAGTCCGGTTTCCGCCTCCCCCGCCATGTCCGAATCCACCGCCAGCAACGCCTTCCTCACCACGCGGTGGACCCGCGTGCTGGCCGCGCGCGGGGATTCCACTGTGGCGGGCGGAGCCCTGAGCGAGCTTTGCGCCGCCTACTACGCGCCGGTCACCGCCTTTCTGCGCCGCGGCGGACGGGATGAGGATGCCGCCCGCGACACCGCGCACGGGTTTTTCGAATGGGTGCTCAGCCGCGATCCCTTCGCCGCCGCCGACCGCCAGCGCGGGCGCTTCCGCAGTTATCTGCTGGGCTCGCTGAAGCATTACCTTTCCCGTGAACGCGAAAAACAGCACAGCCTGAAACGCGGCGGACAATCCCCCCACCTCTCTCTTCAGGAAAATACCGGCACTTCCCCCGGCCTGGAACTGCCTGATCACGCCACGCTTCCCCCCGATCGCGAATTCGACCGCCAATGGGCGCTCCACGTCCTGCGCCGCGCCCTCGAAGCTCTCGAAAAAGAATTCACGCGGACAGGCGAAACCGCCCGTTTTCTCCTGCTCAAACCCTTCCTCACCGGCGAGGCCACGCACGGTGGCCTCAGCGCTCTCGCCGCCACCGAAGGCTGGGTCGAGTCCACCGCCCGCAGCCACCTGCACCGCCTGCGCCTCCGCTTCCGCCAGTGCGTGAAGCGCGAAATCACGCCCACCCTCGCCTCCGGCGACGAGACGCCCGACGAGATGGCGCTCCTCATGAACGCCCTGACGGGAGCCTGATCCCCCGTTTTCACCCGTTCACCCGCCAACAGAACCCGTTCACCCGGAAACAAAACCCTTTGGACTGCGGTGACTTGTCACCGCTTTCCCCAGCGGGACTTGTCCCGCGCCCGGACGCGCTGGAATGTCATTCGCGGATTTACCGGCGATGCACGCGACGGTGACAAGTCACCTTTCCCAAAGCGGTGACAAGTCCCCGCAGTCCAAAGAACCCCGTTCAAAAGCCCTCATCCAGCAAAGGAACCCACATCGTAATCTCAATCGATCAAACCTCACTCCACTCCACTCCGCCCCGTCCCGGCCAGACAGGGCGGTGGATTCTCCCTGAACCCGGCCCATCAAACCTTTCGCCATGGACAGCGTGACTGATATTTCCCAGCCCTTCGGGGACGCGCCTTTAGTCGTGGAAAATCCGGATTCCGGTATCCGGTCGCGGGAGCAGGGCTCGCAGCTGGAGCAGCTGACCGACCGTGTGGAGCGCCTCACGCTGGCCAGCCAGGCCCTGTGGGAGCTGCTGCGGGAAAAACACGGACTGACCGAAACGGAGCTGAAGGAAAGAATGCTGGAGATCGACGGCCGGGATGGCAGTGTGGACGGGCGCATGGCCCAGGAAGCCGTGGACTGCCGCTCCTGCGGACGCCTCACGGTCACCAAACGGTCCCAATGCCAGTTCTGCGGCGCGCCGGTCGAGGGCCGGCACCTCTTCCGCGCCTGATCCGCCATCGCTCCTGACTTTTCTGTCACCGCAAAATGCCCGGCCGGCCGGCCGCCGGCTGTTTTTCCAAAAAACCGCCCGCCGGAGAAACAGCAACTCTCCCGGATGACGCTCAAATTTCAAAAAAAACGGCCAGCGGAAAACAAAACTTGTGCCCCCCGGGCAGAGGCCGTTTGATTCCAGCGTCTTGAACAACAGGTCTCAACCACAGCTCCCCTTCGGCAGCGTGCGGACAGCGGCAGGCGGCCGTCCGGGACCTTTCCTTCTCCACACAGCCCGGAGGTATGCCCACCGGGCGTGGTTTTCACTCAATCTATGATCCGAGACGACGACTCCATGCTGGCCGCCCCCGTCAACGGGGTGTCGGAACGACGCTCCCTCCGGGTGAACTCCAGGGAAAAATCCCCGGTCCAGCCGGAACCCGCTGTCAGCGGGGAACAGCCGGAGAAGGACTGGTCCCGGTATGGCCTGGTTTCTCCCGATCAGGATGCGAAAACCTTTGTTCTCGACACTAATGTCCTGCTTCACGATCCCGGCTGCATCGACCGGTTCGCCGATAATCATGTCTGCATTCCCGTGGATGTGCTGAGCGAGCTGGACCGCTTCAAAAACGATCAGAACGACCGCGGGGCCAGCGCCCGCGCCGTCCACCGCCGGCTTTCGGAAATCTTCCACCAGGGCGGCCGCAGCGTCACCACCGGCGTGCCCACGGCCGGCGGTGGCACGGTGCGGCTGGCGGCTTTCAGCGCGGAGGACCATGCGGACGCCACTCCCGCCCTGACCGAATTCCTGCACCTCTTCCCGGCCACCGACAAGGTGGATCACAAAATCCTGGCCTGCGCCGTGATGCTCCGGGATCAGAACACCGCGCCGGTGGTGCTGGTCACGAAGGACCTGAACCTTCAGCTCAAAGCCCGCGCCATCGGCGTGGCCTGTGATGATTATCTCAATGACAAAGTCGAGGTCCGCGATGTCTCCAGCTATGATCTTAAACGCCTCATGGTCGATCCCATGGAACTGCAGCGTTTCGCCAGCAGCGGCGAAATCACCCTCCCCCCGTCCGAGGCCGGCGATCTGGCCATGAACGAATACGTCCTCCTCCAGGTCAGCGAAAAACAGACCATGCCCGCCCGTCACGCCGGACGCGCGCGCTTCATCCGCCTCCAGGTTCCCGAGTCCATCAAGATCCCCAAGGGCCAGGCCGTCAAGCCGCTCAACCTCGGCCAGCAGTGTTTCCTGGACGCGCTGCTTGATCCTGACATTTCCCTGGTCACCTGCTATGGTCAGGCCGGCACCGGCAAAACCCTGATGGCCGTGGCCGCCGGGCTCAGCGAGGTTTACCACCGCCGCTACGACGGCATGACCATCAGCCGCCCCGTCGTGGCCATGGGCGAAACCCTCGGCTTCCTCCCCGGCACGCTGAACGAAAAGCTCCGCCCGTGGCTCCAGCCGATCTATGACGCCCTCGACGTGGTCATGCGTCCTGTCACTCCCGCCAACGCCGGCCCGCGCCGCAAGCAGGAGAAAAAGAACCAGCAGGCCCTTGCCCTGGACGCCGCGCCCAAGCCCTACGATGCCCTCATTGAGCAGGGCATTCTGGAAATCGAGGCCCTCTGCTACATCCGCGGCCGCTCCATCCCGAACCGCTTCTTCATCCTCGACGAAGCCCAGCAGCTCACCCCGCTGGAGGCCAAAACCATCGTCACCCGCATGTCCCGCGGCTCCAAACTGGTCCTCATCGGCGATCCCGCGCAGATCGACAATCCCTACGTGGACAGCCGCTCCAACGGCCTGGTCTACACCCGCAACCGCCTCAAAGGCGAGGCCTGCGCCGCCCACATCAGCCTCAGCAAAGGCGAGCGCAGCCCCCTCGCCGAAGCCGGCGCCCGCCTGATGTGACGGCGGTGCGCCTGACCGCTTCCCCGCGGACGCGGCCATGCTCTTTTACGCCAACGGCGTTGCGCCCGGCAGCCTGGGGTTGCCGCCGTCAGGCGGCTACCCCAGGGATCCCGTCAACACATTTTGAACCGCAACGCGGTTCCGGCCTTTCTTTGCTCGACCCCTCCGCGGCCCGCCTCCTAACTTTTCATGAGATCATGAAGTGCGGCTCCACGCCGAGGGTGCCGCGGTAGCGTTCGGCGGCTTCCCATTGGCTGAGATCGGCGAGGGCGGCTTCGGCGGCGGCGAGGCGGGCCTCCATTTCGGCGCGCTCGGCGGACTGGAGGCGGGTGCGGCGTTCGAGGAAGGAGCGGAGGTCGTCGGCGTGGCGGGTCCAGAGGCGGCGCTCCAGGAGGCCCCGGGCGTTGAGGCGGTCGGTGTACCAGTCGCTGGTGAGCATGGCCTCGCGGGTGAAGAGGGCGCGGAATTCGGGATCCAGCGCGGTTTTCCCCTCCCAGTTGCCGTGGGCCATGATTTCCAGCATCGCCTTCAGCGGCGGGATGGCGCGGTCGATACTGCCGTCCTCGAAATACATTTTGGCGGCTTTCTGCTGGGCTTCGACGATGTGCTCGATGCCGTCCACAAACTCCTCCAGGCTCTGAAGCTCCGGCTGGAGCATGTCGGGCGGGAAGACGGAGGCGGGGTCGCTGAAGACGCGGCCGAAGAAGTTTTGGACAAACTCCGGGGTGATGCGCCAGCCCAGACGGCTCGCGGGGATGGTGCGGCCCTCGTATTCGAAATCCTTGAGCTGCTCCAGGCAGCCGTTGGCGATGAGCCACTCCGGCTTGCGCTCTTTTAAATACATGCGGCTCCAGACTTCGGGGATCACGAGGCTGATGTCGTGCTCCACGCGGTATTTTTTCCCGACGTGACCGGCGGCGGAGCTGAAACCTCCGGCCTGGGTGAGCAGGGCGGAAATCAGGGCGTTATTCAGGTCGTGGATCGGCAGCAGACAGTTGAAGGGCCCCTTGGTCAAAGCCCCTTCGGAGCCCGCTCCAGTCGTGGAGGGGGACTTGCCGGTGAGGCTGGCGGTGAAGTCCATGAACAGCTCCGGCAGTTCCTGGTAGTGAATCGGGCCGTAAACCGCGAGGGGGCGGATGCCGGGTTCGGCGGGATTGTTGCGGCGGCCGACGAGCACGGCGTGCACGGGGTTCAGCACCGGCTTTTTCCCGCCCAGACGGCGGAAAAGGCGGGCACCGGTTTCGGCGAGGTATTCGTCGCGGGGATGGTCAAGGTCCGGCCGGTTCTGGAGGTAGCGCGGGTTCTTGGTGGGCTTGCCGTCCACGATGCGCGGGTTGGCGGTGCAGACGAAGTAGTCGGGTTTGTCCGTGGAGGCGACTTTGTGGATCAGCTCCTGCATCGCGGGGGTGAACTGGCCGAAGCGGATGGCGTCCTCGGTCATCTCGTGAGCCTCGGCGCGGGGCAGCGGCTCGTAGTTGGAGAAGAAGCTGCCGCTGCGCGAGAAGTCGGCCTCCGCGCCCTTGTCGTAGCCGCGCACGATGGCGTCGTCGGGCCGCTGGAAGAGGCGGTATTCGCAGTTCACCGCGAATTTGTAGGAGGGCTCGGCCAGCTGCGGGTGCAGGCCGGTGAGGCTTTCAGCGGCAACGACCACGCTGGCGGTGATGTCGTCCTCGCGCTGAAGTTTGGCGGCGGGCGCAAAATCCTTGCGCACGCCGAAAGTCCGCCAGGAACCGGTCTCCGTGAAGCCGACGCGCAGGTAGCGGGTGACCAGTTTCTGGTTCCGGTATTTCAGCTCGATACCTGGCTGGCCGTCGATGATATCCACGGTGAAACGCTTCTGCCAGTCCGGCCCCCAGGCGGGTTTCCAGCGGCGTTTGATCACCAGCACCAGATCGCGGACCCAGCGCGGAATGCTTTTCAGCCAGGTGTTGTATTCATCCGTGAAATGCTCGCTGGGCGTCAGCATGCGCACCACGCTGCCAAAGGAGCGGCCGGGATGCAGGACCGGGCGGCTGGGCAGGCGGGGCTCGGTGGGGGTGCGGAAGCGGCTGCTGAAATTGTGCTCCATCACCGCCATGGCGGCGGCCATGTCCTCCACCAGATTCCGCACAATCACCGGGCCGATGAGCATGGCGTCGGAGAGGGATTTCGAGATTTCGCTCTTCCCGCCGCCGGAGACGGTGCAGGGCTTGTGGCAGAAGGTGCCCTCGGCCTGAGTGCCGACGAGCCGCCAGCGCTGGCCTTTGACGCTCTGGCTCATGGCCACTTTATAGCCGGAGGGAAGCAGATAGGTGTTGCCCGCGAGCAGCTTCAGGGTGGCCTCCGCGCCGTCGAATTTCTTCCAGGAGATCTTCTGATGCCGCAGACTGATCTCCACATTTTCCGGCAAATAAATAATGTCCGGCCAGAGCTTGTCCACACCGTAGCCGTCGGCGTGGAGATTCATGCGGTCGCTGTGCAGCTTCACGGTTTCCGCCCAGGTGTGGTCCACATCGCGGCCGAACTGGCTGAGCGAAAAATCCTCGCCGAGGTCAAAGGAAGGGAACGCCAGAGCGCCGCCGGAGTGCTCCTCCTCACACTGGCCGAGGAGGTTGGCGGCGTAGCTGATCTGGGTTTTGACCTCTTTCTTGCAATACCCGTAGTAGCTGTCGGCAATCAGGGTGACGCAGACCCCGCGCTCGTCGCGGCAGGCGATTTTGAAGGCGCTGCCGCCGTTGTAGAGTTCGTCCTCCTTCTCCCAGCACATGCCGTCGCGGACCTGGCGCTGGGTGGCCACGGAGATGTGCGGCAGGCCGATGTCCTTCTTCTTCAAAGTGGTGAGCTGCGGCGCGAGGATCACGCAGCCGGTGTGGCCGGTCCAGCCGCCGGCGTCGAGGCGGGCGTCGTTTTCCGGGAGGAAGGGATCGCCGGCGTTGCCGAAGATGCTTTCCACGAAGTCCAGATTGCTGACCAGCACGCCGGGCGCGAAAAAGCGGATTTCCATGGTCTGCTGCCGGATCACCCCGGCCACTTCCGGACAGACGACAGGGCGCAGGAGCAGGCTGACAAAAGTGCGGGCCTGCTCGGATTCGGAAAGTGTCGCCGAATACGGCAGCGGCAGCAGGTCGGCGGGCGGATTCAGCGCCGCCTTTAAAAGATGGGCGAAAGTCACGCGGGGCACGCCCTTTTTGTCCGCCGGAATCGGCAGACCGTCCTCGACCACGTGGAAAACCCCCTCCGTGGTGCGGCGGTCCTTGGCGGGATTGTGGCAGACGCCCTGGAAGACTCGGAAGGAGGACAAAATCGCGCTTTTCACGGTGTCGGCGTCCGAGGGCAGCGACAGCTCGCGGGCCAGACCGTGGCGTTCCAGAGCGAGGGCTCCCGAGGGAACGAGGATTTCGCCTTCCTGAAAGACTCCCTTGGCGGCGTCTCCGAGGTAAGCGGTCAGAAAATTGCTGATGGCCTGGTCCGCCGGGCAGAGGGGCTCGCCGAAAAGCCGGAGTTTCTCCTCAAAATTCGCCAGCAGCGAGCGCCCGAGGGTCAAAAGAGGGGAGTCCACCTTCTCGGGCGGGACCGCGAAGCCCCGGGAGGCGAGCTTCACGTTGACCAGCTCATGCATGCGCTGACGCGCGGCTTCGGCTTCGGGGGCGGAGGGGTAAAATCCAATGGTGTCCTGCAAGGATCGGCTCATACTTTTGCGCAGGTAGCAGAATCCATGCGCGGATGCCAGCGCTGGAGTCCGGGAATTTTAACGGATGTGAAAAATTTTAACGCAAAATGGACACCCGGCCGCCGTCCGGGCAAAGTTTGACCCGCCTGTCTGCTCCGCCGCACGTGACAGCGGCGGTTGCGGGATGGTGAGTGGCGGTTGCGGGGTGGTGAGTGGCGGTTGCGGGGTGGTCAGTGGCGGTTGCGGGATGGTCAGCGCCGGTTGCGGGGTGGTCAGCGGCGGTATTCCCGAAGATGGCGGGGTTATTTCCGGAGGAACGCGGCGAGATCCGCGCAGTCCTGGGGGGTGAGGCCGAGCTGGGTGGCGCTCATCATGAGGCTGCGGTCGAGGGATTTCCGGGATTTGATTTTCACCTTCGGAACCGTCTGCGTCAGCCCGCCCATGCTGCGGATGATCACAGGATCGGCGTCCGTCAGGACCAGACCGTCGATGAGCAGGCCGTCGGTGGTTTCCAGCCGCATGCCCTCGAAGCCGTGGGCAATGTCCGCGCTGGGCGTGATCAGGCTGCGCAGGATGACCTCCGTGCCCTGAGTGTGCCCCCAAGTGGTCAGGTCCGGGCCGAATTCCGCGCCGTTGTCGCCGATGCGGTGGCACATGTAGCAGCGCTGGCTGGTGCCCTCGCCGCGCTTGGCGTCGCCGGTCAGTTTCATCGCCTCCTCCACCGTGAAGGCGGCGGGCGGCGGGTCGGGCAGGCTGACGCCGGAGAGCGTGACTGTGTCCGGATCGTAAATGCCCTTCGCTTTCAAAGCTGTGGCCAGGCCGTGATCCTTCCACACATTGTCCTTCCGGTTCAGCAGCCACCACAGCGCCAAGTCATGCACGGTAGTCTCCGGCGAACCCGCGACGGCTGCCGCTGCGGCGGCGTCTAACGGAGTCGCTGCGACGGGATCCGAAGCCGGAGTGCTGGTTTTTTCCGCAATCTCCAGCATGGCCTGCGCCGCCTCCGCGCCCGCATTGAAGCCGATGGCTGTCAGCGCGTCCTTCCGCGCCTTCAGCGGCAGGGCGGCGGAAAGCGCGCGGGTTTTGAAGGCGGGGACGCTTTGGGGCGGATGGAGCCGCCAGGCAAGAGCGGCGAATTTGTCGGACCATTTGAGAGGATCGGGGTCGCCAAGTTTAGGCAGAATGGCATCGTAAACTGCAGATTCTTTGCCCGCGCAGGCTAGACCCCATAGCTCCAAGTCGGAGTATTCCAATGATGTGAAGGATGCGGACAGCCAAGCCCCCGCACTTGAAGACAGATCGGCGATGCTAAAATCATGTGCTCTTTTCAAATGTGCTTGAGCTGAATGCTTAAGAAAAGATTTTACCCTTTCCGTAAAAGGGTCGCCTGTTATCTCAAGTTTTTCTAATACCCGAAAAGCTTCAGCGAAAGTCCGCGCAGATTTGTGCGGCATTGCCCCACCTAGGGCTCGCACATGCACCGCCGGGCTTTTCAGCGCTTCGATGGCACCTTCAACCGTCGCCAGATCGAACGTCGGCACCACCGGTTTGAAGCCTTTGGGCGCGACGCGGTAGATGGTTCCTGACAGGCTGTCGTCCATGTCCGCGTGGCCGCCGGTGCGGGGGTCGAACCAGTCGGAGAGGTAAATCGCGCCGTCCGGGCCGACGGCGATGTCGGAGGGACGGAAGAGGGTTTTGGTGTCGTCGGCTTTGGCGGTCTGGTTGCCGCCGGTGGAGTCGGTGCCGATGATTTTGCCGTCCTGGTTGGTGGTCAGGAAATTGAAGCGCTCCAGCTTCCAGCCCGCGCCGTCCGGCTGCGGTTTGTAGCCGAAGATGGTGTTCAGCGCGGACTCGCAGACCAGGAGGGTGCCCTCGTGTTTTTCGCCGAGCGCGCCGTTTTCGTAAAAGACACAACCGGTGGGCGCGCCGCCGCCGTAGATGTCGCCGGCCGGGGCCACGCCGGGATCCTCCTGCCGCCAGGTCGCGGTTTTCACATCCTGCCCCGGCCGCCGGTCGGCCTGCCAGGTGCGGGAGCCGTCGGCGGAGGCGAAGCCGTAATTCCCGCCCTCCAGCACACCGAACACGCGGCAGGCGGGCTGGTCGTCGTTGTCGCTGGCGAAGATGTCGCCGAAGCTGGTGACGCAGTTCTCGTAGGAGTTCCGCAGGTTGTGGGCGAGGATTTCCACGTTGGTGCCGTCGGGATTCATGCGGGCGATGAAGCCGCCGACATAGACGTTCCCATCGTCGCTTTTCTGACCGGCGTATTCGTTGGGATCGCCGTCCGGCCGTTCCGGATCCTTCGGCCACCAGGAGACATTCTGCTTCGATCCGATGCGGAAGGTTTTGCCGGATTTATCCGTGAATTTCGCCCCGCAGTTGCCCGCGCTGAAATACCATTTCCCGTCCGGCCCGACCGTCACGCTGTGCAGCGAGTGGTCGTGATTCCGGCCATTGAAACCCGTCAGCAGAACCTCGCGGGTGTCGCCCTTCGCGGGATCGAATTTTTTGTCGCCGTCCTTGTCCGTGTAAACCACGAGGTCCGGGGCCATGGAGACCACGACCTTGTTCCCGATGACAGCCACACCCAGCGGCGCGCGGAGGAATTTCTCCTGGACGAAGGGCCAAGACTTGTCCGCCTTCCCGTCGCCATCGGTGTCCTGAAGCACCATGATGCGGTCGCCCTCCGGCTGGCGGTTGAAGTGCATACGGTAATTCACGCCCTCCGCCACCCAGATACAGCCGTCCTTGTCGATGTCGATGTTCGTCGGGTTGTGCAGCATCGGCGACTGCGCCCAGACCGTGACCTCCAGAGACGGATCGGACAAAGTGAACAATCCCGGCGGCACCGGCGGTGATGGCACCGGAGCGGGGCTCTGAGCGGAGGCCGCCGGCAGGGACAGGGGGAAAAAAGACCAGAGGACGGGAAGCAGACGGCTCTTCATCATAGGGCTGAAATGATGCACGGTTCCCTCACTCCAGGGAAAGCTGAATCTTGAGTGAAAATTCACCCTGCCGAATCCGCTCCCATTTCCCGAAAAGCGCGGAAGCCCTGGACTGCGGTGACTTGTCACCGCTTTCCCCAAGCGGGACTTGTCCCGCGCCGGTGGCCCCAGGATTTCCTCCTTCACGCCCTGCCCCGGCCCAATGGCGGCGACAAGTCGCCTTTTCCAAAGCGGTGACAAGTCACCGCAGTCCAAAGGCCTCCGCCGCCGGTTTCCGGATTTTGGCAACGCCCGGCTGCCTATCCCGGGCACCGTCAATGCTCCGCGTAGCCGTGGGCCTTGGCTTTCCAGGAGAGGGCGAAGAGCAGCGTGCCGATGCCGCTGATGATGACCAGAGCCTCAAACGCCGCATCCCAGCCGTGATGCTGCACCAGCCAGCCGAGTCCAACGCCGGAGACGAGGGTGCTGGCATAACCGAAAATTCCGGTGAAGCCGGCGGCGGTGGCGGCGGCGCGTTTGGTGGCCAGATTCGCCACCGCGATGCCGATCAGTGCCTGCGGGCCGTAGATGAAGAAGCCGGCGGCGCAGAGCAGTCCGGCGCCCAGCTGCCATTGGTCGCCCGGTGTTTTCCAGAAACAGAACACCGCCACGCCGGCCATGGCCATGTAAACCAGGCAGGCCCGGGCGCCGCGCCCGCCGAAAACCCGGTCCGTCAGCCAGCCCGCCACCAGCATGCCCACAACGCCTGAGATTTCAAAACCCGCGACCATCCAGCTGCCGTGCTCCAGCTTCACGCCCTTGGCCTCCTTCAGCAGCGTCGGCCCCCAGTCGAGAACGCCGAAGCGCACGACGTAGACAAAAAAGTTAGCGAGCGCCAGAAACCAGATGTATTTGTTGCGGAAAACCATCTGCCGCAGAAAGGCGGAATGCGTCTGACTGGCCCCCTCGGCATGAGCCGAGCGCTCGGTGCCTGGAACTTCGGGCAAGCCCACGGAAGGCGGAGTATCCGGCAGAAAATGCCAGAGATACACGGCTCCACCGACCGCCAGCAGAGCCGGCACGTAAAAGCAAAGCCGCCAGTCAATGGTGGCCAGGTAGCCGCAGAGAATGGCCACGAGGAATCCGCCGATACTGTGCGAGGTGTTCCAGATGGACATTTTGGTCGCCAGCTCCTTGGGTGGAAACCAGTGCGTCATCAGCCGCGAGCAGGGCGGGAAGCCCATGCCCTGGACCCAGCCGTTGATCATCCAGAAGGTGCCCATGACCATGATGAGCTGGGCGGTGATTCCCGTGGCCGCCCCGTCCATCATGAAAGGGGTGGCGGCAAATCCGATATTCATGGCGGCGGAGGCCAGCAGGCCCACGCTCATGAGGGTGCGGGCATTGGCGCGGTCGGCGAGGAATCCGTTGGCGAAGCGCGAGACGCCGTAAAGCACGCCGTGCAGCGTCAGGAAAAGACCGAGGCTGGTTTTGGTGATGCCCAGCTCCTTCTCCATCACCGGCATGGCGAAGCTGAGATTTTTCCTGACAAAATAGAACAGCGCGTAGCCCACCATGGTGGCGACCAGCACCCGCCAGCGCCAGTGGCGGAACTGAGCATCAATTTCGCCCTGGGTCATACCCTCGGGAACAGGAATAGCGGGCGCGGGTGCCAGAAAACCCAGCCAGCCGCCTTTATGACCGGTCCCGCTGCCGACGGTGGAGGAGGGAGGCGTGCAGGGATTATTCGGAGGAGGGGATTGCATGGGAGCCGGGCGGTTGGGAAAAAGATCAGAGCGATGGCGCGGCGGCACAGGGCCAGATGCCGTCGGGCCCGAAGATTTGGTCCAGACACGACTCCAGCAGGCCGGCGCGGACCGCGAGATCCAGGACCGTGAAACGTCGGCGCAGGTAGAAGGCTCTGAGGTAACTTTCCCGCAGACGCGGACGGGAAATGCTGATCTGCTCCGGCTCCACAGCGGCTCCGGCGGCGGTCAGCATGGCTTTCAGTTCCGTGAGGGGAATCAGTTGTTTCCGCAAAGCGCCGCGCAGTTTCGGCCAGACCCGGCGCAGGGTTTCCAGCTGGACGCGCAGTCCCCCGCGGCTGCTGTGTTTGGCGGTCAGCTCACGCTCGGCGACGGCGATGAGATCGTCCTGATCAAAGGCGGCACGGGCTCTGACTAGCAGCGTTTCCAGATCCGGCCAGGCGGCGCAGCAGGCTTCCACATCCAATGATTCCAGCGGCAGATTCAGCAATTGCTCATAAAGCGCGGTGACCGCCACGGTGCCGATGCCGACCTTCAACCCGTGGGAGGGCGCCCAGCCTTCGTGAGTGTGATGCTGCATGTCCCACAAGTGACTGAACTGATGCTCCGCCCCGGAAGCGGGACGGCTGGAACGGCTGGCCTGCATGGCGAATCCGCCCAGCATGAGGCCCTCCACCAGCAGGGCGATGGCTTCGGGATCCGCGCCGCGAATTCCGTCAGGATCGCCGACGGCTTTGCGCAGACCGCCCTGCACGATGTTCCAGGTCAGCGGATCGATGGGCTCCACTTCGAGAAAATCGGCAACAATCCAGTCCGCCCCGGCCGTGACTTTGGCCAGCAGATCCGCGTAGCCCCAGGCATTCATGGCCGCGGGAGCGGCGGCGATCACATCAAGATCCGCGACCACCGCCACGGGCGCGGGACAGTCGAAAGTTTGTTTGGAGCCCTGATGGGTGATGGAGGAACCGTAGGCGGTGTAGCCGTCCATGGAGGCGGCGGTGCCCACGCAGAGGTAACGCCGGCCGGTCTGATGGGAGGCGAGTTTTGTCAGGTCGTTGATGCTGCCGGCGCCTACCGAAACGGGGACGGCGTCATGTTTTTCCAAAGCCGCGCGCAGCTCGTCCACAAAGCGGTATTCCGCATACAGCGCGGGATCGGGAAAAAGGAACGGTTCGAGGATCACATGACCGGCGGCGGCGAAAGCTTCCTGCACCACATGACCGGCGGCGGCGAAAGTGTTGGGATCGCTGACGATGATGGCGGGGCGGTCACCGAACTGCTGGCGGAATATCTCCGGCACGCGGCGGAGAATGCCGTGGCCGATTTCGAGCGCCCGTGTTTCCCGCGCGGCGGCGAGGGCCTCGGCGGAGGAGAGGACTTGAGGTTCAGGAATCATGCGGGTGGCAAGGGGGAGAACGGATATGAAAAATCAGGAAAGGGAGCGGAAGCCATGGTGTGACGGTATCTGGCTTTGGACTGCGGTGACTCGTCACCGCTTTCGGGAAAGGCGACTTGTCGCCGTCAGCGCGACTCGCCGGAAAACTTCCGAACCGCCTTCAGCCCGATCCGGCGCGGGACAAGTCCCGCTGGGGAAAAGCGGTGACGAGTCACCGCAGTCCAAGGCCGTTGGCCATCCAAGGCCTCGGGCAGTCCCGATCATGGTTTCGGTTTGGCGGTTTGCGCTTCGTAGTAGCTGCGCACGGCATCAAGCGTCACCTTGGGATGGTCGGTGGCGAAGGACGCGAGGCCGGCGTCGAGGAGCTGATGATAAATGTCAGGATCGGTCACGCCGTAGGGCAGGGTCTGGAAGAGAATGCCGCGCTTCGCCAGCTCCGGGCTCAATTCAGCGAGGAAAGCGCGGCTCGGTGAGAAGGGCTCGCCGGGCTGGACATCCCTGGCGTCGCCGGGCAGGCGCACGTGGATCTGGATCTGGGTGATGCCGGCGAAACCGGTGGCGCGCGCGGCCTCCACGACCTTGCGTTTTTCGGCTTCGGTGCCGCTGATCCATAACAAGGTTCCCGACTCCGGCACCAGGGCTTTCCAATCGCGCAGAATGGCGTGTTTGGAGGAAGCCAGAATGACCTGCCTCTCCACCCCGGCGGCTTTGATTTCGGCCGAAAGCTGCTTGAGATCGACGTTTTTGAAATCCAGATAGAGCCGCCGCTCCGGCTTCCCGGCCATGCGCTCGTAAATGTCCTTCATGCGGCAGACGCGGCGGCCTTTGAAGGCGTCGCCTTTCCAGGAGCCGACATCAAGGTGCATCAGGTCATCATAGCTCACATCGGCCACGCCCTTCTTTTTCATGCCGTCCGGGATGCCCTTCACCACGCGGGAGAAATCGTTATCATGGAAGGCCACGATGACACCGTCCCTGGTGGTGCGGACATCCGATTCCGGAATCGTGCCCAGCGACCAGCCCAGCTCAAAGGCCTCCAGAGTGTTCTCCTCCGCCAGCTCCCCTGCCCCGCGGTGGCTCTGGATGATGAAATCCTTGAGCGGAATGTGGTCGCGGACATTCCACGAGCTTTTCACGGAGGGAGTTTGCGCTCCCAATCCGGCTGGAAATCCGATTGCCGCGGCGGCGAGGAGGAATGTTAGAAAATGAGGGCGTTTCATTTGAGTTTGGCGGGGGTGGAGGAGCTGGAGTTTCCGTTCGGCTTGGAGTGGGGATTGGAATGACTGCCGGCCATGGACGGAAACGGGAGCGCATTGGCTCCGCCCTCGTCGATGATCAGGGATTTCAGCAGCCCTCCGCGCACGGCGGCGGCGATGGCGGCGGAGCGGTCGCTGCCGGCGACGATGCCGACAACCTGGGGAATGGTGCGCAGCTGATCCAGCTCGATGCTGACCACGCGGTCGCGCCACGGCGAGTCGCATTCCTGGCCTTCGGCGTTGAAGAAGCGGCCGCAGATTTCGCCCACCGCGCCGCCATCGCGCAGTTTGGCGAGGTCGTCCGCGCTGAGGATGCCCCGCTCGACAAAGATGGAATTTTCCAAAGTCCCGATGCCCACCAGGGCCACGCGGGCCTGGCTGAGATGCTGCCAGACGGCGCGGATTTGAGTGAGAGCGAGGAAGGAATCGCGGGTGCGTTTATCCGGCACAAAAGCGGGACTGTTGAGCGACAGGAAAAGTCCCTCGCAGCGGCGCGCCATCACGCGGCCCAGCTCCAGGGCATCGACGGGAGCGACCGAGGAATCGATGCTGCCCATGGTCTGCACCACGGTCAGGCCGGCCTTTTTGTCGGCGGGCAGATTCTGCACCAGCTCCCGCATGGTGCGCCCGCCGGAGATAGCCACCACGCTGCCCGGCGAGATCAAAGACGCCGCGATGGCCGCACCGAAATGCCCCACCGCGCGGCGGGCGTCGCTGGAGGTGGCTCCGGGCAAAGTGCGGATCACAGCGGCGGTTTCAAGGCCCAGCAGGGCACGGAGTTTGTCCTCCAGCATGGGGCTGCGGGATTCGTATTCGGCGACGGAGATTTTGACAATTCCCCGCTCTCTGGCCAAAGCCAGCAGGCGGGAAACCTTGGCCTGCGAGATCCGCGTGAACTGCGCGACCTCCGCCTGGCCGAGGCCATCAACGTAATAAAGCCGGGCGGCGAGGCGAAGTTGTTCGTCGGTGTAGCGGGGGGTTCGGGTGGCGCTCATGACTGTGCTTTCGCGGTTAGGTTCTGATAGCGCCGCAGTTCGGCGGCGCGGGTTTCGGGGGACCAGCCCAGAATTTCCGCCATCCATCCGGCGGCGGTTTCGGCCAGGCGTTCGCCGGCGTGGTGATAATAATGCCAGCTGGTGCGGCGGAGCATGAGGTCGTCCAGATGCAGCGCCCACTCCGCAGTGCAGGCGTGCTCCACGGTCCGGCGGTCGAAGGGCGGAGGGAGAATGCCGCTGAGTCCCTCGGTTTCCTCAGTGGTCAGGAGCGGCTCGGAGGCGGTGCGGCAGGGAACGGCGGGAAGATGAAGGGCCTTCGCCAGACGGTCCACCGTCTGCTCCGCCATGAGCCGGTAAGTGGTCAGCTTGCCGCCCGCGACGTCCCACCAGTCAGGCTCAGGACTGGAGATTTTGTGGGATCGGGAAATGTCCGAGGGCTTGCCGGAAGCGGAGGCCAGCAGCGGCCTGACGCCTGCCCAGGTGCTGATGACATCGCTGTCCCGCAGTTTGGAGCCGGGGAAAAACTCATTGGCGATGCGCAGCACATAACTGATGTCGCCGGCATCCGCGCGGATGTCGTCCAGTGAGCCGCGGTAATCCGTGTCCGTGGTGCCCAGCACCGTGCGCTCACCCCAGGGGATGGCGAAGAGAATGCGTTTGCCCTCCGTCATCACCACGCTGTCCGGCACCGGCACGCGGCGGCGGTCCACGACGAGGTGGATGCCTTTGGTGAGCCGCAGTTTCACTGCGCTGTGCGGCAGGCCGTCGGCCCAGGGGCCGGTGGCGTTGACCACGGCGCGGGTTTGGATTTTGTGGATGGAACCGGTGACGCCATCCTCGATTTCACAATCCCAGAGACTGTCCCGCCGGGCATTCCGGAAAGTCGCGTAATTCAGCACCGGGGCTCCGGCTTTGGCGGCGGAGCGCAGCGTGTCCAGCACCAGACGGGCATCGTTGGTCAGGCCGTCAAAATAACGTACCGCACCGGTGAGACCGTCGGCTTTTAATTCCGGCAGACGCTCCTGAACGGCGGTGGTTTTCAGCCACGCGGACTGGCCGAGATTCCGGCCGCCGCAGAGCAGATCGTAGATTTTGACGCCGATCCTCAGCTGCCACAGCCGCCAGTTTTTGTTGGTGCGGTAAGTCGGGAAAAGAAACGGCAGCGGATCGGCCAGATGCGGCGCGATGTGATGAATCACCTTTTTCTCCACACTGGCCTCATGGACCAAACCCACGCGGCCCTGGGCCAGATAGCGCAGACCGCCGTGCAGCAGACGGCTGGACCGGCTGCTGGTGCCGGAGGCGAAATCCGCGCGCTCCACCAGCCCGGTTTTCAATCCGCGCATCGCCGCGTCGCGGGCCACGCCGGAGCCCACGATGCCGCCGCCGATCACCAGCACATCCAGCGGTGATTCCGTCAGCTTTTTCAGCGTTTCCTGTCGGCCGGAAATCATGTCAGGAAAATTTCATTTCACGCGCTGACCGCAGGAGTTCCGCGAATTCCGCCAGGTCCCGCACCACCAGATCCGGCGGCGGGTCCGCCTGCGCGGCATCGCCCGCGGTCGCTTCACCGGTGAGCACCAGTACTCCCAGAGCGCCGGCGCGACGCGCCATTTCGACGTCCGTGTAAATCCGGTCGCCGGCCATGGCCATCTCCCCGGGCTTCAATCCCAGGCGCTGCGCCAGGCCCAGAAGCATGCGCGGGTCCGGCTTGCCCGCGACAGCATCCGGCGCGCGGCCGGTGGCGGTGGTGAGGGCCGCGCAGATGGAGCCGCAATCCACGAGGACCGTCGGCTCATCGGTTGGACAGACGGTGTCCGGATGCGAGGCCACAAACAGCTTGCCCTTTTTAATCCACCAGGCCGCCCGGCACAGGCTGCGGTATGTCATCGCCAGATCAAACCCCGCGATCACCGCATCCGGCTCGTCCCCGGCGCTTTCACCGGTGATCAGAAACCCCGCCGCCGCCAGCTCCGTCTTCATGCCGGAGGAGCCCAGGACATACAGCTTCCTGACGGACGGCTGCTCCCGGCGCAGGTATTCAATGGTGGCATGGGTCGAGATGAAAACGCGGTCCTCTCCGTGCTCCACGCCCAGCTTCTTCAGATGGGCGGCATATTCGGCCGCACTCTTGGAGGAATTGTTGGTCAGAAAAGTGTAGCCGATTCCCCATTCCGTGAGCTGCGCCAGAAAACGGTTCGTGAACTCAAAAAGCTGCCCGCCTTTATAAATCGTCCCGTCCATGTCCAGAGCCACATGGCGGATCCCCCGCAGCCGCGCGGCAAGTCCTTGAGTTTCAACAGTGGGAACAGCGGCAACCTCCGCGACAGCATTCATGAGCCGTCAGTTTCGAAAATGATGGCCCGGCACGCAAGCAACTTTGTGTGAATTTATTCAGAATATTTATTCGATTATTTTTAAAACCGATTCCCATGAGCCTTTCAGGCGGTATCATTTTTCCCGGGGAGCCGGACTTTCAGGGTGCAAAACCGCTTCTCCTGATCCGCCGGGCAGTGGCTTCAGCTCCAGGCGTGAAAGCCGGATTTTAGTGAGCCGCCGCTTCCGGCGTATGGGCGATGGAAACCGGAAACTCCCTGCCGACCCAGTCAAGAGCCTCCTCTTTGGTTTTGAGCGCGCCCTCCAGCTGGAGATCCTGCACGGCGGTCAGAATAACGCCCAGATTTGATCCGGGCGGGTGGCCGAGAGCCTGGAGATCATGGCCGTTGAGCAGGCGCGGGGGAATGACCGGTTCGCTGGAGAATTCCTCCAGCCTGGCGTTCAGAAAGTGCCAGTTGTCCAGCATCCCGTGGCAGCCCAGGCAGTCCACGCGATGCAGCGCCAGTTGATCACTGATGGTCGGACTGGCCAGAAAACGTTTCAGCTTGGCGACGCGCATGCCCTGCACATGCTGGAATTTCATGTGGTTGGCCACCGCCTCGACGGTATCGCCGATGATCTCGTTGGAGAATTTCAGGCGCCGCAGAATGACCTCCGTCATCTCCGCGCCGAGCTTGTCGTGACCATTGAAACGGATGCGGCCATTTTCCCCATCATCGACGGTGCGGGTCGCGGGCTTGGCGATGTCGTGAAGCAGCACGCTGAGCACCAGCGGCACGCTGACCTGCTCCGGCAGCAGGCTGAGCATCAGACGGGTGTGAACCCAGACATCGCCTTCGGGATGGAACTCCGGCGGCTGCGTGCAGCCCTTCAGCGCCTCCATTTCCGGCAGGATGTGCGGAAGAAGTCCGGAGGCATCCAGCAAATCCAGGCCGCGCACCCGGTTCGGGTGCCGCATGATTCTGACAAACTCCTCCCGGATGCGCTCAATGCTGATGCCGGACAGGGAATGCGCTTCGGCTTTCACGGCGGCCCAGGTCGCGGGCTCGATTTCCCAGCCCAGCACGGTGGCGAAACGGACCGCCCGCAGCAGGCGCAGGTGGTCCTCGCGGAAGCGCTGCACGGGATCGCCGATCGCGCGGAGCACCCGGTTTTTCAAATCCTCCCGGCCGCCCACGAAATCGATCACCTCCCCGGTTTCGGGGTCCAGGAAAAGTCCGTTCACCGTGAAATCGCGGCGGTGGGCATCCCCTTCCGCCGTGCCGAACTCCACGGATTCCGGACGGCGGCCGTCCGCGTAGTGGCCGTCGGTGCGGAAGGTGGCGATCTCAAAATTTGCGCCTCCATGCCGCGCGACCACCACGCCGAAATGCGCGCCGACGGCCTGGGATTTGGGGAAAATCCGCTGCACCTGACCGGGCAGCGCATCCGTGGCGATGTCATAGTCATGCGGCAGCGCGCCCAGCAGGGCATCGCGCACACAGCCTCCGGCGAAGTAGGCCGTGAAACCCGCCGCCTTCAATTTTCCCGCCGTCTCCGTGGCCAGTTCCCTCAACTCATTCATCCCGCCACTGACGCCCGGAAGCGCCGCCCCGGCAAGCGGGCGGTTTGTTCCGCCCGGCGGTTGTCCCTCCCGCCCATCCCGGCTACAGCCACTTCGCGGCGGCGGACCCGACGAGGGCATGGTCCGTCTCCGGCCCCACAAGAGCCACGGTGAGACGGCCGGGGAGGAAGACCTCGGCGGCCACTTTGCGGACCTGCTCCGGGGTCACGGCGCGCAGGCGGGCGTGCATGGCCTCCATGTCGATCCTGTGGCCGTAGAGCAGCTCGCTCTCGGCCATCATGGTCATCTGGTGCGAGGTGCTTTCCATGGCCATGCGGCTGGAGCCGATGGAGAATTCCACCGCCGCTTTCAGCGCGCCGGGGCTGACCGCTTTTTCGGCCAGTCCGTGCAGGGTTTTGAAAATGACATCGAAGACGCGGTCCAGCTTGTCAGGATCAACACCCGCGTAAATGTGCAGCAGGCCCGTGTCCTCCAGCGATGTGAGGTCCGACCCGGAGTCATAACAAAGCCCGCGCTTCTCCCGCAGCTCCGACCACAGGCGCGAGCTGGTGTTCTCGCCGAGGATCACGTTCAGCAGCCGCAGGGCGGGCAGCGCGCGGGATTTCCGGCCTGGAGCATGGAAGGCCAGGGCCACCTGGATCTGGTCCAGCTCCCGGGTTTCCGAAACCACGGACGGACGGCGGGCGGCTTTCAGTTTGAAGGGGCGGCCAGGCGGACGGACATCCGACGGCAGGCCTTTGGGCAGGATTTTGGTCAGCAGTTCCCTGACCTCTTTGGCCTCAATGCGGCCGGCCACGGAAATCACGGAATTGCCCGCGCCGAAGTATTTGCGCGCGTGGTCCCTCAGCGCTTCGGCGTGGATGCGCTCCAGGGATTTTTCCGTGCCCGCGATGGGCAGGCCCAGCGGGTGCTTCGGCCAGACGGTGCGGCACAGCAGATCCTCGACATGCTGGTTGGGCTGCTCGCGGTACATGGCGATCTCCTCGGCGATGACCTCGCGCTCCTTTTTGACAGTGTCGGGATTGAAGACGGAATGCTGGTAAAGATCGAAAAGCACATCCGAGAACCGCGCGAAATGCTCCGCCGGACCGCGCACAAAAAACGCCGTGTGGTCCTCGGAGGTGTAGGCGTCCATGCTGCCTCCGACGCTTTCGACCTCCGTGTTCAGGCGGCGGGCGGTGCGGCGTCCGGTGCCCTGGAAAACCATGTGCTCCGCGAAATGCGCCAGCCCGCTGAGCCTTGCGGGATCGTGACGCCCCCCCACGCCGGCCCAGACACCGGCGCTGACGCTTTCCATCCATGGCATTTCAGCGACACGCACCCGCGTGCCGGAGGGAAGTTCAAAATGATGATATGTGGTCATGAAAATATTGGCCCGGGTCCCGGATTGCCGCTCATTTCCGCGTGCCGGTGAAGGACGTCCGGCGCGTGGAGAGCAGGCCTTGGGGAAATCGGTCTCCAAGCGCAATTACCATTTTTGAGCCGATTGCCAGCGCGATTCCGCCGATTTCTCCCGCCCGCCCCGCCCATGTCTCAATGCGTCCGGCCAGCCGCCGGAGCATAATAGCGGTTTCCGTTCCCCGTCAGCGCGGCAGGAACCGGAGGCGCCGGTTTCAGAAAAAAGTCACGAAAGCAGTCGCTCGGCCGTGGCCAGGTCCTCCGGCCAGGTGATTTTCAGATTGGGCGCGGGATTTGCCACCAGCCACACCGGATGCCCGGCGCGCTCGACGGCGGAGACCTCATCCGTGACCACCGCGCCGCCGCGCAGGACGGCGGCATAGGCTTCCGTCAGGAGTTTGCGGGAAAAGACCTGCGGGGTTTCCATGATCCAGAGTCCCTCGCGTTCCACGCCTCCGGTCACCCGGCCCCCGGCATCCGCGCGCTTCAGGGTTTCCACCAGTGCCCGGGCACAGGCGGCGGCACCGGTTTCACGGGCCCGGATGACGCAGCGGGAGATCTGCTGCGGGTGGATCAGCGGGCGGGCGCCGTCATGCACGGCCACCAGCTCACAGTCGTCCGGCAGCGCCTCCAGACCGGCCTGGACGGACAACTGCCGCGACGCGCCTCCGGGAATAAAACCCCGCAGCTTCGTCAGGCCCTCGTCATCGGCCAGACGCTCGATGACTTCAGCGCGTTCCGGCGCGGCCACGACCAGGATAGCGTCAATATCCGGGCAGGCCTGAAACGCCCGCAGTGTGTGAAGGATCACGGGCGCATCCCCCAAGCGCGCCAGCAGCTTGTCAAAACCCATGCGGGTGGCGGTTCCGGCGGCGACGATAATGGCGGTGGTCATGGCTTTGATCGGAGGGAAATTCGTCAGTCGCATGTCATTCCAACAAGCACAAAACGATCCCCGGGCTCCGGAGCGGCAGTGATTATTTTATTTCAGTTGCCTGCCCACCGCCTGGGAAAGAGCGCGGCCATCGGCACGGCCGGCGGTTTTTTCCTGGAGCGCTTTCATCACTTTGCCCATGTCGGCTTTGCCGGTGGCCCCGGTTTCGGCGATGGCGGCGGTGACGAGAGCGTCAATTTCCGCCTCCGACAGCGCGGCGGGAAGAAAGCGCTCCAGCACCGTCAGTTCGGCCTGCTCCTTTTCCGCCAGTTCCGGCCGGCCATTGGCCTGGAAGCTTTCCAGGGAATCCCGGCGCTGTTTGATCTGCTTGCGGATCACGGCGACAGCGTCGGGACCGTCGAGTTCGCCCTCGGCCCCCAGTTTCTCAATGGCGGCGTATTTCAGGGCGGACTTCAGGGCGCGCAGGGTGTTCAGGGTCACGGCGTCCTTGGCGCGCATGGCGTCCTTCATCTGGTCGGCGATATCGGTGTGCAGGCTCATGTCGTTGGAGGAAAGGGAAGAGGAACGGTCGGAGGGAGGGGAGAATTCACGTTTTTTGCCGGATGGGCGGAGCGGGGAATGAGGAGACCCACAAAAAAGGCCGCCGCCAGCTCGATCAGCGCGGGCGCCAGCGGAATCCACGTGTGATTGGTCTGGAAAGCCAGCAGGCTGGACATCACAAACGCCAAACCGCCGAAAAACAGGCCTTTCCACAGATTCCGCCGTTTCCAGCGCGCCATCCAGCAGCCGAAAAGTCCCGCCGCCGCCAGAGTCAGAATCTGCCACCCGGGCTCCAGCGGACGCATGAAACGCCCGGTCTGAATCGCGGTCAGCGCCCGCGTGATGAGATCGGCGGGCGAGGCCGTGTTCCCGTCCGGAAGTTTGAGCAGGCGTGAGGCTTTGTCATCACTGCCCACCCACAGCAGGCTGTTGCGCACTTTATCGAGAGCCGCGCGCTCCGGCGTCCCGGCGGTGTAAAGCGTGTCCGCCTGGGTTTTGGGAAAGAGAAAATCGTCCGCCGAAACCGATTCCGCAGGCGGGGCCAGGGGCAGGTAAAACCGGAAGCAGCCGTCGTCATCAATGGGAATCACAAAGCCCTTCGGCCCTCTGATGGCCGTTCCCGCCTGCACCGTGAGACTTTCCGCCGGAGTGCCGCTCCAGGTCAGCAGCGCCTGCAGCGCCAGCGTGGGCACCACCTGATTGCCCGTGCGGCCCAGGAGCGGCACCCGGCACCAGTCGCCCTCCACCGTCACTTTCTGCCCCAGATCCACCTCCGCCACCGCCTGGCGCGCCTCCAGTCCGGAGGAGGTGAGGGTGTCAAAAACGGGAATACTTCCCACCGGCCCCTGGGCCCGCAGCACCGCCATGCCCGCAGGCAGCACCACCGGCGGCGCGCCGGAAGCCCGCGACGCCTCCGCCAACAGCCCCACCGTCAGACCCGGCAGCGCCGCCGCCACCGCCGCGAATCCCGCCGTCGGGGCCTCCACCCGCAGCGGCAGCGCCACCGCCACCGCCAGAGGCGCGTAGTCCCTCACATTCTGAAAAAGCACCTGCCATTCCCCCGGCAGCGGCGGCCAGGCGTCGAACGTCCGCTGCGCCGCCGGCAGATCGGGATCATCCAGCCGCGCCAGCACCACCTGCGGACCGTCCGCCAGGGAACGCCATTCGCTGGCTCCGGGATTCGCTTTCAGAAACTCCCGGTGACGGCGGTCGAAGGCCTCGAACGTCCCGCGCTGCTGCTCGCGGTGAAGCAGCGTGGCCAGAATCCCCGCCCCGAGGAGCAGGAGAAAGGTGGAGCGGACGTTCATGGGGAATCTGAGGAATCAGCCGCACCCTGGCGCAGCTCCAGCGCCTCCGCCAGCCCCGGAAGCAGCCCCGTCTCCGCCAGCACTCCCCGCAGATTCTCCACCGCCGGCGGGATGTGGCGCAGGAAGGACAGCTTGCCGTCCCCCGCGCCCAGTTTGGCATAGGCGCCCAGAGCCTGCATCAGCCGCTGACAGGCGGCCATGCGCAGCACCTCGGCGTCCACGGTCCCGCCGTCCAGGTCCGCCCGGACGCTCTGATAATGCGCCAGCAGGTCCCGCCGCTCCGCCGCGGTCAGGGAAACATACGGATCATACAGCAGCGACGCCAGATCATACTCCGGCCGGCCCTCGCGGACGCCCTGATAGTCAATCAGAAACGCCTGATCCCCGCTCCGGATCACATTCTGTGACTGGAAATCCCGGTGCACCAGCGTGCGCGGCAGCGACGCCAGGGTTTCGGCCATTTCCGCGAAGGGCGAGGATTCCCGCAGCGCCGTCAGCGCCTCCTCCGGCAGCACCGAGAAGCGGGCCGCGAACTGATTGAAAAAATAATCCTGCTCCCAGCGGTAGAGCCGAACGTCGAAAGCCGGCTGCAGCGTCTCCCGCAGGGACTCCGGCAGGTCCGCCGCCCTCATGCGGTGCAGATGCGCCACCTGGGTCAGCGTGTCACGGTAAAGCGGCATCGCGTCGCCCGCCTCGCGGCATTCCCACAAATCCTCCTTCCCCAGATCCTCCAGCCAGCCAATGCGGCGCGCCTCATCGTGATGATACACCCGCATGGTCCGCGCGCCGCTGAGCGCCAGCACCTCCGTGGCCGCGAAAAAGCTGAGATTGTCCGGCCGCCGGTCCGTGTAAACCATGATGATCGCCGTCTCCGGCCCCTCCCCGTCCAGTCCCGCCGCCGTGGCCCGGTAATAATAACGGTCGGAGCCGCCCTTCACGATCAGGTCCAGCCGCACCGACGCCCCTTCCCAGCCCGGCACATGAAGGCAGGATTCGGCGCGGAGAGTGTCATCGGTGGGCGGCAGCATAACAAAAATACAGGAGACGGAAAGGCCCGGAGGCTACGCAGGCAGGCCGTTCCGCGCAACGCCCGATTCCTCCCTCCCGCCTGCGGGGATGCGGATGACGGGAGCCTGAACAGAAAGGCGCGGAGGTTCATTCAGCTTGAGGGACTGCCGGCGGAAATGCCTTCCGGGGGACCCGTCCGCCGGCCCGGTCACGGACTCTCAGGCCTTGCGGGAAGGCCCGCCCGCAGGCACGTTCCATCCCTCATGCCTGCTCATTCCCCCACCCACACCGTGCTTTATGATGGCGAATGCTCCCTGTGCACGTTCCAGTCACGGGTGATCAGCTGGCTGGACTGGTTCAACGCCTTCACCCTCCTGCCCATCGCCGATCCCCAGGCCGCCCAAATCGCCCCCGGCATCGGCCGTGAGGATCTGCTGGAGGCCATCCACTGCGTGGCCAAGGACGGCGGAATCCACCGGGGCGCGCGCTGCATCCGCTTCGTCTCCCTGCGCATGCCCCTGGCGGTGCCCATCGGGCTGTTTCTCTGGATTCCCGGCGTCATCCAGATCGCTGAAATCGCCTACCGCTGGCTCAGCCGGAACCGCCACCTGATCAGCCGCGTCTTCGGCTGTAAAGGCGCCTGCACCCTGCTCCCCGCACGCCAGAGCCACCAAAGCGACAGCTCCCCCGGCTGACGCGGATTCCCAGGCTGTGGCCTCCATCTGCTGTCCATCCCCTTGCGCCCATCCATCCCGCCACGCGCCCGGTCAAAGCCCTGTCGGATGGTCAATAAACTCCCAGGGCAGCCCGTAAATCTCCGAAAGCCGCGCCGCCAGGGCCTTCACCCCGAAGGTTTCCGTGGCATAGTGACCGCCGTATAACAAGTTCACCCCGGCCTCCTCCGCCGCCGGATAACTCCAGTGCGGTCCCTCGCCGGTGATGAAGGTGTCCACGCCCGTGGCCGCCACCGCCGCGATTTCCGATCCCGCTCCGCCCGTGATCACGCCCACCCCGCGCACGCGCTCCGGCCCGCCGGGGCAGACATGCACCGCGCCGCCCACCGCCCGGCTCAAACGGTCCGTGAGCTCCGCCCGGCTCAGATCCACTGTGGCGCGCACGCCAAGCTTCATGCCCTTGCAGTCGAAAAACGGCACTGTCGGCCCCAGCTCCAGAGCCGCCGCCAGGAGGACGTTGTTGCCCAGCTCCGGATGCACATCCAGCGGCAGATGGGAACTGTAAATGGCCAGATCCGCCTGCATCGCGGCGGCATATTTTTCAAAAACCGCGCCCGTCACCGGCTGCGCCCCGCTCCAGAAAAGCCCGTGATGCACCAGCAGCAGCGACGGTCCCGGGAGCGCCGCCGCCTTCCGGATCACCGGCAGGCTGGCATCCACCGCCGCCAGAAACCGGACCACCTTCCCGCTGCCGTTCTGAAACTGCAGACCGTTCACCGCGCCGGAGTAATCGGTAATTTCCCGAACGCGCAGCAGGGCATCAAGAGCAGCCTTAAGATCAGTCAGGGAGGTCATGGAAGGGGAAACGGAGGAATCTGAACAGAAGAACACGAAAGGCGCAAAGGGAACCGGAAAACATTCCCGGCTCCTGCGCCTCCCGCATCCGCCGCACCATCATTCCCGCCTGCCGCCGCCCGCGCATCACTGGGCGGTGGCCATGTTCCGGAGCTCGCTCATCCATTCCGGGCAGGCCTTGTGTCCGGGATTCTCGCGGATCACCGTCAGCATGGAGGCGGCACCGGCCTCCGCCTGGCCGGAGCGCCACTGGTCCCGGGCCTGCAGCCACTTCAGCACCGGCAGTTTCTCAATGCTGTAACGTTCCGTCAGCTCCTTGACCTTGGTGGCTTTGGCCAGAGCGGCGGTCTGCGAGATCCGGCGGTTCCAGGCGGCCGCCAGTCCCGCGGAGTCCTTTTTGTCGCGCAGCGGCCTCATGACCAGCTGCTCGTAAATTTCATCCAGATTTCCCGGATTTTTGGCGGAAATCACATGATTTCCGATGCAGCTTTCGGGCTTCAGGTTTTTGGCCAGAAGGGACTCCATAATGTCGCCCCCAAGGGCGGCGGCGGCCTCGCGCACCTGTTTGAGACTTTCCTCCAGATTGCTCATCGTCACCTCCCGGTCAGGATCCAGAGCCACATCCATGATGCTGGCCAGAATGCTTTTGGCCAGACCCTCGTGCTTGTCACAGGCTTTGGCGACGGCATCCAGATAAAGATTGGCCTCCGTCATCACATTCAGGCGCTGCGCCGGCGTTTCCGCGTGGGAATCCAGCAGGGCCAGGGCGAGGAACTGCGCCTGAAGGCGGATGCTGGCGCAGAAATTGTCATTGATGGCCAGGTCCTTGGCTTTGGTCCGTTTCCAATCCATGAACTCCGTGGCCGTCTTTCCCTTCTGATCGAAATCCACCTCCTTGGTGCTGTCCTGCCAGAGATTGAAAGCCTTCTCATTGCTGCCTCCCGCCTCCTTGAGCAGCTTCATCATGGCAATGCTCTCACTGCCGCGTTTGCCGCCCAGGCCTTTTTCCACCTCATCCAGCTGCTTGAGCAGTTTGGCCGAAAGCTCCGGGCTCAGCTTGGGCTCCCCCTCCTCCGTCAGGGCCGGGGCGGGCGCGGGTTTCGCCGGGCCCGGTGTGGTTTTGGGAACCGCCGGAGCGGCGGGCACGGGCGGCGCCTCCGCCGGAGCGGCCGGAATTTTACGCGGCTGAAGTTCAGCGGCGGCGGGGACGGCCAGAATCACCGCAAAAGCCAGGGGGGCACACAGATAACGCTTCATATCGGGGGAATAAAAATCAGAGAACGGGGAAACGGGGAAACGGGGAAAATGCCGGAAATGTCAGGACACCGGAGGAAAGGGACCGATGCTTGCAGATAAGCGCCCGCTGGCAAGCCTGACGTTTTAGGGGAATCCACTAAGCGGCACAGGGAATTTTCTTGAGCATCCATCATTTTCCCGTCCCCGGGCGGTGGCGGACGGGTGATTTTCCGCAACAGATTTCCGGCCTTAAAGCGTTGAGCCGCAAAAAACAATTCGCCCCGTGCGCGGCGCCGGGCATACTGGCGGCCATGAAACAAAAAGCTTCCGCAGTCTGGCAGGGCACCCTCAAAGAAGGTGCCGGTTCCCTCTCCACCGGTTCCGGCGCGCTCAGCGCGAAACCCTATTCCTTCAAAACCCGTTTTGAGGGCGAACAGGGCACCAATCCCGAGGAGCTCATCGGAGCCGCCCACGCCGGCTGTTTCTCCATGGCTTTTTCCATGATTCTCGGCATGGCCGGCTTCACGCCTGACAAAATCGAGACCACCGCCACCATCACCTTGGACCAGGTGGAGGGCGGCTTCGCCATCACCGCCAGCCATCTGGACATGACCGCCAGCATCCCCGGCATCGACGACGCCACCTTTCAGGATCTCGCCGCCAAAGCCAAAGCCGGCTGCCCCGTCTCCAAAGTCCTCAACGCCGCCATCACCCTCGACGCGAAGCTGGTCTGAGCGGACACGGCCGCAACAGCCGGCGCGCACGCGGCACGCGGCCCGGGGCCGCCGGTTTCCGGAGAGCGGCGCGGCCCCTGTTGCGGAGTTCCGCATTTCAAGGCACCGGGCGGGATGTCTCCGCTTGAATCACAGACGCCGTCCGCTCCGGCGCTCAAGGAAATCTTCAATGCCGCGAGGTTTCAGGCCATGGCCGGGGACCTCGCGGCGGTGCGTCCGGGGTTTGACAGCCAGCGGTTCCTGACGCTTTCGCTGGATGGTCTGGAGCACCTGAGCCTGATGCAGCGGCTGCGGCGCATGACGGAAAGTCTGCACGCCACCCTGCCCGGCGGTTACCGCAGGGCTCTCGCCACGCTGCGCCGGGTCGCTCCACGCATGGGGAATGGTTTTGCCACGCTGGTGCTGCCGGATTACGCCGGGCTTTACGGGCTGGATGATTTCGATGTCTCGATGGAGGCGCTGAAATTCTTCACCTCCTTCGGGTCATCGGAGTTCGCCATCCGGGAATTCCTGCGCCGCGATCCCGCCCGCACGCTGGCGGTCATGGAGAAGTGGTCGCTGGATCCTGACGAACATGTCCGCCGTCTGGCCAGCGAGGGCAGCCGCCCCCGTCTGCCGTGGTCGTTCCAGCTTCCGGGACTGGCGGCGGATCCCCTGCTGGCCGCGCCCATTCTGGAAAATCTCCGCACCGACCCCAGTTTGTATGTCAGGAAGTCCGTGGCCAATCACCTCAACGATATCACCAGAATCCATCCTGACTGGGTGCTGGACCGGCTCGCGGCTTGGCCACTGGAGAACAGGCACACCGCATGGATCGCCAAACGCGCCCTGCGCACCCTGATCAAAAAAGGCGATGCCCGCGCGCTGCATCTGACCGGGGCCACGGGCACGCCGGAAGTGCTGCTGCTGAACCTGCGTGTTCAGCCGGGACTGCTGGTTCTTGGCGGACCGCTCACCATCAGTTTTGATCTTGCCTCCACCGCTTCAATCCCCCAGCGGCTGGTAGTGGACTATATTATTCACTACCCCAAAAAATCCGGTGCCGTCTCCGCCAAGGTTTTCAAGCTCCGGGAGCTTGACCTCGCACCCGGCGAAACAGCGGCGCTTTCACGCCGTCAGGTGATCCGCGATTTCACCACCCGCACCCATTATGAGGGACGGCACGCGGTGGAGATCATGGTGAACGGCGTGGTGCTGGGGCGGGGCTCCTTCGACCTGGAGACACCGCGCTGACCCTGAAGTTTTAACGTTGGAATATTCTTCAGGCAGGAGAAAATCCGGCGGCGGAAATTTGTGTTTTTCCTGAATACACCAGCCTTCCCGGCCGTCCCACCCGGCGTCATGAAAACCGCCACAACCCTCGCAGCATCAGCCATCCTTTTCGTCACCACCGCCCTTGCGGGAGCCGCTCCCTGGGGCTTCTCCCACAGCCCCCGCCGGGGTTCCGAGGCTCCCCGTCACGAGGAGCGTTATGACCGCGACGGCGGACGCGGCGGATACCACCGCGGGCACGGCATGAGCCTTGAGGCCAAAGCCCAGATGCGCCTCCGCCAGCTTGGATTTTACCGCGGCCCGGTGGACGGAGCCTTCGGCCGCGGGTCGCGCTCGGCGCTGGTCCGTTTTCAATACCGCAGCGGCCTCCGCCCCACCGGCTCCCTGGATTACCGCACCATCCGCGCCCTGCGCCTCTGATGAGTGCGGACCCGTTTATCAGTAAAAACAACCCCCTGACGGCCTGCGGAGAATCCCCCACTCCGCAGGCCGTCAATATTTCCGGAAAGTGGGGCGGCGGATGTCACGCATGGTCCGGAGCGGCTTCCGGGGATCGCCAAAAATGCACTCCGTCCAGCTTACAGGAACACGCGGCTGCCCCGCCAGATTTGAATCCAGCCGGTGGAGCCGTCGAGTTCGGTGAAAAGGAACTCCTCCGTGCCGTCCCCGTGGACGTGCAGGAAATCCCAGTATTCCATAGTGCCGGAATCCTGATCCGCCGCTTGGGACGCGGCGGGCGGGGCGGTGGAATCAGCCTCTGGGCCACGCTGATGGATCACGGTGGCGTGCCACGGCCCGGTAACCTCATTGAGGCGCTGGAAGCTGATTTCCACCGGCGGATCCCCGGCTTCGGAAGCCTCATCCTCGACCGTGAAAACGCCGGAGGGATCGTTGAGCACCTCCAGGAAATCGGCGGCGAAGCCGAATTCATCGTGCTGCCGCAGCAGCAGCCGGTGCCAGCCGCCGCCGCCGTCGGGCAGACAGCGGATGCGGATATTCACGGGATCGGCGTCGCGCGGGGAAACGCGGAGGACGTAATCCACAAAATGGAATTCCTGCCCGCCCTCGCGGCGGATGACGTGCCGCAGCTCATCCACCCGGGTGAGGGCGCTGGCGAATTCCGGCCCCTGCGTGGCGTTCAGGGAAACGGGCGCGCCGGGCGTCCAGTCCAGAGGATTGGCGAGGGAGGAGGAGGTCACCGGCTCGGAGGAGCGGCGGTTTTTCATCCATTGAAGAAACATTTCCCAGAGCGTGGAGCCCCGGGGATCAGGGGAGGCGGGAGGGGTGCTCATGCGGATGGAATTTTATCCTGAAACCACGGAGCTGACCACCTGGCCGATGACGTAACAAAGCCCGCCGATGAAGGCGGCGATGACGATGGCCATGGAGAGATTGCCTTTCTTGAGCTCCTCATCAAAATCGATTTTGGTGAGGATCAGGTCAAAAAGCTTGTATCCCACCACCACAAGAAGGATGGCCAGGAGCCCGAAGGCGAGGGTGGCGGCGAGATCTCCGGGGAAGTTTTCAGGCAGGGTGTCTTTCATGATGGATGAGGTTGATGAAAATGAGGCGGAAGCGGTTGGGAAGGAACAAAGAGGCGGAAGGGGTGGAGCGGAAATAGCCGCCCGTCTGTTCTGATATTGATAGTAATCCAGGGGCCGGTGCGGCCGGTCATCAGGCGGCCTGGGCGGCGGGCTGCCAGCGTTTCACAAACAGCAGCCAGGCCACCACCGCGCCGCCGCCCAGCACCGTGATCCAGAACAGGGCACTGCTGCCGGAGCTGGAGGTGGATTGATTTTCAGCTTCGGCGTCGGCTTCCGCCTGGGCGGCGGGGTCAATGAACATATCGTCCGTTTTCAGGCCGGGCGGCGCGTAGTTCGGCTCCACCGGCACATTTTTGGCGGCCAGGGCATCAACCTGTCCCTGCAGCTCCGGATCAGCGCGGAGAAGCTCGGCCCGGCGGTTGGGATCAACATCCGACTGATGATGGTGAAGCCAGCTGGCGCGCACGTCGCGGGGCTGATCAAGCAGCCACCACCAGAACGGGCTGCCGTAGGGATCCTGATAATAAACCGGCGGCCGCGAGGCATAAACCAGCAGCGCCGGAGCCAGCACCGCCGCCCCGATCATCGCGGCTTTGGCGCCGGTGGAATAGGAGGACCGGCGGTAGGGCCGGGAGCTGCCGCTGTAACTGTTTCCCCACGAACCGGATGAGGCATACCCTCTGCCGGAGGGAACCGCCGCCGGATTCGAGCCTCCGCGGTAAGTGGAATCCGTGCCGGCCGACCCTGTGCTGGTGCTGCCGGCGGAAACGGGAGGAGGCTTGCTGCCGGCGTAACGTTTCTGGCTGTCGGCCTGCTGTTTGGCGCGGGCGGCGGAGGAATCATAGCCGCTGCGGCTGGTGGAGGCCGGGGGCGTGGCGCTGCGGCCGGAACTGCCGGAGCTGTAGCTGGATCTCCCGCTGCTGTAGCCGCCGGACCGGGTGCTGCCGCTGCTGCTTTTGGAGGAGGAGGAGGAGGAGCGGCTGCCGCTGGAATAACTTTTGCCGCCCCCGCTGCCGTATTTTTTGGCCTGGGCCTCAGGCGCGAGAAACGCCAGAGCCAGCACGCCGGCGATCAGACGGGCTGCCCGGCCCTGGAACAGGCGGGACAGCAGGCCTTTCACGGGTGAGGGTGAATGGGAAATCATGGCGCGACCTTAGCACACCGGTTTCTTTAACGGATTCCAAATTGCGGAAGTTTTTCCAACCGGATGGCGCTGTGACCCTTCAGATTAAACCTGATCCGGCTCTGACAGGCTGCCGATTCCCGAGTCCGGCCATTCAGGCACCCCTTCCGGGAACACAAAAAACGCGCTCCGGAAAGAGAGCGCGTTTTTGGAAAAATTTCCGGCTTTCAGGGCCGGGGCATTTGAAAATCAGACAGCCGCGGGAGCGGTGGCTTTGGCCAGGGCGGCGGCGATGCGGGCCTTGAAACGGCTGGCGGAATTTTTGTGGATCACGTTTTTGTTCGCGGCCTTGTCAGCGGTGGAGGCATAAATCGCGATTTTGGCGGCGATGGCTTCCTTGTCCCCGGAGGCGATGGCGGCGAGCGCGGCCTTGCGGGCATTCTTCACGCGGCTCTTGATGGCGCGGTTACGGGCCGTGCGGACGAGGGTTTGACGGTTGCGCTTTTCGGCGGATTTGTTATTGGCCATGACAGGGAAAGAGGGCGAGTCGGAAAATTCGAAACGGGCGGGGATGCTACCCTGGAAATTTTATCTGTCAAGCCCGTGATGGGCGCTGATACCCGGAAGTTTTTGAAAATTTCCCGCGATCAGCCGCGCCGGCGCTTGGCGGGGGTGGTTCTGGCGGCGGCCAGCTGCGTTTTTTTCTCCATCACTTTTGGCGCATACTGCTGTTTCAGCGGGGCCACCGGAGCCGGCGGAGCCACATAAACAAACTCGGGCTTGTTCCGGGAATCCGGCGGGAGACGGCCTTTGTCCACCTGCACGGTCATGCCCTCGGGGATGTGATTGAAGAGGTCGATCACATCCATGCTTTTCATGCGGATGCAGCCGTAACTGGCGGGACGGCCGATATTCCGCTCCTCGGGCGTGCCGTGAATGTAGATGAAACGCCGGTAAGCGTTCCGTGTTTTGGACTCAAGGCCCTGAAGCCACATGATGCGGGTGACAATCGGATCCCGTCCGGGCGCATTGGGGCGCAGGATTTCACCGGTGGGGCGGCGGCTTTTGAAAACCATGCCGGGCGGCAGGCCGTTGCCGATTTTTTTGACCACCCGCATTTTCCCGATGGGAGTGCAGTTGCTGGCCGGGCTGTCGCCGACTCCGAACTTGGAGGTGGAAATTTTGTAAACCCGGACCGGAGCCCCGTTTTCATAAAGCGCCAGCTTCTGATCAGCGACGCTGACCCGCATTTCCCGCTGCGGCGGGGGAGTGGTCGAGCAGCTGACGAGACCCAGGCAGCCCACCATTCCCGCCCATAGCCCAATCCGTGGCAGAAAACGCCTGATCCGGGTGAAGCTGCGGGAAAGTGGGTTCATTCTTTTAAAAAATCTTAGACGACGGCGGGGCCTGCCGGGGGTTCAGACTGCTTATTCTGAAAGAGTTGCGGAAATGAACCCGCGACCACATACCAGAATCCCAGCATGAACATTATCAAAAAGGGCACCGAATTCCAGTAATTATTTAAAATTGCAAAAATTACAACACCTGTGAAATACAGAGCAAGCATGATTTCTAGGACAACCACAAGAGATTTGAGGCTCTTGTACTTGGCTTTTTTCCATTCCTGACCTTTTTTCTCAATGCCATACTTGGGCGTGCGGATGAAAGCACTTTCCTGGCCGAGCATGGCTTCGAGGACGGCTTTTCCGTTGTTGATGGACATTCCGATGCCTAAGGCAAGCAAAACCGGCAGGTAAATGATATTTTTCCAGCCCGTTTTGGGATAAGCCGCAATCTGGCTGGAGAGGTAGAAGAGGCCGATGGAGACCGTGGTCAGCACAAAAACCGGCAAGTCGAAGAGCCACAGGCGGTAACCGCCCATTTTGAAGTCCGCCCCGGCTCCGGGGAAGACGAGGAAAATCATCAGGAAAAGCAGCAGGTAGGCATAGTTCGCCGTGAGGTGCACGGTGGCTTCGATCTTGAGCATCAACGGCATATCGCTGCGCCAGATGGGGCCCAGCATTTTCCGGCAGGTCTGGATGGAGCCTTTGGTCCAGCGGTGCTGCTGGCTTTTGAAGCCATTCATGTCCACCGGAAGCTCCGCCGGGCAGATGACATCTTTGAGGAAAATGAATTTCCAGCCCTTCATCTGGGCACGGTAGCTGAGATCAAGGTCCTCGGTGAGGGTGTCGTGCTGCCAGCCGCCGGCGTCGATGATGGTCTGTTTCCGCCAGACACCGGCGGTGCCGTTGAAATTGAAATACCGGCCGCTGCGGCTGCGGGCGACCTGCTCGACCACGAGGTGGCCGTCGAGAAACAGGGCCTGGACCTTGGTCAGCAGGGAGTAGTCGCGGTTGATGTGACCCCAGCGGGTCTGGATCATGCCGATTTTCTCATCCGTGAAGTAGTGCACCATCTCGTGCAGAATTCCGGGCTGGGGCACGAAGTCGGCATCAAGGATGAAGAGAAAATCACCCTTGGCTTGGGCCATTCCGTTTTCCAGAGCGCCCGCTTTGTAACCCGTGCGGTCCGTGCGGTGGATGAGGGTGACGTCAAACCCCCTGGCGCGCAGCCCCTCGGCTTCGGCCTCGCAGATCTGGCGGGTTTCGTCGGTGGAGTCGTCCAGAATCTGGATTTCCAGCAGTTCCCGGGGATAATCGAGTTCCGCCACGCCCTTCACCAGTCGGCTGACCACATGCAACTCGTTGAAAATAGGGAGCTGAATCGTGATCAGCGGCAATTTTTCAAAGCGGCCTTTGGGCTGCGGGGGATTGCGGTAATTCCGCCAGAACAGGGCAACCATGAACCAGCGGTGAAGGCCGAAAGCGGAGAGGCCGACCACCACGAACACGTAGCAGGTAAGCCAGAGAATAGTCTGCCAATGCATAAAATGAAAAAAGAACGGCCCGGTTTTGAAGGACCGGACCGGGGAGGGCCAATTAGAAGGACAGACCCCGGCTCCGTCAACCGGGCAAATAATTCCGGCGAAAAACGCTCGAAATCAAGCTTTCGCGTGCGGATAATCCCTCCAATGTGGGCTGTCCCCCGCCGGTCATTCACCGCTCCCCCGCGCCATGCAAGTTCCCGCTTTCTCCCTCTGTCCGCTGCTCCTGACGCTTGCTCTCGCGGTGAGTTCCGGACTTTTGACCGGTGCCGCCACCGCTCAGGAAAAAACCAAACCGGGCAAACCCAAAGCGGAGGCCGCCACCGCTCCGAAATCCGATAAAACCCCGGCCAAAGCGGAGGATGCCCCCAAACCGGAAACGGCCCCGGAGCCCGCCGCCCCCGGCAGGCCGGTGGTGCCGGATGATCTGCTGGAGGATGACCATCTTAAAGAGGAGTACGGCGTGAACCAGTTCACGACCCCGTCGATCCGCAAAATTTTCGGCCAGCTGGAATCCCTCGGCACCCTGCCCTACGACAAGCTGAAGCGCCCTCTTCCCAAATCGACAGCCAGTGACCGCAGTCTGGTGGCGCTGTCGCTGGGAGTGCTCATCGGCGATGGTTTTCTGAGCGTGCAGACGGAAAAAGTGTCGGATCTGGAGGACATCGGCCGCGCGGTGCTGAAACACGCCAAAACACTCGGCGCCGGCGCCCGCATCACGGAGCACGCCAAAAGCCTGCTGGAGAACTCCGCTCTCGGTGACTGGAAAACCCTGCGCGAGGACCTCGCGGGCACTCAGAAGGACGTGGAGGGCGAAATGGTGCTGCTCCGCGACGTGGAGGTGGCCCATCTCATCAGCCTCGGCGGCTGGCTGCGGGGTCTCCAGATTGCCAGTGGCACGGCGGCGGACCCGTTTTCCCCGGAACACGCCAATGTGCTGGCCCGGGCGGACCTGCTGGATTATTTCAGCGCCGTTCTGGCGGAGCTGAATCCCACGCTTCAGAAGCGTCCGCATGTCAAAACCCTGCGCACCGGCATGGAGGAGCTTCACGCTCTCATCGACATTCCCGGGGGCAAAGCTTTCACCGAAGCCCAGGTGAAAGCCATTTACGAAAAATCCTCGGCGCTGGTGAAGCTGATCACGGCCGGGAGCTGAGCCCGGCCATCGGTGACGGAGCCTGAAATCCTGAAAAACCAGGCCCCACGGATTTTACGGATGGGGACAGATAATCACGGATTTATAAAAAAGAGGCTTTACCCGCCGGGTAAAGGCCACGCATTACTGTAAATTAATTCAAATCCCTGAAATCCGCAGCCCGTTTTTCCGGATTTCAGGCTACAGCGCCCGCATCCTGGTCAGCGCGGATTTCATGTCCTCCGCGCCGAAAAGCGAGCTGCCGGCGACCAGCACATTGGCTCCGGCGGCGATGGCGGTGGGGGTGGTTTCGTGATTGATGCCGCCGTCCACCTCGATATGGAAAGAAAGCCCATGTTTTTCCCGCCAGTCGCGGGCGGCGCGCACGGTGTCGAGCGTGGTCGGGATCAGTTTCTGCCCGCCAAAACCCGGCACCACGGTCATGACCAGCAGAAGATCAATCTGATCCAGATAGGGCCGCACCAGGGAAAAATCAGACTCCGGGCGGATCGCCAGTCCCGCCTGGCAGCGTGCCGCGCGGATGCGGGCTAGGGTTTCGGAAACATCGTGCTCCGCCTCCACATGCACCGTGATGCCGTCGGCTCCGGCTTTAATGAAGCGGGCCAGAAAATGGTCCGGCCGCTCGATCATGAGATGCACATCCAGGAAAATATCGTTCGTTTTGGACAGACACTCGATGAACTGGGGCCCGAACGTGATGTTGTCCACAAAATGGCCGTCCATGACATCGCAATGCAGCCAGTCGGCCCCGGCATGAATGGCGCGGGAGCACTCCTCCGGCAGCCGGCTCCAGTCCGAGGCCAGCAGGGAGGGGGCGATGATGCGCTTGGTGTAGTGGGACATGCGCCCAATAGGAGAGAGGAACCCGGGGTTGGAAAAGGGAAAATCCTGAAAGCCCGGGTGATGGCGGCGCGCCGGTATCGGGCCCTGCCGGATTCAGACCGGAATGAAACTTCTCCAACTTGCGGCCCGCAGGGCCGGCTTTAGAGTGGACGATGATTCAGACCAGTCTGGCCAATCTGATTATTTTCAATCTCGCTATCGTGCTCGGCGGACTGGCCATCGTCTGGATCGGTAAAGTCTGTGCGGAAAGACGGCGGGAACGGAACCGGACCCGGCATCAGGTGGTGTGCGCGGTCTGCGGGCATGTTTTCGGGGACCCCATGCGGGCGGATACCGTCGTGACCTGCCCCCGCTGCGGCCGCCTGGTGGAACGGCAGGCGCTCCTTGACCTGTGATGCGGGACGCGGATCCGGAAGGCCGCGATGATTTCTTTCCCATGGAGCCCCTGAATGAACGCGAAGCCGGCACTTACCGCCTGGAGCGGGTGCGCGCGGTGGCGGCGGGGATTCTGGAGACGGCGCAGGTGACTTTTCTGCTGCTCATCGCCGGGCGCTGGTTTCACGCCGGACCATCCGCCAAGGGCCTGCTGCAGGGCGCGTCAAGCGCGGGCCTGCTGCTGACGCCGGTGCTGGTGACCATGGCGGCCGTGATGGGCTGGAATGCGGAGCGGGCCGCCGGCCGCCTGTTTGCCGTCGGCGGAGCGGGGCTGCTGGCGGCGGTGTGTTTTCCGACGCTCCCGGTATTCATCGCCGGGGCGGGACTCGGCGTTTTATGCACGTCGGCGACCGCTCCTTTCCTCGCGTCGATTTACAGCGTGAACTACCGCACCGGGCGGCGGGGCGATCTGTTTTCGCGGAATATCGTGGTCCGCATCGTGGCCAGTGTGCTTTTCGCCTGGCTGGCGGGACTGTGGCTGAAGGCGCGCCCGGATGGATTCCGCTGGATTCTGGGAGCCTATGCCGCCGCCCTCGCCCTGAACGCCTGGTGTGTCAGCCGCTGCCCGCCCGTGCCCCTGGCGCGGGACGAGGGGCGGAATCCCCTGCGCGCCTTCCGTTATGTGCGCACGGACCGCGTCTTCCGCCTGACTCTGATCAGCTGGATGCTCATGGGGTTTG
Organism: Verrucomicrobiota bacterium; assembly: GCA_040386695.1. GTDB lineage: Bacteria > Verrucomicrobiota > Verrucomicrobiia > Verrucomicrobiales > V1-33 > CAIZWU01. The sequence continues at coordinate 165,004 of JAZKFB010000015.1, forward strand.
GAAATCTGATCATGTTTCCCCTGCGCGTGGAGTTTCTGTCCAACGAGCGCTACGGCCTGCATCTGCTGGCGCCGGAGATCGCCCTGCTGACCATCGTGGTGCCCAATGCGGCGCGCCTGCTTTTCACCCGGATGTGGGGCCGGCTGTTTGACCGCATGAATTTCTTCACGCTGCGCATCCTGCTGAACACCGGTTTCATGCTCGGAATTCTCTCCTTTTTCACGGGCGGCGGACAGGCGGGCCTCTGGGCCGGCGCGATTCTTTTTGGCGTCTCCAATGCGGGCGCCGACCTGGCGTGGAGTCTTTGGGTGACCAAAGTCGCGCCGCCGAACCGCGTGACCGATTACATGGCCGTGCATACCTTTCTGACCGGATTCCGGGGCGTGATCGCGGCTTTCGCCGCCTTTCAATGCGCGGCCCGGTTCGGGATCGGACCCACAGCGGCCGGGGCGGCGGGGCTGATTCTTCTGGCCTCCCTGCTTCTTATCCGCGAGCGCGCCCGCCCTGCCGTGAAAGTGAGCGCGGAGGCGGAGACGCCGGAAAAGGCCACTGGCTGAATGTCACCGCCCGGGCAGGTCAATTCCGTTTTCCGGGATCAGCCGCGCACCGGAACTGCCTGGAAACAGAAAGCTTTACCGCTCAGTTCCGGCGACGGCGGCGGACGGCAAAAACCCCGGCGGCCAGCAGTGCTCCCAAAGTGGATCCGGGTTCGGGCACCACCTGATTGGTGAGCCCGTAAATGTGGAAGCTCCCGCTGTCCGCCGCCGCTCCGGCAGGCACGGCGGCGATGATATCCAGGCTGGTGGTCTGGGCGGTGAAGCGGTAATTGATGTAATAGGCCTGATGGACATTTCCCGTCCCGAGCACCGTGCCGGGCCTGTCCTCCAGAATGCTGAAGCTGTTGCTCTCGGCTCCGTTGGCCGCCGTCAGATCAATGCCCCTTCCGCTGCCGGCGATGTCCCAGGAGCGGATATAAAGGCGGGTATCGTAAAGAGTTCCCACATTCAGCCCGCTCAGAGTGAAGGTTTGGGAAGCGCCGGGACCAGGCCCCTGCGGCGCATAAGTGAGACTTCCCAGCAGGCTCAGCAGGCCGGGCCCCGTGACGCCACCGGTGGCCGGCACCCAGTTGTTGTTGTTGTTCACCACTTCCGCTTTGCCGCCGGTGGAGGTCCAGGTGAAGTTTGCGGGGGTGGTGCTGCTGTTGAGCAGCGAAAAGGACACTCCGTTGACCGTGGCCGCCCCGCCCCCTGTAATGGCATGGGTATAAGTGCGCGCGGTGCTGATCCCGGTGCTGGCGTCATCCGTCAGAGGCAGACTCAGGGAAAAAGTGCCGGCGTTGGCGGAACCGGCAGCCAGAACCAAGCCCAGAAAACCCAGCAAAGGAAAATTGAGTGACATATCCGGCACCTTTCGCGGCAAGGGATGGAAAATGCAAAAATATTTTAATGATTTTTGAATTCAAAATTTATAACTCCCTCATTATCATCATCCGGTAAAGAAAAGCGGTCCCGTCCGATGCCCTTTTCTTTGCATCGCATTCATACGGTGCGGGCTCTTTATTTCGATGTCCGAGGAACAGGAACCGGCGGATACGCGCCTATGAATGGCGCATCGCCGGATGGCCCAATCCTCCAGTTCCGGCATCCCGTGCATTTTCCGTGGCGGGAAGCGATTTTGGCATTAAGCTCCGCGCCCTATGTTGCAGGCAGGTATTGTTGGTCTCCCGAATGTTGGCAAATCCACCCTTTTCAACGCGGTCACGCGTTCCCGGAAGGCGGAGGCGGCCAATTACCCTTTTTGCACCATCGAGCCCAATCAGGGCGTGGTGATGGTTCCCGATGACCGTTTGGAGGTCCTGGGCAAGATTTCCCACACCAAAAAGATCGTCCCCGCCGCCATCGAGTTCGTGGACATCGCCGGGCTGGTGAAAGGCGCGGCCGGCGGCGAGGGCCTGGGGAATCAGTTCCTCAGCCACATCCGGGAGGTGGACGCCATCATCCAGGTGGTGCGCTGTTTTGAGGATGAAAATGTCCACCACGTCAGCGGTTCCGTCGATCCCCTGCGCGACATTGAGGTCATCAACACCGAACTGGTCCTCGCCGACCTCGCCAGTGTGGAGCGCCGCATTGAGCGCGGCCAGAAGAAAGCCAAAGGCGGCGACAAGGAGGCCCAGGCGGAAGTCGCCCTGTGCCAGAAGCTGCTGCCCCACCTCAACGACGGCAATCCCGCGCTGACCGCCGATCTCACGACGGAGGAGCGAAAGCTGGCCAAAGGCCTTTTTCTCCTGTCCAACAAACCCACCATTTTCGCCTGCAACGTCAGTGAAAGCGATCTGGCGGAGGCCATGAAAAACCCCGCCGCGCATCCCTTTGTCGGCAAGGTCATCGAATACGTGAAGGCCAGCCACTCCGCGGAGGCCGTGGTCATCAGCGCCTCCATCGAGGCCGAGCTGACCGAGCTTTCCCCCGAGGAGGCCGCCGATTACCTGAAGGACCTCGGCGTCTCCAACAGCGGCGTCAGCGAGCTGATCCGCGCCGTGTATCACCTGCTGGGCCTGCGCACTTACCTGACCACCGGCGAGAAGGAAACCCGCGCCTGGACCATCCGCATCGGCGACAAAGCTCCGGCCGCCGCCGGTGTGATCCACAGCGATTTCGAGCGCGGTTTCATCGCCGCCGAAATCGTGGCCTACGCCGACCTCGTCGCCGCCGGCAGCCACAGCAAAGCCAAGGAAGCCGGCAAAGTCCGCATCGAGGGCAAGGAATACACCATGCAGGACGGCGATGTGGTGGATTTCCGCTTCAACGTCTGAGCGAAGCCGGAGTCCGCGGGTCCCCGAGTTTTATGCACTTCTTTGCAAGGACCATTCTTGATAACTTTGCGGGCTGCGCATTTTTCTCCTTAATCGCGGCCATGTTTGGTTTGGCGGCGGCGCTGCGTGCCGGAGCCCGGAAAGGTGTCCGTTTCGGTTCCACTCTGCTGGTGACTTTGATTCTGACGCTCGTGGTGACTGTGCGGCTCGGAGGCTTTGACTCCACGGGAAAAAGTTCATGGATGTTTCCGTGGTGGTTCGCGGATGTGGCCCTGATGCTGATTCTGGGGGGCTTTATTCTCAGCTTTATGGGGGGAATGGCCCTGGCCATGACGTTTGAGGGCACAAAGAGGTTTGGCCTGATGCTGCTGGCGGTCATGCCGTCGCTGGCAGTGGTGGCGGGGATTCAGATGGTCGAAATCAGGCGTGCAAATGACGCGAATTCTGGAGAGCCTTCTGGGCTCAGGAGCACTCCTCCTCCCTCTCTTGAGGACGCCCGGAAGCATCTTGGTTCCAAAGCCGTTTCCGATATCAATTTTATTCTTGACGGACAGACATTTTCCCCCGCAAAGAGCGGCCCGCACGCGGTGGATCCCGCCGCTCTGGATTTTCTCGAAAAACTTGGTTTTAGAATCGGCACTCAACCGGGTCTGAGCGCTGGGCAGGTTAAGCGGCTTGCAAAAGCCAACAGACTCTCCTGGTCAAATCCCGCTATCCCGGCGGATTTTATCGTTGCCAGCTATCGCACCCTGAACCCGTATCATTTTGCTGAACTGATGCGTAACCGGTCTTTCCCGGCCGCTGAATTGTCTCAGGCACTGCAGTATGTCAGGGGAAGACGGGATGCCCAGGCCTCCGCCATGTCGCCGTCAACCGGTGTGACTTACCAATATGACATGTCGGGCTGGAACCAGGCGGTGATTGAGGCCGAAGAGGCCATCCGCCGACGTGAGGACGCTCCAGCAGACGAACAGGACAAGCTGATTATGAAGAAGCCGCCCGACCCGCGCGACCTGGCATTGCAGGCCGCAGCGCGAAATTCCCGGACTGAGCCGGCAAGACTGACTGAACTCGCCACGATGCATGATGATACCACTTCCGAGGATGAGTGGATACGGGAGGCGGTAGCCGGAAACCCCAATACCCCTGAAAATATTTTGGATGAACTGTTCAGCGATAAATCCTCCATTGTCCGCAAAATGGCGGAGTCCGAAAAGCTGAGACGGCAAAAAGCGCATACGCCGGGACAGTGACGGTCACGGATCCCCTTCGAAGTTCCTGCTCCACTCCGAACCACTCACCCATTCCGGAAAAGCAGCAGGCGTCCCGGCTTTACCGCCGGGACGCCTGTGCGCCCACTGAAGGAAAACTAATGGAGGGAAAATATCCGTCCCGCCTGGTTCAAGCGGCGCCTTTGGGGGGGCGGATCACCTGCAGCGCGGTGCGGAAGACGATCCAGAGATCCATGGCCGGGGACCACATTTCCAGATAGATCAGATCCCAGCGGGTGCGGTTGCGGACCTGGGCGCGGGTTTTGGTCTCGCCGCGGAAGCCTTTGACCTGCGCCAGGCCGGTGATGCCGGGCTTCACAAAAGTGCGGACGTAGTAGCTGGAGGAGATGTCGGCAAACTTCTCATCGTGCGCCGGGAGGTGGGGCCGGGGACCCACGAGGCTCATTTCACCGCGCAGAACGTTCAGGAACTGGGGGATTTCGTCAATGCTGGTCTTGCGCATCAGGCGGCCAAGGGAAAACACCCGGTCGTCCTTCTGGGAAACCTGACGGGTTTCGTCGCCATTGTTCACGTGCAGGCTGCGGTATTTGTAGATTTTGAACTTGGCGCCGCCCCGGCCGGTGCGTTCCTGGGTGAAGAACAACGGTCCGGGAGACTGGATACGGTGGCAGATCAGGGCAAACAGGCTGGTCAGCGGGAACACCGTCAGCAGCACCCCGATGGCGAACAGAATATCAGCCACACGCTTCATGCTCTGATTGATCGGGTCCTCCAACGGCTCGGACCGGGGGGAAAGAATCTCCATGCCGCCAATATCCGTCATCGTCAGGCGGCAGCCCAGACGGCGGGGGGCATCATTGATCAGCACCAGCCGGATGCCCTGGGATTCACAGAAACGGCGCACTTCCCGGCCGACTCTGGGCTCAAAGCACAGGCTGGGCATCACGATCTGCTTGATATTATGCTCCCGGGCGACAGCCTCCAGATTGTCCAGCGTGCCCAGCCAGTGGCGGGGAGCCGCATTATTTTTGAATTCCGGCTGCCGCAGGGTGAGATATCCGCTGACAGCCATGCCGGGATACACGCCGGATTTGATCTTCCGGTCGAAAAAGGTCACCGCCTTGCGGTCCTCCAGCACCAGCATATTGGCTTTCTTTTTCTCAAAAATCCGCAGCACCATCTTCAGGAGCCGCGCGGGGAGCAGATAATTGGAGACGTGGAACAGCGGCAGGCAGCCCAGAATGAATCCCGCGAAGAAGCGGCGCGAAATCAGCCGGTCCTGGGTGCTCACAAGGAACAATGACAGCACCAGCGCCACCGCCACAAACTGCCGCAGACTGACCCGGCGCAGATTGCGGCGGGAAAGTTCGGTCAGCCAGCGGAGCCGCTCCGGACGGGTCCAGGCCTCGCCCACCAGCGCCGCGGCCACGATCAGGGCGTAGCTGATGTAGGGAGCGACAGTGAGGCGCCCCCCCCAAGGTTCAATGAGATTCAGAAGCGTGTGCAGCACTCCCAGCCACGTAAGGGCCAGGGTGATCTGCGCAGCCGCATGGATGCGGTAAAGACCTGAGGCACGATTGGTTAACATATGAAAATTACTTTAGGGGACACGCCCAGCGAATAGCAGCCCCCATACCAGGTCTTCGCCCATAAGTCCCTAATAGTCAACTATTTGTCACATGATTTAATGTGTTTTCAAACTGTTCTCCGGAACAGATTAATCTGTGTGAATGTTCTGGCACATTTTGGCCCTATGCTGATTACAGACGGATTTGCCGTGCTTCCATGCAACATTCCGGCTTAAATCTCCCCGCAAACAGGGGATTTACGAAACAAACAGGGGAAAAACCCGTTTTCCCACTAATGAAATTCAAACCGCTGGCCACCTTTTTCATCAGCCTTCTGACGATAAACACTGCTTTGACAAAAGACTCTGTGACAGAAAATCCGGTCAAAACCGAATATGAGATTGGCCCTGATTATCCTGAAGCCGCGGAACTGAAACCAAATGAAGGAGTGCCCCGGGGCGAATTACATGAATTTCTCATGCAATCCGGGGACAGCCGGCTATTTCCCGGCCTCACCGGGGCCTATACGCGGAAATGCGCAGTTTACGTGCCCAAACAGTACCGTCCGGGGGAGCCGGCCGCGCTTCTGGTGGTGCAGGACGGCATGGGGTATGCCAAAAAAGTGAGCGCCGCCCTTGATTCCCTGATCGCCGCCAAAAAACTGCCGGTGATCGCCGCTGTCTTTGTGAATTCCGGCGGTGGCGACGGCAAAGGCAGCGAACGGGGGCTGGAATACGACACCATTTCCGGCAAATACACGGACTTTATCGAAAGCGAAGTCCTCCCCCGCGCGGAGCAGGAGGGCAAAGTCACTTTCACCAAAGATCCCGAAGGCCGGGCCAGCATGGGCGGCAGCAGCGGGGCGGCCTGCGCTTTCACCATGGCCTGGTTCCACCCGGGGCTTTACCGCCGGGTGCTCAGCTACAGCGGCACTTATGTGGACCAGCAGTCGCCGGAAAATCCCGAAAGTCCGCACGGGGCCTGGGAATATCATGAGCACCTCATTCCCCAAACGGAGAAAAAGCCCATCCGCATCTGGCTCCACGTCTCCGAAAATGACAACGGGGCCAAAAAGGACGAGGCCTCCCTGCACAACTGGGTGATGGCCAACCAGCGCATGGCCGCCGTGCTGAAGGACAAGGGCTACGAATACCGCTACGTTTTCTCCAAAGCCTCCGGTCACGTGGACGGCCGCGTGGTCAGCAACACCCTGCCGGACGCCCTGACCTGGCTGTGGGCGGGGTATGCGCCGAAGAAATAGAACGGGAGGACACAAGGTGCGCCAAGGAGACAAAATCCCTTCGCTTTCTTTGCTTCCTTCTGTTCAAACCTCTTTTCAGAACGCCCCCGCCGGCTCCACGCCCAGGCCCGGCCGCCCGCTGGTCAGCACCCTTCCGTCCTCCAGCCGCAACCCGGAAAACGGGTCGCTGGCCAGCAGCAGATGACCGTCCAGATCGGTGAAATCCACGGCCGGGGACAGATGCGCCGCCGCCGAAATCCCGCACGAGCTCTCAATCATGCAGCCCAGCATGATTTTCAGCCCCAGCCGACGGGCTTCGCTGACCATGCGCCAGGCCTCGCGCGGGCCGCCCGCTTTCATCAGTTTGATATTAATCCCGTGGTAGGCTCTCGCCAGGCGCGGGATGTCCGTGGTTTTCATCACATCCTCGTCGGCGAAAAGCGGCAGCGGCGAGCGCTCCCGCAGCCACGCGACATCGTCCAAATTCCCGGCGGGCATGGGCTGCTCGATCAGTTCCACGCCCTGCCCGGCCAGGCGCTCAATGTGCCGCAGAGCCTGTTCGCGGTCGCACCAGCCCTCATTCGCGTCCACGCGGAGGGGCTGATCGGTCACTTCCCGGATAGCATTGACGATGGCCTCGTCGTGGTCCGTGCCCAGCTTGATCTTCAAAACCGCATACTCTGACGCCGCCAAAGTTTTCGCCTTCATGACCTCCAGCGAATCGATGCCGATGCTGAAACTGGTCCGCGGCGGCAAAACCGCAGGCACGCCCAGCAGTTCCCCCGCCGGCAGGCCGCGCTGTTTTCCCTCCAGATCCAGCAGCGCCATGTCCAGGGCCGCCTTTGCCGACCCGGAAATCCGGTCGTCCGCCAGAATCTCCGGCAGCGCCGCCAGTCCCGAGCGCCCGAAGTGCCCGATCCCCACCGCCAGTCCGGCGCGCACGCTTTTCAGCGACTCGTCATAGCGCGAATTGTGCGCCGCCTCCCCCCAGCCGGTGTGGCCATCCAGACGCAGCTCCACACAGGCGTATTCCTTCCCGGCCGCGCTGCCGCGGGAAATCGTCCAGGGATTGGTGAGGGTCAGGCGGAGCGTGTGGATTTGACTGGTTCCGGGCATGGCCCTGAAAACCAGCGGCCCGCCATCAATTCCAGCGGGAAAGCGTGAAAAACACCTTTGACACCCCCAGGCGTGACCCTAGGTTGGCCGCCCCGCATTCCCCGCCCCGCGGATACATATATGCAAAAGAAAAAAGTTCTCGTCGCCGATCCCATTTCAGAAAAAGGGATCGATGAACTCCGTGCCACGCCCGAACTGGACGTCACCGTCCGCATCGGCATCAAGCCCGACGAACTCCTGGCCTGCGCCCATGAGTTTGAAGGCATTGTGGTGCGATCCCAGACGAAAATCACGGCGGAGGTCTTCGCCAAAGCCACCGCCCTGAAAGCCGTGGGCCGCGCCGGGGTCGGCGTGGACAACATCGACGTTCCCGCCGCCAACAGGCACGGCGTCATCGTCATGAACACCCCGGCCGGGAACACCATTTCCACCGCCGAGCACACCTTCACCCTGCTCATGAGCATGGCCCGCAGCATTCCCCAGGCGCACGCCAGCGTGTCCGCCGGGAAGTGGGAGCGCAAGAATTTCGAAGGTGTGGAACTCAACGGCAAGACTCTCGCCATCGTCGGCATGGGCCGCATCGGCAGCGAAGTCGCCCGCCGCGCCATGGCTTTCGGCATGAGAGTGCTGGCCTACGATCCCTACCTTTCCCCCAGCCGCGCCCACGTGCTGCGCGTCGAGCTGATGACCACCGTGGAGGACGCCATCAGGGACGCCGACTTCATCACGGTCCACATGCCGCTGACCAAGGAAACGAAGTATCTCCTTAACAAAGAGCGCCTTGCCCTCTGCAAACGCGGCGTCCGCATCGTCAACTGCGCCCGCGGCGGTCTGGTGGAGGAAGCGGCCCTCGTCGAAGCCCTCGCCAGCGGCCAGGTCGCCGGAGCCGCCCTCGACGTTTTCGAGACCGAGCCGCCCGCCCAGGACAATCCGCTTCTGACCATGCCCAATGTGGTCCTCACCCCGCACCTCGGGGCCTCCACTTACGAGGCCCAGGAAAGCGTGGGCATTGAAATCGCCCGCGCCATCCGCGACGCCCTTGTGGACGGTATCGTCAGCAATGCCGTGAACATGCCCAGCGTGGACCGCAAGACCCTCGACTCCATCGGCGGTTACCTCGGATTCGCCGAAAAACTCGGCCGTCTCGCCGCCCAGCTGGCCCCGAAACAGCCGGACACCCTCCGCGTCAACTACAGCGGCCCCGTCGGCGAGGGCGACACCACCCTCATCTCCCGCGCTGTCCTTAAAGGCTACCTCGACGTGGCCTGCTGCGATGGCGCGGTGAACTGGGTGAACGCCCCCGGCGTCGCCGACAGCCTCGGCCTCAGCTTCTCCGAAAGCCGCAACGCCAATCCCGCCGACTTCACCGAACTCATTGAAGTCAGCGCCGGCGCCGGCGCGCAGAGCGGGTCCGTCAGCGGCACCTTCTTCGGCAAGCACCCGCGCATTGTCGGCATCAACGGCAACCGCGTTGAAGCCGAGCCCCAGGGCTGCCTCCTCATTTACGAAAACAAGGACGAACCCGGCATCGTCGGCGCCGTGGGCACCATTTTGGGCCGCCTCAACGTCAATATCGCCAACATGTCCCTCAGCCGTGACGCCACCGGTGGCAAAGCACTGGTCCTCCTGACCCTCGACACCTGCCCCGAGGATCACGTTATCGAGGAACTCCTCAAACACCCCGCCATCCTCAGCGCCCGCGTCCTGCGGGTGTGAAAATCCCAATGTCCAACGGCGTCCCGGCCTCACCGCCGGGACGCTTTTTTCGTTTCCTGAAAAAGAGCCGGATACCGTTTTCCCGGAATCCTGCGGGAGGAGAAAGAATTCAGCCCGGAAGGGATTTTCTGATTCTGAAACCTGAAATCTTTTCCCTCAAACCTCCCCTGCCCTTCCCCTCTTGCTCCGCCGTCTGACCGTGCTCTCTTCGGCACCAAACTTTTCTGAATCATGATCCGCGAAATCGTTCTCTACGGCGACCCCGTGCTGCGCCTGAAATGCCCCCCCGTCAAGGAAATCACTCCCGCCCTCCAGGCTCTGGCCGACGACATGATTGAGACCATGAACGCCGCCGAGGGCGTGGGTCTGGCCGCGCCGCAGATTGGGGAAACGCTGCGTCTCGCGGTTATTGACGTCACCGGAGCGGAAAATCCCTGCACTTACCTGCGGGTGGACGGCCAGGACACGCCTCTGGAGGAGATGATGCCTCTGAAATTCATCAATCCGACCCTCAGCATGGGCAAGGAAAAGGCCATCATGAACGAGGGCTGCCTCAGTTTTCCCGAAATCCGCACCGAAATCCGGCGCGGCGACGCCGTCACCGCCAATCTCACCCTCCTCGACGGCCGCAGCATCACCCTGGAAACCGACGGCCTTCTTTCCCGTGCCATTCAGCACGAAACCGACCACCTCAACGGCATCCTCTTCATCGACCGCGCCACCCCCGCCGCCAAACTGAGCCTGAAGAAGAAGATCAGAAAAATGTGGGACGAATACGCCTGAGGCTGAGAAAGCCCTCTATTTTTGCTGGAAAAATACCATGCCGGGGGCTCTTGAGGGATTGATCTGGTCCGTCCGTGCGTTGAGTCAGCCCAGCAGCGTGCAAAAAGGCCTGTTTCCGGCTTTCTCCGTGCCTGCGGATGAGCTGGCGCTTACTTTTGAGGAATTTCTCAAGTCGGCGGAAGCCTTGCATGCGATGGAGTGGACCGACGGGCAGCGGCGCGCCTTGGGGGCTTTGGACGAAAAACTGGAAGCCATGAGCGGTCCCGGCAAAGATGAGATTTGGATCGCGCGCGATTGCCTGACTCATCCCCAATGGGCCGAAGTCCGATCTCTCGCTCAGAAGGTGCTTCTTGCCTTCAACTGGCCTTCAGCGGAGCCCGCCTCCTTTAGTTGTGCCCAATATATTTCAGAATCCGGCGAGCTTTGGCCTCCGCTGTAAATTTCTCCGAAGCCTTCCTCCGCTTGCCCGGGCCACACTTTCCTGATAATCAATAACCTTTACCCCTTCCTTCCTCAAATGTTCGACGCCGGAGAAAAAGTAGTCTGTGTGGATGACAAATTTCATCCCGAAATCGCCTGTCTCTTCACCGCTCTGCCGGTGAAAGGCACCACCTACACCATCCGGGACTGCGAGATGGGGCGGAACAAATGGGTCAGCGCCCAGAAGGGCTGGGACAGTGTGGATATGAAAGTCCTGCTCGTCGAGCTGACCAACCCCCTGGATCCCTCCACCCTCAAAGGCTGCCCCTCCGAACTCGGTTTCGCCGCCCGCCGCTTCGCCCCTCTCGAAACCATCGAGCACACCGAGGAGGCGGAAATCGGGGAACTCATCCCGGCGGGAAGGTGAATTGAAAAGTTGGAAAGAGTGGGGTTTCATGAGCCTGGACTCCCGGCGCTGACTTCCAACCCGGTGTTTTTAATTCGGCTTTGGTAACTTCAGTCACGGGCCAGAGGCCCATGCTCCGTTCCAGGGACAGGAGCACGGGCATCCTGCCCGTGAGTTTGACAACTATGTGAAAATTCACCAAAGCCGTAAGCGTTTGATCCATGCCCCTGTCCGGGGCTGCGGATATTCCGGCCTGCCGGT
>JAZKFB010000016.1:0-32794 GCA_040386695.1 Verrucomicrobiota bacterium
TCCACACCCTCCCATTCCACACCCTCCCATTCCACACCCTCCCATTCCACACCCTCCCATTCCACGCCCTCCCATTCCACGCCCTCCCATTCCACACCCTCCCATTCCACGCTCTCCCATTCCACGCTCTCCCGCTCCACGCTCTCCCGCTCCGGATCCAGCGGAGGCGCACCAATTCTCTTGCGGAACATTAAAGAAGCCGGAGGCTTCCCAGCCGGTAGCCGGTGGTTGAGGCGCGCAGCGCCGACACCACCGGTCCCCATCGCCCCGCGACCCGCACCCCGGCAGGGGTGCCAGCCGCCACTTCCGCCACTTCCGCCACTTCCGCCACTTCCGCCACTTCCGCCACTTCCGCCGCTTCCGCCGCTTCCGCCGCTTCCCCGCCGCTTCCCCGCCGCTTCCGACACCCCCGACACCCCCGCCGCTTCCGTCACCGCGCCTCATGGCCTCGACCCACACCTGCCTGCATTATCACCTGATCTTCGCGACAAAAGGCCGGGAACCGCGTCTTGCCGCCGATTGGCGCCCCCGGCTTCACGAATATCTGGGAGGAACGGTGCGCGGCCTGGGTGGAGCCCCCGGCGGGGTCGGCGGGGTGGCCGATCATGTTCACCTCCTCGTAGGACTGAAAGCCACGCACTGTCTGGCGGATTTCATGCGGGAGCTGAAAAAAGCCTCCTCCGCCTGGGTCCGGGAGGAAGCCGGTCTGACGGATTTTCATTGGCAGGAAGGGTATGCCGCATTCACCGTCAGCGCCTCCTCGCGGGAGGCGGTGAAACGGTATATCGCGACGCAGGAGGAGCATCACCGGACGAAATCGTTCCGCGAGGAACTGGTGGAGTTTCTTCTCAAATCCCAGGTGGATTTCGACGAACGGTATCTGGATTGAGGCGGGAGCGGGAGGCTTTGCCGGCATCCCTCCGGGATGCTGAAAAAATCCGGACCGGGTGACCGGTGGTGTCGGCGCTGCGCGCCTCAACCACCGGCTACCGGCTGGGAAGCCTCCGGCTTCGCACTTGGAATCGGCTTCGGGTTTCGGTTTCGTGTTACACAGCCGCAGAACGCGGCTGCACGGCCTGAAGACACCGCCGCACGGCCCGAAAGGCCGCGTTGCATGGACGCAGGACACAGCCGCATGGCGAGCGGATCAGGCAAGCTGAAGAAGATTGCCGCAGGCCCCGGGAGGATCGGGACCATTTGGAAAGCGTGGGATTTTCCACTGCTTCGGGAAAGAGGGCTTCCTGGGCTGCGGGAATCACCCGGGAGTGACTCAGCCGTTTGGAAAGTCTGTTGCCGGGCAAGCCCCGCATCGGAAAGCGGCAACGGACGGCCGCAGTCCAAGGATTCTTCGGCCTTTCGGGAACCCTACTGTTTCTGAAACAAAAAAGAGCGCGTCCGGAATGGACGCGCTCTTCGGTTTGGGAATGGGGCGGGGAGCTGTGGGGAAGTGTGCGGGGCCTTGGGATCAGGGCTGCGCCTTCCCGCCAAGCCGAAGGTCAGGCGTATTTGTTGGTCGCGGGGTCGAATTTGCCGGGGAGGGCGACCGGGTAGAGGCCTTCGGCGTCGGGGCCGAAGCGGGTGGGGGTGTTGAAGTCGAGCTTCTCGGGCAGTTCACTGTTGTTCCAGGCGAGGGACTCATCCCAGTTCACCTGCTTGCCGCTGTAGGTCGCATAGCGGCCCAGAAGAGCGGTGAAGGTGCTGGTGGCCCCGTAGTGGGCGTTGTTGAGCGTTTTGTTCCCGCGGATGGCTTTGTAAAGCTCGTCGTGCTCGTTCTGGTAGGGATTGCCGTCGTTTTCCTGGTTCCGGTAACGCCAGATGGTTTTGCCGGTGCGGTCTTTAATGGTGGCTTTGTCGTCGAGATAAAGCGTGCCTTTGGAGCCGATGATGATTTCCTTCACGGCGCTCCAGGTGTCCGGCTGGTGGCGGCACTGGCTGTTCATGATCACGCCGTTGGGGTAGGTGAACTCCACGTAGTGGTGGTCGAAAATCTGGCCCGTTTTGCGGTCCCGGCGCAGCTCGCGGCCGCCCATGCCCTGGGCGCTGACGGGATGCTGGTCGTCCATGAACCAGTTGATGACGTCGATATTGTGGATGTGCTGCTCCAGAATGTGGTCGCCGCCGACCCAGGTGAAGTGATACCAGTTTTTGACCTGGTAATACATCTCCGTCCACTCGGGCTTGCGGTCCACCAGCCAGATGCCGGGGCCGTTCCAGTAACACTGGGCGGAAATGATGTCGCCGATGAGGCCCTGCTTCACCTGCTCCTTGGCGGCGAGGTAGTTTTTCTGGTAACGGCGCTGGAGGCCGACCACGACCTTGAGGTTTTTCTCCTCGGCTTTTTTGGCGTATTCCAGAACAGTGCGCACACCGGGGGAGTCGGTGGCCACGGGCTTTTCCATGAAGACGTGCTTGCCGGCCTCGACGGCGGCTTTGAACATCATGGGGCGGAAGCCGGGAGGCGTCGTCAGCAGCACCACGTCAGCCTGCTGCACCGCCTCCTGATAGGCTTCGAGTCCGAGGAACTTCCGGTTGTCGGGCACGTCCACCTTGGCGCCGTGTTTGGCCTGGAGGGTGGAGAGGGAGGGCTCAAGGCGGTCCGAGAAAGCGTCGGCCATAGCCACAAGGCGGGTGCCGCCGCTGGTCAGCGCCTGGTCGGCGGCGCCGGTGCCGCGTCCGCCGCAGCCGATGAGGGCCAGCTTCAGCTCGTCACTGCCGGCCACCTGGGCGCAGGCGGCGATGGGAAGATTGACAGCGGCGGCGGTCACGGCGGCGGTGCCGATGAACTGGCGCCGGCCGGTGCTGCCGGAGGCGGCGCTGTCGGTGATGGATTCGGTGGGCTGCATGTTGCGGTGTTTTATTGGGTTATGGATGGCAGTGGCCGGAAAATACGGAGGCTGGCGGAATGGGAAATGAAGCTCAATCAGAATCGGGAAAATGTCCGTTCCTTCACTTTTTGGGGTCCAGATTGGCGCGCATCTCCTCATCCGTGGGGGTGCGGGACTGGATGCCCTCCGCCGGCACGTCGGCTTTGGCGATCCAGGCGATGGCGTTGAGGGCAACCTTGCGGAACTGGTCGTTCTGCCAGTTTTTATGGAAGTGAGCGCCGGTGAATCCGAAGCCGCGGCTGCCGTTGGCATTTTCGGAAACCCAGCACATGTGCTGGGCCTCGCCTTTGGCCACAGCCTCGCGGACGGCCGGATTGCCCTCATGCGGACCGTCCTTGCGGGTCAGGGTGCTGGCGGGCGGCAGGTCCGTGAGGATCGGGGTCACGCCTTTCAGGCCCTCGCGGAAGCGCATATGGTAATACCATTCGTCACTGATTTTGAAGGGCTGGAGGCCGGAGGTGACCGGATGCGGGGGAAAGGCTTTATAATCGGCCTCCCAGTGCGGGTTCACGGACCAGTTCTCCTCAAAATAACCGCCGGTCCACTTCAGGAAATAATCCCCGCCCCGGCCCTTCGGGATTTCGACCGCGTAGTGCAGGGCGCCGATGCCGCCGCCGCGCTCATGAAACTTGTCCACCTCCGCGAAATGGGGCACCACCATGTGGCCGCCGCCGCCGTCGGAATACATGACCAGCGCATCCGCATTGGCCAGCGCGGTGGGGTCTTTGGGCCAGCCGCCGCTGTAAACGGTGGCGTGGATTTTCCCGGCGCAGGATTCATTGAGGGACCGGGCCAGCAGCATGGAGCCGGCGCGGTGCTCGTGGTCCCCGGGGCCGTGACTCGCCTTTCCAGCCACAAAAACCACCTTTTTCGCCCCCTCCATCGGCAGGCGCTTCAGTTTGATATTACGGAACTGCACCTTCATGGGCGCTCCCGGGGACAGCTGCAGCGCCAGCAGCCCGCCGCGCCGCTTCATCTGGGAATCCTCGTCCGTGACCTCCGCTGTAAGCTGTCCGTTGATGAAATTCTGGATGGTGAAGCCTTTGGCGACAATGCGGTATTCATTCCAGTCCCCCTGTTTGATCCCCTTTTTCAGCGCCTCCGCAGGAGCTGTCTGCCCCGTCACGCGGGGCTTATGATCGTCGCCGATCACGTTTTTCTGTCCCTGATCGGCGAGCAGGCCGCGGAAATTCTCGCCGTAAAGGCTGCCGTTGCGCAGTTCCCCGGCCTCCATGTCCGCCTGGTAGCCGCCCACCGCCCACTGGCGGTCGGGAAGCAGGAAACTGCGGACCTGAATGCCGGAGTTGCCGCTCTGGATTTTATATTCCGCCGTCAGTTCAAAATCATCGAGTTCCCCCTGCCCCCAGATCAGGAAAGTGCTGCCCTCCGTGGGGGCCTCCGCCGTGGTCCGGCCGGTGATGGTTCCGTCCTCGACTTTCCAGAACTTCGGATCCCCGTCCCATCCGTCCAGGCTGGTGCCATTGAAAAGCGGCACCGCGTCCTGACTCCACGCCATGGACAGACTGGCGGCCAGCAGGAGACAGGTGGAGTGGAGGACAGGGAATCTGGACATTGGAGGTGGCAACGAAAGGAATGGCGGCGGGAAACGATTGGAAATACGGAGAAGCGGCTGTCGTTTATCACAGGAATCAGTGGGAATCCGACGGATCCGCTCCCGGATTTCAGTGCACAAAACCGGCCGCCGGCCGCGCTCAGAAAACGATCTCCGGCGGGTTCCCTGCCCGCACGGCTCCTCCGCAACCGCAAGCCAACCCCGCCATGAACCGTCTCTTCCGCGCCCTGCTCCCCGCTCTTCTGCTGGCCGCTCCCGCCGCCCGATCGGAGGAAGTTTTCGGCCCTTTCCGCAACAGCCTCACCGTGGACCGCACTCCGATGGACCGGAATGCCCCCATGATGAAAAGCTACGCCTCCATGCTGGAGAAGGTGCAGCCGTCGGTGGTGACGGTTTTCACGGGATTCCTGGCTCCGGAGCGGCGCCAGGCGCCCATGAGCCAGGATGAGGCCGCTCTGCGCTACTTTCTCGGCCTCCCCCCCGGCCGGCCCCGCGAGGCCCAGCCGGCCAATAAGGACCGCTGGCAGCAGCTGGGACTGGGCACCGGGGTGATCGTCACCAAGGACGGCTACATTCTGACCAACAAGCACGTGGTCATCCCCCAGGAGATCAACATTGATCCCAACAGCCTGCTCATCCGCGTCTCCGTTCCCGGTCATGATGAGCCCATGGAGGCCACCATTGTCGATTTTTCCTTCGACAAGGACATCGCCGTCCTGAAGGTCAAAGGCACCGACCTCCCCGCCGCCACGCTCACCGACAGCGCCCAGGTGAAGGTCGGCGATGTGGCCTTCGCGCTGGGCGCGCCCTTCGGCATCGATAAAACCGTCACCATGGGCATCATCAGCGCCAAGCGGAATGACGAGGTGCTCAAGGGCATGGAAAAACAGGAGCTGCTGCAGACCGACGCCTCCATCAATCCCGGCAATTCCGGCGGCCCGCTGGTGGACGCCGACGGCCGGGTCATTGGAATCAACACCGCCATCTACGCCAATCAGGGCGGTGGCAACATGGGCATCGGTTTCGCCATTCCCATCAACAACGCCGTGGCCGCCGCCGACGCCCTGTCCCGCCCGCGCGGCTACCTGGGAGCGAAACTGTCCGCCATCAATCTCCGCGCCGCCGCGCTTTATGGCCTGAAGGGGGGCGCTTTTGTGGACTTCGTGCAGCCCGGCACCCCCGCCGCCCGCGCCGGACTTCATCCCCAGGATGTGATCTTCCGCATCGATGATCGCGATGTGTTGAATGATGACGAGCTGCGCCGGGAAATCTCGCAGTTCGCTCCCGGCAAAACCATCACTCTGCACCTGCTGCGCGACGAGGCCAAAACCTCCGTGCGGGTGACCCTGAGTGAACGCCCGAACCGTTTCATCGAAGGCAAACCCGGGGAAAGCGCCGCCACTTTCGCGGGCATGAAACTGGCCCCCGTGTCCGCCGAGGACCGGGAGCAGTTCAAACTCGGGGACGGCGGCCTGGTCGTCACCGCCGTCGAGCCCAACACCCCCGCCGCCAACAGCGGCCTCCAGGACGGCGACATCATCGAGCGCATCAACGGCCTCCAGCCCGCCACTCCCGCCGAAGCCGGCGAGGCCCTCGCCGCCAGCCCCAACGGCTCCTCCGCCCTTCACATCCGCCGCGGCAGCGCCAAACGGCTGTTCCTGCTGGACACGACGGGGAAGTGAGAAAATTTCCTCCGCAGCCCGTCCCCCGGTAACTGAACCAATCCGGCCCCATGCCTGATCATCGAGGCATGGAACGTTTCTCCGGTCCCTCCGGCGCGCTGCCGGAGAAGGGTGCGGTCCGCGTTTCTGGACATCCTTTACGATACGTTGCTGCTGATCGGCGGAAATTCCGCCTGGAGCGGCCCGTGCTCCGTGCCGGCCAGTCACGCCCATAATCCGCCGGGCTTCCTGCGTCGGCCATGCCCTGCCTCGCTCAGGTTTTATTGGGAAACAGAGCGTCCCTGTTTTCCGCAGAACATGGAGGCCCGGGGATTTAAAGTTTCCCGATTTGAAAAGGCCTGGCGGCCATCGGGCAGGAATACGAAAAGCCGGGAACAGCTCAGCGGCCCAACTTGTTCACCGGCCAAGGCATTGACGATGAGCGGCAGGCGCCGCGCCGCGGGTGCGGGAGCCCGGAAAGCCGGGGTTTTAACGGCGGCGGTTTCGTGCCAGGCTATCCCCTTGAACAGGGGGATTGGCAATCCTGCGGGAAAATCCGAAAACAGCGGACCACCTGTGCCGCGTCCGGCGGTATGGTCAGGTTTTCCCTCCCGCATCCCATGGCTTTCCGCTATCCTTCCGTTCTTTGCGCAGCGCTGGCCTTTGTGTCGCCTCTTCCCGGGCGGGCGGCTCCCCTGATTTCCGAGTTCTGCGCGGACAATGACGGGACTTTTTACGATGGCCTGGGCAAGGCGGAGGACTGGATCGAAATTTATAATCCGGACGGCGCGCCGGTGGAGCTGGGAGGCTGGAAGCTGCGCGCCGGCTCCGGCGGGGACTGGATTTTCCCGGCCACACGGCTGGAGGCGGGCGGATACCTGATGGTGGTGGCCTCGGGCCGGGCGGCGCAGCCTTACACGGACCCGGCGGGGTTTCTCCACACGGGTTTTAAACTCTCCGCCGACGGGGAAGCCCTCGCTCTGCTGCGTCCGGACGGTTCCACGGCTCATGCCTATGCCGCGCCGGTGCCGACCCAGAAAAAGGACGTGTCCTATGGTTTGGTGCAGGAAAGTGTGCCCCTCGTCACCTTTGACACAGCGGCAAAAATCCTCGTGCCGACGGCGGCGGTCGATGCCGGCTGGAAATCCGACACCGCTTTCCCTGATGCCGCATGGATCGCGGGCAAGGCGGCGGCGGGGTTTGGCGGCGGCAAATCGGTGGTGACCTATCAAGTGGGAGAGGGCACGGCGGGCACTCAGTCCTATGCGGGAGGCCTGGGCATGGACTTTGTGGTCAAAAAAGCCGTGACCGTCAGCGCCCTCGGGGCCTTTGACAGCGGAGGCGACGGGATGAAAAGCACCATCACGGTGCGCCTCTGGCGGCGGGATGAGAAAGGGACGCCGGACAACTTTGGCGATGACCAGGCCGTGGGCGCGGCTCTCGCGCAGGCGGCCTTCACGGCGGCGGATGCGGGAATCCTGGAAGGAGGCAGCCGCTTCAAGGCTCTCGCCGCGCCCCTCGTTCTTGAGCCCGGGGCCTACACCATCGCGGCCTCGGGCTACGGTGACGAGGAACCGAACGGCAATGGCAATGGCAGCAGCTGGACCACGGATGACGCCGGCGGGGCTCTCTCCTTTGTGGGACGCAGCCGCTACGGCGGTTCCGGCCCGTCTTTTCCCGCCACCGTGGACAGCGGTCCGGCGAACCGTTATGCGGCGGGCACCTTCCGGATCAGCGGCCTCCAGGATCCCAATCCCCGCACCGATCTGCGCGCGGCCATGCCGGGGGTGAATGCCTCGGCCCTCATGCGCATTCCCTTCACCGCCGCCCAGCCGGAGGAGCTGGACTCGCTGGTGCTGGATCTGCCGCGCGATGACGGCGCGGTGGTGTGGCTCAACGGCACGGAAATCGCCCGTTTCAACGCTCCCGCTGACCTGCCCTTCAATGCCGCCGCGACCGGGGAAACCGCCGCCGCCGCCCGCGCTTCAGTCACCGCCTCCGCCCGTCTGCTGGTGCCGGGAGCGAATCTGCTGGCCATTCATGGGCTGAACCTTTCCGCCACTGACGGCGACTTCTTTCTGGGAGCGCAGCTGACGGGCGTGAAAACGGACTCCACGACCATCCGCCACTTCACGGTTCCGACCCCCGGCGCGCCGAATCCCGCGACGGGCATTTCCGGTTATGTGGAGGACACGAAATTCAGCGCCAGGCGGGGGTTTTACGACGCCCCCTTTGATCTCAGCATCACCACCTCCACCCCCGGCGCGGAAATCCGCTACACCCTGGACGGCTCGCCACCCTCGGAAACCAAAGGCACGGTTTACTCCGCGCCCATTCCCATCACCACCACCACCGTCGTCCGCGCCATCGCCGTGAAGACCGGACTGAGGACGACGAATGTGGACACCCTGACCTATCTTTTCGCCCGCGACATCGCCGTCCAGCCCTCCACCCCGCCGCCGGGCTACCCCGCTTCCTGGGTGCAGGACGGCACCACCTACACGGCGGACTACGGGATGATCAATCAGACGGCGAGTCCCGCGAATTACGCCCTGTCCGCCGGCAGCGGCACCTATTCCACAGAGCAGGCCCGGACGGCGGTGGCGGATTCCATCAGGGCGCTTCCGGTCCTGTCCATCGTCACGGACAAGGCGGAATTCTTCGACGCCAGCCGGGGCATTTACCTCCACGCCCCGTCGCGGGGGAACGACTGGGAGCGTCCGATCTCTCTGGAACTCATCACCACCGCCGGCACGGAGGATTTTCAGGCGGATGCCGGCATCCACATCATGGGCCTCACGTCCCGGACTCTGGACATGACGCCGAAGCTCAATATGATGATCGTCTTCGGCAGCCAGTACGGGCCGAGCTGGCTCAATCGGCCGTTCTTCGGTCCGGACGGCCCCCCGCGTCTCAAGCGCATCGCCCTCCGCAGCAACGCCCGCGACAGCTGGCTCGCGGGCGATTTCTCCAAAGCCACCTATCTCGGAGACGCCTGGGCCAAACACTCGCAGCGGGACAGCGGCCATCCCGCCACCCGGGACCGGTTTTGCCACGTGTTCATCAACGGCCTCTACTGGGGGCTCTACAATCCGACGGAGCGCCCCCAGGAGCACTGGGCGGAGACCGAGTTCGGCGGCGAGGATGAGGACTATGACGTGGTGGATCTCTGCTGCGGCCTGACCCGCCTGGAGAGCGGCGACTTTGTGGAGTGGAATGAGCTGCTGGACAAATCCGACGCCGGATTCGACACCACCGCCGCCTATCAGGCCATCCAGGGCAACAATCCCGACGGCACGCGCAATCCCGCCTTCAAAAAACTCCTCGGCGTGGACAGTCTCATCAACTTCGCGCTCAACGGCTACTACACCGCCTCCGGCGACTGGCCGGGAAACTACTTCGCGGCCTACGACAATATTACAGAGCGCAGTCCCGGCTGGCGCTTCATCACCTGGGACAACGATCTCGCTTTCCAGGGATTCTCCCTCACCGCCAATAAGATCACGCCGGACAACAACTTCTACACCGACTCCCCCGGCCAGGTGGACAAAGGCCTGCGGAGGAACGCGGACTACCGCATGCGCCTCGCCGACACCGCCTATAAATTTCACTTTCACGACGGACCTTACTCCCCCGCCAAAAACCAGGCCCGCTGGGATCGGCTGAAGGCGGTCATCCAGCCCGGTCTTTATGCCGAAAGCTGCCGCTGGGGCGACTACCGGGGCACGCTGCGCACCGTGCAGGGCACCTGGAAACCCCGCGTCGATGCCGCCGCCGCCACTTACTTCAGCGGGAGAGGCGCCCAGGTGCTCTCCCAGATGCGCGCCGCCGGACTCTACCCCGCTCTGGCCGCGCCGGAGTTCAACCAGCACGGCGGCGCGGTGCCGGCGGGTTTTTCCCTCGTCCTGTCCGCCGCCGCCGGGGCCGGCATCCACTTCACCATCAACGGCGCGGACCCCCGGCTTCCCGGAGGCGCCGTCACCCCCGGCGTGACCACGGTGACTTCCGGCGGAACCGCCACCCTGACGCAAACCTGCACCGTGCGCGCCCGGGCGAAAAACGCCACGGAGTGGAGCCCGCTGCTGGAAGTCACTTTCATCGTCGGCAAAACGCCCGCCTCGGCCGGCAACCTGCGCATCACGGAGTTCGACTACCACCCGGCCAACCCGGACACCGCTGAATTCAATGCCGGCCACACCTCGGACGCGCTCTTTGAATTCATCGAGCTGACCAATGTCAGCGCGGGCGAACTGGACCTCACCGGCGTCCGGTTCAGTGCCGGAGTGGAGTTCGCCTTTACGGAAGGCCGGCCTCTGCCGCCGGGTGGAAAAGTGCTCGTGGTGCGCAACCAGGCCGCTTTCCTCGCCCGCTACGGCGCTTCCCTGGCTCCCCTCACCGCCGGAGAATTCACCGGGGACACCGGTCTCAGCGACAGCGGGGAAACCATCACTCTGGTGGACCATGCGGGAGCCGTCATCACCAGCCTGACGTATGGCGACAACGATCCCTGGCCGCACTCCGCCGACGGCGATGGCCCCTCCCTGGTTCTCACCGGCACCAACCCCGCCGACCCTGCGGCCTGGAGTCCCGGCACTGGCCGCCCCACCCCCGGGACCGAACCCTCGCCCTACAGTGACTGGGTAAGCGCCAACTTCCCGGAAGCACAGCGCGCCGATCCCGCCATCACCGGAGAAACCGCCGATCCCGACGGCGACGGCCTGAATAATCTGGCGGAATTCGGCACCGGCTCCGCCCCCCTCGACCCCGCCAGCGGTCCCGAGGCCCTCGCCCTTTCCATCCGGACCCTGACTTTCGGCGAAGGCCCCGCGCCTTACCACCTCCTCACCCTGCGCAGCACCACCGCCGCCGGATACACCGTGACTCTTGAGGAAAGCACCGATCTCCGGAACTGGACTCCGAATCCCGCCACCCTCACCCCCACCGGCAGCGCCGATCTCCGCCCCGGCGTCAGGGAATCAAGCTTCCGGAGCGCCAATCCCGTGGCTCCCAACGCCCGAATCTACTGGCGCCTGCGGATAAACCGCCCCTGAACCAGCCGTCCGGATCCATGGAGCGGCTGAAACCGGAAACACCGCCCCCAAACCATGCCGGGTAATCCTCGGAAAGTGGCCGAAGCGCTTTGAATCAATTCCCGAGCACTTGGAATGGATTCCCATGCACCTGGAACTGGCTCCGATGCACCTGGAACCAATTCCGATGCACTTGGAATCAATTCCGATGCACCTGGAACCGACTCCGATGCCCTTGGAACCGATTCCCATGCACCTGGAACTGGCTCGGATGCACCCGGAACCAATTCCCGAGCACCTGGAACCTGGTCAGGAGTCTCTGGAACCCGGCTTCGGGGCGTGGTGACATTTTTCCAGACAGGAAATGCTCCGCCCGCGCCCTCATCCTCCAAGGCTCACCTTGGAGGATGAGGGGTTTGCGGCGTTTGGCCCTCATCATTTCGGCGCCGCTTGTTGCGGCACTGTCCGGCCTCCCCCGCGGCTGAAGCCTGAGGGGAGGCCATTAAGGATCTGAACCGGTTTCAGCAAGCCCGCCTGAAGCGCGCTGCCCCTCCCGGATGGTGCCAACCCATTCAAACCATGGCGGCCCGGGGGGCTTCCGTGCGGCTCGCGCGCCCGGCGCGGCCACGGCGGGACACCGCCGCCGCCAGACCCAGGATCGCCAGCGCGAAAGCTCCCGGCTCCGGAACAGCGTCCATTTTTTCCAGCCGGAAGGCATCCGCGACGAGAAGTTCATTTCCCCCGCTGGCGTTGTTCTGAAGGGTGAGCGTGAGGCTGGTGCCGGTGACCGTCACATTGGAGAACATGTCCTGCCAGCTGGCGCCTTCAAAGACATCATCAGCGGCGGAACCCGTTTTTTGGCTGTAACTGACACTGCCGCTCCCCGGGCCTGTGGAATAGCCCAAAGTGACATTGCTGGACCGGTTGCCGCCTGCGGACCAGGTGCCGGAAATCCGGTAATTCCCCGGATCGATCCCGTCGAATTTGAACTGCACCATGTCGCCCACCGCTCCCCCGCTGTAGCGGAAACCTCCATTGTGATCCCCGGCCGCATTGAAACCGGCCCAGGTGCCGCCGGTCTCGGAAAAGCCACTGTCACCGTTGCCGACGATGTGGATTTTCTGGACATCATTGCGGACACTTTCCAGACGGATGGCGTCCGTGGCGAGATAATTGACCGCGTCCTGATCGCTCACCACCACGGAAACCGTCCCCCCTGTGACGCTGAAGGGAATGTAGCCATTGAATCCGGAAAGGCGGGTGTAGACATCCGTGGCCGCTCCGTTCGCGACATCGAAGGAGGAAGCCGCGACCTGCTGATTCTGGACATAGGTCCCGCCCGCGCCGCTGATTTGGTAGGAAGTGGCGTTGGAGGTGTTGCCCTGAGCCCAGGTGGAACGGGAGGCGACATACCTGCCCCCGGCGAGGCCGCTGAACTCATAAGTGGCGGTGTCGGTCCCGGAAGGGCTGCTTTGATAACGCCAGGCTCCGTTGACCCGCGCTGTATTTTGTGTCGACCAGGAGCCTGTCTGGCTGAAACCCACCCCGCCGTCGTCGATAATGCTGACGGTGGCGAGCGTCCGGACTGCGGGAGTCAGGCACAGGAGGCAAAGGACGGTGGATCGGATGTTCATACGATTGGCAGTTTTCACGAGAGTCTATTCTTGTTCGGATTTCGGGGTTTAAAGATTCATATTAAATTTTCATGACTTAACAATCCCCTTAAACCAGGGTATTGAACAGGTGCATCATTATTCAGGTGTTGAGTCCCGGATACGGTGACGGCGGTCCCGGCACCCATCAGAGCGGCTGCCGCACCCGGTCGGCCAAAAATTCCGCCGGATGATTCACCCGCCTCCCTGCCGGCATCCGCGCCGGGTGAGTACATTTGGAATTCATCTGAGGACCACCATGCGGTTTATTCTCCCGCCGCCTCCGGACAACGGAATCAGGACGGGAGAAAGGGGAGCGAAAAGCCGCCACCAACCGTTTCGGGTCAGTGGCGGCCAGCCATGATTTTGTAACGGACGGGAACGTCTTTACCGGTCAGGGTTTGATCAGACGGAAGAATTCTGTTCCGGAAACGGCGGTCTCGAAGCCGGAGACAGCTCCGGGCACGTCGGCCCAGGAGCCGGTGGCCATGGTGGCGCTGCGCTGGAGGACGGCATCGGGCGTGGCTGCCCAGGTGATCCGGACCTGATTGCCGGGCACCGGAGTGATGGCGAGCTGCGCGTCAAACACTGTCACCTCAGCCTCAGTGGCGGGTTCGCTGATGTCTCCGGTAACGCCGGACGGCCCGGCCGTGACGCCGGTTTCCTCTTCCGGGGATATCGCCGCGAAGGATGCCGCAGGTGCCGGTGGCGCGACCCGGTCGTGGATCTCCTGGATTTCGGCCTGATTCAGGGAGCGGTAATACATCCGCACGTCGTCCAGGCCCATTTTCGCGATCCGTGCGGCGTTTAGAGTGTCCCTGCCGAAGCACCATTCCCCACTCAGGCTGGTAAGGGTCTGTGGTGCGGTGTTGACGGAGGTTTGCAGAGTATCCCCGTCGTCCAGGTACAGAGTGGCCTTGTCCGGCTCGACCACCAGAGCGACAAAGACCCATTGCCCCTCCGGAACGGCAAGCCCCGAGCTGTAATCCCAATACTGGTTGTTCCAGGAGTAGCGCAGCTCATTGTCCGGACCATACAGCAGACCGCCGCCGCTGCCACGGCTGTAAAGAATGCCCGCCCAGTCGGGTTGATCGCCGTCGCGCCGGATCCAGCCGGAAACCGTGAAAGTGTTGCTGGTGATTCTCAGCGCCGGCACTTTCACATAGTCGTCCACCCCGTCGAGGCTGATGCCCGTGGCTGTGTTGACGGCGGCTCCGCTCTGCCCGAGCGCCGGTGATCCCTGGTAGGATCCTGGCAGCCCGGCGGTGGCGGTGGCCGCGACCGTGCCGGTGACTTCATCCAGCCTCCAATACTGATCGACGCCCGATGTCTGTCCGGATTTCCTGTAAATACGGTGGATGTCCGTCGCGCTCAGGGCACGGGGAGACATCCGCACGTCGTCCATGCCCATTTTCGCGATCCGGGCGGCGTTTAGAGTGTCCCTGCCGAAGCACCATTCCCCACTCAGACTGGTAAGGGTCTGCGGTGCGGTGTTGACGGAGGTTTGCAGAGTATCCCCGTCGTGCATATACAGGGTGGCTTTGTCCGGCTCAACCACCAGAGCGACAAAGACCCATTGACCCTCCGGAACGGTGAGCCCCGAGCTGTAATCCCAATACTGGTTGCTCCAGGAGTAGCGCAGCTCATTGTCCGGACCATACAGCAGCCCGCTGCCGCCGCCACTGCCACGGCTGTAAAGAATGCCCGCCCAGTCGGGTTGATCGCCGTCGCGCCGGATCCAGCCGGAAACCGTGAAGGTGTTGCTGGTGATCCCCAGCTGCGGCACTTTCACATAGTCATCCACTCCGTCGAGACGGATGCCCGTGGCCGTGTTGACGGCGGCTCCGGTCTGGCCGAGCGCCGGTGATCCCAGGTAGGAACCGGGCGGCCCTGCCGCGGCGTTGGCGGCGACGGTGCCGGTGGTTTCATCCAGCTTCCAATGCTGTTCGACGCCCCGGCGCTCTCCGGATTCATCGGAGATGCGGCGGATGTCCGCGGCGCTCAGCGTGCGGTAATACATCCGCACGTCGTCCAGGCCCATTTTCGCCATGCGGCCGGCGGTGGCGCCTTCCTTGCCGAACTGCCAGTCACCGCTCAGACTGGTGCCTGCCTGTGCGGCGGTGTTGACGGCTGTCAGCAGGGTGCCGCCATCCTGGAGATAGAGGGTTGCCTTGTCCGGCGCGATGGTCAGGGCCACGAAGACCCACCGGCCCTCCGGAACGGTGAGGCCGGAGTCATAGCTCCAATAGTTTCCCTCCCAGAAGTAGCGCAGCGTGTTGTCCGGACCGAACAGCAGGCCGCTGCCGTGGTTGGTCCCCGCAGCGCGGGTGCTGACGATGCCCGCGAAGACCGGCTGGTTGCCGTCGCGCCGGACCCAGCCGGAGATTGTGAAGTTATTCGTGGTGATGCCCAGCGGCGGGACTTTCACATAGTCATCCACTCCGTCCAGGCCGGCACCTGTGGCGGTGTTGACCGCGGCTCCGGTCCGCCCCAGAGCCGGGGAGCCGTGATAAGCGCCGGGCAGTCCGCCCGCGGCGTTGACGGCGGTGAGGAGGCCCGCATTCTCGTCCAGCTTCCAGTGCTGTTCGGTGACCGGTGGCCGCGTGGCGTCACCATGGATGCTCCCGATTTCCGCCGCGCTCAGGGAGCGGTAATACATCCGCATATCATCCATGCTCATCTTCGCGATGCGGCCTGTATTGATCAAGGGATCCTCGCCGAAGTACCAGTCGCCGCTCAGATTCGTGTTGGTCTGCGCGGCGGTGTTCACGTGGGACCGCAGCGTGGCGCCATCATGAAGGTAGAGTGTGGCCTTGTTCGGTGCGACGGTCAGCGCGACAAAGACCCATTGCCCGTCCGGCACGGTGAGCCCGGTGCTGACGTTATAGAAATTATTGTTCCACATGTAGCGGAGCTCATTGTTCGGGCCGAACATCATGCCGCTGCCCGCGCCGGCGGCGCGGCTGACCGCGATGCCCGCCCACGCAGGCTGGCTGCCGTCGCGTTTTATCCAGCCGGAGACCGTGAAGTCCTGGCTGGTGATCCCCAAAGCGGGGACTTTCACATGATCGTTCACCCCGTCGAGACGGACGCCTTTGTAAGTCTCCGTGGTGACGCCCTCCTGGAAAAGGAGCGGAGAACCCTCATAGGCTCCGGAAAGTCCTCCCGCGCTGTTGACCGCAACCGTGCCGGTGGCTTCATCAAGCCTCCAGTGCTGGTCCGTGATCACCCCGCCCAAAGTCGCGGCGGATTCATCGCGGAGCTGCTGGACTTCGACAGCACTCAGAGAGCGGTAATACATCCGCACGTCATCCAGGCCCATTTTCGCATTGCGTCCCGGGTCGGCGCCGTCCTGGCCGAACTGCCATTCCGCGTTCAGGGAGACGCTGGTCTGCGGCATCGTGTGCACGAATGATTCCAGAGTGTCCCCGTCATGCAGATACAGGGTGGCTTTGTCCGGCGCGATCACCAGCGCGACAAAGACCCACTTCGCCTCCGGAACGGTGATTCCCGACCCGTAATTCCAATACTGATTGTTCCAGGTGTAGCGGAGCTCATTGCCCGGGCCGTACATCAGAGCGCATCCCGCGCCATTGGGACGGGAATAGATGATGCCCGCGTAGGCGGGCTGATCTCCGTCGCGTCTGATCCAGCCGGAAATCGTGAAAGTGTTGCTGGTGATTCCCAGCGAAGGGACTTTCACGAAGTCGTTCATCCCGCCCAGATTGATGCCGGTCGCCGTGCTGGCGGTGGCTCCGGTCTGCCCTAGCGTCGGGGAATCCTGGAAAGTCCCCGCAAGGCCCCCCACAGCGCTGGCCGCCACCGTGCCGCTGGTTTCATCCAGCTTCCAGTGCTGGTTGGCGAGCCCGGTGGAGGTGTTGCAGAAAATCTGAATTCTCACATAGCCGGATACGCCCGCGCTGTCGGTTGCCCGCACCGACAACACCACCGTGCCAGGATTCGGCAGCGACGCCGGAAGCTGCACGCTGAGCGCGCCGGTGGTGGCATTGATCGCGAAAATGCCGCCGGTGTTCCCGCTGAGAATCGTGTAGGAGGCGATTGTCCGGCCGGATTCCGGCGCGGTGGTGATGCTGCCGAGGACCGTGCCGGCGGACATGGTGGACCGGGCCGCGAAATTCCGCGGCGTCATGACCGGAACCTCGGACACATTCGTCACGTTCACCGTGAACGCGCGGCTGATCGAGGGGCGCGTGCCGCTGAAGGGCACGCCATTGCCGTAAGCGGTGACGGTGAGTGAATACGCGGAGGCTTTCTCGAGGTCGAGCGCCCTCACCCTCAGTTCTCCAGTGAAGCGGTCCAATGCGAAGGCTTCGCCGGGATCGCCGGCGGTGATCGCGTAAGTGTGGATTTCGCCCGGATCGGGATCGGTGACACTGAAGGTATGGATCAGAGTGCCCGCCGCCGCATCCTCGGTCATCGTCACGGTGCCAGGGTTGCTGATCGCCGTCATCGGCAGATTCCCGTCCCACACGGGGTATCCGCGGGAAGTGATCAGGTCCTTGGCCGACTGAGTGATCTCGTAGCCCTTTCCGGCC
This sequence comes from Verrucomicrobiota bacterium, assembly GCA_040386695.1. Taxonomy (GTDB): domain Bacteria; phylum Verrucomicrobiota; class Verrucomicrobiia; order Verrucomicrobiales; family V1-33; genus CAIZWU01. The sequence goes on from JAZKFB010000016.1 coordinate 17,358, forward strand.
ACCCCCAGCCCGTAACGCTGGAAGTAGGCGTTCAGGTTCCGGCCTGACGCGTCACAGAAGAGAATATAGAAGCGGTCGCGCAGCCAGTTCGGGTCGGAAGTGCTGATATTTTTGAGATCCGTGTCCGTGGAACCCTCCGGGTCCTGCAGGTAAACCATCAGGCGATGGAGCGCCGTCCGGTAGACATCCCAGCCGAAGGCCTCCGCAAGATTGTTGTAAAAATCATATGCTGTGCCGCCGTTCGTCGAGCAGGCCGCTCCCCAGGTCTGCTGCCCGGCGGGAAGCGCGAGATAGGCATTGCGGCTTGCGATTCGGTAAACCGCGGTATAGAAACTGCTGATCTCACCGTCCCAGGGGTTGCGTTTATGCACCAGGGTATAGAGAATCCCCGGCACCAAATTCACGTCGACTTCCGAGCTCGTGGCGATGGTGTACAGACGGTCGAAGTCGTTCTGATACCCGTGCCCCAGTTCATGGTAAAATCCCCAATCACCGCCCTTAACGAAACTGTTCACGATTACATCAGAATCAGCATAATACATCCGGGCAGGATATCCGGCGATTCCGGCGCCGGCCGTGAGTTGCCGGTCTGTGGCCAGGGACTCGCCGCGTTTGCGGAATCCCTCATAGCCCATGTAATGGTCCGCTGTCTCCATTACCGTCTGCCAGTGGCGCGCCACCTTCTCCGCGGAGATCACGCCCTGCAGCGCCTTCCGGGAAACATAGCCGACAAAGGCGGAGGTGTTCCCGTAGGCGGGCACATTCTCCGTCATAATGCAGCCCCAGGCTCCGGGGTGTTTTTTGAGAGTGGCGTTCCATGACTCGTCCGTGTCCACTCCGAGCTGGAAACACGGGGCCTCCACCGCTCCGCTGATGGTGACCTCAAAATCCCCCAGGGTGAGTCCCGCTGGAATATTGAAGGTGATCAGACCTCCGAAAACATTGCCTGTCTGGGTCACCGCCTGCGTCAGCGGCACCCGGCGCAGGATCTGGGGAAAACGCACCCATGTTCCGAGGTGAAAAACGGAATCGTAATGGCAGCCGATCACGACGTTCAATCCGGCGGCTGTCTTGTCGGCGGGGATGGTCACGGTGACCACCGCTCCGGGAGCGGCATACAGACGCGTTTCGATATTGCGCCCGCTCCCGCCGTTGTTCATGTAAAAATCGACGGGGACATCGCCATTGACCGGCATCGTTTTGGTGACCGTGCCTCCCGGCGCCACACCGCCCGGCCAATCGGTGGCGGTGGGGTGCGCAAAAAGCTCTCCCGCCGGGATGCTGTCGAATTTTTTATACTGGTAAGAGGCGAGCGTGGCCTCCACCGGCTTGTCCGCTTTGACAAGGGGAGCGCCGAAAGTGGGGGAAATGAGACCGTAGTGGGCGGAATCACTCAACGTGTCCAGCTCCGCCTTCAACCAAGCCAGACCGGGAGCCAGATCAACAGCCTGGGCAATGGCGGCGGCGGCGGTTCCTTTATCGGCGGCGGACATGGTCATCAGACCCTCCTTGTCACGGATCAGATCGCGCGTGGCGCTGGCGGCGCTGCAGTATGGGGACGGCGCGGTGGCCGAAACCGTGAACGGGCTGGGCCCGTCCCAGCCGTAACCGCCCCAGGCGATCCCGAACTTCGCCAGGATATTATTCGAATCGGCCAGCTGCTCCGCGCCGAGAGACCACGGGGTGGCGCCGCACACGAGGCCGCCGCCCGCCGCGGTGAACGCCTGAATTTTGGCGACGGCGGACGGGGTGTAGGCCTGATGCCAATAGATGACAAAAACATCCACCCCGCTCAAATCCGTCGCGGCGGAATCCATGGTGGTGGTGACGGACTTCACGGAGTAACCGCGGCCCGACCAGAAGGCGCTGACGATCCCCGGGCCGCAGCCCACAGTGATGGTGGAGGGTGTCGATTTGCGGCTGGCCCATTTCGCGCCCGCCTCCAGCAAGGCGGGCATGAAATCCCCCCCTCCGTTGATCATGCCGGCGCCGGTCATGGCCACCGCGCGGGCCGCAGTCGCCGCCTGGCTGTCATTGTAACGGCCCGCCACCATGATGGAGAGACCGGTGGAGCTTTTTATAACAGGAAACGAGGAGGCGTCGAGGCAGGCGGCGATTCCATGATTGCCCCAGCCGGAAACCTGCCGGCCTGCGGTGGTCCCGGTGATGGCCGCGTAGTCGGAGGCGATGTCCGCCCTCACCACAGGACGGCATAACGCCGTGATTATTAATAGAATAAGCAAAAAGCAATGCGGAATTTTCATGGCATTTTGAAATGATTTTTATGCTCTGGTTTATGAATAATTAATTTTATTTCGGGAAATTTTTCCCGAGAACCTCACAAGAACAAAAAAACACATTCCTCACAATCCCCTGGAATGAGGGGAATTGGCGGCTTGGCCGTCCTCATCCGACCCGGACACGAATACTCGCCAGCAAGCCGACCTGGCTCTAAATAAAAAGAGGAATTTTCCTGCCGGTAATCTGCTTAAAAAAGCAGTTCAGAAGCCGGAAACTGAAACCGCAAGATCTCTGCCGAATCGAATTAAGAATTAGTGAATATTATTCCGGCTTTATCCTGCTTTTAAACGACGTGTTAATCAGGAAAAGAAATTTATTTGGAAAAATACATCCGTGGCGATTGGACATGGTTAATTCGACTTTATTGATTCCCGGTGGTGCCGGCTTCCAGCCTGCGTGGCCATCGGGCTCCCAGCCCGATGATTTCCTCCATTTTCCCTCATCTGACAAAGTCGAATGAATCACCCATCCCGGGCCGTAAAGTTTCGCGGGAAGCGATTCCGCATCCGGGCCGGGATCCGGACGCGGCCAGTTCCTGATCCCCTGGGGGGATGCGGCAGGGCATCTCACCGGTTCTGCTGCGGTCCTTCACATTTTTGCCTCGGTGAAAGCCCCGCGCCGCTCCCTCCGCCGCGCTTTTAACGCTTTGGGAATCAATAATGAAGTATGAGGGGCCGGGATCCGGTCCCTCCGGTGCGGATCCATGACAAGGGAACCCAGTCCGCACCGGAGGGACAGGGGCAGCCCCACCGTTCAACGCCGTTTTAGCCGGAGAACGGTGGGGCATCCTCCCCGCTCAGGGTTTGATCAGACGGAAGAACTCCCTGCCGGAGACGGCGGTCTGGAAGCCGGAGACGGCGCCGGGCACGTTGACCCAGGAGCCGGCGGTCATGGTGGCGCTGCGCTGGAGGACGGCGTCGGGAGTGGCTGTCCAGGTGATCCGGACCTGATTGCCGGGCACCGGAGTGATGGCGAGCTGCGCGTCAAACACCGTCACGGTGGTGCCGCTGGCGGGTTCGAAGTGGAAGGTGCCGGCGGCGTAACGGTTGGCCGGGGAAGTGTCAGGGGTGGCCGGCATGACATTCGTGGCCACGCCATAGCGCGAACTTCCGGTAAACAGCAGGGATCCTCCATTGAAGGTGGTCCAACCTCCGTTAGCGGAATTGCCGTTCGGCTCCCCGGTCCCGTAACCGAAGGCCACAATGCAGCCTTTGAAACCGGCGGGCAGTTCCACCGGAGTGGCCAGATTCATGAAACGACTGCCGCCCACCAATTCACCGTCCTCGCGTCCCGGCGTTTCCGGGTTGTCCGCCGGAAACACGGTCAGCGGGGTGACCATCTGACCGGTGACGCGGTCATAAATGGTCACGCTGATGGGGAGGAAGAGTCCATCCGCCCCGCTGTCGAAAGCGCCCAGCCGCGTGACACGCACGGGATGAACCACCTCGAAATCCATCCCGAGGCTTCCTCCGAAGTTTGCCTGAGTGCCTGTAGTGAAATCAGGCACAACGTAAGCGATGCCAGACGCCAGGGCCGCCGGCGTGGAGGTGACCGGTTCCGAACCGATGCCCTCGGTGCCGCCGGAGGTCACGGCGCGGACCACAAAGCTGATGGCTTCCCCATTGGTCAGTCCGGTAATACGGAGGCCAAGGCCCGCAGTGTCCGCCACAAAGCTGTAAGTTCCGGCGGCGGCATCATACCGGTAGATCTTGTAACGGGCGGCGGCCACCGGAGTGGTGACGGCAGCCCATTCCAAAGAGACGGCCCCGTTCTCCAGCGGAACACTCTGCCTCACGACCGGCTTTCCGGGAGCCGTGGTGGCCGTGGTCTGGAATTCGAAGGTCCCTGCCGCGTAGTTGGCGGCGACCGTGCCGGCGGCGATGCCCGCAGGCAGAGTCCCGGACGGGTCTCCGAAACGCCCCGTGCCGGTGAAATCCAGAGAATTATTTCCTTTGTCCACCGTCCAGACCACATTGGCGGGAACGCCGGCCGCGGTGCGGAAGGGTTCGCCCACGCCGTAGCCTTCCGAAACAATGCCGCCCAGGAATCCCGCCGGAAGGGCCAGCGGAGCCGGCAGAGGCTTGAACCTCATGCCCTCGATCAGCACCCCGGGATCCTCCGTGGTGAAACTCAGGCTGGCGGCGGGCACGGACGGGTTATTCCGGTCGAACAGATAGATGGTGATGGACCGGGGCACATCGTCCTCATTGCCGGGAATCCGATCCGCTCCGGGATCCGGCTGAATGCCGTCCGACAGGGAGTCGAAGTAACCCAGCCGGGTGACGGTGACCGCGTTCAGCACATCAAAATCCATCCCCCGGGCGGTGGGGGCGTTGATACCGTCGCGCACATTTCCCGGGGTGGAGCCGGGAGTGTTGTAGGCGATGTGATTTCCCGCCGCCAGCTGATAGGGAGCGCAGGCGAAGGCCTGGGAGGCGCCCTCGACGCCGCCGGCGGTGACACCGTTCACTTTATAAAACCAGGTGACTCCATTGGTGAGGCCGCTGTCGGTGTGGGAAGTGGCGGTGAGATTGTTGGCGACGACGGTGAAAGGCCCGGCGCTGGACGCCGCGCGGAGAACACGGTAGGAAGCGGCGGGCACCGGCTGGGTGGCGGGCTGCCAGCTGAGCTGGACCTGGCCATTACCGCCCTTGAGAACGGGCCGGATGGGGCCGGGCAGGATCACGCCGTTGATCTGATACTCGAAATTGCCGGCGGCGAAACGGGCGCTCCGCCCCGCGTCAACGATTGCGGGCATCGTGTTCACCGGATCTCCATAGCGGCCGCTGCCCACGAACAGGAGAGGCGCGGCCGGGGAGGAAATCCAGTCGCCCGCGCGGTTGGCCAACAGCTCTGCGGCACCATAGCCTGAAGCGGCGATGACTCCCTGAAATCCTTCGGGAAGATCCACCGTGGCGGGCAGGGGCAGGAAGCGGCTGCCGCCGATGAGTTCCCCGTCCTCGCGGGCGGCCGTGGCCGGGTCATCCACGGGGAAGGTGAGCGGCCCGGCGATGACCGCGCCGCTGGTGCGGTCGTAGAGGGTCACGCTGATGGGAAGCTTCAGTCCGTTGCCGTCCGCGTCAAAGGCTCCCAGACGGGTCACCTTCAGAGGGACGGCGGCATTGAAGTCCATACCCACACTCCCCCCATAGGCCTGATTTCCCCCCGTGCCCTCATGCACAGTGTAGGCCACGCCGGCGGCGATGGGATGGGGCGTGGCGGTCAGGGTAACAGAGGGAAGACTTTCGGTGCCGTTGGCGGTGACCCCCCGGACCACATAGCGGTAGGTCCCGCCGTTGGTCAGTCCGGTGATGCGGTGGCTGAGGGTGGTGGTGGTGCCCACCAGGATGTAAAGCGGAGCGGCCTCATCCCCGTCATTCCGGTAAATGTCGTAATGATGGGCGGGGGCGGGAGAGGTGACCGCGGGCCAGACGAGGGTGGCGGCGGCATCCTCGATGCCGGGGGAAAGGCGGGCCGCGGGCTGGCCCGGGGCCACTCCGGCGGTGGTTTCGAATTCAAAGGTGCCTGCGGCGTAGGTGTCGGCAAGACTCGCGGCCAGCGTTTCCGGGTAGCTGCCCGGTGAATCACCATACCGCCCCGCGCCGGTGAAGAGGATGGACGAGTTTCCATTATCCAGGGACCACGCCGCATTGGCCCGGCTATTGTAGGAATTGACGAACGGTTCCCCGGGGCCGTATCCGTCCGCGACGATGCTGCCTTTGAAGCCCAGAGGGAGAGTGACCGGAGCGGAAAGGACTTTGAAGCGCATGGCTCCGATGAGCGTGCCGGGCTCCTCCGTGGTGAAGGTCATCGTGGCCACGGGGGGAGCCGCGGAATTGTCGCGGTCATAGATGGAGGCGGTGATGGTGCGGGAGGTGAAACCGTCATCGGCATTGCCGGGAATCCCGTCAGCCCCCGGATCGCGCGTTGGCTGGAGTCCGTCCGACTGGGCGTCAAAGACCCCCAGACGGGTGATGATCACGGGATTCTGCACATCGAAATCCATGCCCAGCGCGCCGGCAAAGACCTGATTTCCTTCGGTGCTTCCAGGGGTGTAGTAAGCGATATGGCGGTTGGCCGCGAGCTGATAAGGCGTCGCGCGCAGAACGCGGGGATTCTGGCTTTCCCCGTTCGCTGCGGTAAGAGAGATTACCCTGTAAAAATAAGTGGTCCCGTTGGTGAGTCCGGAGTCCGTATAATTGAGATCGGTGGTTTCCGCGATCTGAGTGAAGGGCCCGTCCAGGGCGGCGGCGCGCTGCACCCGGTATTTTGCGGCTGCGGCGGGGGCGGTCACCGCCGGCCAGGCCAGTTTCACCATGCCGTTGCCCTCCGTGACACTGGCTTTGGGCGAGGCGGGAAGCAGAACCGGACTGACGGCCTGATATTCGAAGGTGCCGGCGGTGTATTGTCCTGTCGCCTGATCCAAATGCCCAGGATAATCCGCAGCGGTATCTCCCCAATACGAGCGGCGGCCCGCGAAGGAAATGACTCCGCCGCCATTGTCCGTGCCCCATGGACGGACCCCGCCAATGTTGCCAATCCGGTCTCCACTGCCGTAGCCGCTGGCGACGATGCTCCCCTGGAAGCCCGCCGGCAGCGTCAGGGGGGAGGCGAGGGGGAGCATCCGGTTGCCGCCCGCCAGCACTCCATCCTCACGGACCGCCGCCGTCGCCGGATCATCAGGAGGGAACACCATTTCCAGCAGAGGGGCGGCGGTGTTGCCGCGGTCGTAAAGCCGGACGGTGATGGGACTGGAGATTCCGTCCGAAAGGTCGTCAAAGCAGCCGAGCTTTGTGAGAGTGATGCTGTTGAGAACGTCGAATTCATTCGCCAAAGCGTTTCCAAAGTTCTGAGTTCCCGCCTGACCGGCGGGAACGGTGAAGGCGATGCGGGTCTGCGCCGAGGCGGTCAGGGAGAGACAGCCGAGGGAGCCGACAGTGAGGAACCGGGTTAGTTTCATGGATGATGTCGATAGGTGGAGGGTGATTGTTCAAGGGACGGAAAACCGCACCCGCAGAAAGAGTTTGGCCCCGGGCGGAGGCGGCAGAGTGAGCTGGAGGAGGTCTTTCCCACCCTCGCGGACGGGGTTGGCGGAAGTGGCTGCGGCAGGACTCCAGGTGGTGAAGTCAGCGGAGGTTTCCACGACCGCCTCCACCCCGGCACCAGCAGGGACGGTGATGGCGGCGGAGAAACGGCCGTCCAAAAGCCGGGTGAACACCGGCAGAGTGGCGCGGGACGGGACGGCGGGATCGGAGGCCGTGGCGTATTCCAGGAGGGCGTTCAGCCCGTCGCCATCGCGGTCCTCGTTGTTGTCCGTGATGCCGTGCAGGGTTTTCCAGGCGGCGAAACCGGACCCGGCGGCGGCCACAGTGCCGGGCGTGGGCGGGGCGGCCTGCCAGCTGGCGGGCAGGCCGGGGTCGGGATTGCCGGCCGGAGCGGTTAAGGTCAGGGAAGAGCCGTCGCCGTCCGCCGCCGCGGGCCAGGGAGGATCGGTGCCGTAGCTCAGGCTGCGCAGGACCTGACTGGCACCAAGGCTGAGGCTGAGAGTTTCGCCGGAGTTGCTGAGGCCGTTGCTGGATGAATTAAGGTATTCGCCGGCGATGGGCAGGCCGGGGCCGTATTTGGCTTCAAAGGCCGCGCGGTTCTTCACCACCAGCAGCCTGGCTCCGGGCGCGATGGTGGTGCCGTCCGGAAAACTCCAGAGAATTCCCGCGGTGAACTGCACGCCCGTAAGGTCCAGGGGCGCGGTGCCGGTATTCATCAGCTCGATAAATTCCAGGTCCTGGCCATCGGTGTCGGGCGGGTTGTACATGATCTCGCTGATGACGAGGTCCGTGGCGAGGTTCCCGGTGCTGGAGGCACCGGCGGTGAATTCGGCGGGAGCGCTCCAGTGGCTCCAGTGACCGGCGGCGTCCTTGTGCCGGACGCGGGCGCGGTAGGTGCGGCCGGCGGAGAGACCCGTCGCGGGCGGGGAGGCGGCGGCGTTGAAGGCGGTGAGCTCACCGGATTGCCAGACCGGCGTGATCTCGTAACGCCAGGGAGTTCCGGCGGTGAAACCGGACACGGAAGGATCGTAAATTTCCCCGATGCGCCATTCGATGGCCGCGAAAGACTGGGTGTTCGGTGAGCTGAAGGCGCTGCTGGAAAAGCTCAGGCCGTTCGCGGGAAAACCGGCGGGGCCGGTGTAAGTGATGACCGGCGTGGCCGGGATGACGGAGGCCGGGTCCGTGGCTTTCAGAGTGTAGGGATTGGTGCTGCCCTGGGCCATTTTCGAAAGCCGCCCGCCGCCGTGGGCATCGGTGGCGATAAATTCCTTCACCCAGCGCACCGTGCCCGCGAAGTCGGCGGTTTTCAGCACCCGGGCGGGGTAAGGGCCGTTGTTGTTGCCGGGGGTGATCGCCCACGGTGTTCTGTAGAAAGCCCGGACGGCGGTGTTCCTGGGATTGTTTTCCCAGACCCGGCGGTCCACTTCCGCGAAGTTCAGCGGAATAGTGCCGTCGATGGGGATCACCCGGGGCGCTTCGGGGCTGAGAAAGGAGACAAACTCGTCCACGACTTTCCAGGCTTGGTCACTGTTTAAGAGCAGATCCTGGAGCCCGCGGACATGGTTCTGGAATTCGATGCGCAGTTCCGGATGCAGCAGCAGGCGGCCGATCTGCTCGTACGCCTGGAAATCATTCGGCGTCTGCACGGCCTGCGGGCCCCAGCGGTCGACCTGTTCGTAGAGCAAATCGCAGTCCCACGGGTAAATCTCCCAGCGCCGGTCGGCGGGGCCGGGATTCCGGAAATAGACGACGTTCTCCTGGTCGCGTTTGTCCGTCTGGTTCACGGCCTCCATAACGCTCCGCCAGGTGAAATACCGGGGAAGGTGGACATTGCTCCGGAACCAGGTGACCGGCTGAATGGCGGTGACCAGAGGCGCGGTGGTGGAGCTGCCTCCGCCTTTTTTGTAGCCGGTGCTGGCGCTGAGGAAGGCGTTCAGGTCGCTGAGATTGGAGGGCTGACCGGTGCCCTGGCCGAGGATGTGATTGCCCTCGCCTGTGGCCTGCATCCGGAAGATGTTTCCATCCGGCAGGCCGTGGGCGTCCTTGAAGTGGTTGTCCTGATTTTCAAAAGCGAGGTAAAGGCCCCAGAGGTCGCCGTTGTACTGATTGGACGGGCTTTCGTCGGCGGCGTCGATGACGCGCCACTGGACGTAGCTGGAATTCGGCGCGGGGGAGTCCGCGAGGTTGCTGAGTTTAAAAGCCACGGCCTCATCCAACCCCGCGAGGCCCCGGTTCCAGGCGGCCCAGGGTTCGGCGAGGGAGGAAATGTTGACGGTGTCGGCGGTCGTGGTGTCCAGTCCGTAATCGTCCGGCAGCTCCAGCAGGCGGCCGCGGTTGAACTTGAATTTCCACTTATTCTTCCCGACGACATAAGTGGAGTTCTGGCCTTTGACCCGGTATTTCACGTGGTCGTAAACCCGCCCATCGATCACCAGAGTGCCCCGGAAGCGGTAAGTGCCGTCGTTGAAGGACTCATTGTACTGGCAGTTCTGGACGTCGGTGGCGTTGCTCAGCAGATGCCAGGGGCGGACCTTCCGCATGGTGTCCGCGGCGAAGGTGGAGGCCGTGGTGGTGCCGGGCTTCACAGCGCCGGTCCAGGCGGGCACGCCGTCGTAGCAGAAGTAGGCGAAGTTTTTCGAGGGGTCGTCCGCCGTGGGAACGGTCACCGCCGTTCCAGCCTGGCTGGTGGCCCGGATGCGGTAGCGGATCAGGTGGCGGTGGACCTGCAGGGAGGCGGGGAGCTTGACGCTGAAGACATCGTCATCCGCCGCCGCGTCGCCGAGAACTCCGTCGTCATACATCATCATGCCGGTCCAGGGCGCGGCAAAGGCGGGATCGGTGGCGCGGATGTAGGAACCGGGGGCAACGTCCTGGTATTCCAGAACGACGGAGGCCAGGCCGCGCGGATCGGTGACTTTGGCGGTGATGATCACCGGCTGGCCGGAAGTGATGACGGCCGTGGGAATCGTGACCGGCGAGGTGGGCACGGCGGTGACCTGCCGGATGGCGGGCGGGGGAATCTCCTGGGCGACGGCCGCATTGGCCGCGCCGGGCGTCGGTTTGGCCGCGCGCCACGAGCCGCCGAGCGTGCGGTCGGCGGAGGCGTTGATGACCTGGATGGAATTCCCCGTGGGAGCCGCCGGGCTGCCCGTGACCTCGTCGCCCACCACCGGCCAGGGCGTGCCCAGGCCGTAAGTCAGGGAATCCACGGTGACCCCGGCGGCATCCGCCAGAGTGATCTCCTCGCCGTCGTTGGAAAGCCCGCCGCTCCACGGGCCGAGTGCCCCCGGGAAGCTCAGGTAAGTCTGGAGATCGGCGGGCTTTTCCCCGATCACCAGATAACCGCCGGGCGCGATTTTGGTTCCCGGCGGAAAGGTGAAGTCCACGCCTTTCACAAACCTCCAGCCGCTCAGGTCGGCTTCGGCAGGCAGGGGATTGAAAAGCTCGATGAACTCCACCAGCTTCGACTTGGAGTCCACGGGATCCACGTGCAGCTCATTGATGATCACATGGTTCGCGGGAATGCTGTCCCCGTTCGCCGCGCCCGGCGTCGGGACGGGGAAAAAGCCGAACCCGCCCGCCGCCGTACGGCCCCAGGACAGGTCCGCAGTCTGGGCGGGGAACCGGGGGGCGAACGCGCTGACCACCGATGCGCCATCCGCCGCCGCCAGGGCGAGGTATTCGCCATTCCCGCCCAGACTGAAGTTTGTATGCGGCTCCGCTCCGGCGGCGGCGCGGTTTTTGGAGGAGGCGAAAACCACCAGATAACCTCCCGCCGGAATGCTGGCCCCGGCGGGAAAGGTCCATTTGTTTTTCACCGCCCGGTCGTCCGTCAGATGCATCCCGGACAGATCCGCCGCCGCGCCCGGGTTGGGATTGTGCAGCTCGATCCAGTCGCTGGAATCCCCGTCTCCATCGCGCAAGGCGCCGGCGTTGGAGGCCACGACTTCATTCAGGCGCACACTTTGGGCGGAGGCTGAGGAAACAGCCGCTCCCGCCAAAAAGGACAGGAGCGGCCAAAACCGGAACAGAGGCGGCACGACGGGCATCAGAGGGGGAGGAAGAGGGGTGGGGTTTCTCTCACCCGTTTCCGGGGAGCGGAATTAGAGCTGCGCGGAGGGATGAGGCTCAGAGGGCGGCGGAGCGGCGGCGGCGCAGCCCGAGGAATCCCGCAATCGTCATGAGTCCCGCGGCGGCCGGTTCCGGCACGGCGGAATAGGTGCCGCTGATGTCATCCAGGAGAATTTGGGAGGCGGTGGGCTCCAGGACCGTGAAAAGCGGCTGGTTCGCACTGGCCCCCAGCGTCGCGGCGTCTGGAAGGGTGAAGCTGGCCGTCCATGCGGTCCAGTCCGGCGTATCCGGGAGATCCAGAAGCAGGGGAGCCACCACATTCACATTGGGCGCCACCCGCAGGGAAACGCGCAGGTTTATGGCCGTGTTGGAATTGCGGTTGGAGAACCATCCGCTGAGGGTGATGGAGGCTCCCGGTGATGCGATCGCCAAGTCACCCCCCGACAGAGAGAGCGGCTGGCTGATGAAGCCGTTATTCACATTGGCATACGCGACCAGAGAACCCGAGTGGGCGCTGCCCGAGGGGCTGCCCACAGGATTAAAAATCCCCGCTCCGCTCCCCGGAGCAAAAGGCGCATCCCATCCCGGGATGGCGCTTCCACCGGCAGCGGCTCCCGAATTCGGCCCAAAAGTGTAGTCCCCGGGGTCGGAAGCGATGGGGATGGAGGGATTCTGCCCGCCGGGAATAAGGGTGCCATCCTGCTCAAAGCCGGGATTGGCGATGGCCAGGGTGACCGCCGCCCCGGGAACAATGGAGCCCAGGAGGGCGCAAAAAATCGGAAAACAGAGTTGCTTCATGGAATAATATGTTTTTAGTATGTGGAGATTGCCTGATTGAAGGAACCAATTTTGATAGGGCAGGCCATTCGCTGCAAAAAAGCCGGGATGGCAACGGTAAGAGGTGTCGTTAAAATTTGCCTTTTTGCCAATCCCCCTGTTCCAGGGGATAGGAACCTATGGATGGACATCCTTCCCGGGTGACTCAAGATTCAGGCGCATGATGGCCCGCCTTTTACCGGCTCTGTTTGGAGCCGCGCTTCCTGTTTTCGCCGATTCTCCACCCCCGGGCTCCGGCCTGGCTGGCGGAGAACCGCGCCTGTGGCGCACGGTGGATGATCTGCCCGGCGACCGGGTGCAGGCGCTGGCTCAGGCGGACGACGGATACCTCTGGGTGGGCACGGCTTACGGACTGGCGCGCTTCGACGGTTTCCGCTTTTCCGTTTTCGATCCCGGCAGTCTGGGGGTGGCCAATCTGGGAAACGTGATTCTGGAATCCGGCCCGGATAACACCATGTGGATCGGCACCGAGCGGGGGGAGGTTCTCTTCTGGAGCGGCGGCACATTCACCAGTTGCCTGCCCCGGACCGACACCACCAACGCTGTCTGGGGAATTTATCCGGAAGGGGGAGAGGGAGCCGCCATTTTGAAAAAAGAGGGCCTCTGGCGGTGGAACCGGAAAACCGGAGCCCGTCTGCTGGGCGCTCCCGGGCCTCTGGAGCTCTTCACCGGACGCCAGGGATTATTTTCCGCGCGGACCTCCCGGGACTCCTCCGGCGATCTTTATTTTTTTTCCCTTCAGAAATGCTGGCGTCTGCGCGGAAACATCGTGGAGCAGGTGGAGCCCGCCAAAGAGGGGATCAACGCCAGCCGCCTGTGGGACGTGAACACCGGCGCGGACGGCACCGTCTGGCTGATCACCGAGAGGGAAATGTTATGGCGGAATCCGGACCGGAAATGGACCGCACTGCCCGGATTGGAGGATTCCCGCTGGGGAGGCTTCATCATGGGAGGCTGCCCGGACGGCAGTATGTGGATGGCCATGAACACCCGGCTGCGGCGCGTTTCACGGGCGGGCTGGCTGGTGGACGCGGGAGCCTGGCCACCGGAGGGATTGAACAGTCCGGGTTACACCGATCCCGGCGGCCGGCTTTGGGTGGCTCTCTCCACCGGAGTGCTGCGGTGCATTCATATGGACGGAACCGTCCGGGAATTCCCCCCCTCCGCCACTATCCGGGGCGTGGCGGTCTCCCGCTTTTTTATGGACCGCGAGGGGAATCTCTGGGGAGGCACCGGGAACTCCGGTCTGCTCTGCTGGACTGCGGAGCAAACCGCCACCCTCTGCGGCACTCCGCCTCCGGTCACTCCGCCGGAGCCGGAACTCCACCTGGAATCGTGCCGCCTTGGAGAGACGGAAACGGCCTTTCCCTTTCCCGCTCAGGGACTCACCGCCCCGCCCGACACCCACCGGCTGGAGTTACGCTACACCGCCATCCTGCTCGGCGCGCCGGAGTCCGTGCGCTTCCGTCACCGCCTTCAGGGCCTGGAGACCTCCTGGCGGGAAACCTCCTCGCGCGAGGTCCGCTATGACGCCGTCCCCGCCGGGCGTTACCGCTTTGAAGTGCAGGCCATGCGGGCGGGGGGATCCTGGGGGCCCGCGCTCTCCCTGCCGCTCACCCTGAAAGGTTATTTCTGGCAGACCCGGTGGTTCCGGCTGCTGGGGCCGGGCGCGGCCATCGCCGCCGCCGGCATCGCGGGCTGGATCATCTCCCGCCGCCGCTCCGCCCGGCGGCTCAAAGTCCTGGAACTCGACCAGGTCCGGTCCGCCGAACGACTCCGTCTGGCCCGCGATCTGCACGACGACCTCGGCTCCCGCCTGACCCACCTTTCCCTCCTCGCCGACCTCGCGGGCTGCGAACCCCGTCCTTCCACCCAGACCCTGGACACGCTGCGCGATGGCCTCCGCACCGCCATCGGCAGCCTCGACGCCATCGTATGGACCGTGGATCCCCGGCGCGACACTCTGCCGGATCTGGCGGAATACCTCGCCGCCACCCTCACCACGTTTTTCAGCGCCGCCGGACTCTCCTGCGCCATGGACAACCCCGCCGCGCTGCCCCCGCTGGCGGTGCCGTCCGACCGCCGCCACCACCTGCTCATGTCCGTCCGCGAGGCCGCCCAGAATGTGCTCAAACACGCCCGGGCCACCCGGATCATCCTGCACTGGACGCTCACCGGGCACCTCTTCCGCTTCAGCCTCACGGACAATGGCCGCGGCTTTGACCCGGACACCCCGGCGGCGGAAGGCGATGGTCTGCGCAATCTCCGCGAACGTCTTGCCGCCTGCGGCGGCTCGCTCGATATTTCCAGCGCTCCCGGAGAGGGCACGCAGATCACCCTTTCCATCGCCATCTCCGAACCGCCTTTCCCCGCATGACCAGCCCCGACAAGCCCACCCGCATCGCTCTCGTGGAGGATGACCCCCAGCTCACCGACGTGCTCCGCCGCGTCCTCGACACCGCCCCGGATCTGGAGTGCGTGGCCTGCTGCCCCAGCGGCGAGATCTGCCTCAGTGCCCTGCCCCCCCTGCATCCCGAGATCATCCTCATGGACCTGAACCTCCCGGGCATTTCCGGCATCGAGACCACCCGTCTTCTCAAGCAGAAAATGCCTGCTGCCGAGATCATCGTCATCACCATTTACCGGGAATACGAGCGCGTGTTCCAGGCTCTCCAGGCCGGAGCCGTGGGCTACATTCTCAAACACGCCGGGGTTTCCGAAATCCTGCGCGCCATCACCGAGGTCAAAGCCGGAGGCGCTCCCATGAGCCCGGAAATCGCCCGCCGCATCGTCCACACCTTCCAGCACGCCCCCGCCGCCGCCGCGCCGCCGCCGGACGTGCACCTGACGCCCCGCGAACGCGAAATCCTCGACTCCCTCAGCCGCGGCCTCGCCAACAAGGAAATCGCCGACCTCCTCGGCGTGACCCCGCACACCATCGCCGACCGGCTCAAAGGCATTTACCAGAAGCTCCACGTCCGCTCCCGCACCGAAGCCGCCGCCCTCTACCAGGGCTGGCCGGTGAAGTGACGCCAAGGGAGATTACTTCGGCTTTGATAAATTTTCCAAATAGTTGTCAACCTCACGGGCAGCCTGCCCGTGCTCCTGTCCGCGGAAGGGAGCGCGGGCCTCTGGCCAAGAGTGTTCGGCATGGATGGTGCTGCGCTCAGGAAACCGTTTTTA
>JAZKFB010000017.1:0-174128 GCA_040386695.1 Verrucomicrobiota bacterium
CGCAACCAACCCGCTGCCCTGCGGAGGCGGCTTCACGCTCATTCGAGAATTTAGGGTAACGGCTCACAACGGCTGTTGATTGCGTCAAAAAGAAAGCCGGGAGCCCTCAGCGGGCTTCCGGCTTTTTGTTCATTTGAGTTCCTGCTCAGCTCATGCACCGCGCGCGGCCGACGCTTGGCGCTTACTTGGCGAAAGCCTTGTCATTGCGGTTCCCGCCGCTCATCAGGAAGGCGAGGAGGTTGAGAACCTCGTCCTGATTCAGGCTGTAAAGCAGCGCGGGAGGCATGGCGCTGATCGGGTATTTGGCGCGGGACTTGATGTTGGACTGATTAATGGTGGTGACGGCCGCCGGGTTCAGCGGGTTTTCGGCCACCTCCACAATGTCGCCCTCCTCTTTCACGATGCGGCCGACGACGGAGGAGCCGTCGGTTTTCTCGATGAGGGTGGACTCATACTGGTCGGAAATGACTTTCGAGGGCTCCATGATGTTATCGAGGAGGTCGCGCATGGTGTAGCGGTTGGCGATGCCGCTGAGTTCCGGGCCCACGCCGCCGCCCTCCGTGCCGAAGCGGTGGCAGGACGAGCAGAGCGCCGCTTTGTAGGCGGCGTGTCCGGCGTCGAAGTCGCGGTTGCGCAGACCGTTGGCGGTCAGGGCCAGGATTTCCTCCGTGGTCCAGGCTTTGCCTGGTCCGATGGGCTTCGGGAGCTCCTCCACCGTGGTGGTCAGCTCGCCGGAGATGGAGTCCAGCTCGCCTTTCAAAGCGGCGGGCACGCGGGTGAGGGCGTCCTTGCGCATGTTCTCCACAAAGCCGCGCAGGCTGTTGCCGCCGTCGAATTTGCGCGCGGTGTTGAACCAGCGGAAATACTGACGGTAGAGCTCCGGCGACCATCCGGCGGTGGCTTCGCGCAGGGCGTAGGCGTAGGCGATCTGCTGGCGGTTGGGCTTGGAGGCCTGGGCGCTGAGGACGCCTTTGGCGTAGCCCTCGCTGCGGAGAAGCAGCTCCTTGTTGCCGAGATCGACCTGATCATCCTGGGCGATGCTGCCCATGAGGGCCATGGCCTTGGGCACCACCTGGCGGCTGTTGAGCGCGACCAGCAGTTCGCACAGCTCCTTGTTCAGGTGGAAGGTTTTGGCGGGGAAGAGAGGGTCCAGTTTCCGGCAGGCGAAGGCTTTGGCCTCATCGCTGAGCGGGCCTTTGCGGATGATGTCCACGGAAGCGGTACGGAGGAAGGCCAGCTGCTGCTCCTCGTCGAGGCTGTTCCAGTCGAGCTGACCGAGGCCGTGCAGCACGGGAATGAGCTGATCCTTGTCCCCGGCGCGGGCCAGGGCCAGGAGGCTGGTGAGGGAGGCCCAGGGCCGCTTTTCATCCAGCGCTTTCTGCTGCCAGGAGGCGGCGGGCTGCTTCTCAATCACGGTGCGGGCGGCGAAGCGGATGAAACGGTCGGCATGATTGAGGTAATCCCACACCTTGTTCACCACGTCGGCGGAGGCCGGCGCGTTCTGGAGGCTTTCGATCTCCCTGCGCAGCTTCTGGAGTTCGTTCAGGCCGGGTCCGGCGGGGGCTTCCGTGGCCGGAGCTCCGGTCCAGCGCACGCGGTAGAGACCGCTCTGGTTTCCGCGGCCGCCGATGGTGAAATACATCGCGCCGTCCGCCGGGCGGATCACGGCATCGGTCAGCGGCAGCGGCTTGCCGGAGACAAACTCCTCCTTCTCGGCCGTGTAGCTGGCGCCGTCGGGCTTGAGATGGACGGCATACATGGTGCCGTAGGTCCAGTCGAGGATGAAGAAGGCGTTCTGGTATTTCTCAGGGAATTTCGAGCCGTAGCCGAAGGTCACGCCGGTCGGACTGCCGGGGCCGATGTTCAGCGCGGGCGGCACGCTGTCGGGATAATAGGTGGGGAATTTCCCCGATCCGTTGCGGAAACCGAAGTCGGCTCCGGGCACGCTGTGCACCACGCGGGTCGGGCGGTACCAGGGCAGACCGATATCCCATTCCATGTCGCTGTCGTAGCCGAACAGCTCCCCTTCCCGGTTGAAGGCGATGTCGTAGGTGTTGCGGAAACCGGCGCTGATCAGCTCCCAGTTTTTGCCGTCGAAATCCGTGCGTCCCACCCAGCCGGCGGGCGCCATGATGTGCGGATCGTGCCCTCCGGCATCTCCCATGCGGGTGATCAACTGATCCTCGGCCCAGAGTTTGGGAACGCGGGAACTCTGAAGCTCAGGCACTTTGGTGAAGTTCCCGGCCACGATGTAAAGGCTTTTGCCGTCCGGGGCCAGAACCACGGCGTGGGGACCGTGCTCGCCCTCGCCTTCGATTTTGCGGAGGAGCTGCTCCTCGTCGAACTGATCATCGCCATCCGTGTCGCGCAGGCGGTAAAGGCCGTTTTCCTTGCCGCCGTTGCGGACCAGATACAGCGCCTTGTTGGCGTAAAGCAGGCCCTGGGCCTGACCGACTTTGCTCTTCAGGGGCTGCACCTCGGCCTCGCCCTGGTCATTGATGGTGGTGCGGAAAAGCCCGCCGTTCTGGTCGCAGGTGATCAGGCGCTGTTTGTCATCCAGGGTCATGCTGACCCACGAGCCCTCGGTGGCTTTGGGCACGGTGTAAACGAGTTCCGCCTTGAAGCCGGGAAGCACATTGATGTCCTTGGCCTCGATCAGCGTGCCCGCGCTGCCGGGGGCGGGAGGAGCGAACACATTGCCCCACGGGGCGGCGCCGAGTTTGGCGATGGCGGTGGCGGCGGTCCAGGAGGTGTCGGCGAATTCCGCTTTCTCCCAGCCGGGGGACAAGGTCACCGTCTGTTTCCAGTCCGGACCGCTTTCGTCCAGCACCACATTCGGCCGGGCTCCGGTGTCCACGCGGGCCACGAGGCCGGCGGTGCCCCCTTCGTTCCCCGCCTTGACCGCGATGACGTTGCGGCCGGGTTTGAGGAAAGGCCCGATTTTAACCCGCAGCGGCTCCTGCCACTCGGTGGTTTTGCCGACCGGGGTGCCATTGACGAAAACCTCGGCGCTGTTGTCGCAGGAGAGGACTAGGCGGATCGCCGGAGTGACTTCCTTGATGTCAAAGGCGCGGCGGAAATAAACGGGCTCACTGCCGGGTTTGCCCGACGTCCAGATCCACTGGGGGGCGGCGGAGAGGGACGGCGCGGCGGCCAGGGCGAGGCCGCCGAGGGCGGCACGGAGATTCCGGGAGATGGGAGGCATATTAGGGGATGGGAAAGCCGGGGAAAATGAGTGGTGAAAATGGATGGCGGAGTCAGCCTAAACGGGCGGGAATGCCCGATTTTTCAGGCTGACGGTCAAGTGCTTAGCCCGAAATTCGCTCCTGGGAAATAAAAATACTTGGAAGGGCTGAGCGGGAACGCTAAATCAGGCGTTTGTTGTTTTCCCCAGTCAGCGCACCCCACACCACTTAATTAAATTACCCTCATGCCCAAAGTCACCACCAACGGAATCGAGATGTTTTACGAGGAACGCGGCTCCGGCGAGCCCCTCATCTGCATCATGGGCGTCACCGCGTCCGGCGGCGTCTGGGAAGCCCACGCCGCGGAATGGTCCAAACATTTCCGCTGCATCCTCGGCGACAACCGCGGTGTCGGCCTGACTGACAAACCCGCCGGTCCCTACACCACCGAAATGATGGCCGACGACTACGCCGGTCTCATGGACGCCCTCGGCATCAAGTCCGCCCGCGTCGTCGGCTGCTCCCTCGGCAGCGTCGTCGCCCAGCAGCTCGCTTTGCGGCACCCGGAGAAGGTGAAATCCCTCATCCTCATGTGCACCTGGGCCCGCCAGGACCGCTACGGCCTGACGACCTGGGAGCACATGATGAAGTGCAAAGCCGCCTTCCGCCCGGAGGACTTCATGCACTACGTCCACATGCTGATCTTCACCAAGCCGTGGTTTGACAACGATGATTGCTGGAAAGCCATCATCGAAGGCAACGCCGGCGCCGGCATCAACCCCGCTCCACAGCCCGTGCACGCCATGGAGGCCCAGGCCGCCGCCGCCATGAGTCATAACACCCTCGACAAGCTCAAAGACATCAAGGTTCCGACTCTCGTCATCGGCGGGAAAAACGACGTCTTCACCCCCCGATGGATGAGCGAGGAGGCCGCCGCCGCCATCCCCGGCGCGGAACTCCACCTCTACGACAACGCCGGCCACGCCTTCCACTGGGAATGCCTCAGCGACTTCAATCCCCGCACCACGGAATGGCTGCTCAAGCACTAACCCAAGGAGAGGTAAAAGGGTTCAGGTTTCAGGGTTCAGAGCCATGACTCTGAAAACTGCCGGCCTGACTCTCTTTTCACCCTCTTTCTGAAACCTGAAACCTGAACCCTTTTACCTCTCTTTCTTATAATTATGTCCAAAATCCAATTCGGCTCCGAAGTTTACACCTGGTTCATGCAGGGCACCGGCAAAGGTTATGACAACAAGCTGGACCACATGATCAAAATCGCGGGCCAGGCCGGCTTCACCGGCATCGAGCCCATGGTTCTTGAGATTTCCGAAAGCGCCCTCGGCTGCGGCAAATACTGGCTTGGCGATTTCTGCGACGCCGGCCGCCTGAAAGCCGCGCTCGACGAGCACAATGTGAAACTCGCCGGTCTGGCCCTGGTCTGCGCCTTTGACGGCGACACTCTGACTCCCGGCGAGGAGGAGGCGGTCAATTTTACCATCGATCTACTCAAAAACTTCCCCGGGGCCATGCTCGGCACCGTCACTCTGCCCAGCGGCCGCAAAAATGACCTCCAGCGCCGCCGCCTGAATGTCGCCCGCAACATCAACGCTGTTTCCAAGCGGGGCACCGACGCCGGTCTGAAGTGCTCCTATCACCCCAACAGCCCGCCCCCTTCCCTCGTCCGCACCCAGGAGGACTACGATATCGTCCTCAGCAGCCTGGATCCGAAATACACCGGCTGGACCCCCGACGTCGGTCACATCATCCGCGGCGGCATGGATGTCATCGCGACTCTGAACAAGTGGCAGCACCTCGTGAACCACATTCACTACAAGGACTTCTCCGGCAACGGAGCCGAGCCCTGGGCCCAGATGGGCACCGGCAAGCTGGACTTCCACAAAATCACGGAATGGCTCACCCTCCGCAATTACGAGGGCTGGATCATCTGCGAGGACGAGGCCCACATCGCCGTCGAGGATCCTGATGGCGTGACTCTCCAGAACGGCCAGTGGTGCAAGGACAACCTCCTGCCCCTGATCTGACAGCCAGACTCTGACCGGTCAATCCGGGCCCAGTTCCTCAAAGGCCCAGTTTCCGGAAAAACCGGAGATCCACTTCCACGCCAGCCAGCGATGAACCGACAAGCTTCCTTCATCAGCTGGCTGGCGTTTCCGTGTGCTCTTTTTTATGCCTGGCTCAGAACGTGGGATGCGTTCAAGAATTTTGCGCGTGAGCTCATCCATTACGGCAAAATCGTACTGCCCGGGGGATCCGGCATCCTCCCGGAATTCGGAAAAGACATTTTCTGGCAACTCGGACTTTCTTTGGCCGTGGCCATCATGATGGCCCCCTGGGCCAGAAAGCTGATGCTCGTCTGCCGTCTGCTGCATCCTGATGGCGCTTTCACGGAAAACAGGTCCTTCACGCTGAATATCATCGGCCGCTGGCTGATCGCGGTTTTTCTGATCGTTTGGAACGCGGATTCCGGGGCCATTTTGTTTGCCTCCATTTTCGCCGCCGTCCTGATTGTTCCCGAAGTCACCACCATCGCCTCCGCCGGATTCACCAGCTTTATCGACTCCCTGTTCTTCCCCGGCAGCCGCGAGAAAAAGCCGCCCTACACCCTGAAACTGGCCCGCTTTTACGTCCAGAAGCAGCGCTGGGACGACGCCGAGGCGGAATACGCCCGCATGCTCTCCTTTTACCCGGACCAGCTGGAGGCCTGGAAGGAAAGTCTCCATGTGGCCTTCGCCCAGGGCGAAAACGCTGATCCCGCGCCGGATGCAATCCTCTCCAAGGGCTTGAAGAAACTCAAAACCCCGGCCGAAAAGGAAGCCCTCTTCGCCACCTTCAACGCGAAGGAAAAACCAGTCATTGTTCCCGAGCCGGAAAGTTTTTAAGCGCCCGCACCGGAATTTATGGCTTCCCTCCGGGTCATCGTCAGCTGGGCCGCTTTCTGCTATATCAATTTCTGCGCCCTCAGCTGGATGGTGGCTGTGGCGCGATGGCAGTTGTGGCATTTCAACAATCTCCCGGGAGGACTTCTTCCTGACTTTCCCGCCGGTTCCGGTCCGCCCCGATGGACTGAAATGAGAATGGCCCGGGTCCTGTCCCTGCCGCTGTGGATGCTGCTGAGTTTGTTTCTGATCGGGCCAGCGATTGGTCCATGGCTTCATAAAGTCCGAAAACTCCGGGCTTTGAGCTTTCCGGACGAGTCGCGGCTCCTGACAGCCAATGCCATAGCCCGCTGGCTGCTGGTGCTGCTGCCGGTATTGGCCGCCTGCGGCCTGCTTCCTGGCTCCGCTTTTGAATTTCTTCTGGACCCCTTGCCGGACACCGGAGACTGGCGGGATCCCAATGTCTTCAAGGTGTATCTCCGGCTTCTTGCGCCTGCCATCGTTTGGATCATCATCGTCCTTCTTGTCGCCCCCGAGCTGATCCTGCTGGCCTCGGCCCGGTTCACCGGCTTCATTGATAACGTCTTCTTCCCCGGCAGCCGCGAGAAAAAGCCGCCCTACACCCTGAAACTGGCCCGCTTTTACGTCCAGAAGCAGCGCTGGGACGACGCCGAGGCGGAATACGCCCGCATGCTCTCCTTTTACCCGGACCAGCTGGAGGCCTGGAAGGAAAGTCTCCATGTGGCCTTCGCCCAGGGCGAAAACGCTGATCCCGCGCCGGATGCAATCCTCTCCAAGGGCTTGAAGAAACTCAAAACCCCGGCCGAAAAGGAAGCCCTCTTCGCCACCTTCAACGCGAAGGAAAAACCCGTCATTGTTCCCGAGCCGGAAAATTTTTAAAGACCGGAAGGACTGATCACGGCCTTCCACCGCCCTACCCCGCAGTCCACCGGCAGAGCCTCATATTCAACTCGCGCCACGCGTTTCCGAGCCATCAGGGGGGCGGAATTTCCCTTGCGGCCTCCCCGCTTTTTCCGATGTGTCGGGCGTGAAATTTCCCCGCCTTCCTTCGATCCCCGCCGCCTTCCCGGCAATTCTGTGCGCCGCCGCGCTGACGGCCTGTGATCAGCCGACCGCCGCCCCCACTCCGCCAGTGGCCCCGCCGGCCCCCACGCCCATCGGGGAAGCCGGCTCCGTGACTCCCGAGCCCACCGTGCCGACCGCGAATTCGTCGCTGGAGGGATACAAAACGTCGATCACCGAGATCAAAACGTTCATGGAATCCCACCAGAACGAGGAGGACTCCGTCAAGGCTCTCGACCGGCTGCGCGAGCTGGTGACCCGGATTTCCGTGGTCAAAACCGACGGCCTGCCCGACGATCTGGCCACCGCCTTCAACACCGTCAAAACCGGCATGCAGCGGATTCAGACCGCCTTCGATTCCCTGCCGGTGCCGGTGGACCAGTTTGAACAATGGATGGCCGACCAGGCCGCCAAAGGCGGGGACGCGGTCAAGGAGGCCGAAGCCAGAATGGAGACCTTTGTGGAGACCATGACCACCATCCAGAAGGATATTGAACCCGCCGCCAAAGCCATGAACGAGGCCGGCGCCAAATACGGCGTGCCCCCCTTGGATCTTAACGGCCAGTAACCGGAGTAAGCCAACGCGGCCGGAAAACCTGCCCGGCGCTCTCCGTTCTTTGCCTCCTGGCCTCCCTCGTTCCGTCCGCCAAACCGGCCAGCCGGTCAGTCCGGCACATCGTCCAGCAGGTCGTGATGCGCCCCGCCTCCCCGGATGGCCTCAATGAACAATTCCTCCAGCGACTGCCGTGCCGGAGTCACGGAAAGCAGCAGATAACCCTGATGCCGCACCGCATCCACCACCGGCTGCACAATGTGCGGGCGGCGCGTTGGCAGATGAATCCGGCTTTCCATGCGGTCCGCTGAAAGATTCAGCGTGCCGCCCAGCCGCTGCACCAGGTCCACCATGCTGGAATCCAGCGAGAGATTCCCGCTGACCGAAATTTCATACCGGCAGCTCTCCAGCGTCAGCTCCTCCAGCGATCCCTGCCGCACCACCCGGCCGCGCGTGAGGATGGCCATACGGTCACAGACCATCTCCAGCTCGCCCAGCAGGTGACTGTTCACGAAAACGGTTTTCCCCTCACGCTTCAGATCCCGGATCAGATCCCGCATTTCCTTGCGCCCCACCGGATCCACACCGTCCGTGGGCTCATCCAGAAAAACGAGCTCCGGGTTGCCCATCAGGGCGTAAGCCACGCCCAGCCGCTGTTTCATGCCTTTGCTGAAATGCCGGGGCCGGTCGTGCCGCCAAGCCTCCAGACCCGAGGCTTTCATCAGATCCAGCGCCCGCTGGCGGCGCTCTTTGGCCGGAAGACCGTGCAGCCGCCCGGCAAAATCGAGCGTCTGCTCCGCCGTCATGTGCTCCGGCCAGAAGGCGTTTTCGGGCAGATAACCCAGCAGTCCGCTCACCTGCGGGTCGCCGACCGGATATCCCAGCACCGAACCCCGGCAGGAGGTGGGATGCACGAGTCCCGTCAGGCATTTGATCAGCGTGCTTTTCCCCGCGCCGTTCGGCCCGAGAAGCCCGAAAATCTCACCGCGCCGCACCTTCAGCGACAAACCGTCCAGCGCCTGCACGCCATTGGGATAAACCTTGGAGATCGCCTTCAGGTCTATCGCGTATTCGATGGACGCCAAAGTTGCCATAAATTCTTGCGGATGCGCTCCAGCAATCGCCGTGCCGTCATTCCCGGTCAAGTCCAAGGCCGGAAGTTTCCCATACGGAATAATGGCCTTTCCGGACGAAAAGAAAAGGGGCAGGACCCCGCGCCTCACGCCGCGCGGTCCTGCCCCGGATTGGTTTGGCCCGGTCCCGGGACCCCGGCCACCGGTCAGGGAATCACCACCCGGTAGAACGCGCGGCCGACCGGAGCCGTGGTGTCCTCAAACTGCGCGCTGCCGCCGCCCGCCGGCACCACCGCCTCGCCGACCGCCGCCCAGGGGGATTCGGCGGTGCCCAGGGTGGTGGAGCGCTGGATGGGGTAAGTTCCCGCCGCGCCCGTGACGCTGATCAGAGGCTTGCCGGTTCCTGACAGCTGAATGGTCACCACCGGCACCGGTCCCGCGGGAGTTGACCCCATGGCCAGCGCCCTCAGGCTGTCCACCCGCAGAGCGGTGTAGCCGAGGGAGGCGTTTTCGACCACGAATTCGATGGTGTTCACGCCGCTGATGAAGTTGGCGTTGCTGTCATCAATCCGGAACGGGGTCAGCAGGGTGAAATCACCGGTGATGGTCAGGCCCGTGGCCGCTCCGTTCACCCGGATGCCTTTGCCGGTGTTGTCCGATGACCATGATCCCGTGATGACGGCCGAGGCCGGATCGAACCCGGTGAGATCCAGCGTGGTTTTGTAAACATAATCCCCGCCCGGAGCGGCGATGGAGTCCGCGCGGGTGCTGATCCACTTGGAGGTGCCGGAGGACGCCAGCCAGGGGCCGTTGACAATGGGCGCCACCGTCGTGGAATGCACAATGGCGGGAGCATCCGCCGGGCCGTCCGGATTCTGCGAAAGAACGTAGCGTGTGTCCTCCGATCCATCGTCCAGCGGTGCGCCATTGGCGGCGAGACCGGTGCTCCCGAAACCCGGCACCGGGCTGAGCACCTTCAGCACGGCGGCGGCGCTGGAGGCGGAGGTGCTGAGGGCATTGGTGGCTTTCACGGTGTAACTGCCTGAATTGGCGGAGGTGACCCCCGTCAGGGTGAGCACCGGCCCCGTGACCTGCGGAATGGCCACCCCGTCCCTGGACCAGGTGTAGGTCAGCGGCGCGGTGCCGTAAGCGCGGGCGGTGAAGGTCACGGTGTCTCCCGGGCCCGCCACTTTGCCCTGCGGTGTCTCCACCAGCGCCGGGGAAACACCATCCGGCACTCTGGCCGCGAAGGTGCGCAGGCCGGTGTAGCCGACGGCGCCGAGGTTATCGGTCACAAAATCCACCGTGTTGGCTCCGGCCTTCAGCGAGGGGGCATTCAACTGGCTGATGTTGAACAGGGCGTAGGAATTATAACCGGGGCTGGTCTCCACACCGGTGGTGACCGCCTGGTCATTCACCCGGATTTCGCTGCCGGCATTATCCGCCGCCCACAGACCGCTGAAACTGAAAGTGGCGGGATTGGCCCCGGCATCCACCGTCGTCCGGTAAGTGAAACGTCCCACCGGGCTGGCCACCGTGTCCGGGATTGGCCCTGTCCAGGCGCTGAAACCGGTGTTCGGCAGCCACACGTCAGGCCTGAAGGTCAGCACGGCGGGGATGTTGAGTTCCCCGCCCTGATTCTCAATCAGCGTGTAATGCGGATCGGTGTCCCCTGTGGCCAGAGCGGATCCGCTGCTATCCACGCCCGTGGAGAAGAACGGCCCCGCCGTCACCGGCTCCATGACCTCCAGAAAAGCGCCCTGACTGCTCACGGTGGCCGTGGAGTTGATGGCCTTGAGGGTGTAAACCCCGGACTGATCCTTGTCCGCAACATTCACCTGAAGGGTGGCGGCGGTCTCGCCAGGCATCTCGACGCCATCATGCAGCCACTGGTAAGAGGGCACCGGCAGCCCCGTGGCTCCGCCGCTGAAAGTCACCGTGTCCCCGGGCAGCGCTTTTCTGCCGGTCGGCTGCACGGAGAATTCCGGAGCCGCCGTGGCCTCTTTAGTGGCCTCGCGGTTGCTGAAAGCGCAAAGATGCAGCGTGCCGCCCAGTCCCTGGAAGGAGATCACTCCCGTTCCCTCGGCGCTGGCGGTGTAAGTATGGACAATCCGGACCCCGGCATTGTTCCCGAAGGCATCCTGATCGGCGAAGAACCGTTTGTTCCCGTCGAAGAACGTCACGGGCCGTTTTCCCTGATCCTCCCAGCCGGTGGAATAAAAGGTCACGACGTACGACTTGCCCGGTGTCAGGCCCTGGAGGGTCAGGACCCCGGGATTGCCCCCGTAGAGGAAGGAGGAGGTCAGCGCCTGGCTGTTGCCGCTGAGGGTGTTGTTCCCGTCAACCGGATAGACGGTGCCCATGCCCGTCAGCATGAATTTTCCCGCCTCGGCCGGCGTGGTGCCGTCCGCCGGTTTGAAGGGAATGTCATTGATGGTCGTGGCGGTGGCCGTGCCCAGGCTGTAAGCGTGGGTGTAACGGTAGGTGGGATCCACGCCGGAGGTGCTGTCATCCAGCCATTCCTCCACGCTCCAGGCCGGATCAGGAGCCGGAGCGGCGGTGATGGTGAAATCGTCGAGCAGAATGGTGGTGTCCGCCTGGTTCTGGTTGTTGTGCAGGACCAGCGTTTCCGTGGTGGAGGAAGCCGTGAAATCCAGGTAAACGTATTTATAAGGCGAGGCTCCGCCCACGGGTGCGGCATCCGCCGCCAGCAGCTCCAATCCGCCCACGGACACGGACAGATTCGGAAGCGTGGCCACCGCCAGGCCGCCGGAGCGCACATTCACCCGGAAACTCAGACGGTAAACCGTGCCGGAGGTCAGACCGGTGATTTCCGTGCTCAGCTCCGTCAGGGTATCGCCGAGCACTCCCTGGATGAAAGCCACGTTTTCGCCTTCGGGAATGGCCCCGTTGTCGGCAAAGGGGGACCCATTGGCGGGATTTTGGCCGTAGTTGCCGGCCGGACTGCCTGTCCAGCCCGTGATTCCGGGAGGATTGCCGGACACATATCCGGGTGCTGTTCCGAAATGGTCCGTTTCAAAGCCAGGATTGGTGATGGTCTGGGCGCTCAGAGGAAACGCGGCGGCCAGAAAAGCGGCGGCGGCGGAGGACCATTGAGACCCGGTTAAGAGGATGGGGGGAGGGTTTGTTTTCATATTGGGGGAAGGCCGAAAACAATCACGCGGAAGGCGTGAAATCATCGTTAACACGTTGACTTTTTAAGAAAAACGCACCTTCATCATTCTCCAATCCACGCTGACCCCGGTCCTGCTGAACGAGCGACGGGTAGCCCGCCGGGCATCCTGCCCGGTGCCACTGCCATAGCTTTCCGTGGCGGCACCGGTTTATTTCTTAAGGCCGTCATGACCGATCCCCGGAGGCGGCCGATGCTCCGGCACCGGGCAGGATGCCCGACGGGAAAGGCGGGACGCCAGTTCCACCCGGCTTTGGAAATGTTGCTCCATGCTTACTTGAGCAAATTGGAATCAGTTCGCGGGGTTTTTCACGTCCTCCGGTTTGGTGCCCCATTCGGACTGGTAGATGTTGACCCTGCGGCCGTCTTTGGTTTCCTCAATCTTAAGGTTATCGCTGAGATCCACCACTTTGGTGGAGCCGCCCACGCTGACCCAGATGGCTTTTTGGCCAAGAAAGACGCCTCCTTTTTTCTTTTTGTCCCTGGAATACACCCCGATGGATTCCGAAAAGGCATTGCCCATGATCGGCAGATGGGGCGGGGATTCCGTGTTGAGCCCGGTCACATACGCCCACGAGCACTCACCGGGGTCCAGGGCCCGGGCGAAATCCGGCTCCACGCCGATATCGTTGTCCGGTTTTTTATTCCCGCCCGGAGCATGGTTCAGCCAGGGATCGTTGGTGATGGCGAAGCCCTGCTCGTCATCCAAGTATCTTTTCACGAACAGCTGGCGGTAGGCTTCATTCGAGAATTGTTTGGCTTCGGGGAATTTCCCGTTGTTGTCATTGGCGTAGGCCTGAAGCCAATTGTAAATGGCTTTGCCGGTTTTGGCGCTGGCACCCCGGGGATTGTGCCCATGACCCCAGAAGCCCGGCCGGCTCAGGAAAATCAGCATGGTCACGGCGAGGAGGCCGATGGTGACGAGGAGTTCGCGGCGGGTGTAGCCCTTTGCTTTCTGTGAAATGTGGTGTCTCATGATCGGAGCGGTGCCGGTGAAGTTGGCGGGGCGGCGTGTGGATTCAGGCCATTCAGGGCGCGGGATTTTTCATGTTGGCGGGGTTCGTGCCCCAGTCCGGTCCGAAGACATCCATGTCACGGACATCCTTTTTCTCCCGGACCACCGGCCCCTCCGCGACTTTGGCGGAGCCGCCCACGCTGACCCAGATGGCTTTTCCTCCAAGCACTCCGCCTTTTCGCTTTTTGTCCGTGGAATAGACGCCGGTCGTTTCGGAGAAGGCGCTGCTGAGAAGCGGCAGATTGGACTGGCTGGCGGCGTCAAGCCCGGTGACATAGGCCCAGGAGCACTCGCCGGGCTCCAGCGCGTTGGGAAAATCCGGCGCGGGACCGATTTTGTTATCCGGCATCCCTTTGCCACCGGGAGCGTTTTTCAGCCAGGCATCGCCCGGAATGGCGAAGATCTCCTCGTCCGTGAGGTATCCTCCGGTGAAAAGCTGGCGGAACGCCTCGTTGGAATTGTTTTTGGCTACGGGAAAAACCTGGTCGTGGTCGTTGGCGTAAGCCTGAAGCCAGTTGTAAATGGCTTTGCCGGACTTGGCTTCGGAAAAGGCTTTGGTGTCCCTGCCTCTGGAAATCCGAAAAGGCCCCGCCACCAGAATTAAAAATCCGGCCAGAACCAGCACGCCCGCAAGTTCCAGCCGTGTGAAGCCTCTTTTCGACCGGAGCGTTTTCATGGGATGACCGATGTTTAAATGGACCGGCGGACGTTATTTTTCTTTAACTGATAGCCAGACCGCACGGAACCGGCAAGCTTTAAACCTTTACAGAGGCAAATCATTCCAGCCGGCAGGCGGGAGAGTCCGCAGTCCTTCGACGGCGGGGGCGGGTCACGCCCGTCCGCGCGGCGCGGGTGGCGATGGCCCCGCCCGGCTCCCTGATCCGCGCCAATGGAGGCGCCCCGGATGAGGCGTCCCAAAAAATAGTGAGTCCGGTCTGATCCGCAGGGAAATTCCGCAGCAATGCGGAACCAAAACAGACACCGGGGATTACTCCTCAATGGTCACGGGATCACCGATCTTCAGAGTTTTGAAGAAAGCCTGCACGTCACCTTTGGGCATCCGGATGCAGCCGTGGGAAGCGGGATAACCAGGAACCACGCCCTGATGAAGTCCAATTTCCTTACAGCTCAACCGCATGAAATAGGGCATGGGGACCTTGTAAATGGAGGAGGTCCAATCCACCTGCTTGTCAGTGATGACGTATTTTCCGGGAGGAGTGGGATTGGCTTTGCGGCCTGTGGACACGGATGAGCTGCGGACAAGGACATCGTTTTTGAAAAGCGAGACTTTTTGCCGCGAAAGGGAAATCACCACGCTCCGGCGCTCGGTCTCGGCATCGGGATCGCGGCCGAGCAGCAGCTGGGCGGCGGAAATCTGAGCATTGTCGCAGGCGAAAACGATGGGATAACGGTGCCATTCCCTGGTCTGGGCTCCCCGCTTGGCCCCGCCGTCAAGCAGCAGCCGGATCATCGGACCATCCCCGCGGGACGCTGCCAGCATGAGGGGCGTCAGATGATCATCCTTTCCATACCATTTGGCGAAATACTCGTTGTCGAAGAGCGGGATCAGCTCCGCGGGCGCGGGTTTGCGGAAGGGCGTGTCGGCTTTCATGCCCGCCTCCAGCAGCAGAGTGACGGCGGCGTTCTGTTTGTGGATCACCGCCATATGATAAGCCGTCTGGCCGAGGGCTCCGGGGGTTTCCAGAACCGCTCCATGAGCCAGCAGGCTGGATATCATTTCGGTTTTTCCCTCAATGGCGGCTTTCACCAGTGGGGGATTCCCATCCGACATGGGCTGATCGGCGGGGATTTTGTGTTTGAAAAGCAGTTCCAGCAGTCCCGGCTTGCCCTGGATCAGGGCGGCGGCGTAACAAATTGCCGAGGGGGAGGACGGAGTCAGCAATTGATCCAGCATCGGAAGCCCGCCCGTTGCCAGAGCGGTTGTCAGCGGAGTGATCTCCGGCCGGGCCGGGTCGGCTGGCCGGGAAGGATCCGCGCCAGCCTCCAGGAGCCGTTTGCAAAGGGCGGTGTCCTTCTGCTCCACGGCGCGCTGCAGGGCGGCCGGGCTGGAGGCAGGCTTCGCACCCGCTTTAAGGAGGCTGTCGGTGATTTCCAAGTGACCGGCGGCACAGCTCAGAGTCAGGACACTGGCGCCATACTGATTTTTTGACTCAGGATGCGCCCCCCGCGCGAGCAGCTGATTCACCCGGGCCGTTTCCCCTCCCTGAATGGCCGGAAGCAGAGCGCCGGATAATGCCGGATGGCCAAGCGGCAGCAAGCTGATGAGCCGGTCCAGAAGCAGGGGATGGCTGCGGGCTTTGGCCAGCAGGGCATCGGCATCGGCGGCGTTCGCGGGTGAGGCTCCGGCATTCAGCAGCAGCTCAGCCATATCCGCACGATCAGCGGCGATGGATGTTTCAAGAACTGTGCGGCCCCCGGTGCCGGGATGATTCACAAGTTCCGGCGCGCACAACGGGAGCAGTTTCGGCAGAAGTTCCCACGCCCCGGTTTGGACAACGGTTTCCAGGACGGTGGGTTCGCCTGCGGGAGGCATTTCCACCCGCACCCCGGCAGCGGACAGATGATCGATCAAAACACCATCCCGTCGGGAAACCGCCGCAGTGAGGGAACTTGAAACCGGCTGAATGTTCCGTGACTTCAGTTCATGCAGCGCTGTCTCCCTGGGATCACGGCAGCCGGAGAGCGTAATTGCCAGAATAAAAAGAAACGGGCGGCTCCACAGAATATGCCTCCTCAAAGTGTGGTGCGGAATTGAGGAAAATGGGAAGCACATAAGGTGAGTGTGAACAGCTTGCGTGATTCTATGGCATGAATAAGACTGTTCAAGCCGAAGTATGAAATTTCCTGAAAATTTGAATGGCGGCCACCTTCCGCAGTGAAAAACCCTGCTTCCCGAGGTCCTGCGTAATTACGACAGACAGCCGATCCGCAGATCAACAATCTGCCGCCTTGCTCTATTTCCGGGAAAAGCCCGGGAAGAGCGGCGGTTCCCGGGTGTGGCCGGTTAGTGACGCGGCGTGCCGGGGACCGGGTTCGGGAGAAGCCCGCGGGCACAGAAAGGAAAAAGGAGAGCGGACACGCGGCTTGATTCCTTAAGTCCGGCAACGTAATCATCCCGGCCATGAGTGATCCGATTTACGACGAAGACAGTATCCGCAGCCTCGACTGGGTGGAGCATATCCGCCTGCGGCCGGGCATGTACATCGGGAAACTGGGCGACGGGTCGCAGGCGGATGACGGGATTTACATTCTGGCGAAGGAGGCGCTGGACAATTCCATCGACGAGTTTGTCATGGGCCACGGGAAGCAGATCGACATCGGCCTCGCGGAGGACGGCCGCATGTCCGTGCGCGATTACGGGCGCGGGATTCCGCTGGGCAAGCTGATGGACTGCGCGGCCAAGATCAACACCGGGGCCAAATACGATTCCAAAGCCTTCAAAAAGTCCGTGGGCCTCAACGGCGTGGGCATCAAGGCGGTGAACGCCCTGTCCTCCTTCTTCGACATCCAGGCCTACCGCGAGGGCGAGACCAAGGCCATCGTGTTCAGCAAGGGCCTCGTGCAGAAGGAGATGAAAAAGCCGGAGAGAACCGGCGAGGGCAACGGCACCCGGCTCAGTTTCACGCCCGATGCCGCCATTTTCGGCCCGCGCGTGAAGTGGGACATTGAAACCCTGGAGCGGATGTGCCGCTATTATTCCTATCTGAACACGGGCCTGACCCTGAATCTGAACGGGACGAAGTTCAAATCCAAGGACGGTCTGGCGGACCTGCTGCGTGACAATCTGCCCCAGGAGGCCCTTTATCCGATCATCCACCTGAAGGGCGAGGATATTGAAATCGCCTTCACCCACGCGGATCAGGCGGGCGAGGATTATTACAGTTTCGTCAACGGCCAGAACACGCATCAGGGCGGCACCCACCTCGCGGCCTTCCGCGAGGCCCTGGTGAAGACGATGCGCGAGCACTTCAAGAAGGACTACGACCCCTCGGACATCCGCACCGGCATCGTGGCCGCCATCGCCATCAAGGTGACGGAGCCGGTCTTTGAAAGTCAGACCAAAACCAAGCTGGGATCGACCCACATGGAGCCGGACGGCCAGACGGTGCGCAATTTCATCGCCACTTTCCTCGGCAAGGAGCTGGAGCTGCATCTTCACAAAAAGAAGGACACCGCCAAGGCCCTGCTGGAGAAAATCCAGGCCAACGAAAGCGAGCGCAAGGAACTCGCCGGCGTGGCCAAGATCGCCAAGGAGCGCGCGCGGAAAGCCAAGATTCACAACAAAAAGCTGCGCGACTGCCGTGTGCATCTCGATTCCAGCGCCAAAAACCGCGATGACAGCACGCTTTTCATCACCGAGGGCAACAGCGCCAGCGGCTCCATCACCAGCGCCCGCGATGTGGACACCCAGGCGGTTTTCAGCCTGCGCGGCAAACCGCTGAACACCTTCGGGCTCAACAAGAAAGTGGTGTATGAGAACGAGGAGTTCAATCTGCTCCAGCACGCCCTGAACATCGAGGACACTGTGGATGACCTCCGCTACAACAAAGTGGTGCTGGCCACCGACGCCGACGTGGACGGGATGCACATCCGTCTGCTGATGATCACGTTCTTCCTCCAGTTCTTCCCCGATCTGCTGCGCCGCGGGCACCTGTTTGTGCTCCAGACACCACTCTTCCGGGTGCGGAACAAGAAGGAGACGATTTACTGTTACAGTGAGGAGGAGCGCCAGAACGCCATCCGGAAACTGGGCCGCAATCCGGAGATCACGCGCTTCAAGGGTCTGGGGGAAATCAATGCCTCGGAGTTCAAGCACTTCATCGGCAAGGACATCCGGCTGGATCCGGTGGGCATCGACCACAACCATTCCATCAAGGAGCTGCTCACCTTCTACATGGGCAAAAACACGCCCGACCGCCAGGAGTTCATCATCCGCAATCTCCGCGTGGAGCAGGACATGCTGCCCCCGGACCACGCGGCCGCCCCCGAAAAGGTCGCGTGAATTCTCCGACCCGGTCCGGGAAATTCAAACCCGGCTCGGCTTCGGCGACGGCCGCCTTTTCCGATCCGGATCAGACGGTCAGCCGGGTGCGGAGATCGGCCATGGAGGTGATCCACTCCCCGTCATTCCCCCAAAGCTCCGACAGTTCGGACGACTTGCCCTGAATCCGGTGCAGGACGGCCAGGGCCTTGCTGACCAGCTCCGGCGGCGGCGGGATGGAATGCGCGGCCACCCAGTCGGCCACGGATTCCGTGTAGGCGTCCGCGGGAATGGCCCGGCCGAGCAGCCACGCGACCACCTCGGCGGCGGCGACGGCTTCCGCGCCGTCGCCGGCATCGATGTAGCCGCCGCCCTCATCGAGAATCTTCTGCAGCGTGTCGTCGATGTAGGAGAAGTCATCGCACTCCTCCAGACCATACGCCCAGTCGCTCGCTGTATCGTTGCCGAAGCTTGTCGCATCCCAGGCGCCCATAATTTTTAATTGAATTAACGTTAAATTTTCTGCTGTTTTTAAATCAGGATGGCGGAGAATGGCAACTAAAAACTGTCTCTCCGGCCTTGCCCCGCGCTGGACTTCCGATTTCCTGCAAGCCGCCGCCGCCCCGCCCGCATGACCTTCGAGGACAAACAGCAGATCACCCGGAAAATCATCGCCGCTCTTGAAACCGAGGCGGAAAGTTACCGCCGCGCGGCCCGGGCGGCCCAGGCGGCGGCCACGGATCCGGACAGCAAGGCGGAGAACAAATACGACACCCGCACCCTGGAGGCATCCTATCTCGCGCGCGGGGTCGCGGTCCGCGTGGTCGAAACCGAGCAGGCGCTGGCGGAATGGGAGGCCATGCCGCCCCGCGATTTCAGCGCCATGCTGCCGGTGGGCGTGGGGGCGCTGGTGGTTCTGGAAAACAGCCAGGGCCGCACCTGCTGCTGCCTCGGCCCGGGCGGCGGCGGGCTCAGCGTCCCGCATGACGGCATGGAGGTGCTGGTGATCACCCCCGCCTCGCCACTGGGGCGGCAGCTCATGAAGCGGCGCGAGGGCGAGGTGTTTCTGCTGGCGACCGGTGCGGCGCGGCTGGAGACAGTCATCACCGCCGTCTGCTGAAAATTGAAGCCTCAGCTGAAACTGACCCCGGAACCTCCGCGGCGGGCGGGCACTGAAGATTAAACCGGCCCCGCATTCCTCCTTGCCTGGCACCGCGCCGTGCCTTATGCCGGTGCCGTGGAATCACACGAAATCCTGCGCGACGCCTTCGAAAAAACGAGCCCCAAGGAGATTGCCAGTGAGCTGGGAATTTCCCTCTCGCTGGTTTACAAATGGTCCCAGCCTCCCGAGGAGGACGGCCAGGGCAGCGGCAGCCGCAATCCGCTGGACCGCACCACGGAACTGGTTCGCGTCACCCGCGACATCCGCATCATCCAGTGGCTGTGCCATCAGGCGGGAGGATTTTTTGTCCGCAATCCCAAAAACAACCCCGAGGAGCGCCAGCGCGAGGTCGGGCCGGCCACCAACGCCATCCTCCAGCAGTTCGCGGAGCTTCTGGAATCCATCACCACCGCCGCCAGCGACCACCGCATCACCGACGACGAGTCCGCCCGCATCCGCCGCCGGTGGGATGATCTGAAAACCTTCACGGAAGGCTTTGTCCGCGCCTGCGAGCAGGGGAATTTCGATCAGATGCCCATCGCCCGGCGCTGAGATCAGTTCTTCCGCCATATCCAGGAACCCGGCTTTACGCCAACGGCGTTGCGCCCAACAAGCCTGGGGTTGCCGACAAAGGAGGCTAGCCCAGGAATTCCAGTTCGATTTTTGAGCCGCAACGCGGTTCCGGCCTTTCAATGTCCGGATCACCGGAAATCATGCGGAAGTTCAGGACCAAAAGGCCGGAACCACGTTGTGGTTCAGGAATTTTGTGGAAAACGGACCTGGGGTAGCCTCCTTCGTCGGCGCCCCCAGGCTGAGGGGCGCAACGCCGTTGGCGTAAAGGCTGCCTGATTTTAAATGTATTGGGAAGGTCCCATCGGGCTCTTACTCTTTCCAAAGTCCTGAATCAAGCCTCCAGCCGGCACCGCAGGAGGCGGCCGTAGTCACGCCAGACGCCTTTGTCGCGGCCGGGCTGGCCCTGGGCTCCGGCGAGCCAGACGATGCCTTCGGTGCCGTGGAAGAGGGCTTTGGTGATGCGGCATTTGGTGTCGAGGGAGCAGGCCAGGCCGCCCTGCGCGGCATCGAAGACTGCGGCGTTCCAGGTGCCCTGGGCCTGCCGCCCGGCCATGACGAAGTGCGCGCCGTCGGGAGCCCAGGCGAGGGATTCCATGAGGCCGGAGCCCTGGTCGCCGTCCTTGATTTTATCGATCTGTTTGGCGGGCTCGGCTTTCCAGTCCCATCGCTGCCAGGTCATTTTGCCGTTGCCGGCCATGGGATCGGTCATCGGTCCCATGCCGCAGGCGGTGAGGACCTTGCCGTCCGGCGAGAAGGCGAGATCGTAAATGCCGCCGCAGTAGTGATGGCTTTTGGTGGTGCCCCAGCTGGTGAAATCGGGTGTGTTAAAATCCGCCACCGGCTCCTCGGTGCGGGCGGTCAGATCCCAGACTTTCATGCCGCCCATCATGTTGCCGGCCGCCACGTGGCGGCCGTCGGGGGAAAAGGCGACACTGAGCACGGGAGGCAGGTGATGGAATTCCCGGACCACATCGCCGGAGGCCGCGTCAAAAACGCGGACACAGGGTTCCTCCGAGGGCAGCGGCTCGTATTTCAGGCCGCCGGCGAGGTATTGTCCGGAGACGCTGGCGAGGCGTTTTCCGTCCGGCGAGAGCACCATTTTCCAGGACCAGAACGAATGCGCTTTCAGCCGCCGCCAGCATTTGCGGGTGGCGGTGTCGTGCCAGAAAATCATGCCGTCGTAGCCGGAGGTGATCAGCGTTTTTTCACCGGGCAGGAGCACGCAGCCGGAGGCGAAGCTGCCGTGTTTTTCCTCAAACTCGGTGGCTTTCCCCGTTTCCGCGTCGATCTCCAGCACCTTGCCGTCGAGGCAGGAGGCATAAAGCTTTTTCCCGTCCTCCGTGGCCGCGAGGGCGTGGATGGCGGTGGGCGTTTTGAACTCCTTTTGCTTCTCCAGTTTCATGAGGGGATGTCAGGCGAGAATTTCACTGATGACCGGCGCGTGATCCTCCACGCGGTGGAAGGTGGGCATGCCCGGCAGGTCGTATTCCGCGTAGGGATCGAGACCCAGGGCGGTGAAAATGGTGGCGAAAAGATTCTGCTCGCTGAGCGGCTTGCTGACGACATCCACGCCGTCCTCGTCGGTCTCGCCGACGACCACGCCACGCTTCAGGCCGCCGCCGGCCATCATGAGGCTCCATGCGTTCGGATAGTGATCGCGGCCCCGCGCGGCGTTCAGCCAGGGCGAGCGCCCGAATTCCCCCATGGCCACGACGAGGGTGTTATCGAGAAGGCCGCGCTCCTCCAGATCGGTGATCAGCTGGTGCACGATGCGGTCCATTTCCGGCACCAGCATCTGGTGAATCTCATGCTGCAGCACGTGATTGTCCCAGGACATGCCGTTGGCGACCATCACGAAGGGACAGCCGTTTTCCGACAGGTGACGGGCCTGCAGCGTGTTCAGCCCGAAAGCGCCGGGACCGTAGCGCAGCCGGTCCTCCACCGGCAGTTTTTCCAGGTCGAAAAGATCCGCGCAGGCCATCAGACCGCGCACGCGTTCAAAGGCCGCGTTCTGACTGCGGGCGGCGGAGCTTTTGCGGTCGTTCTCGTATTTTTTGGCGAAGAATTTCCGCAAACCCTCGCGCTCCTCGCGGTCGGCGGGCGTCAGGCCGTCGTTCCCGGCGGCGAGCTGCGTGTATTCGCCGCCCAGCCGCACGGGACCGTATTCCGCGCCCAGCCAGCCTGCCCAGTTTCCGGCTTTGAACGCCTGGAATTCGTTGCCGCCGGGGATGGGGTCGAGGAGGATGAAATTCGGCAGCTTGGTGTCCACCTGGCCCAGCGCATGGCCGACCACGGAGCCCAAAGTCGGCCGGGTGAAACCGGCGCGCTGCGGATTCCCCTGCTGCAGCAGCGTGATCGCCAGGAA
Organism: Verrucomicrobiota bacterium; assembly: GCA_040386695.1. Taxonomy (GTDB): domain Bacteria; phylum Verrucomicrobiota; class Verrucomicrobiia; order Verrucomicrobiales; family V1-33; genus CAIZWU01. Next base: position 22,102 of record JAZKFB010000017.1, read on the forward strand.
GTGCTCCGGCTGCGCGGTTTTCATGGAGCGGACCACGCAGAGTTTCTCGGCGATGGACGCGCATTTCGGCATCAGCGACGAGAAATGCACCCCGGGAATCGTCGTCGGAATGCTGCCGAACGGCCCGCTGGACGGACGTCCCGGCTTCGGATCCCAGGTTTCAAACTGACTCGGCGCGCCGCAGAGCCAGAGCATGATGCAGCGCTTCTCCTTTTTCTTCATCTGCTCCGCAAACGCCGGACTGCTGAACAGGCCCGCCCAGCTCGTGACCAGGGAAGCCATGCCCGCCGTGCCCATTCCCTGAAGGAACTTGCGGCGGTGAATGGTGTGCTCGTGGGGAGTGCAGTCTCCGGGTTTTTTCATGGGAGGGAAAATTCGGGATGGGGCGTGGGACTTGTGGGAGCCGCGGCTGAAGACATGTCAGTCAGAATTACCTCAAGGCCAAGATCGACAGCCGCAGCTAAGATATCAGGAGCCGCAGTATCTGCGAAAATGACCGTCCGCTCTACAATAGCGCCGGCTCGCCGCGCGAACGAAGTGTAAACAAGCGCTTGCCCAATGAGTTCAGGGGTAACCTGTCGATGTTTGGCCTCGCACAGCACAATGCGCGAATTCGCGAGAGGAAACCGGGACGATAACTTCAGGCCGGACTGTTCCATTATGTCATCGATCGCATCAGAAAACCAGATGGCATCCACCCAACGACCACAGAGTGGATACTCCCAAACAAGGCGGCCATTTGCGCCGTGTTCCTCATGCCACCATCGACGGATAAGTGCCTGCTCCTGCGGGTTACCGTTGGTGACGGAATCGCGCAGGAATAAGGGCATTGGATTGGAGATCGGCTGCATATGCCTACCGGTTCATCGAAAACTCCGGGCCACTGAAGAGCGCCCACAGGATCTCCTTCACCGCCGCTTCCGGCTGGGCGGTTTTGGATTTAAGGAACTCCGTCACCCGCGCCGTTTCCTCGGCATCCGGCAGTCGGCCGAGGACGCGCAGGAAAAGCTGGCGGGTGTGCTCCTCCGGCGTGCCTGGACCGAGCAGAGCGGCGGCGGTGGTGCCGGGGTCGGGTTTCAGAAGATCGGCCACGGAGGGCGAATTCGTCATGAACATGGCCTGCTGGGTGGTCATGTATTCGCGGGGCATGACGTCGGTGAAACGCGAGGTCATCTCGCGCAGGAAATCCTCATTGTCCGCCGGACGGCCCAGAGCCACCAGAATCGAACGCGCCAGAGCCTCGCCGGTGACCGGCTTTTCCACCGCGCAGGCAAACATCTCGGGCGCGGGAGCCGGATTCTCCACGGTCGCCGTCCAGGACGCGCGCTGCCAGGCCTGGCTGAGGACGATGGCCCGGACGAGGCGGCGGATGTCGTAGTGGTGCGAGCGGAAATCCTCCGACAGCCAATCAAGGAGCTGCGGGTGCGCGGGTGCGTTGCGGGAATTCATCTCGTCCACCGGATGCACGATGCCCCGCCCGAAAAACTGCGCCCAGGTGCGGTTCACAAACGCCCGCGCCAGCAGCGGATTGTCGTGGGTGACGGAATCGGCCAAAGCACCCCGGCGGGAAAACTTGGGCGTGCGCAGCTTGTCCACGACCTTCTCGTATTTGTCCGGCGTGTCGTCCTCCTTGGCTCCCTCGGCGGGCCAGGTTTCCTCCAGAGTTTTGCCCGTGAGCATCATCACCACCGCCGGCTGCGACTCCTTCCTTAAATTGGTGAAATTCACAAAACCGCCCACCGCCGACTCATCCACCGCCGGCTTGCCGCCCTCAATGTTTTTGCTGCGGTTGAAGGCGGCCACCAAGCCCCAGTAGTGACCCTGTTTGATCTCGCGGGCCAGGGGATGATCGTGACACTGCGCGCAGGCGACCTGAGTGCCATATATAATAGGCGCCACCGCTTCGGCCAGCTGCTGATGCTCGTTTTTGCGCTCGTAAACAAACCACAACGAGCCCTTTTTCTCCTCGGAATCCGGGCGCGCGGCGATGATTTCCCTCACCACTTCGTCCCAGGGCCGGTTTTTGGCGAAAACATCCTCCAGATAAGCGAACCAGCCATTCTCCTTCCGGCGCTTCTGACGGCGGCCGTCGGGGCCGCGGGTCATGAGGATCACATCGTAAACCTCCCGCATGTTCCGCGCATATTCCGGGCTGGCGAGGAGACGGTCCACCAAAGCGGTGCGTTTGTCAGGATCCGGCGAGAACAGGAAAGCCTGCAATTCCTCCAGTGACGGCGCGCGTCCCGCCAGATCCAGCCAGACGCGGCGGGCGAACGTGCGGTCGTCGCTCAGGGGCGCGGGGGTGATGTTTTTTGACTTCCAGGCGCGGTTCAGGAAAAAATCGATGGCGGCGGACGGATCGGCGGGAATGTCGGCGGCGGGAACCGGAACCTCCACCTCCTTCGGCGCCTGCGGCTGGCCCAAGGAAATGATCCACTCTTTGATCATATCCATGTCCGCCTGCGGCAGCTGCTTCTTCGGCGGCATGTGGGGATCGCTGGAGGCCGCCAGGTAGGTGTAGAGCGTGCTCTCCTCCGGCTTGCCGGGAACGACCACCTTGCCTTCATCCCCGCCTTTCATCAGGCCCTCCAGGGAATCCAGGATCAGCCCGCTTTTCTCCTCCAGGGGGCCGTGACACTTCACGCAGGTGGCGTCCAGCAGCGGACGGACGTGCTTGGTCCACATGGCATCGGCGTCAGCGGCGTGGAGCACACCGGAGGCCGGGGCGAGCAGCAGAAGGGAGAGGAGAATATGATGGACCATGGCCGGATTCGGAGCAATACGCGGGAATCATGCCGGTATTTCGCCCGGAAACCCGGCCTGCCGCGAAGTCCGGCGGAACTCCCGCGAATCTTAATCGCCTCACAATCAAGGGGCTGCATCAAAACGTCGGCTTCCGTCACTGCCCCCGGACGCCTGGATCCCGCCGCCTGTCAGGGACGAATGGCTGTAACTGATTCATTTTGAATTCCGTGCTTTCCTTTTGCGCGATTATCGGGAATCTCCTGAGCCCCGCATCCAAAGCAGGGACTTCCCCGTTGAATCTGCGGACTGGTCCCCGGCCGGTCCGCTGGAAAACCGGGCGTTTTTCCAGCGCATATTCCTCTGAATCTTGAAACCGACTGACGCAGAAACCGACGACGCCGATTTGGTGCGGCGCGTGGCTTTGCGTGATTCAGAGGCCTTCACGCTTCTCTACGACCGTCATTCGACCCTGCTTTATTCCGTTGCGCTCAAAATCCTCGCGGACCACGAGGAGGCAAGGGATGTGCTCCAGCAGGTTTTCCTGACCCTTCACGAGAAGGCCGCCGGTTATGATCCCGCCCTTGGCCGCCCCGCCGCCTGGCTGGCGACCATGGCCCGGAACAGGTCCATCGACCGCTGCCGCTCCCTGAAACGTCAGCGCGAATACGCCGAGCGCATCCGCCTGGAAACCCCTCCCGCCGATTATCCCCCCCATTCCTCCGCTGAAATTCACAACAATGATGAAATTGCTTTCCTCCACGAAGCCGTCGCCAGGCTTCCCGAGGATCAGCGCCAGGCCCTGCAGCTGGCTTACTTCAGCGGACTCACCCAGCAGGAAATTTCCGAAACCCTTTCCCAGCCTCTTGGCACTGTCAAAGCCCGCATCCGCCGCGGGCTGCTCAAACTCCGCGAAGCCCTCGATGAATTGCTGAACTGATTTCATTTTTAATGGACGACTCTCTCCCAGAAAACGCAGCCCTTTACGCCCTCGGTCTTTTGACCGGGGACGAACTGGCCGCGTTTGAGCGGGCCCTGCGGGAAAATCCCGCTCTGGCCGCGGAGGTCCGTGCCATGACGGAGGCGGCCCTGGTGCTGGCCAAAACCGCCCCGCAGGTGGCCCCGCCCACCGATCTCCGGGCGCAGCTGCTGGCGGCTTTTGAAGCGGCTCCGGGCGATGCCCCGATTCCGGAAAACGTGGTGCCCATGACTCCGGCCACCGCATCGCCTGACCTGGAGCAATCCGCCGGATCTCCTCCGCAGGCCGCCCCCCGCCTCCTCCATCTTATTCCCTGGGCCGCCGCCGCCGTGCTGACGGTGCTGTTCCTCCAGCAGAAAACAGAGTCCGGCAAACTCAGTGAGGAAACCGCGCGCCTGAATGCGGAGAACGTCCTCGTGACGGAGCGCGAACGCCACTACCTCGACGCCATCCGCAGCAGCGAATCCGCGAAAGAGGACACAGCCACTGCTTTAAACGCGGCCCGCTCCGCTTTGGAAAAAGCCGAAGCCAGACTCACCGGCCTGGAGGGCGAGCACTCCACCCTGCTGACTGAACTGACGGCTCTGCGCCAGGACAGCCAGCTCGATAAAACGCGCATCGCGGTCCTCGGCTCCATCCTGAAAAACGCCCCCAAAGCCGTCGCTGTCTCCCTCTGGCGTCAGGAAACCCAGCAGGGCCTGCTGGTCGTGGAAAATCTCCCCGCCCTGCCCCCCGGCCGCGACTACCAGCTCTGGGTGATTGATCCGAATCACAAATCCCCGGTCAGCGCCGGCGTCTTCAAAGTGGACGTCGACGGCAAAGTCCGCATCGAATTCAAACCCGTCCAGCCCGTCCGCGAAGCCTCCAAATTCGCCGTCACCATGGAACAGGAAGGCGGCTCCCCCACCCCGCACCTCGACCAACTGGTCGTCATCGGCGGCTGACCCGCCGGGATTCCGCCGGAAAACAAACCTGACCCTGCCATCCGGGGCCGGTCAGAACCGAACCCGGGCTCCCTTGGAGAGGGCGGCGGTGGCTACTCCGGCACCCCGTTCGCGGCGGCGGCATCCCAGTTCGGCGACTGCCAGGTCCCGATTTTTCCAAGGGGCATCCGCACGATGTAAACAGCGGTGCCCGGCATATCCGCGATCAGCTTCAGCCCGCGTTCCGGTCCGAGAACGGTGATGGTGGTCTCCAGCAGATCCGTGATGGTCCCGCTGGGAGCCAGCACTGTGACCAGACTGTGATCGGTCATGCCGATGCCCGTGTGCGGATCAACGATATGGGAATACCGGACCCCTCCAATCTCCACCCGCTGCCAGGTGTCCCCGGAAGTGGAAATCGCGGAATTCCGCAGCCACACAAACCGCGCGGGCGGAGCGTCCGGCACATCCAGCGCCGTGGTCATCACGCGCCAGCCCGGTTTTCCCGGCGGCGGACCGCTGGCGGAAATATCCCCGCTGGCCGCCACCAGAGCGGAGGCCACGCCGTTTTCCGCCAGAACCTTCAGCACCTCGTCGGCCACAAATCCCTTGGCCACGCCGCCGAGATCCAGTCTCATGCCGGGAACGGTCAATTCAGCGGTATGCCCGGCCGGGTCCAGCTTCAGTTTCCTCCAGCCGGTGCGCTCCCGCCGCATGGCCAGCTCATCCGGGGAAGGCATGACGCCCGTGCGCCTCGCGGTCCGCCACAAATCCACCAGCGGCCCGACCGTGATATCCAGCGCCCCGTCCGTCCGGCCCGCCATGCCCATGGAAAGATCCAGCATCCGCCAGAGTTCCGCGCTCACCGGGACTTTTTTCCCGGTGCCGGCCGTGGCCGAAAGCCGGCTCAGCTCCGAGTCCTTCTCGTAGTCGCTCAAAATGGAATTCAGCTCCCGCGCCCGGGCAAACCCCGCCTCCGCCGCCGCATCGCCGCTTGCGCGGTCCTTCGCGTAAAGGGTGATTTTAAACGGCGAACCCATCTGCGGCCGCATATATTCAAACCGCTCCCATGCCGCCGGCGCCGGCGCCGGTGCCGGGGCGGCGGATTTCAGGGCCAGCCGCCGGGCTTCGGCGTCGAAAACCGCCGCTTTGGCCTGCGCTTCAGGCAAAGGCAGGCCGGGTTTGATACCCGGCCGGAGATGACCGGTTTCGCTGAGCCAGGCGGCGCTCAGGAGGTCATATTTTTGGCGGACCGCCGCCAGGATGGCCGGACCGTCGGGCACATCAGGACTGCCATTTTCCCGGATTTTCAAACCCCAGGCTTCCATCACGGGCCGGGCCATGATCACGTGGCCCTCGTCGCCGGCATGGACGCCATCGCGCGCAAAGGTGAATTCCGGATCGGTCAGCCGGCGCTCCGCCAGCGCGGCATTCATGAGGCCGTGAATATCGAGCACCTCCCAGCCCTTGTCCCGCATTCCCAGCAGCCAGGCGCTGTACTGGTCCAGCACGGCATTGTATCCCTGCCAGGGCTTCGGATATTCCGCAAGGCCGTCCGGAAGCACTCCGGCGCGGATGGGCAACGGGTCAAAAACCGGCGGCGTCAGGTGAATAATGCGCGCTCCGGCGGCGGTGACTTTGTCATGAAGCCGGATCATGCCGTCCTGAAAAGCCTTCATGCGCCCCGCGTCCGGCGGGTAATAAATCCCGTCATTCATGCCGTAACACGCCAGCACCAGGTCCGGCCGGGCTTTGGCCAGCACGCGGTCCAGACGCTCATGAAGATCCGGCCGGGGAAACTGCCCCCCCGCATGGCCTTTCTCGCTCAGTCCCGAAACCGTTTCACTGCTCAAACCCAGCGGGATGATCTCGTGCACCGTCTCCGGCTGCCCCGCGATGAGCGCGGCCTCGATGATCCGCACATACCCGCCCGCCTGCGTGATGCTGTCGCCCAGAAAAACGATGCGTTTCTCCTTCGGCGGTCCGCCCGCGCCCGCACGCAGGGAACCCGCCACCATGGAAAAGAGAAGAAAAAGGAGAAGCCGCCGCATATGGAAGAAAGGAAATCGCACCCCAAAAACACGGTCCATCCATCCGCTTCATTTCATCCTATCCCAACCCATTGGCCAGCGGCCGCCTCCGTCGGTGATTTCCTGTTTCGTGTTCACAGCAGGCCCGCCGGTTTGCGGAGAATCCATTCGAGGGTCAGAAGTCCGAGGATGAGGGCCAGCCAGGGCCATTGATTCCACACCGGGGTCAGGGAGGTGCGTTCCGTCACGGCGGGGCGCAGGCCCAGGTTTTTCAAGGCGTCGGCCACGGCTCCCGGGGGCACCACCGATCCCTCCGCCGCCGCCGTGAGACGCCGGATGCCGCCCAGGTCGCAGAGGACATCGCGGCGTTCCCGGTTCGCGGGCGGATCCACGGTGATGGCGGTGTCGATGCGGCCCTGGCGTCCCTCGGCCTTCAGCAGACTGTCCACCGCCGCGCCCTCCGCCACAATCCGGTGCGGCCCCACCGGCAGGCCCGTGAGCACCGCGCGGTAGCTGCCGGGAACCTTCTCATCGGCGGTAAAAACCACGCTTTTCTCCAGCCCCTTCTCCGTGCGCAGAACCGCCCGGCATTCCGCGCCCGCGACCGGCTTGCCCAGCGGGTCCTCCAGGCGCAGCAGCACATTCAGCGGGGAATCCTGCGGCACCCGCGGGCGGTCCACCGACAAATGCACGGTCCGGCTGCCGCCCGACATGCCCCGCGCCACGGCCCATTGGAAAAGCTGTCCCCAGAACCGGTAATGCCACTGGTCGCCGGACAAATACCGCAGATGCCAGGTGACGGGGGCCGCCAGATAAATCACCCGTCCCTTGCCCGCGTCCTGCCAGGTCAGGAACGCCCGGCCGGGCGGCGGTTCGGTCCTGCCGAGGGGATTCGCCTGCAATAGGACATGAGCCTGGGGTTTGGGTTTGGAATACGCGGAAAGATCATAAACCGGCAGCCGCTCCGTGGCCTCGCGCCACACCCGGCTGGACTCCGCCGCCGTGTCCGCCAGACGGCCCGAATCCACCGTGCGGCCCTCGGGGCTCAGGGTGATGGAATACGACGCGCCCTCGGGATACGCCTCTTTTGTCACCGGAATCAGGGCCCCCAGAGGCTGCGCCATGAAAGCGGCGGGCATGGCCTCACCGCCCGCGATCACCACCAGCGTTCCGCCGCGCTCGACCACATATTTCACCAGCAGGGCCTGATGCTCCGGCGTCAGCTGCGCCGGGGTCACATCCCCCAGCACCACGATGCGGTAACGCGCCCAGCCGTCCAGATCGTAAGGAAACACGGGCGGCGGCGGTGGCGGCCCCTCCGCGCTGTGGAGGGGCGCGAACAGCAGGGGTTCAAACTCCATGCGCGCGTCCCGCTTCAGCAGATTCAGCAGATACCGCGTCTCCCAGCGCGGTTCACCGTCGGCGATGAGCAGGCGCAGGGTGTCATCCAGCACCTCGACGCTGATTTCCTGATGATTGTTGTCCAGAATGGCCTCGCCCTTCAAAGGCGTCAGCTCCACCCGCAGCGGATGCCGTCCCAGCTTTTCCGGCTTCCAGGCGAACTCCAGCGGCGTCTCCGGCGCGCCGTCGCGGATGCGGAATGTTTTCGTCTCCAGGCGGCGGTCGCCCTCCTTCAGCACCGCCTCCACCGTCGCCCCCTCGCAGCCGGCGGCGCTCACGACGGCTTCGATTTTCATGGAGTCGTTTTTATAAACCGAAGCCGGCGCCAGCAGCGAGGGCAGCGACAGATCCTTCTGTTGCGGTCCCCCGATGACCGCGCCCGCCGGCACCACCAGCAGCGGCAGACCGCGCAGACGCGCCGCCGCCGCCTCCACGCCGCGCTCCGCGTTGTGGCCGCCGTCCGTCACCAGCACCACCGCCCGCGTCCGGCCCACCGCCGACTCCCTTGCCGTCTCGTCCAGCACGGTGGCGAGGTCCGTGCGCTGCGGAGAAGCGTCGCCCGCGGCCGCGCGCCATTTTTGAAAAGCCGTCCCCGAAGCCGGAACCGTCACCTCCCCGGCGTCGAAAAGCGTCACGTCAAATTCCTCACGGCATTCCTTCAGCCAGCCGGATTCCGCCGCCTCCAGCCAATCGGCCACGCGCTGGAGACGGCTTGGAGATCCGCCGCCGCCGCCGCTTCCGCTTCCGGCGGGCGCTCCTGACAAACCGCCGCCGCTTTTGGCCTCCAGGGAATTCATCCGCTCCGTCACCGCCGCCTCGGCCTCGTTCAGCACCCGCAGGCAGTCCCGCGCCAGGACGCTCCGGCCGGAAGTGAAGGCCTCCGCCGTCTCCGCCAGCCGCGCCGCCGCCTGACGGAAATCCTCCGGCGCGCCTGCGGACGCCTCCGGTTTGGTCATGGTGGCCACCGCATCCGCCCAGCGCTGCTCCCCGGCGGGTGTTCCCCACTGTCCCGGCGGCACCGCCGCCAGCCGCCGCAGATGATGCCGCGCCGCCGCCAGTTGTCCCAGCGCGGTGTCCTGCGGGGAGCCCCCGGCATGAGTCCAGGCCGGCACGTATTCATCCTTGTCCGTCAGAGTCATGCTTGCGGAGGTGTCCACCAGAATGGACACCGCCTGGCGGCTGGACTGCCGGTGAGTCAGCGTCCGCGAGGGTCCCGCCACCGCTGCCGCCAGGGCCACCACCGCCGCCGCGCGCAGCAGCCACAGAAACGGCAGCAGCCAGGCGCGTTTCGCCAGCCGCCATTCACTGACAGCCAGCAGCGCCAGCCACAGCACCACCGCCAGCGCCCCGAGGATCAGCCAGTCCACCGGCACCGGGGAATCCCAGACAAAACCCTGCCTCGTGTCCGCTGCGGCCTGGAGGGCGTCCTCTCCGCCGCTCAGCATGCCGGCGGCATTCAAAGCGCACCTCCCGCCGCTGAGGTCTCCGCCGCGCCGGCCGCACCCTTGCCCGTGCCGGCCTGCTGATGCCGTCGCCACAGCAACCGCGCCGCCACCAGCGACTCCAGGCACAGCAGCAGAACCCCCGCGCCCGCCAGCAACGGCCCGGCCGGACGCCGGGATTCCACCGTCTCCATGACCTGACTCCGCCGCAGCGGCTCCGCCGTGAATTCCAGCCCGCCCGCCGTCTGAATCCGCTCCCGCTCCTCCGCCGGAGCCGGGCGCAGGTCCGACTCCGCCTCCCCCCGCCGCACCCAAAACCGCGTCCCCTCCGGCGCCGCCCCTTTGGCCTCCACCGCATAAAGCCCCGGCTCCAGCGTGTCCGCCGACACCGCCACCAGGCCCTGCCCGCTCCGCCGCGCCGCGCCGTATTGCCCGTCCGGTTTGCGCAGCGGCAGCGGGTCCTCCGTGATCCAGGACGGCACCGGCCAGGAGAGAGTCTCCCCGGCCGCCAGATTCCGGCTGACCACTCCCGGGGACGCCAGCCGCCACAGCCCTTCATATAAAAGCACCACAAAGGCATGATGCCGCGGCCAGTCCGACCACGCCAGATTGAACGGCGCCGCCTGCACCAGCACCCGGCCCTGGCCAAAGCTCCGTTCCGCCAGAAAAGGCGCCCCGGCCTCCGTGGTCATCAGCACCTGGGTTTCGGGCGGCGCGGGGGATTCAAAACGGAACCAGCGGCGCACCCGCACGGAGTTGAAATCCGACCCCCGGGGGTCCTGGAGAAACCGTGTCACCGGATGCGCCGCCGCCGGAAGGCGCAGCTTCACGGCCTGTTCCGCATCCGCCGCGCCGGCGCCCTCCGTCATCATCCAGCGCAGCGGGCTCAGACCCGCCCCCTTCCGGAAAAACGCCACGGAGAACGGCTGCCCGGCGTCCTCCGTGCGGTCGCCCGGCAGCAGCCACAGACCGCCGCCGTTCCGGACAAAATTCTCCAGCGCCGTGAGCACCCCGGCGTCCAGCAGCGGCGGATTCGCCAGAATGATCATCCGGTGGGAACCGATCGTTTCCGCGCGGAAACGCGCCACCGGCACCGTGGTCAGGCGGAAGGGCTTCGGCTCCGTGGAGGCCTCGTTCTCCACGCTTCCCAGCGCCGCCTGAATCCAGGCGACATCCGTCACTCCGGCATCGGCCGCGCCGGAGCCGTCCACCAGCAGCACGCCGGGCGGCTCCACCGTCTCCACCAGCACCGAGGCCGCATTGTCCCCCGCCAGCACATCCTCCGCCGGCGTTTCCAGCTCGCAGGTCACCAGCGCCGTTCCCGGCTCCGGCGGCGCGGCGTGGGTGAACTCCACCGTGGTTTCCGCCCCCGTCTTCAAAGGCGTCACCGTGCTCAGGCCCGAGGGCACACTGCCCACGATCCACCGCAGCGAGGCCACCCCGCTGGAGGCCGGCCCCGCATTGCGCACGCGGGCGGAAAACAGCAGCGGCTCCCCCGCCGTGGCCTGCTCCCGCGACACCTCCACGCGCAGCACCGCCAGATTCGGCGGCGTGCTCAGCGGTCCCGAGGCCACGGCCTCCATGACACAGCCGCCCGGCAGGGCGGCGGCGGCATCGCGCAGCCCCGCCCACGCGGCGGCGGCGTCCGCCTTCACGCTTTCCGCCTGGAAATCCGAAAACACCACCACCCGGCGCGCCAGTCCCTCCCGGGCCGGACGCGCCGCCACCGCTTCGGCCAGGGCCTCCGTCAGACGGCAGCCGCCCTGTCCCGGCGTCACGGATTTCAACAGCGCCGCCGCCTGGGATTTGCCCCCCGGAGTCATCTCCAGAGCTGAGGCCGTCAGCCACTCCGGTGCTTCCCGGGCCAGCAGAATCCGGACAAAATCCCCCGCCTCCAGCGATTCCAGGGCCTTCTCCGCCCGGGCCGCGCTCTCCCCCCATACCGGTCCCGCATCCGTGAGCTGCGCCATCGAAAGCGAGGTGTCCAGCACCAGCACCACATCCCGCGCCCCCGCCGGCGCCAGTCCCGCCGGCAGCAGCGGCCCCGCGAAAAAAAGCACCAGCGCCGCCACCGCCGCCATGCGCAGCAGCAACAGAAGAATGTCCTTCAGCCGCAGCGATGACTTCCGCTGCTGCGCCTCCGTGGCCATCAGAAACCGCATCGCCGCCCAGCGCACCACCCGGCGTTTCCGGCGGTTCAGCAGATGCAGCACCACCGGCACCATCGCCGCCGCGAGGGCCGGCAGAAACCATGGGGAGAGGAAAAACATGGCGGGTGGCGGGGAGAAAGAGGGAGCGCGGAGGAACCGGGAATCGATCCGTCAGTCAGTCATTGAGTCATTCCATCCATTGCCTCAGCGCTGGAAGATGGGCAGCACCTGGCAGGGCGGTGTCAGGGACAGAATATAAAAGGCATTGCCCAAAGCCGGGCCCATCTCGTGATCGGTGTTGGGAACCAGCCCGTCCACCGTGCCTTCGAGATCCAGCTGGGCCTCCACCAGGCGGGGATAAAACTCCCGCCAGTATTTCCCCCCCATCTGCGACATGGCCAGACTGGCATAATAAAGACTGTAAGCCCGGCGCTGCGTTCCCGGGCCATACTCATAAACCAGCACCTGCCGCGCCGCCGCCTCGGCCACCGGATGATCCTGCCGTCCGGTCATGGCGAGGAACAGCAGGCCCACCGAGGTCATCGCCAGGGAGGGAATATTGTTCGGCTGGTAGCCGAATTCCCCGTCGCCCACGGCGCAGGCCTTCACATACATCAGCATCTGATTGACCCAGGCCTCCGGCACATCGAACTCCGCGTTTTTCGCCGAGCGGTAAAATAGGAAATGCGCGCCGGTCACGGACAGATCCGCCTCGCGCGGCTTCGTGAAATACCGCATCCCGGCCCCGCCCGGCGTGGCCAGCTGCGATCTCCGGGAAACCGCCAGGGCCTTCACGATGGCCTCCCGCACGCGCACCGCCTGCGCCTTCCCGGTCAGGCCGTAGACCTCGCCCAGCATCAGTCCGGAAATGGCGTGATGGTAGGTGGCGTTCTGGGTCATCCCCTGGGTCGAGAACACCCCCTGGGCGTCCTGGGTGGACAGCACATAATCCAGCGCTTTCTCCAGCACCGCGCCATACTTCCCCTTCCCCGGGGCATGTCCCCGCGACAGAAAAGCCATGATGATCTGCGCGGTCGCCGCCGGCTGCTGATCCTGCCCGGTGCCCAGAGCCCGGGAGGGCAGCACCAGTCGGCTGAGCGCCTCCAGCACCCCGTCCACCTTCGCCTCCACCTCCCTCCAGCGCCCCGGCGGCAGACAGGCCGCCAAAGCCTCCTCCGCCGCCCCCGCCCGGGTTCCGCCGCCTCCGGACGGCAGCAGCGCCCCGGCTCCGGCGGTCAGAAAACGCCGTCGGCTGAAGCGGAAAGGAAAGGCGGGGTCCATGGCGGAATCAGAGGTCGGGGATCGGATTGGGAATTTGAACAGAAGGAAGCAAAGGAAACGAAGAGGACACAAAGAACACGGAGGTCATGCTCAGTAATAGGTTTGAAACCGCAGCGCCCGCTCCCGCAGATAATCCGCCAGGACCTCCGCCGGTGACTGATCCGTCCGCAGCGGCACGTAATCGCAGCGCAGGCCGGCGCAGATTCTCCGCAGCCCCGCCAGATGCGCCGCCAGCGCCGCCAGATAGGTTTTGCGGAACGACGGGGCATCCAGCGGCACCGCCACCGTGTCGTTCTCCAGGCTCACAAAACGGATGCCTTCCTTGTAGGGAAAGCTCAGCTCCTCCGGCGCCACCGTGTGGATGAGCACCAGCTGGTGCCCGTGCGAGGACAGCCGCCGCAGCGATTTCTCCAGCGGTTCCAGTTCACAGAAAACATCCGAAATCACCACCACCAGCCCCCGCCGCCGGATGCGCGCGGCCAGCTCCGACAGCCGCTCCGCCAGAATCCCGGGTCCCGCCGGCACCGTGCGCCGCAGCACCTCCATGAGGGCGCTGTAATGCGTGGCCTCGCTCCGCGCGGGCACCAGCGGCGGCAGGGGGGAAGCCGCCAGCGCCAGACCCACCGGGTCCCGCTGCGCCAGCAGCAGCCGGGCCAGACCCGAGGCCACCGCCCGCGCCGCATCCCACTTGGAGGGACCGCTTTCCGCGAAGCCCATGCCCGCGCCCGCGTCCAGCACCAGCGTGGCCATGAGCACCGATTCCTCATTATACTGCTTCACATAATAGCGGTCACACTTCGCCAGCACCCGCCAGTCCAGACGCCGCACCTCGTCGCCGAGGCCATACGCCCGGTGCTCCGCGAATTCCGCGCAGCCGCCCTTCAGCCTGGAGCGGTGCCGCCCCGGCAGCCGTCCCTCGGCCAGACGCACGCTGGAAACCTCCAGCCCGTCCAGCCGGGCCAGATCCTGCGGCGTCATGAAAGGCGGCTCTGTCAGCATAACAAAAAATAACAATGAAAAGAGGCGGAAGGGGAGTCCGGCGCTCAGACCCGGCACAGGAAGGGAAATCCTATTTTCTGCCGCTCCTCACGCCGCGGACCGACAGGGATTTCAGCAGTTCCAGAATCACCGCGTCCGGCGTGAGCCCGGCGGACTCCGCCGTGAAGGTCAGCCGCAGCCGGTGACGCAGCACCGGCAGGGCCATGGCCGCGACGTCCTCCGTCGTCACATGATAGCGTCCCCGCAGCACCGCCCGCGCCTTGGCGGACAGCATCAGGCAGATGGTGGCCCGCGGCCCCGCGCCCCAGGCCACATTCTCCCTCACAAAAGCCGAGGCCTCCTCCGCCCCCGGCCTCGTGGCCCGGGCCAGACCGGCGGCGAACTGGTACACCTGCTCCCCCGCCGGCACTCCGCGAACCGCCTGCCGCAGCTCCAGCAGATCCTCGCCGCTCAGCACCGGCCGGGTTTCAAAAACATAACCGGTGGTCGCCCGCTTCGCGACCTCGATCTCCTCGGCCTCGCCGGGATAACCGAGCTGGATCTTCAGCATAAAGCGGTCCAGCTGCGCCTCCGGCAGCGGATAGGTGCCCTCCTGCTCGATCGGATTCTGGGTCGCCAGCACAAAAAACGGCGATGGCAGCGCGTACGTCCGCCCGCCCACCGTCAGTTGCCGCTCCTCCATGGCCTCCAGCAGCGCGCTCTGCGTTTTCGGCGGGGTGCGGTTGATCTCATCCGCCAGCACGATGTTCGCGAAAAGCGGCCCTGGCAGAAAATGAAACACCCGCTTCCCCGTGGTCTGATCCTCCTGCAGCACATCGCTGCCCGTGATGTCCCCCGGCATCAGGTCCGGCGTGAACTGGATGCGGCGGAAATCCAGCGTCATCAGCCCCGACAGCGTGGAGATCAGCTTCGTCTTCGCCAGCCCCGGCACGCCCTCCAGAATGCAGTGTCCGCCGCAGAGAATCGAGATCACGATCTGCTCGATCACGTCCTCCAGCCCCACAATCACCCCCGCCATCTGGGCTCCGAAACTCCCGAACCGCTCCCGGAAACGATCAATAATTCCGGCTTCATCAATGACAGAGGGAGGGATCATAGCGGAAAAGAACCGTCACCCCCGGGTCCCTGAAGCGGGAGCGGCGGCGGCGGGGTGAAATCATTGCTAACCGGTATGGCGGGAAAACCGCAAGAAAATTCCCCTGCGGGCCCGGCTTTTATGGCCGCCCCGGCCGCTGATACCACTTTCTGTAAATTTCAGGGCGAATGCCACCAGCAAGGACAGCGGGCGGGTGGTTCGGCCTCCGGGTGCAACAGGCGTCCCGTTTGGCCCGCCGGGCATCCTGCCCGGTGCCCACTGCCATGGTGTGCTGTGGCGGGGGCGGTTTATGGCTCAAGGCGGATAGGTCCTATAAGCCCTATAGGTCTTATAGGACCTATGTCCGGGAACTGGGAGCGGCCAATGCTCCGGCACCGGGCAGGATGCCCTGCAGCCATGTGGACACCGCCGGCGGCACATCTTTCACCGCCCGGACACCATGTGGACACCACCGGCGGCACATCTTTCACCGCCCGGACACCATGTGGACACCATCGGCGGCACATCTTTCACCGCCCGGACACCATGTGGACACCACCGGCGGGACCTCTTTCACCGCCCGGACACCATGTGGACACCACCGGCGGGACCTCTTTCACCGCCCGGACACCATGTGGACACCATCGGCGGCACATCTTTCACCACCCGGACACGATGTGGACACCACCAGCGGGACATCTTTCATCACCCGGATAAGTTCCACACATTCACCGGTCACTCGCATTTCTCAGGGGGTGATGGTCACGTGCAGGCGGAGGAAGATTCTGAGGCCGGGGCCGGTGGGGATGGCGGCGCGGCGGATTTCCTTTTCACCGGCGGCACCGGCGGCGGTGTCGGTCACCTCCATCCATTCGGCGAGATCGGTGGATTTCTCGATTGTCCAGACGACTCCGGGGCGGCTGACCGGACGGGTGTAGGTGTAAAGAAGATCGGAAGCGCCGTTTTCCCCGGACTGCATGGTCATCACGGGCAGGATGGAAGCGGCGTTCTCCGGAGTCAGGGGATGGGTGTCGAAGGCGTATTCCAGCAGGTTTTCGATGCCGTCGCCGTCGGGATCGGGGGTGGCCGGGTCCCCGGCGGGGAAGTGCGAGGCTTTCCAGGTGGCATAGGAAAGCGGCGGCGGACTGCTGAAATCGCCCGGAGTCGCGGCCTGCGCGATCCAGGCGGCGGCGGTGCTTCCGTCCTCCGCGGGCACCTTCCGGTTCAGGGAAAACCCGGTGGCGGCGGTGTCCGGCCAGCCGTCGCTCCCGCTGCGCCAGGCGGCGCGGTCCTCGCGGGTCAGCGGGTGATAAGCCGGCTCCGCCGCCGGAGCCGCGCCCGCCCGGATGAGCTGGATATCGCCCCCCCCGGCCAGCGGAACCGCCGCTGTCCACGGGCCGGAGACCGTCACGGAGGCGTCGATTTTGTAAAACTGCCGGAAAGCGGCCAGCTTCGCCTCCTCCGAGGGCGCGAAAGGCAGCAGCACCAGCAGCCCGCCGGGCGCGAGGGTGTCGGCGGCGGTGAAATCCCGCGAGACGGAGCCGCGCAGCTTCCACCGGTCCAGGGGCACGGCGTCCGCCGTGGGATTCAAAAGCTCGATGAAGGCCAGATCCCCTCCTCCTCCGGCGGCGGTGCTCCGGATTTCCCGGACGATCACCGGACCGGAACGCACCCCGCTGTTCACCGCTCCGAGGCCGGGATACGGACGGACGGCGGAGACGGTGTCGAAAAGCGTCTGCTGATTCAGCGGGTCCCACTGGCCCCCGCCATCCGCGCGCGGACCGGTGGATTCATTGACCCGCATGGGCCCATAAGCCAGCTCCCCGGCCACCCGCAGACCGCCTCCGGCATCGCGCGAGATCAGCCGGAGCTTTCCGCCGTGGACGCCGTCGAGGGAGAAATCCTGCGGTCCCGGTCCGGCGGGGGAAGCGGCGGGATTCCATGGGCCGTTGGGATTGAAGCCGGTTTCAGTGAACACGGCATACCCGCCGGGGGCCAGCACCGTGCCGGCGGGAATGCGGAATTTCTCCACCGGTTCCAGCGAGGAGTACTCCACGGCATCCGTCAGGAACCACCCGCTGATGTCCACCGGCGCCGCCGAGGCATTGCGCAGCTCGACTCCGTCCACAAAAGGCGGCGCCGATTCCGCCAGCGCCTCGTTGAACCCGACCGCCGGGGCCGCGGTGGCCGCGGGGTCGCCGCCGGGAGTGCCGTTGATGGCGGCCGAGGCCTGCCAGTTGGCGGGCAATGCGAGGTCGGCACTGGTGAAAGCCGTGCCCTTGTATTCCAGCGCGGCCCCCTTCCCGTCCGCCGCCACCGGCCAGCCGTCGGTGTCGCTGTAGGAAAAATCAATCACCGCCGCCCCTGTACGGTCCAGCAGCCGGATGGCCTCGCCGGAGTCCTTGAGATTGCCCTTCACCCACTCGCCCGCGATGAGACCGGAGGCTCCGGTGCCGTAGCGGACTTCAAAAGCGGCGCGGTTTTTGACCAGCAGCAGCGATTTGCCCGCCGCCAGGGATTTCAGACCGAATTTGAAATCGCTGTCAAAGGGAGCTCCCGCCGGCAGCACCATGTCGATGAGGTTCACGGCGCGGGCTCCCGTGTTTTTGATCTCCAGCCACTCAAAGTCCGTGTCCTCAATGCCCGGCACCGCCGCCAGCTCCGCCGCTGTCGGCGGGAACGGATGATAGTTGAGGGCGGCGATGGAGAGATCCCCGGCGGCGGCGAAAAACTCGTCCACCAGCAGCACCCGCCTCAACGGCGCGCTCCAGGAAATGCTGGCCGCGCCGCTCGGAAACGGCGTGAAACTGGACTGCCGCCGGGCGGTCAGAACAGTGGTGCTGTTGATGGCCACCGGACCGGTGTAAGCGGTGTTGGTTCCGGGTGTGGCGCCGCCGAAAGGCCGGGGATCCGTGCCGTCGAGCGTGTAGCGGATCGTGCCCGCGCCGGTGATGGTGACGGCGGTTCCGGCCGGAACCGTGCCCGCCGCGGTGGCGGTGGCCGGGGGGGACGGAGCCTTGCCGTCGATGAAGGCCACGCGGGAATTCATCCAGGTCTTCATGGCCGTGATCTCATTCAGATACACGCCGCCGGCCGCCGCGTTATCGCTCCAGCGCGCCGCGTCGCGGGCTCCCGCCACGTTGCCGATTTCCGCGCCCATCTGATCCGCCAGCGTCCGCAGCACATCCGTCGCCAGGGGCTGGCCGGGCTGGCGCAGCATCCACCATCGGTCCACCCAGTCCTGCACAAACTGCGGATCCCGGAAAAGCCCGCCCCACCAGTCGCGGTCGAAGAAGTATTCAATGCTGTTCCAGCTGGAGGGGTTGGAATCGCGCCCGTCATCCGACCCCAGCGCCCGGTCAAAGTCCCAGACCGGCCCGGCGGAGATTTTCGCGCCCCGGTCCTTGAAGTAAAACGCGCTGAGCCGCAGGGCGTCCACGTTCATGGCGATGGTGTTGACGATGTGGTGGTCCACAAAGGACCCGGAGTCGATCAGATCGCGGTAGGTCCGGGTGGAGAAACCGGCGGCCCGTTCGCGGAAAAGAGTGTCGTTGAAGGGCTTGATGGCCGTGTTCTGAAGATAGCTTATCTGCTCCGGCGCGTCCGTGTCCGGATCCGGCTCCACGATCACCAGGGACTGGCCGCTTTCCGTATTCGGCAGTGTTCCCAGGCCAAAGGAGGAGTTATTGATGGTCCAGCTGACCTCCCCGCTGTCGGCGCGGTCGATTTTGAAAATGTAGCCACCGGTCAGAGCCTCCCCGGCGGTATCCCCCGGCTCCAGAGAGGCGATATCCAGGCGGTCGGAGTTGGATTTGATCTTCTCCGTCAGGATGTAAATGCCCGCGTAGTCCGAAAAATCCAGCTTGCCGCCGTTCTGGTTGAAGAACAGCTCCACCGGCCGGGTGCGCGGCGCCCAGCGGCCCAGGCGGCGCGAGATTTCATAGGCATAGGCATTGTGAATATAAGTGTCGTCGAAAAGGAACGGCCCGTTCAGAATCCAGTCGCTGTCCGCCGCCATGCCCAGCAGCGGAATGTCCTCGTCCTCATTCTTTTCCGTCCACGTCTCCAGACCATAGCTTTTCTTGGCGAAGCCGGCGGAGGAGGAGCCCCGCACCCGCGCGCCCGCCCGGCTGAAGACATCCGCGATGGCCGACCCCGTGGCGGCGTCGGCCAGCCGGGTCACGCCGTCCACCGGCTGGAACAGATGCAGCATGGAGGCCGTGAACGTCCCGGAACCGCTGTCCACCGGCTGCCCGCCGCCGTGGTCATCCATCACCATCACCGGCAGAATGGAGGTGAAGGAGGACGTGTTATTGCTCCCCGCCGCCGTCTCCAGCAGCAGATACTCCGCCGTCAGCGTCCGCCCGCGCTGGCCGCCTTTAAAAACCGCCGCCCGCAGCAGCTTGCTGGCACTGATGGCGATGGGACCTGTGTAAAGAGTGGAATTGGCGGCTGGCTCCGCGATGCCGGCCCCGGGCGAACCGGCGGGGTCCGCGAGAATGTAACGGATTTCCTGCCCGGCCTCCTCCGCGGCCAGGGTCAGGGAAAACGGGGCGGAAAACGTGCCCGAAGCCCGCGACGGGGTGACGCTGACGGGCAGCTGCAGGGAATTGACTCCCCCGTTCGGCAGACCTGGCGTGGCGGTGGCGAAGTAGCCGGTCTCGCCGGTGCCCGCGCTGGTCAGCACCGCCAGCAGCTGCGCCGTCAGAAAAGCGTCGGAGCTGGCCACCGTGGTGTTCATGCCCTCGATCGCCAGCACATTGGCCCCCGCCGTCAGGGAGGTCACGGCGGCGGCGGGCAGCACAAAATCCTCAAACCCCGCCGCCCCGTGATTGGCCACCAGCGCCGTCGGGGAAATGGGATCGGAGGTGGGAGCGCCGGCGGAGTTCGCGACCCGCGTGCCGTTCACCCAGGCGACAAACCCGTCGTCGTAATTCACCCGCAGTTTCAGCGACTGCACCAGCGCGGGGTCCGCGACCGTGAAGGGAACCCGGATGTAGCTGTGGCGGCCGGTGCCGCTCATGGGGGTCGCCGAGGCGCTGCCGAAGTTGACATTGATCTCCGGATTGGTCCCGCTGTTCACATACCCGACGCCGAACGTCCCGGATGTCCAGGCGGTGTCATTGAATCCCGCGCCGCGCCACTGGGGAATCAGGGCGGTGTCCGCCGGCACAAAGGCTTTCAGGGACGAGCTTTCCCGCACCCAGGTCTCCTCCAGCACATTGGTGGAGAGGCCGTAGCTGGTGTCCACATACTGAAGCGGGAAAGCCGGAGCCCATTCCGTGGAGGCCGTGCTGTCCGGCCGCACCAGAGCGAGATATTCCCCGCCGATGGCCAGGGAGAAATTGGTGTGCGGGTTCTGCCCGGCCGCCGCCCGGTCCTTGCCGGAGGCGAAGACCACGATCTGGCTGTTGGCCGGAATGGAGACGGCGGGGAACAGCCATTTGCGGGGATTCACCGCCTCATCCGTCAGCGACCAGCCGGTGAGATCAGCGGCGGTGGCGGACGTGTTTTTAATCTCAATCCAGTCGGAGTGGTCCCCGTCCTCATCGGTGACACTCTTTTTATTGCTGGCCATGAACTCGGAAATCACCAGATCCGCCCGGACCGCCAGCGGACAGGCCAGAACGGAAGCGGCGGTGAGAAAAAACCAGCGGGAGGGGACAATCATGAACAAAAGGGGGGACGGACAGGGATTGTGGAGAATAAAAGCTCCACATCGTGACAGAATCGTCACCCGAAGGTCAATGGCTTCCTTCATCAATCCTTATTCCTCAGTCCCGCCCTCAACGATTCCGCCGCGGAGTTCCCGGATGCATGGCGCCGCCCGGTCCGTGATTCCCCACACCCTGACGGCCAACAAAAAAATCCTGCGGAAGCGCCGGGACGCCTCCGCAGGATTTTGATTTAACTGAACTGAACCGGCTCCGGGGGAACCGCTTACTGGTTTTTCAGGACACGGTAGAAGTAGCGCGTGGAGGTGGCGGGCGGAGCCGTGGTTTCCGCCCAGTTGCTGATGGCGCCCGTGGCCGCCACCGTGCCCACCGCGCCCCAGCCGCTCAGCGCGGTGCTGCGCTGGATGGTGTAGCCCGCGCCGGCCTCCGAGGTGAAGGACAGGGCGACCAGGCCATTGGTCCGGGTGAAGGCCGTGATTCTGAAGGACGGATCACTGCCGCCTCCCCCGCCCATGGCGTAAAGTCCGGCCACCTCCGGGGAGGTGATGGCTTTGTTGTAATAGCGGAGGTCATCCAGATAACCGGTGAAGGTCTCGAAGGGATTCCCCAAGCCAAAAGCGCCGATGGCGTAACCATTGCCGGAATTGAACAGGAAGGAATCCTGACCGATCTCCACCCCGTCCAGGTAAACCGTGACGGCGGGAGGGGCCCCGCCCTCCGAGGCTCCAACCGTGAACGCCAGGTGATACCACTGGCCGGCGGTCAGACTGACCGGGAAGTAGGCGTCCTTGATGCCGTAGGCGGTGAGAAGGATGCCTGCCGGGGTGCCTTCCGTGAAGTTGACCCCCACTCCCCAGCCCGGATTGGACGAGAGGATGCGCTGGCGGCCCGTGGCCTCGTTGAAGTTGAACCAGACGGCGGCGGAGAAGCTGGAGGTGGCTCTGAAATCGATGTCCGACAGCAGATTTCCGGCTCCGATATTCAGGTAATCGGCTCCGCTCAGGGAAATGGCTCCGTCACCGATCTTCGCCTCCGAACCCGTCACCTGAAACACCCCGCCGGTGGCTGTGGCGGTGTCGTCATCCCCCGCGCTGTCCGCTCCCAGGCGGTCGAAATCCTCGAATTCATAATGCGCCACCAGACCCGCCGGACGGTTGGGGTCGGCGGGATTCGTGGGATCGGTGTGGAGGGTCGTGACCTCGTATCCGTCCGGATAAGCGTCCCCGTCCGTGTCCGCTTTGTTGGGGTCGGTGCTGTAAAGATCGGTTCCCGTGACCGCCTTCTCCGCGCCGTCGGGAATGCCGTCCCCGTCTGTATCCGGCTTGCTGGGGTCCGTGCCGGTCTGTGCCGCGCTGACATAAGTGCCGCCGCCGTCCTCCACGCCGTCCTCAAGACTGTCCCCGTCCGTGTCCCTGTTGTTGGGAAGCAGCCCCTTGGTGTATTCCGTCAGGTTGCTCACCCCGTCGCCATCAAGGTCCTTGGCGGCGTCGGAGGCGTCATCGGGATTCAGCCCGTAGGTCCGCTCCCAGTTGGCCGGCATGCCGTCCTTGTCATCGTCGGAATTCCCCACCGCGTACAGCGCGAGGATTTTCTCCTGGGTCAGGGCAATGTCGTAAATCCGCAGCTCATCCAGCAGGCCGGACCAGGCCTCGCCGGCACCGCCCGGACCGCTGCTGCCGATCGCCAGGTTCGGTGTATTGACATAAGGACCGTCGTCCTGCCCGATCAGCACTCCGTTCAGATATATTTGGGTGAACACCGTCCCGCTCCCGTCCGGCGGCAGAATCACCGCCGCGAGGTGGAACCATTTGCCCGCGATGACGCCGGGAGCGTCGAAGAATTTGTCCTCCACGCCGTAGGTTGTCATCAGCACCCGCGGAACCGCGTTCGCGAAATCCACGCCCAGTCCCCAGCCGCCCCCGGACAGGATACGCCGGCGGCCGCTGGCCTCAGCCGCGCGGAACCACACGGAAATGGAGAAATCCTCCAGGGTCAGGAAATCGGGATCAATCTCCGGGCTGCCGGTTCCGATGGTCAGTCCGGCAGTGTTTCCGGGGAAAGCGTAGGCTCCCGTGCCCGCCAGGGCGCCGGTGGTCACCTGGGCGCCCCCGACCACGGTGGCGGAGTCATCGCCGCCGGAGCTGTCGAGGCCCGGGAAGGCCGGAAGCTCAAACCGGTATTCCGCCAGCAGATTGGGCACCGGGGCCGGATCACTGGCTTTGGTGGGATCGGTTTTGGACACAAAAACCTCATAATTGTCCGGCAGGCGGTCCCCGTCCGTGTCCGTCATGTTGGGATCGGTGGCGTAGGGATCCGTGGCCGTGACCGCCAGTTCCACGCCGTCCGGAATGGTGTCGCCGTCCGAGTCCGTGTTTTTGGCGTCCGTGCCGGTCTTTTCGGGGCTCTCATAAGCACCCCCGCCGTCCTCCGCGCCGTCGTTCAGCCCGTCACCGTCGGTGTCCGGATTGTTCGGAAGCATTCCGCGGTCGTACTCCGTTTTATTGCTCAGCTTGTCCTTGTCCAGGTCGCCCTCCGCGTCCGACTCGAGATTCGGATTCAGCCCGTGGGCGGCCTCAAACGTGTCCAGCATGCCATCGCCGTCCGTGTCCACCGCGCCCGCATTATAAACAGCCAGGGCGTCGGCGGCGGACAGCGCCGTGTCATAATAGGCCAGTTCATCAAGTGCCCCGTTGAAGCCCTCGAAACCACCGCCGGCGCTGCCGATGAGCAGGTTGCCGGTGGCGCTTCTGTAAAAACCGTCATCGGGGTCACCGAGGGGCTGCCCGTTCAGATAAACGCGGGTGTAAACAAAACCATCCACATCCGCCGGCATCACCACGGCGCTGACATGGAACCACTTGCCCGTGATAACGTCCGGAGCGGCGAAGAATTTATCCTCCTCCGCGTAGGCGGTCATCAGAATGCGGGGCTCGGACTGATTGAAGTCCACCGCAAGCCCCCAGCCCGGGGAGGTCGAGAAAATGCGCTGGCGGATGGTGCCGCCGCCGACGGAGACGCGGAACCACGCCGAAACCGAGAAGTTCTCGGTGACGCTGAAATCCGCATCCCCCGTGCCGCTGCCCGGAGTGATGGTGAAGCCGGGAGTTTTCCCGTCAAGAAACCAGGCGCCGGTGCCGGCCAGCGCGCCCACCGGGAGCGGGTCGCCGCCGTCCTTCACGGCGTGGTCATTGCCGCCGGCGCTGTCCAGTCCGGGATCGGCCGCATTCTCAAACTGGAAATAAGCCGTGCGGGCGGCCTGCATGGAGGCGGTGGTGGTGGTCAGAAGCGCGGTGGCCGCGCTGAGCGGCAGCAGCCGCCGGAGGGAGGAAATGCCTGGAGGGAATAGCATAAGCTGGTTGGTTTTGGATTCTTAAGGATGGGGAACAGAAAATGAGAGCGCCCGCCGGTTCCGGAGAGCATGGACCGGACCCGGCCGGGTCAGGGGCAAAGGCTGACGGTCCTTTCCGGCGCGCTGGCCGCAGAAGCGGTGCCAGCGGCACGCCCGGAATCCCCGGAAGCATTTTAGTATTATTATTGGATAGAAGTGACTCATTTCGAATGTGTTGACTGATTTTTTAATAAATCACTCAAACGAAAAATATTAGCCACGGAAAATAACGGCAAGAAAAATCCCAACAATTTCACACCGTTTTCGGCGGAACCGTGAAAAATATCATCCTGGCCCCGGAAAAGACATGGGGACCGCGCGAGTGTCCGCGCCGGTTCACTTCAGCGGTGAAATTACTAACTTTCGATCATCATCGATGACGCCTTATTCCCGGGGAATACCGTTTAATATAAATTTCATTTTGAGCTTTGAGGCTTTCTTTTTAATCAACCGCGCGGAGCCATTGCCTCCGGGCCGCCGGATCTCCCGGGAGGCAGGCACCAGCCGCAGCCGTTAAACCACCACGTGATCCCGGGGAAAGACCCAGGATCCGGCGCTGGTTCCGTCTTCAGAGACTTTTCAGAAACGCCAGCAGGGCGGCGCGGTCATCCCGGCTCAGTTTTTCGAAGGCTTCGCGGGAGGCCTGGGCCTCTCCACCGTGCCAGAGGATGGCCTCCTGGAGGGTTCTGGCGCGGCCGTCGTGAAGGAAAAAATCGTTGCCGTTCACCACTTTATTGAGACCGATGCCCCACAGCGGCTGAGTGCGCCATTCGTCGCCCGTGGCGAGGAAATCGGGACGTCCGTCCCCGAGACCGGGACCCATGTCGTGCAGCAGGAGGTCGGTGTAGGGGCGGATGGTCTGGTCCCGCAGCTCCCTCAGAGCGGCGTCACTGCCGGTTTTCAGTTCCGGAAGGTGACAGGCGGCGCAGTTGACCTGGGCGAACAGTTTTTCCCCTTTCCGGACCACGGGATCGTCAAGATGCCGCCGGGCGGGCACGGCGAGGGAGCGCAGATAAGTCTCCACACGGCCGAAAATAAAATCGCTCAGCTCCGGACCGCCATGGGGGTCGTTGCCGTTGGGGAGAGGGCCGAGGATCGCGGCCTGCGCCGGACTCACGGCGTCCTGCGGATGCAGGCTGGAGGTGATCCCGATGTCATTCACAAAAGCATCGGCGGCCTGTTGCCGGAGACTGGGCTGATTCGCTTTCCAGCCAAAACGCCCCAGGGCGGTTCTGCCCGCCGCGAGGTCCCAAACCTCATTCACTTTCCCGGAAATGCCGTCGTGGTTCGCGTCATCGGGATCCGCCAGGGCGCGGATGGTGGTTTCCGGAAGGGCTTCCAGCAGCCCGCTGCCGTACACCGGCTGCGCGAGGCGCGGGCCCATCAGCAGGTCCTTCGCGGGTTCGCCGTAATGCCAGACGATGGAGGTGAACTCCGGGCGGCGCAGGCTGACACTTTCGCCGTCCGGCAGGACATGGGTGGATTCCACCCATTTCACCGTCACCTCCGCCTCCGGCTTCAGACCGGCGGGCACCTCCAGCACCCGCACCCCGAGCTGGCCGCCGTAAATGGGGTCGGGCTTCGGCGCGCCGTGCCCGTCCGTGCCCGGCACGCTGAGGCGCAGCAGGAGTCCGGTCATGATTTCGCCTTCCCTCGGCGGGGCTCCCCGGCCGTCCTTGACGTGACAGGAGGAGCAGGAGCGGGCATTGAAAAACGGCCCCAGCCCGTCGCGCGCCGCCGTGCTGGCGGGGGCGATCATCCAGTTATCGTTGAAGAATGAATTCCCGGTCACAAAAGCCCGGCGGGTTTCGCGGCCGATGTTGGCCAAAGCCAGGGCGAAGGCCTCCTTGCCGTCGTTGAAAACCGTGGTCCGGCCTCCGGAATACGCTTCCGGCGGATGCGACGGGCGCATGGGCTCCTCCTCGGCGGCGGCGGGCACGGAAGCCGGCGGTTCCCCCACGGAGGTGGCCGCCGGTTCCGGGGCCGAAGCCGCTTTGGAAGCCGGGACTTCAGCGGCGGGGGCCGGTTCAGGCACCGCCGCGGACACGGGAACGGCGGTCGGGCAGAACCATCCCGCCGTCAGGAGAAAAAAGGAAAAGGCTCTCATCCCGCCACGTCCCCGGCGGCTTCCTCGGGAATATCAATTTTCAGGGCGCGGGCCAGGCGGCGCAGCAGCGCGGACTGGTCCTCGGCGGCGGCGATGGTGGCCATGATGGCTTTGCGGCCCGGTCCGTCGATGGGACCGAGGATCGCCTGGTCAAAGGGCACCGGAATCTTTTTGGCGTTCTCCACCGTGACGTCCACTTTGGCGTCCAGCAGCGGCACCAGATCCGCCTTGGCCAGCTGCGCCAGATCCCGCACGCCGGGACCGGCGACGACTTTGCCGTTCAGCTGGAGGTAGCTGCCGCGGTAGATGTTCTGGAGGCCGATGGCGTCGAAGACGGTGTCCTGGAAAGTGGTGTCGCTGAAGCAGGAATGCTCCTCCTCCTGCTCCTGGGTGTCCCAAGCCACCTGGAGGCGCTCGCCGGCGAGTTCATTGCCGCTGAGGAAAATCATGCCGGTCAGGATGCGCTCCACGGAGGCCTCGTAACCTTCCTCGAAAATGTTGCGGTAATTGCCCAGTTTGTCCGGAGCCCACTGGTCCCTGACATCCGCGAGGTGTTTGATCAGCAGGTCCGCGCAGGCCTGGAGATACTGGCCGCGCCGGATGGCGTTGGGGGCGGTGGTGAAATCGGTGAACTTCCGGTCGCCGGGGCCGGTGGCGCTTTGGTCCTGACCCCAGAGCAGGAACTCGATGGCATGCCAGCCGCAGGAGATGTTTTTCTCGCCATCCTTCAGATTCAGCTCCTCGATCATCTCCGCCGTGATCTTCGGATAACCCTTCACATTCCCGATGATGCCGCCGTCGCCGCCTTCCGCCGCATCCACATAAACCTCGTCCAGAGGCCAGGAGTTCAGCAGCGGCTCCGGACCGTCGGCGTCGTCGATGGGGCCGGCGTAGTAGCGGTAAACCTCGCTCTGAAGATAAGGCTGACGGGCTTTGATCCAGACTTTCCGCGCGGTCTCCAGGCTGGCGGCGGAGGGTTTTTTCAGAAAGGCGCGGATGCTGTCGCGCAGTTCCGTGGCCGACGTCACGCAGTCGCTGTAGTTCGCGTAAACGATATTGGTGTAATTATAGACGACTTTTCTCGAAAGCTCCTGCTCCGGCGTGGCGGCGTGCAGCAGGGGCGACAACGTGAGAACGGCGGCGAGCAGAGGAGCGAAAATGGGCTTCATGGCGGACAGAAGTTGAGGAAAGCGGGAGGGGCCGGACGCGGTCTCCCTCCATAGCGGAGCGGGCCGCCAGTTTAGTGTGCCGGAGGACGGCGTCAATAGTAATTGAGATTCAGTCTCATGAGGGTGCATTCGCCGCTGCCGTCAAACTCACGGGCCGGAGCCCGCGCTCCCTTGCGGGAGCTGAGGGAGGCACGGACGGCCGGCCTGCGGGAATCAGCTTTGGTTTTTTCAAACCTCCTCTTCAAATCCCGCGTCCCTTCAGCGATTCCACGCGCAGCAGCACCGGAGCCGTCTGCACGCATTCCAGAGCCGCGATTTCCGCCACGGCCTTCTTCATGCTGCCGTAGCTGGCCTGATGCAGCATGAGCATGAGATCCGCGTCCGCCCCGGGGTCCACTTCCGGCTGCTGGAGGGAAAGAATGCCGATGCCGTGCCCGGCGATGATCGTCGAAATGGCGGCGATCACCCCCGGCCGGTCGTCCACCCGCAGACGCAGGTAATAACGGCTGACGGTCTGGTCCACCGGCAGGCAGGCGCCGTAATGCCCGTGGGGGATAAAACCGTTGTTCGTGCCCGCGTCGTTGGTCAGATTATCCACCGCGTCGGCCAGATCGCTGATCACCGAGCTGCTGGTGGCGTTCTGCCCGGCGCCGCTGCCGTAAAACAGGGTCTCGCCCACAATGTCGCCGTAAACCGCCACCGCGTTCATCACGCCGTGGACATTGGCCAGAATGTGGGACTGCGGCACCAGACAGGGCTGCACGCGGACTTCAATGCGGTTGGTGTCATCCAGGCGGATCACGCCCAGGAGTTTGATCACATAGCCCATGCTGCGGGCGAATTTCAGGTCGGTCTGGGTGATTTCGGTCACCCCCTCGACATGCGCCTGCTCCGGCCGCACCCACTCGCCGTAGCTCAGCCAGGCGAGAATGATGGCCTTGTGCCCCGCGTCCCAGCCGTTCACGTCCAGCGTCGGATCCGACTCCGCGTAGCCCAGCACCTGGGCTTCGGCGAGGGCGGCCTCATAGCTCAGCCCGGCCTCGCTCATGCGGGTCAGGATGTAGTTCGTGGTGCCGTTGATGATGCCGTAAATAGCCTCGATGTGGTTGCCGATCAGGGCCTCGCGCACCGCCTTGATGATCGGAATGCCGCCGGCCACCGCCGCCTCAAAATACAGCGGCACGTCCTCCCGCTCCGCCAGGGCGACCAGTTCGTGACCGTGCTCCGCGAGCAGCGCCTTGTTGCCGGTGACCACCACCTTGCGGGCCAGAATCGCGGTTTTCACCAGATGATAAGCCTCCGTGACCCCGCCGATCAGCTCCACGATCACGGGAATCTCCGGATCGTTCACCAGATCCCGCCAGTCCGTGGTCAGCATGCCCTCCGGCACCTGCAGATCCAGATATTTGGCGGGGGTGCGCACCGCGATGCGCCGGACCTGAATGCGCACTCCGGTCCGGTCCGTGAGCAGATCCCCGTTCTTGAGCAGATTTTTGTACACGCCCGCCCCCACATTTCCCAGCCCGGCCAGGCCCACAAACACAGTCTTCGGTTCACTCGTCATATGGCGGCGACATAACACCGCACCCCGCGCCCCGCGCAAGGGGCAGCGTCACGCCGCCCGCGATCACTGGCCCGCCGCTCTTCCGTCCTCATTCTCCGCGGATTTCTGACGGGCCACGGATGGCACGGATACCCACGGATTGGGATGAAATGGATGGCTGCACCCGCCCGGTGAACCCCATTTTTTCATAAATCCGTGTGTATCCGTTATATCCGTGCCATCCGTGGCTCCGTCTTCTCGGTTCAGTTCAATTCAATTCAATTCAGTTCAGGCTGTTGAAACCGGACCAGTGCCCGGGGACCACGGAAATTCCGGGACGGAACCGCCCGCCGGAAGATTTTCAGGCCGGTTCCGGGGCCAGTTCGAAGATGACTTCGATTTCCACAGCGATATTCCCGGGCAGCGGCCCCATGCCCACGGCGCTGCGGGCTCCGATGCCGTGCTCCTCCCCGAAGACCTGGGCGAAGAGTTCGCTGCAGCCGTTGATCACTTTGGGGTGATCGTAAAATTCCGCCGCCGAATTCACCATGCCCAGGACTTTGATCACGCGGCCAATGGCGTTGAGCGAGCCAAAGTGGGAGCGGACCGTGGAAAGAAGCGCCAGACCCACCTGCCGGGCGGCGGCATAACCCTCCGCCAGACTCAGATCGCTGCCGACGCGGCCCTGGATCAGGGAGCCGTCGATGCGCACCGGGCCGTGGCCGGAAATGTAGGCCAGATTCCCGGTCACCACCACGGGGCGGTAAACCGCGACCGGTTTCGGCGCGGGCGGGAGTTCAAGGGCAAGGCGGGAAAAGCGTTCTTCGTGGGTCAGGGAATCCATGCGCGCCACTGAAGCCGCAACCCGCCCCGGCGGCAAGATGGGAAACACCGGACCGGGATTTCAGCATCCATCCGGGAATCACCGGCCGCGGATTTCCGTTCCGATGAAATCTTTCAGGGAAGCGAGGGCTCGACTTTCACATTGAGCCGCGTGAGCAGGTCCGGGACGGATTCCGAGACATCCCCGCGCGGATTGTGGGTGAAAACGGAATGCGCGAGGATATTTCCGGTGCAGGAGGCGTCATTCACCCGGAAAGCCTCGCCGCCCATGTGTTCGCAGCGGAGGCCGCTGAAAATGTTGTTCTGGCAGGTTTTGGAGGCGTCCTTATCCACCTGGGCCACAAAAACCCCCTGCGCGCCGTTGTGCTGAATGGTCAGGTTCTGAAAGACATTCGACGAGCTTTCCCGCATGAAAATCCCCTGCGCGCCGTTGTGCTCCAGCAGGCTGTTCACGATGGCGTTGCGGTGAAACTGGATGTCCAGGGAGATGCCGGCATACTGATTGTGGTGCAGATGCAGGCCGGTGAAGACGCTCTCCTCGGTCTCGTAGCAGGCCAGGCCGTCGAAGTGATTGTCCCAGGCCTCAAAATCCTCCACCACCACGCGGCGGCAGACTTTTTCCATGACCAGCCCGCCGGACCGGCCGCGGGTGGCCCGGATGCGCTCAATGCGGCTGTCCTCGACCGCCCGCACGGTCAGGCAGTTGTTGCGGATGTAAGCCTTGCCGCCGCTGTCGCAGAGGCCGGTCCAGCATTCCATTTTCTGGGCGAGGCGGTTCCCGTCGAGGGTCATGTCACTGACTGTCAGATTCCGCGTGCGGCGCGTCACCGGCGTCTCGGTGCTGCCCATGATGATCACCGGGCAGTCGCAGCCGTCCTTGGTGTAAAGAATCGTTTCGGGCCCCGCGCCGCGCAGCGTGAGATTGTCGCGGTCGAGTATCACCGGGCCGCTGCAGACATATTTTCCGGCGGGAAGAAAAACCGTGCCTCCCTCCGCCGGCAGAGCGCTCACGGCGGCCATGATGGCGGCCAGGGTTTTCTCCCGGACCACAATTTCATGCCGTCCCGTGACGGCGGGCGCGGGCGCGGCGGCGGAATCCAGCGTGGGAGCAACCCCGGCAACTGCGGGAGCCGCCGGCGGCCCGGGAAGCCGGGAAAGGGGGGCTTCCTGCGCCTTTGCCTGACCGGGACCCAGCCCATGGAGAAACAAAACCGCAAGAAGGCAAAAGGAGCGCCGCATAAAAGTCAGGGAAATCAGGGGATTGGTGAACGGTAAATACGATGGCCACGCCCCTTTCACACTGGAAAATGCGTGCGGCCGGCCGGGAGGGAGCAAATGGTTTTCCCACCTGATTTTGTTGCGGTGAAACTTGACGGTCCGGTGGAATTTCGTCAGGTTCGCCTGATGAATAATAAGCCGATTTTGTGTCTGGCGCTGGCGGGAGCACTGACGGGCGGGGTGCTGCCGGCCGCCGCCCCGGGCCGGGGCCGCATGGTTCTCCCGGGCCTGGTCCCCCAGCGGGCGCAGGGACCCGGCGATCCTGTTGTTTTCAAGGCGGGCACCGCCACGGAGGGCGGATGGCGGGAGCAGGAGACCCGGTGGATGGAAAAACATCTGCTGCCCGTGATCACCAAGGGCTGGGAGGGGCAGCCCTGGCGGGAGGAAGCCCTGAAATTTGTGGGCGAGCGCCTGCCCCGCATGCAGTATCTTTCCACCTGGGGCTCAGCCATCGTGGATTTCAAAATCTCCGGCGCCTCCCTTCTCGCGGCCGGCTGCAAAGATCCATGGATCCGGCTCTGGGAGGCGTGGGACCGGCAGGACGAGGGATTCGACGCTGAAAAGGACCTGCCGGTGATGTTTCAGGCCCTGAAGGAAATCCGGGAAACAGTGAAGGAGCCCGCCCTTCTCCGGTTCGCCGCGCTGCCCCTCATCCAGCAGGTGCCGGCTTACCCCAAATCCGGTCCAACGATGGAGCGGAGGGCGGAAATCACCGAGGACTTCACTAAATGGACCGGAAGTCTGGGGAAATCCCCCTGTTACGGACCGGAGGATGCCGGCCAGCTTTACCGCCATGTGCGCGGCATTCCCACGCGCCGCACGGCGCCGGCGGGTTATGCCGAGCGGCTGGAGGAGGCGGGCACCCTTCCCGTCTGGATCACCGACTCCATGATCGGAGAGGATGAGATCGACCGCGCCTGGAAAAAGCGGGGCACCAAATTCGCCGGCGAAGTCACCGAGGAGGGCTGGCGCGGGTTTGAGAAACACCTCGCGCTGGCGCGCAAACGTCTGACCGCCGCCTGGAAAGCCCGGCCGGATCAGCCTTTCGCCGCCGCCTCCATGATCACCGTGGTCATGGGCGGCAGCCGGGAGAGCGGGGAAAGCGAGCGCCTGTGGTTCAACCGTTCCACCGCCGCCTGCTTTGATTACCGGTTCGCTTATCATAAATACGAATACTCCCTGGTGCCGCGCTGGGGCGGCAGTCACGAGGACATGCTGGCCTTCGGATTCGCCTGCATGGACAGCGGTCACCTGGAGACCGACGCGCCGCTGGGCCTGCTGCGGGCGGTTTCCGAGGTGGGCAAGGAACTGAATGCCTATGATAAAGTTTACGCCATTCCTGGAGTCGGGGAGCGGGTGAAAAAACTCAACGCGGCGCTGCTCAAGGCGGCGGCCACCCCCCAGGACATGGCGGACCGGCGCTCCCATATCATGCTCGACAGCTGGTTTCTGCGGGATTGGGAGACCGGCCGGGAGGCTCTGAACGCGAACGACGGGAAATTCACCCCCGCCGTGGATGGTCGGATGTTCAAACTGGCGACCACCGTGGTGAAAATCGGGACGGATCTCTCGATTTTCGGCCTGCCGGAAAGAGCGGCCGCCCGCGAGGCCGATGAGAAGGAGCGTTCGGGGGATCCGGCCGCCGCCGTGCCTCTGTGGAAAAAAACGCTGGAGGGGTTCGACGGGAGGGACTGGCTGAAGGAAGCCATTCAGGCCCGCCTGCGCGCGGCGGAGCTGCGGAGGGATTACCTGGAGGGCCAATGGGTGAAAGTGCCCGTGGATCACGCCAAGGACTGGGAACAGCTGCAGGGCGACTGGGATGTGGTGAAGGACAAGGGTTTCACCGTGACCAGGGAATTCGGCACCGGCGTGCAGCTGGTGTCCTATCCTTTGCCGCTCGGGGAGCAGTTTGAGCTGCGCGCCAAAGTCCGGCTTTCCGGCGGCGGAGCCCACGGCCGCCCGCCCTGCCTCATGCTCGGCGCGGGTTTCAATCCATGCAGCTACTTCTCCGCCCTGACGGTGGCGGCGGAGATCACGGAGGAGGGAGTGAGCGGATTTTTCGGTGAAAACAGCTACAACAATCCCCACAGTCCGAGAATTCAGGTGTCCTCCAAACCGGCGGAGAAACTGGAGATGTACCTTCGCCGGAAAAACGGAAAGCTGACCTTCGCCATCAATGGCGCGACGGTGTTTGAGGATTCGGAGGAAACCTCCGGCGACCCGGACTGGGAAAACGGCATCCTCTCCGTCGGAGCCTGCCAGCTCGCGGACGACAGCCGTCTGATCATCGAATCCGTTGAGGCTCACCGGCTTCCCTGACGGGCTGACGGGAGCGGGGCGGCGGCTTTCTCAGCCACGCCAGCGCTCCCGGATCTCAAACACCAGGTAGAGCAGAACCAGAATCACCAGCGGAGCCGTCCAGGGCCTCCGCTCCTGTTTTTCCCGGATCATGAAAGCGCGCACTTTGGCCAGTTTTTCCTGAAAATCCTGCTGCGCCCGGTCGTCCGCGCCGCGCCGGTCCATGCGCACCAGCGGGGGCTTCGGACCCGCCCTGGCATTGTTTTTGGCGGCGTCGAGCGTTTTGGCCAAAGCCTCCTGATTCTCCAGCCACAGGCGCTGGCAGGGACGGCAGATGTCGAGCTCGATTTCCCGGTCCTCCGAGGGAATGAGCACCGCCGTCATGCCCCGGCGGCATTCCGGGCAGCGGGTGCGGCCGGGCGCGGCCACGGGTTTTTCCGTGGTGGTCACCCAGATCTCATCCACGCGGGCCTCCGGAATCATCCGGCGGAACTGGCTGAAATTCACCGACTGCCCGCCGCAGGAGCCGCACCGCCAGGCGATCCCCGTGGCATGTCTGACTCCCTCCAGGTGACAGTCACAGCGCGGACAGAGCGGAGACGATGGCCGCAGTCCCCCGTCCTCCTCCCGCCGGTCCGGCGCGGCGGCATTCCCGCAGGGAGCCCACATTTCATCACGGTGTTCCGAAAAGCGGTGATCAGACATAACGGAGCGCACCGTGCCACTTCCGGTCCGTTATTCAAAGTCAAACCTCACTCCTCCCGCACTGCCCGGCGGCCCGCCTTGATGCCGGCGCGCTGACGTTTGTTCTCCACCATGCGGCGCTTCAGGCCCGCGCTGCGCTGCGCTTTCTGGGCGCGCGCTTTGGAGACGGCGGCCTGGCGCGCCTGATAGCCGGCTTTGCGGCGCTGCTCCAGTTTATCGCAGAGAAGCTCGCGGGCCAGATAGCGGTTCTGGGAAAGGCTGCGCTGCTCCTGGCAGAGGACCTCAATCCCCGACGGCTCATGACGCAGCCGGACGGTGGAGGAGGTTTTGTTGATTTTCTGCCCGCCATTGCCCCGGCCGCGCACGAAGGTTTCGGTCAGATCCTCCCGCGCCACGCCGAGAGCGCCGAGGCGGACAAGGAGCTGGCGGATGGAATCACGGGAGGTCATAAAACAGAAAACAGAGGCGGGTTGGAGCGTAAGAATAACACGATTCCCGGAAAATTCCCGCGCTTTTTCAAAGGGGATTGCCCTATGGATTTTAAAGTTGTGATCCGCGCCGCCGCGTGGTTGGTTAGTCGCCCTTTCCTCCGCCCATGAAATCCCCGATTTTCTCCCGCCCGGCCGCCGCCCGGACGATTTGCGCCGTCACGCTGGCCGCCGGCGTGGCCGCCGCCTCCGCCGCCACCAAAAAAAAGCAGGTGCCGCCCGCCGCTCCCGCCCCGCCGCCCGCTCCGGCGGTGGTGGAGCCGCCCGCCAAACCCTCGTG
This sequence comes from Verrucomicrobiota bacterium, assembly GCA_040386695.1. Lineage (GTDB taxonomy): Bacteria > Verrucomicrobiota > Verrucomicrobiia > Verrucomicrobiales > V1-33 > CAIZWU01. The sequence continues at coordinate 56,898 of JAZKFB010000017.1, forward strand.
GCTGAAGCGGATCCGGGCCCCTTTCTCCAAAACCGCTCCTTCCGCGCCCGCCACCCAAACTTACCCGATTCCGGCACCCGCCGCCCCGTCGGCGAAAAATGGTAAAAAAGGCAGCGCCTCCAAATCCGCCCCCGCCCTTAAACCGGTGCCGCCCGTCAAATCACCGCCGCCGCCCCCGGCCACCACCGCTAAAAAGTCAGCGGCCCCCTTGCCTGCGGAGTCTTCAGGAGCGCCGAAATCACTTGCCGGAGCCAAAACCCGGAAACCGGCTCCGGCCGCCCCCGCGCCGCCTCCGGTGGCGATCGTGGAGGAACCGAAAAAGCCGGGATTTTTCGCCCGCCTGAAAAACAAGCTGTCCGGCGGAGGTCCTGAATCCGGAAATCCCGCGGCGGAAGCGGGCGCGCCGGGCATCGAAAAACCGGAGCGGCCGACGGACTGGCAGGAGCGCTTTGTGGTCACGGAGGACAGCGCCGGATTTTATCAGTTCGGCCCCAGCCAGGCCGGCGGCGCGGATCTGCGGCTCAATAAAGGCCAGGTGGTGAAAATCACGCAGGCCGGCAAAGGCTGGACCCGGGTGGAGCTGGAGAGCGGCAGCACCGGCTACATCGGTTCCGATCAGCTGCGGCAGGCGGTGGAAACCGATTTTTCCGCCACCCGGCAGGCTCCCGCGCAGGTCGCCGCCACCGGTGCCGCCGGTGCCGCCCCTCAGCCCTGGGTTCCCGCCGCGCCCATGCCGGATCTTCCTGATCTTCCCATGGCCCCGGGCACGGAAAACTCGATGTTGCTTCTGCCCCCCATGAATGGCCAGGGAGCCGCTTCCAGGAGAAACGGCGGCCCGGCCATGCTTGAACCGGCCATTCTGGAGGAACCGCCGCTGAATCCCGGTGATGCCGTCGATCCCGCGCTTCCGAAGGAGAAGGAGGAAACATCCCCGGCGGCTCCGGTTTCGCCCGCCCCGGAGGAGGTCAAACCTTCCAGTGATCCCTCCCCCTCCGCTCCGGAATCTCCGGAATCCGATCAAAAAGAAACTCCGCCGCCCGCCCCGGAACCGGAACCGGAACCGGAACCGGAAAAACCCGACGCTGGCTCCAAAGATAAAGAACCGGCTCCCGCCCCTGACCCCGCGCCCGCGCCCGCGCCGGAAGTGCCGGCTCCTGCGGATCCCTCACCGGCTCCGGCCCCCTCCAATCCCACGACGCCCCCATGAAATCCCTGCTGAAGCGCTGGCTGCTGCCCGCCATTCTGATTTGCCTGCCGTTCCCCGTCAAAGCGCAGATTTCCGGAATTCCGGACTCCACCGGACAGGTAATTGTCTGTGTCGCTGACGGCTGGAATTCCAAACAGGGAAAACTTCAGGCTTTTTCCCGTCAGGCTCCCGGCGCTCCATGGACGCCGCTCTGGGACGCTCCGGTTTCCGTCATGCTCGGAAAAAACGGCCTCGCCTGGGGCAATGGCGCGCTCCCTGTCCCCCACGGCCAGAGCGGGATTCCCTCCAAACGGGAAAAGGACACCCGCGCCCCGGCCGGCATGTTCCGCATCGGCACGCTTTACGGCTATGCCCCGGCTCCGCCCGCCGGTGCCCAGGTGCCTTATTACCAGGTCACCGCAAGGGACTGCTGGATCGACGATCCGGCCTCCCCCTCCTACAATCAGCACGTCACCGTGGATCCCGGCAACCTTCCGCCATGGTATGGCAAACAGCGGATGCGCCTCGGGGATTTCGCTTACGAATTCCTGCTGGAAATCCGCCACAACGCGGATCCGCCGCGGGCCCATGAGGGCAGCGCCATCTTTTTCCACATCCGCCGCGGCCCCGCCACCCCCACCCACGGCTGCACCACCATGGCCCGCGCGAATCTGGTCCGCATGATCACCTGGCTGCGCCCCCAGGCCCGGCCTTACTACGTGCTGCTTCCCAAAAAGGAATACACCGACCGGCAGCAGGCCTGGAGACTGCCTCCCATGCCGTGATCCTGATCAGTTGGTGACTTCCCCTGATGGCAGGAGGACATTGAACACCTGGCTCAGACTCATGTCCGGACGGCGGGCGGACGGGCGGGCGTGGACGATCTCAGTTCGAGACCCGGACCCCTGAACTGCCGCTCCGCCGCTGGAGCGCCCGGCTGTAGTTCCCGATGCCGCCGGCGATGGCGTCCGCCAGGCTCTGGCGGAAGTCCGGCCGGTGAATCCGGGCGGCTTCGGTGGCATTGGTGACAAACCCGCCCTCCACCAGGATGCCCGGCTTCTCGATGCCGGAAATCACGCTGAAGCGGTCGCGTTTCACCCCCCGGTCCACGCTGCGGAGTTTGTAGAGCGCGTTGGCGTGGACGGCGGTGGCGAGAGCGATGTTTTCAGAATCCCGCGCATTGCCCCGGCGGTTCCGGAGATCGGACGCCTTCAGATCGTCATGGGAATTCGCGGTGCCCTGAGGGGCGAGGGCGAAGGTTTCCAGCCCCAGGGCGGCGCTGGAATAGGAATTGAAATGCACGCTGACAAAAATGCTGCGCGGCGTGCGGTTGGCGATGGCCACCCGGTCGCCCAGGGAGATGAAAACGTCGGAATCGCGGGTCAGCAGAGTCTTGAAACCCTTGGCTTTCAGCGCTTTCTGAAGCCGGAAAATGGTGTCCAGGGTGTAAACCTTCTCCGCCCCCAGCCGGCCCACGGCCCCGCTGTCGTGTCCGCCGTGGCCCGCGTCCAGGACCACGGTGTCAAAGCTGACGGCGTTTTCAATGAAGGTCGGACGGATGATGGGGTCCAGCAGCTTGGCCAGATCCATGCGGGAAATCAGAATTTCCCCCCCCTGCTCGAACGTGGGGAAGCAGAGGCAGAATTTGACGTTGTTGATGTAAATATCCTCCGCGCCGACGGAGATTTTGATGATCATGTTCGCGGACCTCAGCCAGGCGTTGCGCCCGTCCCGCTGAAGGCGCGGGAAACTGTAGAACTTTTTGATGTCGTTCAGCGTGACGTGGTCGCGGCCATCGCGGTTGACGACTTTCCAGTCAAACGCCGCATGGCCCGCCGGAGCGGCGGAGAGCACGGCGGCGGCGAGGAAACGCTTCAGCCAGTCGCGGCGGGTGGACGTCATGGCGACATCGGAAAAACTCTGCGGGGGGAACATGGGGGAGGGGGAGGAACTCGATTGCCGGGCAGCCTGGCAAATGGAAAAGATCAGGAACAGTAAAATCAGCGGCCCGGTTTGGCAACCTCCGAGTATCTGTCCATTTAACCAGCAGCTATCCGCCAAAGGGACGACCACACCCCGATGAAGGTGCGCGCCATCCCGATGGCATCCTCCCGCCAGGTGCGGAGAAAACCCGGCAGACTCAGCTCCGGGGCGGCGAGAATAAGCATCAGCGCCAGCAGCAGGGCGTTGATCAGATAGATCAGGGAGGCGGAGAAAAACACGCCGTTGATCCTCAGGTCCGGCTGGTCCCTGGCGATCATCCAGACCGTGAAGGTGAGATGGAATCCCCACGTGACCCCGATCAGAAGAAACACCGCCCACAGCGGCCGGAATCCGAATCCGCCCGGCAGCCGCAGCAGCACCGTGAGATCCACAAACGCCCCCAGCAGCAGGCAGAGCGGCACCAGAATGACGGTGTAGAACGGGAAAAAATACGGGGAGAGGGCAATGAGAACGTTGTTTTTATCCGTCAGCACATACCCGCCCCTGGAGGTGTAATGAAATTGCCGCACGATCCCGCCGCACAGAATCACAAAAAGGGCGTGCGTCATCTCATGCGCCCAGACATAGAGGATCACGGGCCGCGGCAGGGAGGTGAACGTGATCAGCCACAGCACCAGCCCCATGCCGAAAAACCAGAACGCCGGCGTCCGCCAGAAGGAATGTCCCATGGAATCGCCGAAACCGACGGTCAGGGCGTGGGTGGTGATGAGGCACGCCGGAAACAGAAAAATCCACGCGATGGCCGCCCAGAGCGTTTTCATGCTGACCATGGCCCCCTCCTGGTGTTCAGGCCGCGCGACCGCCGCCGTCTGGCTGGCGAGCAGTTTTTGGCGCGGTTTCCCCGGAGCGCGTGGTTTGGGGGAAGCCGCCGCTTCCTTTGCCGGCCTGGAAGCCTTCACGGGACCGGAAGTCCCCGCCGGGCCGGAGGCGGGTCTGGGGGAACGCGGCGCGCGGGACATGAGGACGGCAGACTGGCAACTTAGGAACCGCAAATAATACAGCAGCCTTAACCAGTTGCCAAATCCCGGGCCTTCGTCAACATTTTTCCGGCCCGCAGCCTCCGTCCGCAGCCCACGGCGGCATGGGATATCACTCCGCCGGAAAAACCTCCGGAGCCGCAACCAGCACGGAGCCTTCCAGGAAAGGCCGGCCCTCCAGGAAACGGACCAGATTTTCCGTCGTCACGCGGGCAATTTCAGCCAGAGCCTCCCGGGTCAGAAACGCCTGGTGCGCCGTGATCAGCACATTGGGAAAAGTCAGCAGCCGCGCGAGTTCCTCATCCTGAAGGATCTCGTCGGAATGGTCCTCAAAAAAGAGCGTTTCCTCCTCCTCGTAAACATCCAGCGCCACTCCGCCCAGTTTTCCGGATTTGAGGGCGACGATCAGCGCCGCCGTGTCCACCAGCCGGCCCCGGCTGGTGTTCACAAGGAAAGCGCCGGGTTTCATGCGGGCGAAAGCCGCCCCGTCCAGCATGAAAAGCGACTCCGGCGTCAGCGGCAGGTGCAGGGAAACCACATCGCTCCGCTCCAGCAAATCCTCCAGGGTGGTGTAATTCACACCTTCCGCCGCCGCCCATTCCGGCGAGGGAAACGGGTCACAGGCCAGCACCTCCATGCCGAATCCCCGTAAAATCCGGGCGGTGATCCGTCCGATTTTCCCGGTTCCGGCGATGCCCGCCGTTTTGCCGTGAAGATCAAATCCCACCAGCCCTCCGAGCGAAAAATTATGCTCCCGCACCCGGTTGTGGGCGCGGGGAATATGCCGGACCAGCGCCAGCAGCAGCGCCACCGCGTGTTCCGCCACCGCATACGGCGAATAAGCCGGCACCCGCGTCACGGCGATGCCCAGCGCCTCCGCCGCGGCCAGATCCACATTATTAAAACCCGCGCAGCGCAGCGCCACCAGCCGCACGCCCGACTCATGCAGCAGCCGCAGACAGGCCGCATCCAGCCGGTCATTCACAAACACACAGACCGCCCGCGCCCCGCCCGCCGTGGGCGCGGTCGCCCGGGAGAGACGGAAATCATGGAACTGTTTTTCCAGTTTCGCGCCCTCCGCCTCCCGGTCAAAATAGTCGCGGTCATAGGATTTGGTGTCGTAAAAGGCGACGGTGTTCATGCCAAAAAGAAAAAAGAATGCGCCCGGAGCGCGCCGACGCATCATCCCCGGAATCCGATGAGCCGCAAGGTCTTCCGCGAGTCCGGGAACCGGAATTACCTTTCCAAGATCCTTCCCGCCCTTCCGTTCAAATGGAAACCGCACCGCTCAGCGTGATCCGCGCGGTCAGCAGCGGACGGTCCCCGGCGAGCACTTCGCCCTGAATCTGCACCAGCGGGCCCAGCCGTCCCGTGATCCGCGCCCGAATCGTCAGCGTTTCGCCGGGGACCGCGCTGCCGGTGATTTTCGCGGCCTGCACCGCCGCCAGCCGGACATCGCCGAGAGGCGGCACGGCGGGATCGGACTGCGCCACCACACCGCCGAGCTGCGCCAGGGCCTCGATGAGAATCACGCCGGGCATCATCGGGTTTCCGGGAAAATGCGCGTCCAGAAAAGCCTCATCCCCGCGCACGGCATACCGGCCGTCCCCGGATTTCCCGGGGTCCAGAGCGGTGATTTCATCAACAAAACGGAAACCCGGCCCATGAGGCAGGGAGGCAAGCGCGGCGGAACAGGGCATCGCCCATCCTGGCGCGTCCGGCAGTGATTTCCGCCGCTTTTTAACCGGGTGTTCTTTTCCCCCGCCCGCCGGTCATCCTCATGGTTTCCGCTGAAAGCCGCTCCTCTGTTCCGGGCAGCGGAGCGAAAACCACATGGTTTCAGGCTTCACAGGGGATGAGCATCCCGTTAAGATCAGCGGAATGTCCCGCTCCCCCCGGCCAATTCCCCCCTCTTTCCGCCCTGTCTCCGGCCTGCTGCTGATGATGATGATGACGACGGCGGCGCTGCTCCTGTCCGTCCCGGCGGCGAGGGCGGCGCAGACGGTGGTCATCAGTGAAATCCATTACGATGACGACGATCCGACCGTGCATTCCGAGTTCATTGAGCTGCACAATCCGGGCGCGGCGGCGGTGGATCTGTCGGGCGGCTGGTTCAGCGACGCCGTTTCCCTGAAATTCCCGGCCGGAACGGTGGTGCCGCCGGGCGGGTTTCTGGTGGTGTGCGAGGATCCGGCGGTGATTCAGAGCAAATGGGCGCTCAGCGGGCCGGCGGTTTTCAACTGGAATGCCGGAGTGGTGCCGCCGGTTTACGGGCAGCTGAAGAACTCCGGCGATCTCATCACCCTGCGCTCGGCGGCGGGGGAGCTGCTGGATGAGGTGGAATACGCCAAGGGCTTTCCGTGGCCGACAGTGGGCGACCCGCCGAATTATTCCATCGAACTGATCAACCCGGCGCTGGACAACAATCTCGGCGGCCACTGGCGGCGGTCGGACGGTGTGGGCGGTCCGACGGGAGCGGGTGTTGGCCCGACGCCCGGAAAAGCGAACTCCGTCCGCGCCGCGAACGCCCCGCCCGCCGTCCGCCAGGTGACGCACACGCCCCTGATTGCGGAACCGCTGCCGGAGTGGGTCCCCTCCGCCCAGCCCGTGCGCATCACCGCGAAAATCACCGATCCCGACGGTTTGGGCGCGGTTTCCCTGGCTTATCAGACCGTGGAGCCCGGGGATTACATCAAACTGAGCGACACCCGCTACAACGCGGCCGCCTCGTGGACCACGCTGCCAATGACCGACGACGGCCAGACCGGTGACCTCGCGGCCGCCGACGCCGTTTATTCCGCCATCATTCCCGCCGATGCCCAGAAGCACCGCCGCCTGATCCGTTACCGCATCACGGCGGCGGACACGCCGGGAGCGTCCGTGCGCGCGCCTCACCTGGACGATCCGCAGCCGAATTTCGCCTATTACGTTTACGACGGCCTGCCCGCCTGGACGGGCAAAGCCAAAGCCGCCGCCGCCGCCTCCCCTTCGGTCACCTACTCCCCCGCCCTGCTGGCGACGGTGCCGGCCTACCACCTCATCACCCGCGTGGAGGAGCACGCCAACGCCCAGAGCGTCCCGGTTTTCAAAGCCGACGGCACCAAACAGAACCCCACCGCCGGAAAATATGAGCACAGCCTCTACAACTGGCAGGGCGCGCTTTGTTACGACGGCCAGGTCTATGATCACATCCGCTTCCGCGCGCGCGGCGGCGTCTGGCGGTTCGCCATGGGCAAGAACATGTGGAAATTCGATTTCAACAAGGGCCACGACTTCCAGGCGAAGGACAACTACGGCCAGCCTTATGATCAGAAGTGGAAAAAGCTGAACTTCTCCGCCGGCATCCAGCAGGCCGACGCCGGGACCCGGGGCGAGCAGGGACTTTTTGAAAGCGTCGGTTTCCGCCTCTTCCAGCTCACGGGAATGCCGGCGGAGAACACGCAGTTTGTGCACTTCCGCATCGTCGAGCATCCGTCGGAGACCAATGACTCCGCCAGCCAGTTCGATGACGACTTCCAGGGGCTGTATCTGGGCATCGAGCAGCAGGACGGGCAGTTCCTGGACGAGCACAATCTCCCGGCCGGCAATCTCTACAAGATGGAGAACGGCACCGGCGAGCTGAACCAGACCGGTCCCCTGGGGCCGAAAAACAAAAGCGACCTCAACACCTTCCTCAACTATGGCACCACCGAGGCCTGGTGGCGCGCGAACTGCGATCTGCCGAACTATTACAATTACCGCGCCATCGTGGACAGCATCCACCACTACGACATCGGCGACGGGAAAAACTACTTCTATTACCGGAATCCGCTGACCGCCAAATGGACGGCGCTGCCCTGGGATCTTGACCTGACCTGGAGCGACAACGCCTACCGCGCGGACAGCGGCATCGCCGGACTGTCACCCTCCGGAAACACCACCGAACCGTTTTTCACCCGCGTCTTCGGCCCCGCGCAGAGCGGCAACGGCCCCATCCCCGCCCTGCGCAGGGAGATGCGGAACCGCGTGCGGGAGATCCAGGACCTGCTTTTCACCAAGGAGCAGACGGGCATGCTGATCGACGAGCTGGCGTCCTTCATTTACCAGCCCGGCCAGCCGTCCTTCGTGGATGCCGACCGCGCGATGTGGGACAACAATCCCATCATGACCTCGTCCTATGCCGATTCCGGCAAGGCGGGGTGGAATCTTTATTACAACAGCGCGGTCAACGATCCGGCCACCCCGGCGAGCGAGGCGGGAACCTTCGCGGGCATGATCGTGCGGATGAAAAACTACATCACCACCCGCCGGAGCGTGATCGCCTCGCAGGTGCTGACCTCCGCCGAGGAGGCCCTGATTCCCGTCACTCCGGTCCTCAGCCGCACCGGCGACGGGCCGGTTCCCACCAACGCCCTGACTTTCTCCAGCAGCGCCTTCACCGGGAAAAACGGCGCCACTTTCGCCGGCCTCATGTGGCGCATCGCCGAAAGCACCGATCCCGCCGCCGCCGGCTACAAGCCCTACGATCACAGCCAGCCCCGGGCTTATGAGATTGAAAACGCCTGGCAGTCCGACGTTCTGACCACCATTCCCGCCAGCCTGACCGCGCCCGCTGTCGCCGCCCGGCCGGGCCGCGGTTACCGGGCGCGGGTGAAACATCTCGATTCCACCGGACGCTGGAGTCACTGGAGCGCCCCGGTCACCTTCACCGCCGCCGAACCGGACATCAGCGCCTGGCTCCAGTCGCTGGTGATTTCCCGGATTTATTACCACCCCGCCGCGCCCAGTGCCGCCGAAAGCGCCGTGGCCTCCGATCCCGAGGAGTATGAATGGCTGGAACTGCTGAATGTCGGCACCGCCACCCTGGACCTGACCCCGCTGCGCTTCACCAAAGGCATCAACTTCGACTTCGCGGGCAGCGCCGTCACCAGCATCGCCCCCGGTCAGCGGGTGCTCGTGGTGCGGAATCCCGCCGCCTTCACCGCCCGCTACGGCACGCCGCCCGCCGGCTCCCTCATCGCCGGCCAGTGGGAAGCCGGCGACGCCCTGAGCAATTCCGGCGAGCAGCTCAAACTGAGCTACGGCGCGGGCACCGGCATCCGGGACTTCATTTACGACGACCACAGCCCCTGGCCCGAGGAGGCGGACGGAGCCGGTTACGCCCTCGTTCTGAAAAACCCGTCCTCCCTGCCCGACGGAAATCTGGCGGCGAACTGGCGGCTCAGTGCCCAAACCGGCGGCTCCCCCGGCGGCGGCGATGATGGCGGGACTCCCGGTGTCCGCTACCCGGACTGGGCCGTCCTCTACGGCAGCCCCGAACCCGCGGCGGATTCCGACGGCGACGGGGTTCTCAATTTCACGGAATACGCCCTCGGCTCCTCCCCCGTCTCCGCCGCCTCCACCCCGCTGATCACTCCCGGCACGGAGACGGTGAATGGAGCCGCTCATGCCACCGTGAAGGTGATCATCCGTCAGAACATGGGGGATGTCACCGTCACCCCGGAATCCAGCCCCAATCTCCGGACCTGGGCGGCGGCTTCCCTGACGTTCCAGCTCCTCAGCACCATTCCGCAGGCGGACGGCACCGCCCTCGAAACCTACCGCAGCCTCGCCCCGCTGAACGCGGAGGGGAAAACATGGTTCCGGCTGAAAGTCACCAAAGCCCCCTGACCAGGAAACGTCCCGTTTTCCCCCAGGCAGGAGCCGCAGAGCCGGTTCCCTGACGGGCTGGACCGGTTCCCTGACGGGCTGGACCGATTCCCTGACGGGCCGGGCCGGTTCCCCGGCGGGCCGGACCGGTTCCCTGACGGGCCGGACCGGTTCCCTGACGGGCCGGACCCATTCCCTGACGGGCCGGACCCATTCCCTGACGGGCCGGACCCATTCCTTGACGGGCCGGACCGATTCCCTGACGGGCCGGACCGATTCCTTGACGCCAATAGGGCATTCATTCAGTGAGAAGGGCGGGACAGGCGGCTCCTTCGCTGTTGCGTGGGGGCGCGGGGAAAGGTCCGCTGAAGGAAATGGCGAGAAAAATTCACAGACTTTTGGCGGAGGCGTGCGTGGACACCCTGGAGACGGTGTTCGGAGGCGGCATGGTGGCGGACCGGGCGGTGGGGCGGATGCTGGGGGCGCATCCGAAATGGGGATCGCGGGACCGCGCGTTTGTGGCGGGAACAGTTTATGAAGTCGTGCGCTGGCGGCGGCGGCTGGAAGTGCTGGCGGGTGCCGGAAACGGATCCGAACCACTTCCGGAGACGGCGCAGGTAACGACGGAAACCGGGGAGCTTGCCGCAAGGGAGCACTGGTGGCGTCTGTGCGGAAGTCTTTGGGATTCCCAGGAATTTGACCGCCCGGAATGGGCTCCATGGCCCGAAGTGTCACCGGACGGGCGGGCGGCCCGGGAGTCCGCGCTGGCGGCGGCTCCGAGGGCGGTCAGAGCGTCGCTTTCGGATGAATTCGACGCTGCGGGTTTTGCGGAACTCGGGGACCGGTGGGAGCCGGAGCTGACGGCGCTGAATCAGCCCGCGCCGGTTTTTCTGAGAGTCAACGCCATGCGCGTCAAACTGGCCACCGTGCGGGAGGAGCTGCTCGAGCACGGCATTGAAACCGCCCCGGTGACGGGCGCTCCGATGGCGCTTCAGGTGGTGAACGGCCGGTCGGTGACGGCGAAAATGCGGGAAAGCGGGCGGTTTGAAATCCAGGACGCGGCCTCGCAGCAGGTCGCTCCGTTTTTACAGGTGGAGCCCGGCCAGAAAGTCATCGACACCTGCGCCGGAGCCGGCGGAAAAACGCTGCATCTGGCCGCGCTTCTGGCGGGAAAAGGGGAACTGCGGGCCCTGGACGTGGAGGCGTCAAAACTGGCCATCCTCCGCCAGCGCGCGGCCCGGGCCGGGGCAAAAGTGTGGACTTCCGTGATTTCCGATGAAGTTCTCGCCGGAATGGCCGGCTGGGCGGACCGCGTGCTGGTGGACGCGCCCTGCTCCGGCAGCGGCACCCTGCGGCGGCAGGCGGATCTGAAATACCGCATCACGGCGGAGTCCCTGGCGGCTGTCCGGCGGGTGCAGCGCGAAGTTCTGGAGAAATATTCAAAACTGGTCCGCCCCGGCGGCAAGCTGGTGTATGCCACCTGCTCGGTGCTGCCCGGCGAGAACCAGGCGCAGGCCGCGTGGTTCTCCGGAGCCTTCCCGGACTTTGAATTCGAGGAGGACCGCACGGTTTCCCCCGCGGAATCCGGCTGGGACGGATTTTACATGGCGCGGTGGGGCAGAAGAAGGTGAAAGGGTTCAGGGAAAAGGGTTCAGGTTCCGGAGCCTTTTCCGTGATAACCTTGCCCCCGCCCTTTTCCTCCTCAAGCACTGTCCCCATCCTTCTGAACCCTGAAACCTGAACCCTTTTCCCTTCCTCCCCCATGAATATCAAATCCGCCGCTTTTCTCACCAGTTCGCCGGATCTGGCGTCGTGCCCGGAGCCGACGGTGCCCGAGATGGCGCTTATCGGCCGCTCGAATGTCGGCAAGTCCTCGCTGCTGAACCTGCTGACCAACCGCCTGGCGCTGGCGAAGGTCTCCTCAACGCCGGGGCACACCCAGCTCATCAACTTCTTCAACATCAACGACGCCTGCCGTCTGGTGGATTTGCCGGGCTACGGCTACGCGAAGCCGCTGAAGCATGACCGCTTCAAATTCCAGGACATGATCGTGTCCTACATCACGGGCCGCGTGAGCCTGCAGCGGGTGTTTGTGCTGATCGATTCCCGGCATTCCCCGCACACCATCGACGTGGAGTTCGTCCAGTGGCTGCAGGGCACGCAGGTGCCGCTGGCCCTGGTGTTCACCAAAACGGACAAGCTGAAACCCTCGCAGGTGGACAAAAACATCGCGGAATTCCTGGAGGTCACGGGAGGCTGGGCGGAGGAGGGCCCGCCGGTGTTCCGGACCTCCGCCCAGACGAAGTCGGGCCGCCGGGAGCTGCTGGAGTTCATGGGGCGGGTGCTGCCGTGAAGATGCTCCCGGCGCTGCATTTTTCATGCTCCATTCCATTTCCTTCCATTCCCGGGGAGGGGTGCCGCTTTCCCCATCCTGCAAAGCGCGTCTTTTTTTCATACATCCGTGATGATCCGTATCATCCGTGCCATCCGTGGCCCGTCTTTCCCGAATCGGGTTTCCCGCTCCGCCTCAACGTCAACCTCAACCCGGGAGGTCCGTTTGTGCTTTTCCGCTTTGAAGGTATTTTCCGCCGATGACACTTGAAGATCTGGGATGGAATGCGGCTTTTGAGACGGAGTTCGCGCCTTACCGTGCCGCCGGCTGGCAGCCCGCGCGGCTGATCCGCGACAACAAAATCACCTACGGCGCGCTGGTGGGCGACGGCGAGGAGTATGAGGTGATCCTCAGCGGCCGCGTTTACCACGAGGCGGAAACCGACGCCGATCTGCCCGCCGTGGGCGACTGGGTGGCGCTGGAGGTCGGCACCGACGAGGGCGAGCACGTCATCCGGGCCCGGCTTCCGCGCCAGACCTGCCTGTCCCGCAAAGCCTCCGGCCGCAGCACCGAGGAGCAGGTCATCGCGGCCAATGTCGATGTCGTGGTGGTGGTCACGGAGTCCGGCCCGGACTTCAGCCTGCGGCGCATGGAGCGGTATTTCGCCCTCATCGGCAAAAGCCGAGCCCAGGCCGTGGTGCTGGTGAATAAATCCGACCTCTTCCCCGAGTCCCAGAACCGCGAGGCCGCCGACGCCATCCGCGCGCTGAATCCGCAGGCCAAAGTCCACATCACCAGCACCGAGAAAAAAGGCGGCCTGCACGGGCTGCGGCAGTATCTGAAACGCGGCGTCTCCGTGACCCTTGTGGGCTCCAGCGGCGTGGGGAAATCGTCGGTGATCAACGTGCTCTTCGGCGACGAGTATCAGTGGACCGACGAGGTCAACGAACTTACCGGCAAAGGCCGCCACACCACCACCGCGCGGGAGCTGATGATTCTGCCGGAGGGCGGGATTCTCATCGACAATCCCGGCATCCGCGAGGTCCACATGTGGACGGACGAGAACACCCTGCGCGAGCGTTTCGCCGACATCGCGGCCCTGGCGGAGCAGTGCAAATTCGGCGACTGCAAGCACGGCACCGACGCCGGATGCGCCATCCGCACCGCCCGCGAGGCCGGAAAACTGGATCAGGCGCGCTTTGACGGTTTTCTGAAACTGGAGGTCGAAATTGAAAAACTGCGGGACAGCCGGAAAAAGCGCCAGATGACCATCGAGCGCCGCCACCGCCGCGACCTGCACCAGAAAGGCAAAAAATACGCCGACCGCCGCGACGCCGATCCCGACCGCAAATACGAGCCGCACGGGCGGTGAGGTCCGGTGAAGCCGCCGATTTTCTCCGTGGCTCCGCCCCGGCGGGAGGCCTTGCGCGCCGGCAGGGAACCCCTTACCGCTGGGCCCATGATCTCGCTTCATGTGATTTCATTCAAATTTCTGGAATTTTATTAATGTTATATCGTTCAAAATGAATGACTTGCATTAATTTTCACTTTGAAGATTCAAAATTTGTGCTCAGAAATTTGTGCTCAGTCTCCTTTATACGGCAGAGTGCTTAATTCTAAATTACCGCTTCTTCCGGTGTGCGCGCCAATGAAGCCTTGCCGAATCAGAGCGCCTCTGTTTGATCCGGCATGGCCTCCGTCAACAAAGTAATCATCATCGGGAACGTCACCCGCGATCCTGAACTTCGCCACACCCCGAAAGGGATGGCTGTTACCGACATCTCCCTTGCGGTAAACCGCACCTACAATACTGCGGATGGCGAACGGCGGGAAGAGGTGACTTTTCTGGATGTGACCTACTGGGGCAAGCAGGCCGAGGTGCTCGCGCAGTACATTAGAAAAGGAAAAACCCTCTATGTTGAAGGCCGCCTTCGGCTTGACACTTGGGACGACAAGGAAACGGGCAAGAAGAACACCCGTCTGAAAATCTCTGGCGAGGAATTCCAATTTCTTGGGCCAAAAGAAGATCGCGGAGGCGATCAGGCAGACGCATAACGCGTCAGTCTATAACACAAGTTTCCGTTCCAAAACCCCTGTAATCCTGAAAGCATCCCCGAATGTTGAAAGCTGTCTCCAAACACGCGGAATTGCCCGCAGCGGTGTGGCGGCGAAACGCGTTAGCGATCTGACCCGCCCTCCCCCTCCGTCAAAACCGCCTGAAACCTGTTCAAAACCCGTAAAAAGCCGCAAAATGCAATAAAATGGCGAAAAAGCGGGAAAATACGGCCCGCACGAACAGTGAAACGACAGGCCGGCAGTGAACCTGCCCCCTCAATACCCCTCGATCGTAAGCGGGGACGCCAGATACCCGGCGCGGAATGCTCTGGCGTGGAGGAAATCCCCGGCCTCCACGGTCACGGGGCCGGTGTAGGCGGTGCCGTCGGTCTCCGTCTGCAATGGCGTCACCAGGGGCGCGGGGCTGATGGCCCACCGGATGACGGCTCCGGCGGTGAGCGAGGTGATGGTGATATCCGCCGGCAGTGACGGGCCGGACCCTGCGTCCGGGGAATAGACGGGCTGGCTGGTCTGCGGTGTCTTTGCGTTGAGGTCGGCAGGCACGTTGATGAGCCGCTCATTGGCCAGATCCCACTGGTAAATCTCCGGGGAGTTTTCGAGAAGGGTGAGGGAGATGGCGGGCGCGCCGTCATTGCCGACGCTGAACTTTGATTCGACCACGCGGTAAACCGCCCCGTCGAAATACCTCGGGATGTCGAGGATGACATTGCTCCCCACTCTGGCGGGCATGGCCATCAGGTTGCAGATGAGCTGCACGGTGCGGCCGTGGCGGGCCTGTTTGAGCTCCATGGAGGCCAGCCGCTGGGCCTGGCTGCCGCTGCCGACCATCTCCAGCGTGAGATCGGAAACCACCTCCTGTCCATCCATGGCCACGGCGGCGGCATCCGTCACGGCGGGGAAGTCGAACTTCTGCCAGTTGTTGGTTTCGCTCAGGAATGTGCCTTTGACGATGTTGGCCCGGTCGCGGCGGGCTTGGAGGGAGCTGAACTCAATCGGACCGGCCAGCATGTCGAGACCGATGGTGAAGGTGGGGGTGACGAACTGCCCGGCCTGAATGGCGTAAATCCCGCCGCTCTGGATCAGGTCGCCGTTCATGCTCTGAATGAAAAGCGAGGCATTGTCCTCCACGGTGGACGAAAGGTCGATGGCCCCCTGGCAGGAATACCTCGGCTCGCTGCCCAGCAGGGTGGGCACGGACCCGTCGCAGACGTTCGCCGCGTCGATGAGGGCGGCGGTGTCAATGTCCGCCTGGGCGATTCCCGGACCGACGAGCGATGTCGTCAGGTAATCGTTGAGACACAGCGCCGGATTGGTGCTGTAGCCCCGCAGATTGGTGCGCGGATCCCAGATGTTGTTTTTCCCCTTCACGACGGCGGAAATCTCCGGCACGGCGGAGAACAGCTCCAGATTGACGGTGAGGCGCACGTAAAGATACGCGATGCCGGTCAGCCTGTGGGCGGCGGTCCAGCGCGTGGAGACGGCTGTCAGCAGCGGCTCGGCGGGATCGTCCGGCGTGCCCAGGTGCTTTTTGATCAGTACGGATCCCGCCCATTTGCCCGTGCCGTTGCCGTCGGCGTCCAGGGTGACCGCCTCGTCGTCAAAATACACCGTCTCAATGGCCTCAACCGGTCCCTCGCACAGGCCCAGAATCAGATGCAGCGTCTCATTGCTGGCGCCGGTGGTCTCCGGGTAAAACCAGATGCCGCCCAGCCGGGCGCGGCCGTAGGCGATGCGGCGGGAGGCGGTGGACCGGCGCACCATGGACGTGATGTCCCGGGGGCCGCTGGCGGTGGCGAAGGTGCCGGAGTCAAATCCGACAGGACCGGACGCGCTTTTGCTGAGCTTTTTAAGTTTCTGCTCGGTCAGGCTGGCCTGCCGCTGCTGCTCGCGGCGCATGCGCTCGGCGGCGGCCTTGGCCTTTTTTTGCTGCTTTTTCTGGTAGGCCATCGAGCCCACGGCGGCGCCCACCTGGACAGCGGCGGTGATCAGCGTCGCGGTGGACACGCTGGAGGTTGCCCCGACCGCAAAACCAATAACAGTGAGCACTTCCATATCAGTAAAAAAACCGGACGTTTGAAATATCCCGGATCACGGCCTTCAGTCCGCGCCGCCCCGGCTGGAGACAGCGGCCCTGCCAGAAAATCCCCAGCGCGCCCTCGGCGTCCGGGCCGGGAGCCCACCAGACAGCGCCGTCACGCGGCGGGGACGGTTTAAGGCCCACATGCTCCGGCATCCCGCGGAGCTGGCACGGCAGCACCCTGATTGCCCCCTCCCGGTCGCTGTAGGCGTCGCGGTAGGGCGCGGCGAAGTCGTTGCCCGTCAGAATGGCCAGCACGTCCGCGCAGAAAATGGCGCAGTCCCACTTTCCGCGCTGCCGCTGTTTTTGGGAGCACGAAAGCAGGTAATCCTCGATCTGCTGTTTCTGGTCAGGCGTCATTTCACCAGGGATTCAAAGGGACGGTTTTCCCGGCAAGGGAATGGCTGGAATCGGTCAGGAATTGAATCTGGCCATCCCTCACGAATGAGTGACAGCAGCGCTCCTGGCCGTGACTGGAATATCCCGTGAGAAGAAGGGACGGGCTGAAAGTGGGCCTCTCCATGTCGTCATTCCATGTCCATTTGGCCCCGGTCAGATGATTCGGTGTCCCGGTCCAGCATCCATGCGGCTCGTCACAGCCCGGGCACCAGAACAGAAGAAGACCGTCATCGTTTTTGTAAAGTATGTGTTTCATTGCTGCCCCCACCGGAGTTGAAGGTTTTGCAGAGCGGCCACGAACTCCAGCCCCTTGTCCCCCGCTCCCGGGTGGCGGGTCTGCTGGTCCTCGTGGGTATATCGGAAAATGCGCGGCCGGAGCTGGTCGCTCATCACGGACTCCAGGGAGATGGTGACCGACACCTCCGCGCCGCTGTCCCTGACCGTGTCGGAGTCCATCAGTCCCCGGAACAGCGGATACGGCGCGCCGGCCGGGTCGCCGTCGGCGTCGAAAACAATCAGCGAGACATCCGCCCGGCGGTTCTGGTAGTTTCCCAGGGTGATGCTGGTGAAAATTTCGGACGGGATGCCGGAAAGCCTCACGGCCATGCCGCTCTGCGCGCTGTCAGTGGTCTCCGTGATGTCTTCCACGGCCAGCAGATTGCCCACGCCGGTCCAGTCCTGCCCCTCCGCGAAAAGCGAGCCGAATCCGCTCCAGATATAAACCGGGCCGGACGGGAAATCGGCATACACCAGCAGCGCGAGGCGCACGGCGGATTCCCCAAGGGCGGCTTTGGTGATCGGATCAAGCGGGCGTTCGGTCATGGTAAAATAGCCTCGCTGGCGGAAAACTGGAATCCGGCCTGCAGCCGGTTTTTGTCCCACGTGAATTCCGGGACGGACGCCGGACGGAAGACGCCGCGCGGGGCCTGCCACTCCACCGCCATCGAGTCCGGCAGGCTGCGGCAGTGCGGCCAGCAGCGCACCAGGGCCTTTCCGGCGTCCGTGGAGTAAACATCCTCCAGCACCATCCGGAAGCGGCCGCCGATTTCGATTTTCTGGCCTTTTTTGAGCACCCGCATATCCGGTGTCCACCCGCGGGTTCTGACGGTGGCTCCGGAGACGTGCGCGCCGTCCAGCTCGGCCAGCCCGAAGTCGATTTCCCGGATGCGGAGGAAGCTGGTTTCCGGCAGCCAGAATGTTCCGGCCATCGCGTTCAGATCGGCGAAAAACGCCTGCCACGACAGCGCGTCATCCTCCCCCATGGAGGGCAGTTTCAGGATCACGCCCCACCGCTGCCCGGGCCACACGTAAACCTGCTCGGCCAGGGTGAAGGGCGACTGCGACCGGGAGACGGCGGAGTCCATCACCCAGGACAGCTCGCGCGTCCCCGGCAGCGGTGGAAGTTCAATGGGGGTTTCCATGGGCGGATGGGGCTGGTTAAACGATCACCGTCTCCGCCTTGCAGGCAAATCCCGCCGTCCAGGAGGTGGCCACGTCCCCGGGGCCGGTCACGATCACCTGAAGCTGGCCGGCCGCAAAGTCCAAGGCCACTTCGAAAACCGCAGGGCCCACCACGATGTCGGTGGCCGGCGTCACCGGATCCCCGATCTGATGGGTCCCGCCGTAGCGGACCACCTGGACCGTCCGCCGCATAATGGCGTAGTCGCTGCCGTTGGCGCAGAGGGCGCAGACCGCGACCTCCCAGAGCTGGAGATAATCCCCCGTCACGGCCGGGCCATACAGGATCGCGGGCGTGTCATCCGGGGTGACAATGCCGCGCACACAGTCGCGCCTGCGGTGGGCCCCATTGTCGGCCCCGCTGTGGGCGTCCATCACGATCTGGTTGAGCGGGCCGGTCTGCCGCAGCGTGCCGCCCGGCGTCGTCTCCGTGGCGTAGGTGCCGTAGCGGATCGGCTGGGAGGCGATGGTCCGGGTCCGCTCCACGCGGACGGTGGAGGGAGTGAGGTATTCAAGGATTCGGTCCACCGCCGACTGCCCGCCGCCCGCGCCCGTGCTCCACGCCAGGTAATTGCCCTCGCACGCGGGCAGGAAAGGATCACCGGCCGCCGTGACAATGTAACCGGTCTGGCTGGCGGTAAACTGGATGACCTGGCGGAAACCGAAAAGACCGTCGCCGCCGTTGTTCCAGCGCATAGCCTCCGATTTCGGCCACGACGGGCCAACCTCGATGCGGACGCTTCCATTCGCCTCGGGATCACCGGGAATCGCATAGGGGATTTCCAGATTCAGGCCCGTGAACGTGTTGCAGCCCAGTGCTGCCCCGTTTCCGCCGGCCAGGGCGTAAAACTGACTCACTCCGGCGTAGCCCGGAGTTGAGAAATAAGTGTGGGAGTGATGGGCCTGCGCCATGCCTGTCATATTCAGATCAGCCACATCCCCATCGGTTTTTAGAATGTGGGCGTTGAATCCGTTGGCCACCGGCGACCGGCTCAGGAATCTGACACGGGAATCCACGGACCCCGCGCCGCCCGGAACGCCGATCAGCTGCCCTGACAGGTTGACGGGTCCCGTGAACACCGGACTCTCCTTGTCCGCCTTGTTCTCAAGATCAGTGCCCGCCGCGCCCTTGAAGTCGAACCGGCCGTCGGCCTCCTCCTTGTTCCAGTATCCGGGCGGCGCGGGCGGGGAAAACACCGCGGTGGACAGCGTGGGGATGGTGACCGCCTCCACCAGGCCGCTGGCGAAGATGGAGTCCTGACCATTCTGATTGGCCCACACCTCCAAAGTGAAAAATCCGGCCGGCAGTCCTCCCGTGCCGGACCCGATCACCAGCAGCCTCACCAGCGCGGCGGCGCCGGTCCTCCACTGCGCGGCGGTGATCGACGCCGCCATGTCGAGATTGCTGATGTTTTTCGTCATGATCAGGGCATTGGCCGCATTGAAGAATTTGACGGTCATCGTGCTGACATCGGCGCGGCCGAGCATGCGGCGGTTCTGAAACAGCCCCAGTTCGAAAATAGTGTCCTCCCCCCGGTGGAGGAAGGCGGGGACTCCGGTGCGCTGGTCAATAAGATTCCCGCCTGTCCGGGCGCGCTGCTCACATTCGATTCTGACAAGTCTGGCCATATTTTTAAAGTGTTAAGACTGCATCCCTCTGCGGTAGCCTCCCCCGCGCCGCACGGCATCGAGCACCGCGCCCCGGGTGGCGTCCTGCATCTGGTCCATGGCTCCCGCGAGTTCGTGGGCGGTGACGCCGGTGGTGAAGGTCTGGTGGATGACGATGGGGCTTTCGATGTGCGCCCCGCCGCCGCCTGATCCGCCGCCACCGGCACCCGGCGCGGCGGATGCCGCCGCCTGATGATTGGGAATGATCCTCCCGGCGGAGTCGGGCACGAAAAGCTCCGGACCGCGCTCGCCGACCACGGAGATTTTCCCCATCGGCGGGCGGCCGCCGTCCGCGAAAAATCCGCCCATCAGGGAGCCAAGGGCGCTGACCCACCCGCCGGTGCCGCCGGCCGATCCCGCCAGCGATCCGACCAGGCCGGTGATGCTTCCGCCGCCCGACGCGGTTTTGTTGCCGAAAAGCGCGAGCTGAATAAACTGCCTGATCATCTGGTTCGCCCACTGGCTGACGATGTCGGAAATTTTGCCGGTGCCGGTTGCCCACGCCGAAACGATGTCCGTCACCGTGTCGCGGTTCAGGGATTTAAACTGATCGTAGGTCTGCTGGTTGGCTTTGCGGATCTCCTCCTGCGCCTCGTATTGAGCCACGAACGCGTCAAGATGCGCCTTCTTCTTCGCCTTCATCTCCTCGGAGTTGAGATCAATCCTGGCCTTCGCGGCGGTCTGCTCGACGGCCAGCACTTGGGCGGCTCCGGTCTGGGCCGTCGTCACGGAATGCTGCATGGCCTGACTCTCCAGCGCATACTGCTGCCGGATCCGGTCGCCCAGGAAATCCCCGTCATGGATCTCATTCAGCTTTTTGCCGGTGTCCTCGGCGGAATTCTGAATAACCTTGTTGGCCTCGACGGCGGTGCTGGTGAAATCATCAATCCCAGCCTCGAACGCGGAGAAATCAATCTCCTCCGGACCGTTGGGGAAAAGCAGCGAGCTGGGACTGTTGGGGGCGGATCCGGCCGGCAGATCGGCAACGACCTTTTTCGGATCGAAATTCTTTTGGGCGATCTTCAGCTGATCAATTCCGATATCAAACATCCACGCGTCCTTCGGCTGGAGCGCTTTTGCAATATTGGCGGCGGCGATGGTGGCCGCCGTCTCCAGATCGTTGAACACCTTCAGTCCGCCGTTCTTCAGGCCATTGAGCGCGGAATGAATCCCTTCCCCCCATTCGGCCAGAATGCTCCGGATGCCGATGGATACCCCCCGGATGAAAACCTCACATCCTTTGAGCGCCAGCTTGAAGCCCTCGAACAGGGTGATGCCCAGGGAGGTCGCGGTCGTCAGGCCGGTGCCGATGGCTGACGCCATCACCCCGGCGAACTGCGCGCACGTGGCGATTTTGGCGGCGGCATCAACCAGCCAGTCAACAATACCCTTCATTCCGCCGGCGGATTTGTAAATTTCAGTGCCCCATTTCCCGATTTCCGCGCCGATGTTCCTCGTGCTTGGGCCCAGGTTTCCAATCTCTTTGGTTATATCTTCGATGACCGGTTTCAGGGCACTGTTGATCCCGGTCCCGATGTTGATCATGCCGGCGCTGATGGTGCCGGTGAGCTTGGACATTTTGCCTGTGAATGTCTTTGCGCCCTCCTCAAGCGCGCCAAAGAAGCGGCCGCCCGGGGATGTGGCATCCATGAAGGCCTGCCTCACTTCGCGGATTGAGATTTTGCCGTCCGACATTCGGGCCGTCAGTTGGGCCATCGTCTCGCCTGTCCGCTTGGCGATATATTCAAGCGGGTTGAATCCAAGCTCCGTCAGCTGCCGAAGCTCCGTCCCTGCCAGCCTTCCAAGAGAGCTGATCTGCCCGAATGCGTAAACGAGACGGCCAAACCGCTCGGAGTTGCCCAGGGAAACTTCTCCCAGCAGACTCATGGTCGGGATCATCTCCTCGGCGGAAATGCCCATGGCCAGCAGCTGCTTCCCGCCCTCCGCCAGCGCATTGAAACTCAGTGGACTCTGCTGATCAAGAATCCGGATCTCAGCCAGCGCCTTCTTCGCTTTCTCCGCGTCCCCCAGCAGAACCTTGAACATGACGGACGTCATTTCACTGTCTGCCGCCTGGTTGATGGCGCTGCCGATTTGTTCCGTCAGGAAGTTTTTCAGCGACCCCAGCCCGGACTGGATGCCGCTGGAAATGAGATTGCCGATGGCCACGGACTGCGCGCCCAGCGAGTTCCGCGCCGCGCTGAGGTCGCGGTTCAGATCGCCGGCCAAACCGGCGGCGGTCGCGCGGATGCGCAGGAAAAGGTCTCCGATGGATTCGGCCATGATGGGTCAGCGGATGGATGCCCGGACGCGGGCGGCGGCCCGCTGGATGGCGGGGATCATTTCGACTTTGAAGCGGGCGGCGGCGGCGGCCCGGCTGGCCTCCCAGGCGGACCGCATGAAGGGATTGGGCGCATTGCCCGGTGTGACTTTGACGCCCTTGTGATACGCCCCGCGCGAGGCGGTGCCGAACTCGACAAGATGCGCGTATTTATGCGGGCGGACCGTCACAATCTCGCCGGTGCCGTGCAGATCATACTGGCCGGACGTGTTTTTCGACGGGCCGATGATGGCGGTGACGGAGCCCTTCCGGGTGTTGGTGCTGATCTTCTGACGGATGCTCTTTTTCAGGAGGCCCGTCAGTCCCTTCGGCGCGTTCCGTTTCGCCGCCGCCGTGACCGGACGCGCCGCTTTGGTCAGTGCCTCGCGCATGGCCCCGCGCTGGATCTTGTTTTCCAGGGCGCGGATGCGGAGCTGCAGCTGCTGGAATCCGATGACGTTGGATGTGCTCATTTCTGCGAATTGATGAGGGAGACGGTTTTCATGGCGGTTTTGATCTTCGTGGCCACCTCGGCGGAAGTCGGTTCCCGGGGCGGCTGTGGCGGCGTTTGCCTCGGCAGAAAATCCTCGGGGGTGAACGGCTCGGGATGCTTTTTGGGGTCGCGGTGGCAGTTGTAGAGAGTGGCGACAATCATGGCCTGCCCGTAGGCGGCGGACCTTTCACGGGCCCGCCATTCGTCGATGGCCTCGCGCAGAATCTCATCGGTCTCACCAGGGGTGAGATTCCAGAAATGGGATTCAGGGAGGGACGCCACGCGGCGGGCGCGGGCCACACATCCGGCCCACCAGGCGGCGGACTGTCCCTCCCTGAAATGGTTTTCACGGCGCGCTTTTGTCCGGGGCGGCGGCCCTCGCTGTCGCCTCCCGGATGGACGCCGGAATCAGGTCGCGGCGCAGGGCTTCGGTCAGAAGGTCGATGTGCTCGCCGGGCGTGAGGTCATCGCACGCGCTGGCGACATCCGCCGGCGCGGCATCGGGATGCCCTGCGATGGTGATTTTGACGCGCGTGGCATCATCCGTGATGGCGTCGCCCGCCAGTTTCATCAGGTCAATCTGATGAGCCTCGAAAAGCTGGCGGATGGAGCGGTTTGTGAACCGTGGATTCAGAGTCATGTGGCGGTGTGGTTTTGTGTGGTGGTGGCCGGGCGGTCAGACAAACTTGGTGAAGACCGGTTTTCCGGAAACCTTGATGGACATGCCCATGCCGATTTTGTCCTTTACCGGGAACGAGGCCCCGGCCTTGGTGAAAAGCCCGGCGAACTGGAAATACCCGCCGCCGGCCGTGTTCGTGAATCCGGGCAGCTGCACCTGGAAGTTGTGCAGCAGCCGCGCGGCCACCGCATTGTAAAGCGTCTCGTGTGCGGCGGCGGCGCTGTTGAACACGAGATCGAAACTCACCTCCCCGCCGTCGGCCATGCCCGCCAGGAACTCGTTGAAGTGGTCCGCGCTGTCATGCGTGGTGACGTCGATGGTCTCGACACTGATTTCCGGGCCGGTGAAATCCCCGACGCTCGCAATCGCCGTGTAACTGCCGGTCTGCGCGTATTGAACCGCCAGAGCGCTGCCGTATGCTGCCTTTTTTGCCATAATTTTTGATGGGTTGCTGATTGATTTTAGGCAGGCGGGGTGAACACCGGACTGCCGGAAACTTTGATGGACACGGAAGCCTTGAGCGCGTCTTTGACGGGGAATGTCTGTCCGGCCTTCGTGAAAAGGCCGGCGAAGGCGAAGTTCCCCGAATCCCCCGGAAGCGTGATGGTGAAATCCAGAGGAATGCGGCGTTTGACGAGATCAAGAATGCGGTCATGGCCGCCCTCACCGGGATCAAAGAGCAGATCGAAGGAAAGCTCTCCGCCGTCGGCCATGCCTGGAAGGAACTCGTTGAATCCGTCCGGTGAATCATGCGTGGTGACGTCGATGGTCTCCACGCTGATCTCGGGGCCGGTGATGTCCCCGACCTGGTGGATCACAACATCCCCGGTTTCCTCCGGTGTCTCCGGATCAAAAATGAAATCCGGATCAATGTAGGAAAGGGATGTCCCGTAAGCGGCTTGTTTTCCCATGGTCTTTTAAATCGTTATGCGTCCCTCCAGAGGATGCGGTAGGTGACGGAAATCCGGTGGGCCTCCGCGACGCCGTCGCCGGTGTCGCGGTCCATCGGCTGGGCGAATCCGCCCGGCTCCCGGAAGCAGCCCTGAAGATCGGCGGGCGATCCCCCGGGGGCCGCGCCGTTGAGCACTCCGGCGATGGCGTCGGTGACGGCGCGGGCGGCGGACAGTGTGCGGGCCTCGCAGTCAAACTGGATCAGCGTCTCATCGATTCCCGGATCCTCCGTCGTGGCGCTGTCATGCTGATGGTCGTTGTTGCTGGAAATCTCGTGGAAAATGATTCTGGGCATCGCGCTGCCCTGCGCGGCCATGCCTCCGAAAATGCGCGCGCCAACCAGCGCCGCCAGCGGGGCATGATTCCGAAGGACCGCCACAAGGGAGACGGCCAGATTGGCGCTGTGATTGACGGCGGGCATGGTTTACTGGGCGTTGACCAGATTGGTGAGGTCGATCCGTTCCTGCGATGTGAGATCCCGCGCACTGCCGTCATAGAGCAGATAAAAAACGGAGATGACCGACTTGGTGCCGGACGACACAACGCCGGTGAGGCGGCGGGCGTTGAAATAAACCGTGTTGTCCGTCGTGTATCCGGCGGCCGCCGGACTCATGCTGGTGGTGGTGTTCTGCGCCAGATCGAGAGTGATCTGCGTGGTATTTTTCCAGAGCGCTGTGTTGCCCCCGTTGGCGGCGCGCCAGACGATGGTCGCCTCCTCGCCGATGGCCCCGGTGAGCAGCGTGGTGGCGATAATCGGCGGGCTGAATCCGGTGTCACTGACAGCCATCGTCGCGGTTTCCGTGCTCCAGGCGGAGACCCCTCCCCCCTGCGTCCATCCCCGGTTCTCACCGGGCACGCTGCTTCCCAGGTGGCCGATGAACAGGCTCGCGTCCTCAGGGGCATTGCCCGCAATGGCGGATTGGAGAATGCGCCGGCGGAAGGTGTAAAGATTGGTGCTGGCGCGGATGCCGGGAACCGTGGCGGTGCCGTATTTGAGGTTGGCGAGCTGAAGGCCGGTCGCTCCCCACACGGGGGAACCGGTCAGCGCGATGTCGGCGGAGGAATCCGCCCGCAGGCCCCCCAGCGTGTAAAGCGTCGCGCCGCTTCCTTTGTTGGAGGCCGCCTTGCAGGGGGCGATCAGGCAACGCGCCCAGAGTCCCTGCCGCTTGAGGTAGGCCACCAGCGAATTGAGCGCCCCGTAATTGGCGGACGCTCCCGCGCGGGTGATGAACTCGGCGGTTTCCGCCTCATAGGTCGAGGTGACCGGCAGCGTCGGAAGCGTGGGGTCGCCGAAGTCCTCACTTTCCCGGTAGATTACAAGAGTGTCAGCCATGGTTTTAAAAAAGGTCAGCCGATCATTTCAAACGGCAGGCAGTATTGGCGCAGAATGTTTCCGTCGATGACGGCGGCGGTGCTGTCCCGCAGTCCGCAGGAGCCCGTCGTGAACCCCGGCGTGCTGCGGGTTTTCGCGATGCCCCCCGTCACTTTCCAGCCGCCGGTCAGATTGCGCGTCACGGTGATCTGGAGCGTGTCCGGGGCCACGACGGCAATCGAGGCGATGGTGAGGATCCCGACGGAATCCGTCACCTGAAAACCGTGATCCGCGAGGCCGGGCAGCAGCGAGTCGTCCAGCACGATGGGGAGCTTCGGCGCGGCAAAAATAATCCGGATCGTTCTCGCCTGGCCGAAAACCCTCACAGGCTGAAGTGCCCGGAAATGAAGCTTGTCCACGAACCAGAGCCTGAAGGCGTAGGAGAGGTAATACCCCATCAGCCGGTGGCCCGCCGCCGTGCGGTGCAGCCCGTTGGGCGTCGGCAGGAAATAATCCGGCATCACCAGCATCACATTGGGATGGTCGCGCAGGTCCCACTGGGCCAGGGCGATGTCCGGCCAGACGGTGGAGTTGTAGCCGACGGTCACAATCATCACCAGGGGGTCAAAATCCTGGCCATGGGCGGCGCGGGCGTCGGCGCACATTTTATCCACCAGGGCGGCAAGCCTGGCGCGGTAGGTGGCGCGGGGCGTGTGGCGGGAATCCGCGGCGTCCGTCTCCCCCTGATCATAAACGATGGCCAGACAGGTGACGCTGTCGCCGGTGGCGTTGATCAGGGATTTTGCTGCCGCCATGTGGCTGGTGAGCAGGGGATACCAGCCGCTGGTGCCGGTGGGCGAT
The DNA here is from genome assembly GCA_040386695.1 of Verrucomicrobiota bacterium. Taxonomy (GTDB): domain Bacteria; phylum Verrucomicrobiota; class Verrucomicrobiia; order Verrucomicrobiales; family V1-33; genus CAIZWU01. Next base: position 83,319 of record JAZKFB010000017.1, read on the forward strand.
CCGTCCAGCACGCTGATTTCCGATCCGCCCTTGCCCGCCGTCGATACGAACATTTTGAACGGGAAGCTGGAGGGCGAGAGGGAGGCGGAAAACTGGATGCTGACGCCGTTGGCCAGCCCGCTGCAGAAGCTCTCCCCCCGCCCGCTGTCCCCGTCCGGCGCGGGGTCGATGGCCGTCTCCACCAGCGGCGCCAGCGCGGTCAGGTCGCCGCTTCCGGCGCGGGGGCCGACACCAAAGGAGATGTTTCCGTAAACCTGGGTTGTGGACAGCAGCGGCAGGCCGTCCGCGCCGATGACATTGGATTGCCCGTAGCCATACACGGCGGCGAACTTGCCGATGACCTCCGTAATGACAGTGCGCGGGGAGAGGCTGGTGGCCGCGCCGGAGCTTGCCCCCTGGAGGGGCCGCCAGTGCCCGTTTTTGTCAGCCTCGATGACGGCCGGCGCTCCGGCGACGTCAAGCATCATCACCTTGCCGCCGGCCGGGAATTCCACCCATCCGTTTTCCACGCGCGGGAGGAGTTTGGCTCCCTGCTCCGTGATTTTCGCGGGCGTCGCATAATCGAAAACGTAGTCGGCGGCGGTGGTGGTCGGCTTGAAAAACGTGCGCCCGGCGGGGGTCACCCCGAGCGCCACGCTGGCCATTCCGTTGTTGTAGCCTCCCGCCATCACCAGGGGGAAAAGGAACTGATCCGCGCCGGAGGTTGTCAGGGTGATGGTGCTCACAAGTTTTGATGCGCTTCCGGCGCTCTGGACCTCGACGGCGGCGATCCGCTGCGTGGGATCGCCCGCCACGGAGTGCCAGGCGGACGCGCCGCTCTCCTGGTAGTATCTCCCGTTGCTGGCCGGTGCCGGATCGGCATAAACTGACGCATACCGGGTTTTTCCGGTGGCATTGGCGGCGGCGGGCAGGAGCGCGGCCGTCGCCACCGTGAACGCGTCGCCAACCTCCAAACCGGTCACGGCCCCCTGGAGCGCGGCGATCTGCGCGGTCTTCGCCCCGTCTGAATTCAGCAGCGTCGAAATATCCGCCCCCATCGCCGCGTCGGCATTCCCCAGCACCGCCAGTTCGGCGCTCAGGGCGTCCTGCGTCACGCGCGACCCCAGGGCATCGGTCAGGACGCTGTCCGCCGTGGCGCGGGCCGCCGCCTCCTGCTCCAATGCGGCCTCGGTGGCCACAGGATCACCGGTCAGGCCGTTGACCTTTTCCGTGAAGGCGGAAATCTGCGCCAGCGTGGGATACAGCGGATCAAGCTCCCCCGGAGGGCCGTCCGCCCCGGCGCTCACATCGCGGAAAATAATCTCGCCCGCGCCGAAGGTCCTCCGCGTCCCTCCGGTGATGGTGCCGTAAATGACGGCCCAGAGGACGCCCTGGCGGGTGCCGAGCGCGATATTGGTGTGCACCGACGTCAGCGGGAAGCGTCCATGCTGGGCGGTCCCGGCGGACCACTGCGCCAGCGTCAGGGAGTCATTCAGATCGGCCTGCGTCAGTGTCAGTGCCGCCAGCGCGGAATCAGCGCCTTCCCTGACGTAAAGCTCGAAAGTCAGATCCTCCAGCCCGTCCAGCGATTCCAGATCGGAAGCGCCCCCGATGAAAAGGGCGACATCAATCCACGTCTCATCCCCCCGCGAAATCACGGGCCTGCCGAGAGCGGACGGGGAACTGACGCCGCTGAGGGCGATGCGGATTTGAGCGGGGGTCATGCGCGGCGGCGGGCGGTGATGATGATGGTGTCAGGCCGCCCCTCGGGCATGGGGACGGCGGCGAGAATGTCGTAATGTTTCCCCTGCCAGACGATCCGGTCAGTGACGGTGAGTGATTCCAGCGCGGACTGATGGCGGATCGTGAATCTGTAGTCCTGCGACCCGTGGCGCTCGCGGTCTTTGGCGGCCTCCTGGGTAACCACGCTTGGCACGGCCTCGGCTTTGGCCCAGACGGACGCCAGCCCGGCCCACGAATCGATCACGCTGCCCTGCGCGTCCGGCACCGGGGCCGGCCGCTGGAGCGTGATCCGGATGTCCATTCTGCCGATGGCCGGAATCATTTGATGCCGCCTCCCCACGGCACCCGGCAAGGGTCGAGCATCCAGTCCAGGGATTTCGGGATTTCGGAGACGGACGCGCCGGTGCTGACAATCTCCCGGTTTTTCTCAAGATGGGCGGACAGCAGCAGGATGGCGTGTTTCAGCGGACCCGGCACGGCGGCGGAATCGGATCCGTAGCCGCTCCAGTAGGTCACCCGCCAAACGGCATCCTCGGGGCTGCGCGGGCTGTCGATGCCGGAGGGGGAGGCCGTGATCCAGAGCAGCGCGGGCTCGCGGGCGCTCTGGACCATGAAATCCGTGGAGGCGTGCCACGCTCCGGCGGTGTCCCGGTATTCCAGCAGCACCCCGTCCGGCATCAGGCGCGGGCGGGGCAGCTCCACCGGCAGATTCCCGCAGCCCGCGTTTTTGATATACGCCGTCCACTGCTGGCGGATCAGGGCGCGCCGGGTTTCCTGCTCGATGCGCTCCCGGGCGGCTGTGAGGATCATCGACAGGAGGTTGTCCTCGTCGCTGCCGTCCACGCGCAGATGCGCCTTCAGCTCAAAGAGGGAGACAGGCTCCTCTTCGGGCTGGGTGACACAGATGCAGGTGGAGGCGTCGGGGCGGGACACGGGATTATTTCTTCGGTTTCGCGGGGTTTTTGACGGGCTGCTGCGGGGCGGCGGGATTCTCCGGATCACCTTCTTCAGGCTCGGATTCACCCTCCGCGGCGACAGGAGGGAGCGGCAGCTCAGCGGGCAGTATGTGGCCACGGCCGGCGCTCTGCAGATCGGTGATTTCCTGCCCTGTGCAGTCCTCCAGCACATCGCCGGCGGACACGGACACGCCTCCCGCGCGGTAACAATCGGATGTGATTTTGAATTTTAGTTTCACGTTTCAGTTCTGGTTGCGATGGCCGGGCGACGTATCACCCGGCCATCAGTTTCCCCTGTGCGCCAATTGATCAGGCCGGGAGGCTGGCCATGTCCTTGCACAGCGCGAAGCTCGCGGCGCGGCGGACGAGAATGTCGTAAAAACCCTCCATCACGAGGCTGTAGAGCCCGGTGATCGCCTGCGCGCGGTCCTGCACCCCTTTGATGTCCACCCCGCCCCAGAAACCGAGGATGAAATCAGCCCAGTTTCCGAAAATCAAAGCCGTAGCCGTGGTCAGATCCCCTTTGGTGAGATTGGAGGGAATGAGATTCGTGGCGTCCGCATGGTAGCCGTTGATCTCGTTATTCTCCCAGAGCATCGCGGACTGACCGGAAACCCGCTGGGTTGTTTTCAGGACGCCCTTGCCGTTTTTGCTGGTCAGGTAGCCCAGACGGCCCATTGCCGCGTTGGCGACATCCACGGACGTCTCAAGCGCCACAACCTTTCCCCATGTGGGAGCGCCCCCGTTCGTTCCGATAGCGACAGAGCCGGTTCCGGCGGTGGTCAGGAGACCGGTGGGGTTCTGGCCCGAGCCGGAGCCAGCCAGTCCCTGGCGGTCCACAACGACGGAGAACTGACGGCGGAGATCCCCCAGAATGAAACCCTCGACATCCGTGGAGGACTGCCGCAGAAGCTGGGTTGTCACATCCACCACGGCGGGAAGACGGCGGGGCGACATCGTCTTGACGGTGGTGGTCGCGGTCAGCTCATCGGCGCTGCCGGTTTCCGATTTGGTGGCGGGTTCCGCACTGGAATTGGAAAGCGTGGTGATGACCGGCATTTCAAGATTCCCCTGAAGGTCACCCAGAACGGTCGCGCCCATGCCGACCAGCACCGCCTGATCCACGAGGGGAAGGATGATCCCCCGGTATTCGGTGCGCACAAGCTTGCCGCCCTCGCTGCCGGAGCTGCCCCCTGTCGCGCTCATATCGTTGCGGAAACGCATGTGCTTCATGGCGGCGGCCGGAATGCCAAGACCCTGAATGTCGATGCCGCGCCCCTGCGCCTCGGAGACCGCCATGTCATGCACATACCGCTCCGCTGGAGTCAGACGGCTGAAATCACCGGTCACTTTGGCGAGCATCATTTTGACAATGCTGAAACTGCGGATCGCCTTCGCCTCCTCGCCATTGATGCCGTCCAGCTCCAGCGAGAGGTCGGGACGCTGCCCTTCCGGGACGCTGGCCAGGTGCTTGGCGTTGTCGGCATTCTTTTCCAGAAGAGCCTCGGTGCCCCGCAGCCTGTCAATCTGATTCAGGATCGTTTCGACCTGGGTATTGACCTCCTCCGTGAAACCGCCCGGCTTGGCGGAGGAATCGGCAATCAGCTTGTCAGCCTGAGCCTGGAGGGTGGCCATGTCGCGGCGGAGACCGGCAAGGGCGCTGATATCCATGAGGACGGGGCCGGTGAAGGCCAGCGCGAGAACGGCGGCGGAGAGGAGGATAAGCGGTTTCTTTTTCATCGTGATTCGGGTTTGAATTATTGGTCAGCGTTTGGCTCTCAGGTGTGCGGCAACTCCGCTCAGCCGCATCTGCGCGGAGCGGAGCCGGGCGGCGGCAAGCCTCGCCCCGGATTGGTTGTCAGGCTCCGGCGCGGGTGCCGGTTCCGGCTTTGATTTCAAAGCTTCGGCGCGGTCGGCGAAGCCGCGGGCGACGGATTCCTCCGCCGTCATGAAGGTTTCCGCGTCCATCCAGCCTTTAATGTCGGCTTCCGCCTGCTCGGCGCGCGCGGCGTAGGTGGCCAGAATGGTGCCGTCGATCTGATCAAGGAGGGTGGCGGACTGGCGGTGATTTTCCGCTGTGCCCCAGGTCACCGTGGACGCCGGATGAATCATCATCATAGCGTTTCCGGCGATCACAATATCATCCCCGGCCATGGCGATCACGGAGGCGATGCTGGCCGCGATGGCGTCAATCCTGACCTCGATTTTCCGCCCGGCCTGCGCTGTCTGCCAAGTGATCAGGGCATTGTAGATGCCCACACCCTCGAAGACGTCGCCGCCCGGCGAATTGATGCGGACGGTGATGGACGCGGAGTCGGCGGGAAGAGCTTTCAGCCAGTCCGTCACATACTGGTGGGTGAGTCCGCCACCGTCCCAGTAATCATGCCCGATGCGGTCATACAGCAGCAGCTCGCCGGCGGCGGCTTTGGGACGAGGCAGCCGGGCGGCATCGTTCCAGAGCGTGCGCAGACGCTCCGGCATTCCGTTTTTCATCTCCGCGATGTTCGTGATTCTTCCGGGTTTCATGCGGCGTTTTGAGCTGGTTTTGGCGGGGCTGTCGGCGCGTTGATGTCGGCCATGTTGAGCTGGCGGACGTGCGCGTCACCGCCCTTGATCGGGTCGCGGTCCTCCATCTCGCGGACCTCATTGATACTGAGCACGCCGTTCTGGAGCCAAGTGGACTGGGCCTGTGTCCGGGTGACGATGTCGCCGCGCAGCAGGCCGTCGAGCTTGTGCTTGAAATAGTAAATGTCCTGCTCCTCCGGCGTCAGCAGCGCGCCGCCGAACGCCTCCTCCCATCGTTTGCACCACGGCAGAAACAGGTCCTGCACGGCCTGAATCTGCTGCTGCTCGATGTTGGAAAACGTGGCGTTGTCCAGGATTCCGACCTTATGCGGAGGGACGCCGAAGAACTGGCAAATCTGCTGATGTGTGCGCCGGGTAATCTGCTCGAACTGGCTGGCGTCGTTGTTGGCGCGCGCAAGCTCGATCTTGCCGCCACCCTCCAGCACCATCGTTTTATAAAAGTTCTCAACCCCCTCATAAGCCGCCTTGAGCTGCGTCTTCATGGCGTCGCGCTGCGGCTCCGTCAGATTCACTCCCGGGGCCGTGGTGTAGATCATTCCCGGCCGGGACCCGTTGGCGAAAAATCGGCTGGCGTTCTCCTCCAGCGCCTGCGCCAGCCCGATGAGATTGGCGGCAAGAAACTGAGGGCCGATCCCCTTAATGCCGTCGCATGACATTCCGCGAAGGTGCAGGATGTGCTTAAAATCCATGGGCCTGCCGCCCAGATCACTGGTGACATAAAATTCCGGGAAGATGTTTCCCGGCCTCGTGGTCATGGTCACATTGCGCGTGCGCAGCGGATAAATCTCGGCGGCGCGTCCGGAGCGGGCATAAACAAGCTGGGCGTAGGCGTTGCCGTGGAGCGCCTGATTGTAGGCCAGCGCGTAACGCACATCACTGGAGACCATGATGGGATTCGGGCGGCTCTTCATCAGCCGCCGGACCGGATGACCGACGGCGGCCTCCCGCGAGTTATTCGGCAGGGTGCGGTAAAGCTCCAGAGGCAGGGTGCTGACAATGGACGCGATGTAATGGACGCATGCAAAAACCGTGGAGACTCCCAGCGCCGTGATTTCCGTGACCCTGGATCCGAGCGGCGACACATTCAGGCCGATGGCCGAAAGAAAATCCGCGCCGGGATTCAGAAGATTCCCCTCATTCCTGATCGGCGCGAAGCGTGGACGGACCGCCGATGGTGTCGGCGGTCCGGCTTCGCGGAGCGTTGGAAGGGAGTGGGTCATCCGGTTATTTCAGCTTTTCGCGGAGGTCGTTGTTCCGGTTGAGCCAGCCTTTGAGGAATTTGGAAAACTGGGCCGTGTCCCCGAGATTGCGGTAATGCCCTTCCCGTGAATCAAGAATGCGGGCGGCTGCGCCGGCGTCATTGGAGGTCATGGCGGCGGCAATGGTTTTCGGACCGATGACGCCATCCTGAGAAGCGCACACGGCCTCCTGCAGCCATCTGGCGGCACGGGACTTCCCGCAGTTGACGCCGCAGTCCATCACAGCCCACGCGGTGCGCGGGGGCAGCTTGTCGGCGGAAACCGGCAGCCAGTAATCAGACCGGTAAATGGCTTTGGCCTGAGCCTTGGTCAGGGTGCGGATATTGACGTCCGGGTGACTCCGCCGATCGATACCATATTTGGTCGCGCCGCCGGGGTCGCCGGAGACGTCTTCAAAAACCGATCCCTCCCACGGAACCAGCCAATTGAAGTAATTGTCGAAAGTGAGGTCCATGGGTCAGCTTCCGCCCTCCGGCTTGACAGTGAAGGTGCGGGGACGCGGGGGACGCAGAGGACAGTTTCTCGCCGGGCATTCGCCCATGCGGTCCTCAAGCCGCTCGATTTTCACCAGCAGCGTCCGGCGGTCCTCCTCGCACTTTCCGGCCGCCTCGCTCATGCCGTCATAGAGTTTCGCCTGCCGGGTATAGAGGATTCTGATGGCTCCGATCAGGGCGGCCACGATACTCCCCATGAGGCTCAGCGTGGCGTTGTCTGTTAAGGTCACGCGGCCCTTAAACCCGCAAAACTCCGCAGGCTCAACGTCCGACGCATCCAATTACGCAGAAAACAGAAAGAACGGAAAGAACGGAAAGGATTGAAAAGACGGAAAGAATAGAAAGCCACTTGCCCTGAAAACAGACCTGGTGTCTGTCCCTCATGCCCAGAAGACTCAGCACCAGTCAGGCTGCAAAAGAGCTTGGAATAACCAAGCAGCGGGTTGGCCAGTTATGTGTCGCCGGGAAGCTTCCCGCGCAGCGGGTTGGCGAGCGCGGATGGTGGCAGGTCAATCTTCCCGCGAAACAGAAACAGGAGGCCCCATGAAAATTCTGAACCTCATCCTCGACGGATTCCTGAACCTTCTGGCCTGCGCCTGCGTGCTCTGCGCCCTGCCGCCGGCCGCCGCCGCGACCTCCTTTTTCCTGCTCGGCCGTTTCACCCAGGACCTGATCAAATCCAGCCATGCCCGCGAAAACTCATGATTCAAAGGGGCGCGTCCGCCGCGTCACCCAGGGCGGCGCCGGGCCGAAAAAGCTTCCCAGCAAAGACGCTCCGAAAGCGGGAACCTTCATCGCCGATGCTCCTGAAACCCTTGGCGAGCACGGCAGGGCATTCTGGAAGGAAGCCGTCTCCCATCTCCTTGCCATGGGGTTTATTGATGCCGCCGACAGAATTTTCCTCATCCACACGGCGGAGGCCTTCGAACTTTACAAAAGCTGCCAGGCTCAAATTCAGCTCGACGGCAAGGTGATGATGGATTTCCACGGAAACAGCAAGGCCCACCCGCTCATGACCACCATGATAAAGGCCGGGAAGGATTGCTTTTCGTATTTGTCCAGTCTTGGCCTGACGCCCTCCGCCCGCGCCAAATTCGGGAGCACGGAAAAAGAGGACGACCCGTTCCAGGACCTCGTCAACGACAGCAAGCGGAACTGATCATGGCCACCCGTCCGCCCAAACATTCCCTGCCGCGCATCGCCGCCCGGTCGCACTCCCGCGAGGTTTACGACCGGCAGACACGCCGGATGACCTTCGGGCTCAAAACAGCGGCTGACGTCCGGAATTCGTCATTCTGGAAAAAGGTCCGCCTGACATTTCTGTCCCGCAATCCCATCTGCGAAAACCCCCACGGCTGGCACGGCGAATACCCTCCGGTCGCCCGCGAGGTTCACCACCGGCAGAGCATCCAGTCCGCGCCGCATCTGGCCTACGTCCATTCAAACCTGATGGCGCTGTGTTCGCGGTGCCACGCGAAATTCAGCATGGAGGAAAGAGGGTGATTCATGCCCGCGAAACGATCCGCAGCACCGGCAGACGATCCGGCCACCGCCTACGCCCGCGCTGTCATTGCGGGCACCGCCGCCGCCGGGAAGCTTGTGCGGCAGGCCTGCGAACGGCATCTGCGGGATCTGGAGCGGCAGGGCACGGCGGAGTTTCCCTTCGTGTGGGAGCCGGCGCGCGGTGACATCTTCGCCCGGTTCTGCCTGCTGCTGCGGCACTACAAGGGACGGTTCAAAAATCAGCCGTTCGAGCTGGCTCCGTTTCAGCAGTTCATTTCCGGCAACGTTTTCGGCTGGGTGCACAAGGACACCAAACTGCGCCGGTTCCGGACGGCCGTGATCCGGGTTCCGCGCAAAAACGGAAAGACGGCGTTCGCGGCCGCGCTGGCGCTCTACCTCCTTTCCATGGACGGCGAGTCCGGGGCGGAGGTCTATTTCGCGGCCACCCGGCGGGATCAGGCGCGCCTCGGCTGGTCGGACGCCACCAAGTTTCTCAAATACTCCCCGAAGATCGTCCGCGCCCGCTTCGTGGAGAAACAGAACCTGCTGGAGTTTCCGAGCACGGACGGAAAGCTGGTGCCGCTCTCCGGGGATTCGGAGACTCAGGACGGCCTGAATCCCCACGCGGCCCTCTGCGATGAAACGCACCAGTGGCCGGACCGCTCGCTCTGGGACGCGCTGGAGGACGGCATGGGCGCGCGGGAGCAGCCGCTGATGGTGGACATCTCCACGGCCGGCACGAACACGGCCAGCTTCGCCTACGAGACCCACAAGCGGGGCGAGGACGTCCTTTCGGGCACCCTGGAGGACGATTCCTTTTTCTGTTATATCGCGATGGCGGACAAGGAGGATGAGGGGAATTTCAAGGATCCGGCCGTGTGGGAAAAGGCGAACCCGGGCCTCGGCGCCATCAAAAGCTACGACTACATGCGCCAGCAGCTCAAGGTGGTGGAGGCCACTCCGTCAAAGCTGACAACATTTCTCACTAAACAGCTCAACGTCTGGACAAACTCCGCCGAGCGCTGGCTGGATCCGGATGACTGGAAGCGCGGGAACATGGCGGACCTGATGGAAAAACTGAAGGGCCGGAAGTGCCACGGCGCGCTGGACCTCGGAAAAGTGAACGACCTTTCCGCCTTCACGCTGACGTTTCCACCGGAGGAGGTGTTCGCGGTGCTGGGCGTCAAAAAGCACGCGCTGCTGGCGTGGCACTTCTGCCCGGCCGACGACATCCCCAGACGGAGCAAGGAGCACCGCGTTCCGTATGACGCCTGGCAGCGCGCCGGCCTCATCGAGATGATGCCCGGGAACACGACGGATTTCGGATTCATCCGCCACCGCATCACGGAAATCTGCCCGGGGTATCAGGTGCAGGACGTGGCCTTTGACCGCATGTTCGCGGGCGAGACGGTGCAGGGTTTGCAGGAGGCGGGAATCACCATGGTGGAGTTTGGACAGGGCTTTGTCTCCATGGCCGGGCCGACGTCGGAGTTTGAGCGGCTGGTGAAAGCTGGGAACCTGCTGCACGCGGACTCTCCGCTGCTGGCGTGGGAGGCTGGGAATGTGTGCTGCGAGCTGGACGCTGCCGGGAACATCAAGCCCAGCAAGAAAAAGAGCCGCGAGAAGATCGACGGCATCGTTTCCGGAATCATGTCCCTGGGGCGGTGCATGGCCCAGGAGAAGGCGGCCGTGGTGCCGACGGTGTGGGTGGCGTGAGAAGAGCCGCCCGACATTTCCGACGGACGGCCCGGAATTCTGAATCCTGATGCATAACATCAAGGCGGCAAGTGACTACGGCACGGGTTTGGCATCTAGGGAAATGCTCTATATTGTTTAAGCTTGTTTGTTCTATCCGCTTTGGATAAATCAGATTCGCGTCATATTGCGCCACTCCCGGCGTTGAAGCGCTTCATCCCTCACTCCCCCTCCTGTGAAAATCCCGCACTCCAAAACTCCTCTGATTCTTGTTTTTCTGCTGGCCGGCCTGCAGGCTGAGGCGGCCACCATCGCGGACAATCCCTCCGGAAGTTTTATTGTCGGTCCGGCCGGAGACCGAATCCGCTACACCTTCTCAAACTTTCTTGTCCTGAACTCTTCAATAACCGGAACAGGCATACTTTACGAAGCTGATGATGTGGTGGTGGCCTTTTCCTCCGGGCACTTTCAGGGAGGTGTGATGGGGGACTATTACTACACCACAGTGGAATTTTCTGAATCTTCCGGCGTTGGCTTTAACGGTGGAACAGGCCGTGGTTCGTCATTCACTATATCCTACGATGTGGTGGTGGAGCGCGCTGAGGGCGCCGGGCCCGTCAGTCCGGGCCGTGCAAGTTACGTCGCCTCCGAATACCATACTCCACTTTCCGGAGTGGGCCTGACGCTGACCGCCTCGGATGGGTTTAATACAGTTGATATCAAAAAACCATATCCCGGAGCTAATCTCAGCAGCCTTGCACCCCAATTTACAGTGGTTGATCAAATAAAATTTCCCGATAGCCCGCCCCCAGGTAACGGACATTCTTACCTTTATGGCTTGCGATCTACTTTTATCGCTGTCCCCGAAATCCACTCCGCATCCCTTCTGCTGTCTTTGAGCGCTCTCGCCTGCCGCCGTCGGCGCTGAGCCGGAGAAATTTAATTCAGAGGCCAAGCTGAAAAGCGCTCATTGTTTGAGGCCTCTGCTTCAAATCCGGCTTCCGCCGTCCCTCACTCCAGACCCCTCGGCTTCACGGCTGAGGGGTTTTTTGTGGGCGGCAAAAGTCTGGTGGCATCCTGCGCCCGGCAACGGCGCAGGAAAGGCGCTCCGGCCGCCCACTGCTCACCGCCTCTCCGTGTAAGTAAACTCCCACTGCGGCATGGTCAGCAGCCTGCCGCCGGTCATCGTGCATTTCCCCTGCCGGAATCATATCGGTCGCCGCGTCGCAAAATCCACCGTCGCACAGCAGACGTGCCGGTTGTCCCCGCGGATCATCCGCGACGAAATCCGCTCGTCCACCTCCCGCCACCGGTCCGGCGAATGATTGGTGGTGATGACGGTCCACCGCCCCAGCCGCGCCTGAAGCAGTCCGTGCAGCAGTCCCACCGTGCCCGCCGTCTGGTGCTCGGCTCCGATGTCGTCGATGATCAGGAGCGGCGCCTCTGCGGCTCTCTCCAGCCGGCCGGCGTAATCCTCGCGGCTCTGGAACCGGCGGCACAGTTTGACCCAGTCCAGCCAGTGGGCCTTTCCCGGGCGCATGCCGTGCAGCTGCCGGGCCAGAAAGGTTTTGCCGGTGCCGGACGATCCCCAGAAGGTGAGCCAGTGCGGCGGCTGTCCGGAGCGCATGGCCCGCTCGAAGTCACCAGTAGCTTTTGCCATTTTCATCAGGATCGGGTCGCCCATACTTTGCCAGATCAGCGGCACTTCCGTTGACGGCGGTGGCGTTGAGGCTGGGGCGGTTCGGGTCGAGGGGGGCCGCATTGCGGCTGACAGGCGGGCGATTCGTTCGGCTATCGGTTCCATTCTTCGGGGTGTTGACGGTTTTCAGGAAATCCTCGGAGCGCTCCACCTCGGCCTGCCAGTTGTTGAGCAGGGTGAGGGTGTCCCGGCGGTAAAACTCCCACCCGGCGGCCCGCGCTTTGCCGAAAAGCTCCAGATCGGCGAGGAGCTGGGCCTCGGTGGCGCGCAGACGGCGGGCGGCGGCGGTTTCCTTCGGGCTCCAGGCGGTGGTGGCGCGGCGGTTGAAATGCTTTTGCAGGGCGGCGGCCACCGGTGGCGAAAGCGGGAAGCGGGAGGGTTTGGATTCCTTTCCGTCCGGAGGTTCCGAATCCGGAAATTCCGGAGCCTCGCACACGCGTGTATGTTCCCCGGGTGTGGGGGTGGGGATAGGGGGTGTGGGGGAAAGGGGCGGGGGAGAGGGTGGCGTTACTTTTTTGGTAACGCCGGTAACGCTTTCCCCGTCGGGCGTTACTTTTCCGGTAACGCCGGTAACGTTTTTCCGGCGGTCGCGGTAAGCCTGCTGCTTTTCCGCCGCCGTCATCGGGCGCTTGCCGGTGCCTATGGCCGCCGTGACCGCCTGAGCGATGATCTGCGCCAGTTCGGCGTGGGTGAGGGTGATGGTGTCGCTCATCAGAGTGCAAGTCCGGGGGTGATGCTGGTGCGGCGGCGGATAAGTTCCGCGTATTTCGGATTCAGCTCGATGAGCACCGCGCGGCGTCCCAGCTCGATCGCGACTTCGCCGGTCGTGCCGCTGCCGCCGAATGGATCAAGGACCACATCCCCCGGCCGCGAGCCCGCGAGAATGCACGGCTTGATAAGGTCCGGCGGGTAGGTGGCGAAATGCGCCTCCTTGTAGGGCGCGGACGGCACAGTCCACACGCTGCGCTTGTTGCGGGAATCGACCCGGAGACAGGTCCCGGCCGCGAAGCTGGGATTATTCTTCGATCCTCCCGACTCCGCGCCGGTCTTCCCTTTTTTGAAAACAGCCTTCATGCGGCCGTTTGTTTTCGCTCCACCATTCGCCCGCTCGCTTCCGAGCTGGGCCTCCAGATTTTGAGAAATCCGGGAATGGGTGTTCGGTGAGCACGGTTCCGCGATCGAGCTTTGATCGAAATAATAATTCGGGGATTTCGTCAGCAGGAAAATATACTCGTGGGCCTTCGCGCACCGGTCGGTGACGCTTTCCGGCATCGGATTCGGTTTTGACCAGATGATGTCCTGCCGCAGCCACCAGCCGTCCGCCTGCAGGGCGAGGGCGACCCGCCACGGCATTCCCATGAGCTGCTTTGCCGCGAGGCCTCCGGGAATCAGGCTTCCCTTTGTCCGCGCCGTGAATGTGCGTGATGCCCGCTGGCCGGTTTGCCCCTGGAATCCGCCGGCCGCTCCCGCGTAGGAATCACCCAGATTCATCCAGCATGTGCCATCCGGCCGGAGAACGCGCCGGACTTCCCGGAAAACGTCCACCATGATTTCAACAAAGGCCTCCGGGGATTCCTCCTGCCCGATCTGTCCGGAGACACCGTAATCCCGGAGCCCGAAATAAGGCGGACTGGTGACGCAGCATTGCACGGAGGATTCCGGCATGGACCGCATGACTTCGCGGCAGTCGCCGACGTGGAGAGTGAAGGCGCTCATATCAGGACGCGGGTGAGAAGTTGGGTGAAGGCACATTCAGCCTGCCATGGGACGACGCCGTTTCCGGCAATCCGGAGCATATCGGCACGGGCACGCACCAGGTCGGGGGCCAGCCCATCAGCCAGGCCGTGAACAGAGGATTCAGTTTCCACCGCATCTCCGGGCGCCAGTCGATCCCCAGCAAACCGCAGAGCATCATCTGGTAATGCGGGAGCGAGCCAGGGGCAGGCCTCAAGGATTCCAAGCCAGGCGGGATCAGAGGGACCGGGGGCGAAAACTGGCAGGCCTGCCCCGCCAGCACCATGCCGTGCGTCTCGCCATGTGACGGCGCAATTTTCGTAGTGCGGTTGCTGTTCTCGCTGGAGGTTGGCGTTGCCCAGTTCGCGGCCTGCGCAGGAAGCGGAATCCCTCCCGCTCCGAATTGCTGGTTGGGTCCACCCTTCTCCCCGTCGCTCCCCCGTGGAGTGCTCCAGTTCGCCGCCGCTCCGGGCAGCAGCAACTCCGAGTCCCGGCTCCCGCTCCGCCGGCTCTGTCCCCCGTTTGGAACAAGGACCGTCGGCCAAAAACTGATCGCGGCCACCGTCAGCGGAAGCCCGTTGTTCGCTCCCGTCTCCTTCTTCGTGCGCGGCGCGCGGGCCGCGAAACTCTCCGGGCTCTCCCTGTCGTTCGCGATCGCCGCGCTCGTTGTCGGCCAGAATGAGACCGCCCGCCGCTCCAGGCACTGATCGGTCAGCCGGGCCCGCAATTTTCCGTCTCCACGATTCAATCCCGCATTGGGCCCGCCCGGACAGGTGTTGGCGGTGGGCCACGCAGAACCAGCGGTCGCGGCGGTGGCCGGCTCCAGTGTCGGACGCGCGGAGAGTTCCCCATTCGCAATTCCACCCCCTTTGAAGCAGGAGATCGGCGATGTAATCGAATTCCTTTTTGAGCCCGGCGACGTTTTCGAGGAATAAAGCCCAAGCTCCAACTGCGTCCGCGATGCCGAGAATCGCGGGCAGGAGGTTCCGGTCGTCCTCCCGGCCCTCCCTTTTGCCCGCGACGCTGTGGGGCTGGCACGGGAAGCCCGCAGCGATGCCGTCCACCAGTCCGTGAAATCCGCTGACCGGGAAGTTCTCCAGACAGCCGCTCCAAATAGGGGCTGGCTCCAGGCCCTTGTCCTCCATACGCGATCTGAGGACGGCGCACGGCGCGGCTTCCCGCTCACTGTAAGCCACAACCCGGGACCGGACTCCATGCCGGGCAAGGGCCCGCTCGATTCCGATGTCGAGCATTCCGGCTCCGCTGCAAAGCGAGAGGATATTAAAGATGGCAGTATCCACATTCAGTCCCTTTCAGTGATGGTTATCCGGCAGCCCGCGAAGTCCGCGTAGGCCTTGCTTGCGCTCAGGCTGATCACGGCCGCGTCGTTAGGGAACGCCTTCTCGTCACCGAGCGCGTCCATCACCGCCTTCGCGAGATTGTCCACGTCGGGACGGCCGACGGGGTGAGCCGGCGCGCCTTTGACAAGCGCGCCGCGTTTGGTGAGGTGACCGGCGGGACGGGCGAGGAAGAACTCCAGCCGCATCCGGATGTGCCGGGCGAAGGGCGGATTGCCGGACTCGCGCCAGGCGGTGCGGACGGCGGCTTTCCACGCGTCGGCGGACGGTGGATTGTAGGTGTGGCCGCGTTTTGTCATGCGCGGGCGGGGCTGCGGCGCGGGCGTGCCGGTGACATGGAAATGGGCGGTCTTGTTCATGCCTCGCCTCCTTCCAGTTTGCGGAATTCGACGACCCAGACCCGCGGATTCAAAGGCCAGGAGCCGGGGCCGTTGATTGATTCCCAAAGGTCGGCGTATTCATCCTTCGCGGAGATTGGATCAGGGCCGAAGCCGCTGTCCGGATCTCTGTAGGAAGGAGCCCATCCGGAAGTCGGAATGCACCCTTCGGCAATGGCGTCTTCCTCGCTAATCTCCTTCAGTCGTTCCAGGCGCGCACTGGCTATCTCCAGCGCGATCCGGGAGGCCCAGCGGGGCAGGAATATTGAAGGCCGCCACGCTTTCCAGTATGCGGTCAGATAATCGGCGTAATCATAGCCATCCTCCCCCTTCTTCCTTTGCCGCTGCCTGGGAAGCCCTTTTGGATCCGACGATCCGTGAGGGAGCGGGAAATCCATTAATGCTCCGTCGGCCTTATATTGGATCACATGGACATCATCGCCATGCTTTCCGGGACCGAGGGAATTATAGGATCTGCTGCTCATGCGATAGCCCCAGGTCTCGCGCACCCAGAGCCGATCTCCCGGCTGCCCGTAAGGACAAGCCAGCGCCGCGTTCGGATCATCCGGGTGCCAACGGCGGTGAGCCAGCCGCACGTGGCCATCATCGGCCAGCTTGGCGATCCGCCGCGTCTGAGTCTTTCGCCCGCCCAGAATGGCCCGGATCATTGGCGCGCTGAATAAGATAGGTTTTTCTTTCATAAAATCAGAACCGGGACTTTCCGCCCCGGCCATTGTTGAGGGTGGAAATGGCCAGCATCTTCCGGCGGGTGCGGTGGACCATCCGCTCGGAGAGAGTCCCGGCGACGCACGGGATGAACTGGAGGCTTTTGGATTTGCCGCCCACGCGGTCCACGCGGCCGGTGGCCTGCTCCATCTGCACGACGTGGTCCGTCGGGAAAATGTAGGCGGTGCGCGGCCGCCAGCCGTTGATGTCGTGGAGGCTCACGGAGGCCCCGCCCGCGCCGATGTTGGAGATCAGAATGTGCTGGCGGTCGGCCTGGAACTCCGCCTCCCAGTGCTGGCGCCGTTTGAGATTCTGCCCGCCGTAGAATCCGGCATTCGTGTTCAGAAGGCGGCTCAGCTGCTGCCGCGTGTCCGTGAAATTGACAAACAGGGCGACGCTCCGGCCGTCCCGCACGTCCGCTTTGACCAGATCGGCCACCGCCGGGACCAGCGCGGCCTCCGACGCCTGCCAAATGCGCATCATCGCCTGCCGTTCAATCATCTTCGTGTTTCCGTTCCCCTGGGCTGTCAGCCGCTCCAGCATGTCCTGCGTCTCCCTCCACTGCCGCTCGATCTCCGATGCGGCGGCACATTGGATGGGAAGCACGCTGATTTCCGTTTCCGGACACTCCGCGCCCAGATCCTCCTTCCGGACCCGGCAGCCCCGTCCGGGGAAGAGCCGGGCATGGATGGCGGCGAGGTGGCGGGTTTCTCCGTCCCATTTCCAGCCCTCCGCGCCGGTCCGCCGCCGGCAGCCGTGCGCCAGCAGAAACCGCGTCCAGTCATCCGCTCCCCGGTGCAGGCCCACAATGCGGCCGGCGAATCTCATCTCCAAAGGGCTAATGGCCACGGTGGCGGAGGCCACGATGATCGGGACTTTCTGCATCACGGCCGCACTGCACAGCCGCACGTTCAGGGTCTCGTCGTGCCGCAGGGCCTGCGCCTCATCGAGAATGAGAATGATTTCCCCGTGCTGTTTCCAGCGGAAGGTCCCGTCCAGCATCTGCTCGACAATGTGCGGCCGGTTCCCCGCCCGCAGGCCCTCATAGGTGCCGATGAAATGCGCGTCCGCGCCAAAGTGGGCGAAAGCCCGCTCCCAGCCCGCCCGGCCCACGACCGGGCACAGGACGATGACCGCCTTCCCGGTGGCCAGGGCGGCCGCGAGAGCCATGTAGGTTTTCCCGGTGCCCATGTCCGAAAGGTCCACGGCTCCGGGGTATCCCCATTCCTGCGGTCCGCGGGTGATGGCCCGGTAAAGCTGGCGGGCGGGAGTGACCTGGTAATCCCGCAGCTTCCGCTCCAGTGCCTCCGGGAGCGGATCCAGAACAAGGGGGGCCTCCTCCAGCGGCAGGGACATCTGGCGGGCCGCGTCCATCCGGGCGACCTTTTCCGCGCTGATCGGCGTCAGGCCGCCGCCCATCAGCAGCCACTGGGTGAGGCGGCTCTTGCCGTTGAAAATGGAGAGCTGCCAGCCCGCGCGGATCATGGCGGCGGAGTTCTCCTTCCACCACCGGGAGAACATATCGTCCCGGTGGAGCGGAATGGCGGACTCCCGGAACATGCGGTATCCTCCCGCCGTGCTCCGCTGGATAAGAACAGGGACGGGCTCAAGAAATTCCGGCCACAAAGGGCGGGGGCTGGCAGCTGTCGCGCTCATGGATGGTCAGGCGGCCTCGTTGGTGGTTTCGGCGTCGGCATCAGCCCAGCCTTTACTCCACGCCTCGGAGGTGGGCATTCCATCCGGATAGGGATTCTCGTGGACCAGCAGTCCGCCATGGGCGCGGGCCACAAATCCCTTGTCGTAAGCGGCGCCGACAGCGGATTCGGAGATTTCGGGCTCCTCCTCCGCGGGCGCGGCCGCCTCCTCCAGCGGAAGCCCCATCTGCCGCTCGTCCGCCGTGATCGGCTTCGTCTCCACAACCCCGCCGGTGTCCAGCCGGATCAGGGTTTTGTAGTTCCCGTCCCGGATGAACGCGCCGGTGTCATCGCGGCCGGCGATCTCCCACATCCAGCGGCAGGGCACGGGCTTGGCCTCCGTTCCCCGGCGGATCAGATCGGACTGACGGTTCTGAATCTTCTCCTGATCCGTGATGAGTCCCTTATAATGGTCGGCGCTCGCTTTTTTGGCCGCCTCCAGCTCGCGGATTTCCGTCACGGTGTCAGCCAGCAGATTGGCCGCCTGGCTGATTTCCTCTTTTGTCAGCGGCACTCCGATCTCGCGGGTTTCCGTCTTCTCGTTCCAGTTGATCTGGAGACTGAGGATTTCCTCGGAGTCCCAGGCCTCGAATGCGGCGACAAGTGCGGCTTCCTCGGGTGGACTATTTTCGGCGGTGGCCCCGGCGGATTCGTTCAGCGGCTGCGCGGTGTCGGGTTTCTGTTCATCGGTCTGTTTTGGTCTTCTGGCCATGATGTTGGTTTGTTTGGTTTGGGTTTGGGTGTGGGGTGAAATCAGAGGTCGGCGGCGGACTTGGCGATCTGTTCGCCGAGCACGCGGAGCCGGGCGGAAAGCCAGTCGGAGATGTGACCGGCGGCGGGCGAGAGCTGCGGCAGCGGCAGGGCGGCCAGGGCGGCCGCGAAGGCGGTGAGCTTTTCCCGGTCGGGCGCGGCGGCTGCTTTACGGGCGGCTTCAGCTTCGGCGTCGATGCGCTGGCGCTCGGCCTCGGCGCGATCCGATTCACGTTTGTCAGCCTCCTGTTTTTGCCTCCTTGCCTCCGCCAGCTTTCTATTGGCCTCCGCCTGCTGCCTCCGCAGCTTTTCATCCGCCTCTTTCCGGGCGGCATCCGCCCGCTGCTGGATTTCGAGATTCCGCGCAGTGAGTGCCGCCGCCTCATCGCGCAGCCGATCATTCTCCAGCCGGTCCCGCTCCCGCTGGTCGGCTTCTTCTTTTTCCTTCGCCAGCCGGTCCGCCTTTTCTTTGGCTTCCCTGGCCAGCTTCAGCTCGCGCAGGTCTCGCGCATCAGACAGCACGGCCTGATACTCGTCCTCGGTGATTTTGCCCAGATCGACGGCCGGGAAGGAGGTGAGATAAGGCCGGATTTCATTGGAGCGGGCGGTCCGGCGCTCATCCTCCAGCCGGGCGGTTTCGATTTCGATAAAATCCTCCTGCTCCTGCAGCCGCTTTTCCAGCCGGGTGGCACCGTCCCAGATTTCCTTGAATCCGGCATTGATGCGGCGGACCTCCTTCGTCATCCCGTCCACCATGCCCTCGCGCTTTTTATCGGAGGCGATGCGGATCTGGCGGATCTGGAGCCGGGTTTCCCGGGCGAGTTTCTGGCCCGCGAGGTCGGTGATGTCCGTCACATTCAGCGTTTCCGCCGTCCTGCGGAGAGATTCAATTTTGCTCTGGAACTCTGTCAGGATAACGGCCGTGTCCGCTCTCGGCAGCAGGGACTCATTGACGGCTTCGGCGGCGGATTCGATCTCCGTTTCCGGCTCAGCGGGAATCAGCTGGAGCTCGACCGGCGGGGCCACTCTGGCGGCGGGCTTGACGGCGGCGGGGGCGGGTTTTGTGGTGCGCCAGGGCGCGGGTGCGGTGGTGGTGGTCATGGTTGGTTTGTTCTGGTTTCGGGTTAATAAATTTCCTGGACTCCGGCCTGCTCGTAGGCGGTCCAGACGCGGCGCATGGTGGTCTGATCGAGTTCCAGCCCGTCGGCGCGGAGGGCCTCGGTCTCGCGGGCGGCGGCGAGGAATGCGGGCAGTCGGCCGATGCGCGGACTGTCATCCAGCCCCAGCCGCTCGCGGGCCTGCCGCAGCTTGCTGGCCTCGTTGTAAAGGACGTGACCGCGGGGGATGTTCCGCATGAAGTAGAGTGCGGACATGAACGGCTCCGTGTTTGTCACCACCAGCCAGACCCACATGTCCGGGCGGTGCCCGGTCATCAGCTCGTGGGTGTCGAGATACCAGGCGGCCTGCGTGTAATAGCCGAGTTTCCAGGCCTCGCGCTCGAACTCATGGAGCGGCTTCCGGGTGGTCTTGATGTCGAGCAGGTAGTTCCCGAAAGCGGCGCCGTTCCGCGGGAGATAATCCACGCGCATTTTCCGGGGGCACTGGAAGTCCGGATCCCAGACAATGCCGGTGGCCTCCTTCATGCCGTCCGGGGAGGACAGGTATCTGATGGCGTCCGGGTTTGTCTCAATGGCCTCATGACGGATTCTGACGGCGAGGTCCAGCAGGTCGGGAGTCACCAGCAGCTTGCCGGGATTCAGTTTCCGCTCCGCGGCCGCAGCTTTCGTGTCGAGCGCGCCGGTGGGGCACAGCGCGAAATGCTTCTCCCATTCATCCGCGCCAAACTTCCAGGGCTCCAGGCAGACGGCGTGAGTCAGCGTTCCCAGCACCAGCGCCGGTTTTGAATCGCTGGCCTCCGGCGGCTGCATTTTCCCGTGCAGCATCTCCGCCTGGGTCGGAGGCTTCAGAAGAGTGGAATTGACAGCCGGAAAGGCATGGTAGGCCGCTCCGTCCATCTGATGATAACCCTTCGGCGCGGCCGGCGGGCGGAGGTAGCCGCTGAAGTCGGGAATCATGACGGCGCGCCCTCCCTGGCTTTCTCCTGGGTTTTGGCCCACGCGTAGAGGTCGCGGACCTGGGCGTGACTGCATTCCCTCCAGTCATCCGGCCAGCCGCGGCCCGGCTTCGGCGCGGACTCGTAGGTCAGGTCCATTCCCCAGAGGATGGTCTGGACATCGTCCCACAGGCTGGCGCACACGGCGGCGCTGTCCCGCCAGTGGTCGCGGCGCATGGCGCTGTATTCCGGCGGGCTCAGCTCGTCGATGGCTTTGCCCGGGTGGCAGGGAGCCTCCTCGGCCTGCCACAGGTTGCCGGCGAGGGCGTGCCAGGGAGGGGATTCCTTGAAACTCACCTCCGGCGCGCCGCTGTGAAGCTTGTCCTCCAGCTTCTGGGCGTCGTCGTCGTCACCGGTGGCGATGCCCAGGAAGCTCAGCAGGGCATACCGGCGGCCGTAGGTGATGACCACGCCGTCCGTCTGGCTGGCGTTCAGGATGTCCTTTCCCTGACCGCTTTTCGGCGGGGCGGGCAGCTCGAACTCCGCCGCCGCCGCCATGAACTCGCCGGAGGAGTGCTGGAGCCGGGTGGTGATGGAACGGAAGGTTTTCCCGCCCTCGGTGCGGCAGGGCCCGAGCGGCTGCATCAGGGCCATGCCGTTGCGGGTGATTTCCGGAATGACCGTCAGGATGATTTCCGACAGTTTGGCGTATTTGGAATTCGTCTGGCTGTTCTTCGCCTTGGCGACGGCGGTGAGGCCGACGCTCTGGACGGCGTGGACCGCCGCGGCGATGGCGGTGATGGAGTCGCTGGTTTTCAAGCAGCGCCTCCTTTCCGCGCTTCCAGCATGGCGTCGGCGTAGCCGTAGCAGCTGCGGGCAAACCGCTGAGACGACGTTTCGTTTATCCTCCAGCCGCCTCCGCCAGCCGGGTGAGATCCTGCGGAGCAGAACATTATTTCACCGGCGTCATTGATCCACTCGTAGCTGTAGGTTACATCGTTGGACAGCTGGCCCTGCAATGCCTTTCCGGCGAACCAGTCGCGGAGGGTCATTCCGTCGAGATTCTTAGGCCCGTAAACCGGCGTTCCGTCCTGGCGGTAATCGTCCGGTGCGGGGAAGGCCGCCCCGCCATCGTTGATTGGCGCGCTCATGCGGCACCCCCTTCCGCTTTGGCGATGGCGGCATCATGCATCCGGATGAATGAGCAGGCCGGGCATTCAACCAGATCGCGATATTCATTCCCAGTAAGCGGGCCGGTGGCGTAGCAGTCATTTGGCGCAAAATGATCACCGATGGCTCGCCGCCCCTCATGGAGCGCCGCCAGCATATCAGGCACCGCCTCCGGATTGATCCCGGTGCAGGCGTTGACGCAGGCGACGATTCGGGCGGCGTTGGCGTGAGCCTGCCAGCGCTCGGGATATAGGCCCGGGGCGCTCGCTCTGGCGACAATTCCGCGCTCGGATTCGACGTAATCAAGATCCTGAGTCCAGGGCTCAGGCGTGTGTTCTTGGTTATTCGTGGACATAGTGCTGACTTTTGTGTTGTGGTTTTCGCCGTTTTTCAGTCCGCCCGCCGGGCGGGGAAGTAGGAATTCGGAACGGGTCCGAACGGCACCATTAGGGAATGGCGTCTCCCGAAGGATGAGAGAATGATCCGGTAGAGGACCGTGAACTGCCAGATCGCGCCGCCTTTGAACGGGGTGATCCGGGTGATGGTTTCAGGCGGGCGCGCCCAGATCGTGAAGGGGGCCTCGGGCTGGAGCGGATAAATCCCGCCGCGCTCATCCTGGCACGACGGGCAGGGACCGTGGCCGCGTTCGGACCAGTGACTGATGGAGCAGATGGGACAGAGAGTTTCCATGGTGGTGAGGTGGTTGGGAAATTTGCCCGGCGGGAGGGGTTTGCCCCGCCGGGCGGGTATAGTGATGGCGAGTGGCCGTCTCTCCGGCTGTCGCACCACTTTTGAGGCTCGGTGTCTCCTGATCCGGTCCGCCGCCGGATCTGAGCTTCCCGGCACGCCGGGAACGGGGGGATTGGGCGGACACGGTAGGGAGCGACCCAGATTCCGGAGCCCCGGGTAATTACTCCCGGCTGCATCCAGACCGACGCGGTTACGAGCCGCGCCGCCGCATCCAAAATTTCAGACCCGCGCGGAGGTCTCGATGATCAGCGCGAGGAAAAAGACGAATCCGGAAACCAGCACCAGCACGAGGAGCCAGCCGGTCAGCCTGGAGGAATCGGTTTCAGGAGCCTGAACCGGCCATCCGTTCCGCATTTCGTATTCGTGATCCTCCTCCGTCTTCGGGTGCCGGAAGATCAGCGCGAGCGCCAGCAGCAGCACCCAGCGGCGGACGAGGAGCCAGACGCCGTATCCGGCGAGGGCAAACAGCGCGCCGTGAAAGAGGCCGGAAAGAATGGCGGTGGTCATGATGTGGCACCGCCTTTCGGTTGAGGATATTCACCGCAGAGAATGCGGTCCTCAACGGCTTCCACGTCATCCAGCGCGAACAGCCGGCGGGGTTTCTGGCGGACGGAGGTTACTTTTTCGCAGCGGTGCTTGAGCCAGCCAGCGGCAATGGCGTCATCCGTGATCTGTTGCCCGAGCTTGCGCTCCACGTCCATCAGGGAGAGGATGCGGGGCGGCGGGATCTGACGGGCCCGGCAGTCAGGTTTTTTGACGGGCGGCTTCATCACGCGGCCTCCTGAGTGCGGGTTTTGCGGCGGGCGGGAGCTTTGGGGGCGTTGTGCGGCGAAGGCTTAGGCACAGAAACAAATTCAAGAACCAGCTCCTTAAGGAGCGCAGCTTTGCTCAGACCTCGTTCTGCGGCTCGAATCCCAAGCTGACGGCAAGAGTCGCTCGGAAGCAGAGTTCCAACATAAGTTGAATGGGTTGGTGTTTTCATAAAGGTGATATATCACCCATCCAAGCAGGTGGTATATCACCCGTCAAGATGGAATTTTGTTTTTTTGTGAAATTGGATTGCAGCTCGCCAGACGGGTGATATGTCACCCCATGGCAAACCAAAGAGACAAATCAAAAAGATTGGTCGGATTCTTCGCGACTCCCGAGGAAAAGGCAGCTATTCAAGCTGCCGCTAATTCGCGCGGTATCAGTGTCGCGGAATTACTACGAGGAATCGCTCTTGGCACATTGAAGCCCGAGGCTCCCGGTGCTGACATTGAAAGCGAGCGCAGATCGGCTGCAAAAAAGAAACCGAAATAGATTACCCCTTATCGCCAGCCTCTTCTGAAGCAGTTCCGACGCCCCACGTCATCGACGCACGGGGGAAAATAATGAGGACGGGCAGGTGTGTGGGCTGCATTTGCGAGTAGTTGACGTGCGTTACAAGGTCGGTGAATCCCCCGTCAATTAAGCGAGGGTGAGCATTAGATTTGTTGATACGGGCCACTAAGGCAAGGTGTTTCAACGGGAATTCATCTTTTATTTTTTCGGCCTTAATGTCTTGCGCTTCATTTTCCGAAAAGGTATGGCTCCGCAATGAAGCTCTGGACTCTCCTTGCCCCTTTCGTGATTCTGTCGGCAGCTTCGGCTCAGGAAAAAATAGAATCCGCCTTCGGAAAAAAGCTCGGGGATGCGTTCGATGTCAAAAAAGCCGTCGGAAAAGGCGCGCTGACAGACGGAACCCCGATGTTTCAATTTGCGCCAGAGAAGCCGTTCAGGTCGCTCAAAAAATACTTCGTCCTCGTTACCCCCACGACGAACAAAATTTACTGCATATGGGCGATAGGGGGCGCGGCGAATACCGAGGCGGGAAAAAAGGAGCAGGCCGTCATAATGGCTTTGCTTGAGAAGAAATACGGAGCCCCGGTAAAGCCTGATTTATCCGACAATCTTTACGATTTGAAGAAAATCATTCAGGGCGAGCGGATGGTTATGACAAAGGTCACAGGCATCACCGATGTGACCTTGGAGCTGCGGTATTGGGATTTTGCCCTGAAGGAAGTCGCCGAAAAGGAGAGGATCGCCATTGAGGCCGCAAAAGCGGGCGGCGACGGACTTTAAGGCAGAACCGGGGCGTGATTTTGAAAAAGCTGAAGGGATTCATCCTGAAGGTCTTTGGAGCTCTGGCCATTTTTATGGGAGCTTCCCTCATCTTGGGAGAAACTATCATCAGCGATCCAACGTCCAGAGATGCATCGGCTTTTGTGGTTGGTTTAGGCGCTGTTTTTTGCTTCGTCGGGTGGGGAATGTGGGCGCGGGGCAAAAGAATGTCGCGGGGCGCGCCATCCGAAAGAAGGCAAGGCGCATACACCCTCAAAAAAGTAAGCATTCTGACCGTGGACGATAAAGCGGAGGCAGGGCTCGGTCGCTGGTATCGGCTTCGGCATTGGCGGACTGACAATTTCCTGATGATGGGCGTCACGTGGCCGGACGAATGGAAGAAGTTTTCCGACCATGAGGACGTGGCCGGAGGGTCTTTCGAAGGACGGGACAAGGCATTTTTCAAAATTTGGCAGGCTCCCGACTTCGGAATTTACCTTCAGAGAGAGGAGGATAATCGGCATGATCCCAATGCGATCCAAGTGATGGGCCGCGCCACAATCAGGGGGAGGCTGGAATCATATCGCCTGGGATACATCGAAAGGGATACCGCCCTCTTTTTGGCTGGAATTCCGGAACTGGACGCGCGCCTGCATAGCGTCTGGTTGCCGGTGAGAAATCTCCACTTCAGCCTGCGGATAATCGTCCTGGTGCGGGCTACGCCAAAAAAGCGGAGCGGGCCGCCACCATTACCGACATGAAACCCTCATTCCCGCGATAATGTGAGATTAAGGCCGTCGATTCAAGACGCTTTGCAGCGGAGCGGGCAGGAACTTCAGGATTGCGACGCGGGAGCTGCATCCTCTTGTTTTTTTGGCAAATACTTCGCCCATTTTTCCTGAAGATATTCCCAGAAACCTTCGACAGGAAGGAATTGATTAATTTGCGCAAGTTCTCTGCCAGTATTAGTCAGCAATGCGGAGCCCATTTCAAGTTGACTAAAATTAGTATCAGGGCGTTCCAAATTTAAAGTTTTATCAAAATATCGCACTGGAATCACTGGGGCACTAAAGCGAAGGGCGAATTTTTGCTGGTTAAAGCTTAAAACGCCAATGCTTTCCAAGTAAATTAATGAACCGAAGGCAACCTTGTTATTTGTATAAATAGGATCTTGCCAATTGAAAATCGCAAGAGTAACTTCTTCGCCGACGGTTAAGCAAAACCCGAAAATTTTAGATATGAGTTCTGCATCTGATTTCTCTAGTTCAGATATAAAATTTATAGTCCTTTTCGAAAAAGAGCCTGGTGAGTTTGCCTCACCGGCGAGCACTCGCGCCCAGAGATCCTGCATTTCAGAATCAGAAACTATGCGGCATTTATCGAAGAAATTAGTTATCCAATCACTGTTGACTGCCTCCGGTTTAGCATCCGCGTTTAAGTGTAAAATAGCTGTCCCGGCGATGGATTCCATATTCAATTGTCGTTGTATATCTTCTTCCTCGCGCCTGTGTTTTGCTCGACGGCGCACATCCTCCTCATATACATCAGTATGAACTCTAATCGCGGAGGCAGTGGCGGCGGCTTGCTCAATTATGATTCTTGCCTCGCCTATGGCTTTTGCCATTTGGACAGTATATTTAGGCTTGCAACAACTTCCGATGGCTTTGCAAAAATTTTCAGTGACAATTTCAAGTGATTTTGAAACGTCTCCAAGATTTAAATTTAGTAACGCAGGGGAGTTATCTTCTGGCATGATGATATAAAAAGGAAAAACTCCCTTTTTTCGAGGAGTGAGAAATCATTGCTTAATTAAGCTTGCGTGCACGTAAAATCTGCGCGCAGATGAAAATTTCCTAAAATCGACACGAAAAAGGGGAGACCCGGAAGCCTCCCCCGCACTCGGCCATTTTACCCCGCCGCAGGGGGCGGCGGTTTAACCCGCTGCTAAATGATCAGAGCCAAGTCCTAGGAATGACGGCGGCGGCCGGGGCACAAAGGGTTCTTGCAAATGCAATACCACTTTTCGTCCTCGACGCGAAAGCCATCTTTCCAGCGGACATTGGACATCGTCGCGGAGCTGCCGCATCTGCGGCAAATCGTTGGGAATGCGCCCATAAGGTCTGTTGAAAATTGGGATTCGAATTGAATTACCAATTGACCCTGGTGACCTGTGGCCGCATACTACGGTGTCTCCCACAGATATCACCCCACTCAGGGGGCGGCCGTCAATCCTTCGGCCGCGCTTCGAATTCAAGGGCCCGAAGTTAGCGCTTCGGGCCCTTTTTACGCTCCGGCGGAAAGCCGCAGCAAATTTTACGATGAAATTCAGCACGAGGGAAACTTGCCTTAATTATTTAAGTCCCTCAAGAGGCAATTCCAAAATTCGACCGAAAAATATTATCAAATCAACACATCTGGATACGTTGATTTGAACTAAAAGCCCCACCTGGTGCGCGCTAAGAGCTTCCGAAACACAAGATATTGGTCAATCCGCATTCGCGTATTTTTTAAAAGAATGCGGAATTTTACTTATTTTTGAATTCGCTTTTCTCCGATCAAATCTACCCCATCAAATCCGGCAGCCCTTCCGCCGCCTTCCGCATGGACTCATCGGAAACGGTGGCGCGGCTCGGCTGCGACCATGAGCGGTTGATGTCGCTGTCATTGGCGATCAGGTGGCCGTAGTGCCGCTCGACGATCTCAATGCCATCCCCCAGCCATTTGGCCACCTTGTAGCAGCTCACTCCGGAGGAAACCAGCAGACTGGCGAACGTCCGCCGCAGATCGTGGAAGGTGAATTCCTCCAGCCCCAGGGCCAGCATGTGCGAGTCAAACCAGTATTTGAAGTTGAACCGGTAAGGTCCCCTGCCCTTCACGGCGTCGGGCGCGAGCATGTAGGGCGAGCGCAGACCGTATTCCTTGAGAAAGGCCAGAAACTCCGGGGTCAGCGGCACGGTGCGGTTCTCCCGGTCCTTGATCAGAAAATCCTCCTCGTTCTGGATGTGCAGCAGCCCCGCCTCCAGATCAAACCACTTCGGCCGGCAGGCGATCACCTCGGCTTTCCGGAGGCCCGCATGAAGCGCGGCAAAGAGGCAGAACCTCAGCTCCACCGCCTTTTTCCCGTCAACCGCCGTGCGCGCGTTGAGCGCCAGCAGTGCCTGCTCCCTGCTCAGGAAGACCTTCCGCAGCGCCGGCGAAGTTTTCGGAACCTCGATTCCCTCGAAGGGGCTCTTCAGAATAACCCCCTCCTGAATCAGCCACACGAAAAACGGCTTCACCCATGCCGCGTAGGTTGCCGCCGTCCTGGCGTTCACCGGCGGCTTCTTCGTCGGGGTTTTCCGGTGCTTGTAATACCGGTCCCCGGAGGTGATTCCCTCCTGCCACGCCCGCGCCTGCGCCTGTGTCACGCGCCGGGGTGACGGATCGAAATATTCCGCGGCCTCCTCCAGGCAGAGCCGCAGGTTTTGCATCCACCACTCAGTGCATCCCTTCCTTTTTTTGTGGGCTATGTATTTCCCGATCCACTCCGTCAGACTTCCGGTGGCGGTGTGGGCGTGAGGACGAGCCTTGATTTTGCGGGCGGCGGCAATAGCCTCCATTTCGTCGCCGGTGCGCAGATTGATCCGAACCTGCGCCGCCTTTTCGGCCGGCCTGAAGCGGAACCAGTATGTTTTCCCCCGAAGATAAACGCCCTCCATGATTCCTAACTGTGCTCAGCGCTTGTGCTCAAATCAAGCAAAATCACCGTTTTAACCGCACAATTTTCCGGATTCACCCGGTAAAAACGGTGTAAAAACATCAAATCTATGATCTCGCTTCGTGAACTCACCAAGGTCTTTGCCGGGAAGCCGGCGGTGGACCGGCTGTCGCTGGAGATTCCGGGCGGGCAGATTGTTGGTTTTCTGGGACCCAACGGAGCCGGGAAATCGACGACGCTGAAGATGCTGACGGGCATGCTGCGGCCGACTTCGGGCACGGCCGTGATCGCCGGGCACGATCTGCTGACGGATCCGCTGGCGGTGAAGCGCAGTGTGGGGTTTGTGCCGGAAAGCGGGGCGCTCTATGAATCCCTGACGGGCTTGGAGTATTTGCGCATGGTGGCCGCGCTGTATGGCCTGGAAAGTCATCAGGCGGACGCCCGCATCCGGGAGTTCATCCAGTTTTTCGAGCTCACGTGGGACACTCTGACGGACAAGCTGCTGGGAGCCTACAGCAAGGGCATGAGGCGCAAGGTGGTGATCATCTCCTCGCTGCTGCACAATCCGCCGGTGATTCTTTTCGACGAGCCGCTGGACGGTCTGGACGCGAATGCGGCCGTCGGTTTCAAGGCGCTGATCCAGACGCTGGCCAAACAGGGACGGACGGTGGTTTACAGCTCCCACATTCTGGATGTGGTGGAGCGGGTCTGCGACCGGGTGGTCATCATCAACCAGGGGGTGCTCGCGCTGGATGGCGCGCCGGACGCCCTGATGGCCGCGCACGGCGGCATTCCGCTGGAGGAGATTTTCACCCGGCTGACGGGCGGTGATCAGCTCCGCGAGCGCGCCGAGGCCTTTGCGAAAACCTTTGAAGCATGAGCGCCGGCACGGGAACCGGACCACGGTCAGGCACGGGAACGCCGAAGGAGGTGGAGAAACTTCAGCGGGCCGCGCTTTACCGGCTTTTCACCGCTCTCTACTGGCGCGGACGGCAGACGCTGCGGAACCAGAGCGCCGCCAAAAGCACGATCATGGCCCGGAAGTATGTGCCGCTGCTGCTTTATATCCTGATCGGCATGGCCCTGCTGCCCTTCGCGGCCATGAAGGTGCCGCCCATGGTTTTCGCCACCATGCCCCATGCCATGACCCTGATGCTGGCGGGCATGGCCATGGCCTCGGCCTGCGGCACGCTGCTTTTCAATGATCAGGAATCCGATATTCTCCTGCACCGTCCGGTCCCGGCGCGGCTGATTCTCATCGCCAAAGTCCGGGTGCTGTTTGTCCAGACGGTGAGCCTGGCGCTGGCGCTGAACACGGTGATCATGATCGCCTCGCCTCTCAGGGGCGGCGGATCGTGGCGTTATGTTCCGGCCCACATTTTCTCGGTGGCCCTGGAGGCCCTGTTCTGTGTCGGCGCGGTGGTGCTGGCGTTCCAGCTCTGTGTGAAACTGTTCGGTCAGGCGCGGCTCCAGAGCCTTATCACCATCTCGCAGGTGCTCATGGCCATGTTCCTGATGCTGGGCAGCCAGCTGGCCCCGCGCCTGATGCGGACCACGGATTTTGTGCACTGGGACACCAGCCCGTGGCTGATGGCTCTGCCGCCGGCGTGGTTCGGCGCCCTAGACACGCTGGCGGTGACGCTTCAGCCCACCCCGCCGCTGCTGGCCGGGGCGGGACTGGCCCTGGGGCTCACGGCCCTGATCACCTGGCTGGCTTTTGTCAGGCTCGCGGGAACTTATGAGGAGGCGGTGGTCACGCTGAACGAGCACACCTCCTCCCCCGGCCCCGTGACCGGCGGCAAAAAGCGCTGGGCGGAGCGGCTGGCGCACCTGCCGGGCATGCGCTGGTGGCTGCGGGATCCCGTGGAGCGCATCGGCTTCCTGCTCACCGCCGTGCAGCTGACCCGCGCCCGCGATGTCAAACTGCGGGTTTACCCCCAGATCGCCCAGTTCATCCTCTATCCGATTATTTTCAGCATCGGCACGCGCGGCGATTCCTCGGGATTCGCCGGGGGCGCGGTGGCCGGATTCCTGGGCATCATTCCCCTGACCGCCGTGAGTCTGCTGCGTTATTCCGAGGAATACCGGGGGGCGGAGCTGTTCCGCTTCGCCCCGCTGACCTCTCCGGCGGCTCTGTTTTTCGGCGCGAGGAAAGCGGCGATGGTGCTGGTGGTGCTGCCGGTGGTGGTGGTGTGGTCGGTGCTGCTGCTGGTGATTTCCCGGGATGCCTCCGTGCTCCTCCTGCTGCTGCCGGGGCTGATCGTGGCCCACGTCATCAGCCTGCTGCCCTCCGTGAACTCGCCGTTCCTGCCCTTTTCCGAAACCCAGGCGGACAGCAAAAGCATGGGGCTGGGCTGTCTCACCATGATCCTCGGGCTGGGCAGCGCGCTGGCCATCGGAGTCGTCTCCGCCATCGCCAGATCCTACGGGTATTTCACCGTCTGGCTGCTTTTTCTGATGATCACCGGAGCGGCCTGCGATTGGGTCTTCCGCCGCGCCATCCGCCGCCATGCCATTGCCTCCGATGAGTGAGAACGAACCCCCCGGGGCCTCCGCCGCCCGTTCCGGTCCGCCCGCCGGCATCACCCTTGAATGCCACACCGGCGGCGCCATCCAGCCGTTCATTGCCGACGCCGCGCGCCTGCGCATCGCCGTGTTCCGGGAATGGCCCTATCTTTACGCCGGTGACGACGCCTATGAGCGCGATTACCTGCTGACCTACAGCAGCCATCCGGACAGCCTGTTTGTCGTCGCCAAAGCCGGCGGTGAAGTCGTCGGCATCTCCACCGGCATCCCGCTGCGCGACGAGACCGCCGAGGTCAAAGCGCCCTTCCCCGCCGCCGGCATGGATCCGGACAGCGTGTTTTATTTCGGGGAAAGCGTGCTCCTCCCCGCCTGGCGCGGGCGCGGCATCGGCGTCCGGTTTTTTGAGGAACGCGAGCGTTTCGCCCGCTCCCTGCCCGGCATCCGCCACGCCGCGTTCTGCGCCGTGGACCGGCCGGCTGATCATCCGGCGCGGCCCGCGGATTACGTGCCGCTGGACGTTTTCTGGGGAAAACGCGGTTTTCAGAAAACCACGCTCCGCACGCAGTTCACCTGGAAGGAGACCGGCGGGGCGGAGGAGTCTCCGAAGTGGCTGACGTTCTGGATGAAAGCGTTATCCTGAGCCGGCCTCCTTCCGGCGGGCGCCGGCCGCCATTTCCGGAAAGCCTGTGCCCGGGCACTGCGGGAGGGGGAAACCGGCCATTCCGGAAATCGTGGAATTTTTCCAGGGATTTCCGGCGGGCTCCGTGATGCTGGGAAAGAACGCCATGCCCTCCCCCGCTGACCGCCTCGACCCTGTGCTCGCCCGATACGAGCGTCCTCTGCTCGGTTATGCCGTGGTGCGCTGCGGCGATCACGGCATGGCCCAGGACGCGGTGCAGGAGACGATGCTGCGCTTTCTCCGGCACGGGCCGGCGGGGGACGTGGAATCGCTGGCCCCCTGGCTTTTCACCACCTGCCGGAATGTCCTGACGGATCTCCGGCGGAAATCCTCACGCCATCCCCTCATGGAATTCCCCGCCGATCCCTCCGCCGCGTCCGCCGTCACCGAAACCGTTTCGCCCGAATCCGCTCCCGATGAGGCGCTTGCCGAGAAGGAAACCGCCCGCGCCCTCCGCCGGCTGATCACCGCGCTTCCCGAAATCCAGCAGGAGGTGGTGCGGCTGAAATTCGAAACCGGCCTCGCCTACCGCGACATCGCCACCGCCACCGGCCTCTCCACCGCCAACGTCGGCTGGCTCCTGCACCAGGCCGTGGCCACCCTCCGCCAGGACTGGCGGCGGCTGGAGAACGCCGGGCCGCTGTCCCCGATTTCCTGTTAAAGGAATCCACGCCGTCCTTTCCGTTCTGCCCTTCCGGACCCTTCACGCCGTTCCGCACGCCCTCACGCTCCTCCTCTCTCCGGAAGGATGCCGCCAGGCAACTGCCCGGCCCGCCCCGGCCTGCCCGGCCCCGCTTTCAAAACCCAAAAAACTCCACCGCCGCCATGAAATCCCCCGCCGAACCCACCACCGACCAAAGCGCCGCCGCCCGGCTGACCGCCTGGGCGCTGGATGAAATCCCCGCTTCCGGTCAGCCTGACATGCAGGCGGACCTCACCCGCGATCCGGCGCTTCTCTCCGAGGCCGAAGCCACGCGCGCTTTCTGCCAAATGCTCGGATCCCGGCTGCGGAATCCGGAAAATCCGCCGCTTCAGTTAAGCCCGGAAGCCCGCCGGACGCTTGAAGCCACCGCCGCCAAACCAGCGCCGCGCCGGCTTTCCCTGTGGATGCCCGCTTTGGCGGCGGCGGCGGGTTTGGCGGTGATGATTGGCGTTCTCGCTCAAAACCGCCGCCAGGTCACCATGGCCCGGAATCCGGCCGGGTCTGAATCCGAATCCGCCAAAACCCGCCATGAGGAGACAACGCGCCTTTTCCGGATCGGTCTTGGTTATTTTGACCTTGGGGAATTCAAACAGGCGCAGGCTTACTTTAAACAGGTGCTGGCCCTCGAACCCGGGAACACCGCCGCCCAAAGAGAACTGGAGCGCAGCCGGCTGGACAGCACGGATACCGCTCCGGAAGTGGCGGAAATTCCGTCCGAACCCGGCGCCAGAACTTCAAAAAAGAATGCTGAAGTGACCCGTCTTTTCAGAACCGGTCTCGGGTATTACGATTTAGGCCAGTTCAGCAAGGCGGAGGAGCAGTTCAACGAGCTTCTGGCTTTGGATCCCACCAATACCGCCGCCCGCCGCCAGCTTGAAAGAACCCAGCGGGATGTGAACAGTTACGTGCGCACGGCCCGGGACCATACCCGGCTGAAGATGCTGAATGATATTGACCGACTGTGGGAAACCGCCGTCCCCGGCACGGCGCGGGTGCCGGCGGCGGATAAGAATTCAGCGGAAACCGTGCAGGACTGGCCGGAGCGGCCGGATGATTTCACGGATCTGAACCGGCCGGTTTACAGCTCCGCGGACCCCGCGCTGACAGCGGCGGCGGATGCTTATTATCATGAAAGCGGCAAAGCCGGTGAAAAAACCACGGCGGAATCCTACCGCGGCCTTCCGGAAAACAAATTCCTCAGTCCCGCCGTCCAGCCGCTGAGCACTTTCAGCATCGACGTGGACACGGCCTCCTACGCCATCGTGCGGCGGCATCTCAATGAGGGTCAGCGCCCGCCCGCCGCCGTGCGGCTGGAGGAGCTGATCAATTATTTCCCGATGGATGACGCGCCGCCGGCGGACGGCAAACCCTTCGCCGTGCATGTGGAGACCGCCTCCGCGCCGTGGGCGGCGGATCACCGGCTGGTGCGGGTGGCGCTGAAAGGCAAAACCATGGCCGCCGCCGAACGGCCGGCCGCGAATCTGGTGTTCCTGGTCGACACCTCCGGCTCCATGGCTCAGCCGAACAAACTCCCGCTGGTGCAGCAAAGTCTTCAGCTCCTGCTCTCGCAGCTGGAACCCCGCGACCGGGTGGCGCTGGTCACCTACGCCGGGGAAAGCCGTGTGGTTCTGCCCTCCACGCCGGTCAGTGAGCGCGCCGCTATCAGCGCCGCCATCGACGCTTTGGCCTCCAGCGGCGGCACCAACGGCGCGGGCGGCATCACGGCGGCTTACGAAGTGGCGCGCGGCGGATTTCTAAAAGGCGGGGTGAACCGCGTCATTCTGGCCACGGACGGGGATTTCAACATCGGTGTCACCAGTGAGGAGGGTCTGGAGGCCCTGATCACCAAGGAGGCGAAATCCGGCGTTTATCTCAGCGTTCTGGCCTACGGCAGCGACAACCTGAAGGACACCACCGCCGAGCTTCTCGCGGACAAAGGCAACGGGAACTACGCCTACATCGACAGCCTCAGCGAAGCCCGCCGCGCCCTGGTCGGCCAGCTGAGCGGCACTCTGGTCACCATCGCCAAAGATGTGAAGATCCAGGTCGAGTTCAATCCCGCCCGGGTCAGCGCCTACCGCCTGCTGGGGTATGAGAACCGCGCTCTGGCCGACCGGGATTTCAACGACGACACCAAGGACGCCGGGGAAATCGGCGCGGGGCACAGTGTGACCGCGCTTTATGAGATCATCCCGGCCGGAACCGGCGCGCCGGTTTCCAGGCCCGGCACGGATCCTTTAAAATACCAGACGCCGGCCGTGGCTCCCGGCCCTGATCCCCGCAGCCTCACGCCGGAGGCCGCGAACGGCGAGATGCTCACCGTCAAACTCCGCTGGCAGCAGCCGGAGGGCGCCGCCCCCAGCGAGCTGATGGAAATTCCCGTCAAAGACTCCGGCACCGCCTGGGCGCAGGCCGGGGAGAACTTCCGCTGGACCGCCGCCGCCGCCGGTTACGGCCTGCTGCTGCGCGGGAGCGCCCACGCCGGAAGTCTCACCTGGGAGACGGTGCGCGGTCTCGCCGCCGGAGCCAAAGGCGCGGACCCCGACGGATTCCGGGGGGAATTCCTCCAGCTGATCGATAAAGCGGCTGGTTTGGCCCCCCGGCCTGAGCCGCGGACTCCCCTGCCCGTGTCGAAGGAAAAACCGTGATTTTCCGGACCCCATCCGGAAACCGTGGAACCGGAAACCCGCTTCCGCTCCCTGTTGAAGCCGCAGCGAACCTCCCCGCTGCGGCTTCTTTTTGCGCTTTCATCCGCGCTTCAGAAGTGCGTGTATCCCTGCATTCCCCCGCTGGTCGCGGAAACTTTTTGCCCGGAAGCGGCTAAATCCCTTGACCGTCCTCCTTTTGCAGGTAAAAACACTGCCCCTTTCCCCGTATTTCAATTTTCCAGTAGGATTCAAATTTATGTCCAAAGTCTGCATGATCTCCGGTGCCCGTCCCTTCCGTGGCCGCCGCATTCACCACAGCGGTAAAGCCAAGAAAGAAGGCGGTATCGGTCTCAACCACGTCAAAAAGGTTAACCGCACCTTCAGCCCGAATCTGCGCGAAAAACGCATCTGGGTTCCCGAACTGAACACTTTCGTGAAACTTAAACTCACGGCGCGGTCGTTGAAGACCATGAACAAGAACGGGGCCTACAATGTCCTGAAGGGTGCCGGGCTGGTTTAATCACCGCCATCCGCCCTTGTTCCTTTTCCCCCCGGAAACCTAAAAAATCCAACCGCAGCCCACCCGCTCCAAAAATTATGGCTTTCAGCGTCGTCAGCAAAAAATCCTCGAAGACCTACTATCTTCATATCCGCGAAACACCCCGTGCCGACGGCAAAGTGACCCGCCTCTTTTACTTCTCCGGCGACGCCAAAGACGCCGCCAAGGAGCTTCCTGAAGGTTACACCGTCGTGGAAAATGAGCGCACCGGCCTGCCCTTCCTGAAAAAGAAGGTCTAACTTCCAGACCCTGCTCCTTTCCGCCCTCTGTCCCCTTTCGAGGGGCGGAGGGCTTTTTTGTTTTACCGGAGCGGTGGACGGGCGGGACTCAGGATTTGAACAGAAGGGCACCAAGGACAGAAAGCATTCAAGGCAGGGTGAGAATCTGAAGGAATATTTCCAGCCAGCGGCTGGCCGTCGGCATCCGGCGGTAATTTCCCAAGACCGACTTTGCCGGAAAGCTTTTCCTGTCCGTGTCCTTCGTGAGATCCGGGTCCTCCGCAGCCTCCGCCACTCCCCGGATTCTTCTTCTCTCTTCCTGTCCTTCGCGCCCTTCTGTTCAAATTTCTCTTCCCCATGCCCTCCCCACACATTGCCATCGTAGGAGCCACCGGTGCCGTCGGCATCGAAATGCTCCGTTGCCTGGAACGCCGGAATTTTCCCGTCGGCCGGCTCACGCTTCTTGCCAGTGCCCGCAGCGCCGGTAAAAAACTCACCTTCCGGGGCGAAGAGCACACAATCAAGGAACTGACGCCGGAGAGCTTTGAAGGCGTGGATATCGCTCTTTTCAGCGCGGGCGGCGGCATTTCCCGCGATTTTGCCCCCCACGCGGTCAAAGCCGGAGCCGTGGTGGTGGACAATTCCTCCGCCTTCCGCATGGACGACAGCGTTCCGCTCGTGGTGCCCGAGATCAACGCCGCCGACGCCAAAAATCATAAAGGCATCATCGCCAACCCCAACTGCAGCACGGCCATCGCCCTCATGGCGCTGTACCCGCTGCATCAGGCCTTCGGCGTGAAACGCGTTTTCGCCAGCACCTACCAGGCCGTCAGCGGCACCGGGGCCCAGGCCATTGAGGAACTCGCCGCGCAGTCCCGCGCGTGGGCGGCGGAGGAACGGGCCTGGGATGACGCCAAACTGGCCACTCCACCCCAGGTTTATCCGCACCAGATCGCCTTCAATGCCCTGCCCCATGTGGATTCCTTCCTCGACTCCGGTTACACGAAGGAGGAGATGAAAATGGAGAACGAAGGGCGCAAAATCATGCATCACGCGGACTTCAAAGCCAGCGTCACCTGCGTGCGCATCCCGGTTTTCCGCAGCCACAGCATCGCCATCAGCGCCGAATTCGAAAAACCCGTCACCGCCGCCGCCGCCCGCGCGGTGCTGGAGAAAGCCGCCGGACTCGACGTCATCGACGATCCCGCCGCCAAACAGTATCCTCTGGCCCTCGACATCGCCGGCCGCGACAACTGCGCCGTCGGCCGCCTCCGTGAGGACTGCGCCATGGAGAACGGCCTCGCCTTCTGGGTCGTCGGCGATCAGCTCCTCAAAGGCGCCGCCCTGAATGCGGTCCAGATCGCGGAACTGCTGCTCTGAAGCTGCCTGCCGGGAACTCCCGGCCTTCGCCTGACGGTCATCACGCCACTAAAATTTCCCGCGCCAAACAAGCCGGACGACTCCGGAGAAAGACTTTTTGGCGGCGGGGACGATGGATTTCCAGGCCCGGGGATAAAACGCTACTGACAACCGCGCGGATTGTCAGTAGCGTTTTTCTGAAATGCGCAAAAAATGCCTCCGCTTTCTGGGCCGCTGGACATGGCGGGCGGTTCTGCTGACCGGACTTTTCGCGGCGGGCTGGGCGGCGTATGCGCATTTCCACCCCAAACCGCTGCTGCAGGACCGCTGGGCGGCGCTGGTGCGGGCATCGGACGCGAAGCCCCGCCCCGGCCAGGGCGGAAAACGCGGCGGGATGGACAGTCTGATAAATACCGGAAACGGGGAGGACGGAAGGCGGACCGGGAAAGCGGTGGTTTTTTCCATGGAGGACCTGATGGCCATGCGCGATCCCGTCGGTCAGGGCCTGGCGCTGGTGGAGGCGCTGAAAACAGCGGATGCGGAGACCTGCGGAAAGTGGCTCAAAATTCTGGAGAAGCATCCCCACCGGGTCATCCGCATGACCGCCATGGGAGCCGTCATCGAGCGCTGGACGGCGATGGATCCCGGGGGCGCGCTGGCGGCGATGGGGGACGATGAGGAGAAAAAAGGAAATGTGCTGCGGCAATGGGCGCACCGCGATCCGGCGGCGGCGCTGGCGGCGGGGGACGGGAAATTTCATGACCAGATCCGTCAGGGCATCATGGAGTCCGACCCGGATCACGCCTTCAGCCGCTGGCAGGAAATCGCGCCCGGCTCGCCCTTCCCCATCACCCTGCTGGAGTTCGCGCTGAAGAGTCAGGTAAAAAAGGACCCGGAGGGCGCGATGCGTCAGGTGCCGGGGGACGATGAGCAGCAGACGAATGAAATCCGGGGCAATCTCTTCGGCTCGTGGATGGACCGGGACGCCGAGGCCGCTTTGAAATACGCGGACGGTCACGCGGATGCCAAAGTGCGGAAGCAGCTGCTGCGGGATTTCGCCCAGCGTTTTCCGGACCGCATGGAACCGGTGCTGGCCACGCTGGAGGGCGGTGAAAAAATATCCCTGGCCTTGGCGATAGCCAAAGGGAAAGCCGGCCAGGACCCGGCGGCGGCCGCCCGCTGGCTGCAGTCGAAGGTGCCGGCGGCGGAATTCGCGGGGGCGCTGGCGGATTTTGCGAAAAATCAGTCCGGTCTGACTCCGGAGAAGCTGGGGGAAATCCTGACTCTCTGCCCGGATCCGGCGGCAAAGGACAGACTGCTGAACGAGACCGCCTCCATGGGATGGTCGCAGCAGACCACGAAAAACTGGCTGAAATCGCAGCCGCCCGGAAGTCTGAGCGCGCAGCAGCAGTTACTGGCTTTCACTGTCCTGCCGGCGGCCGAGGCGGCCGCGCTCGCGCCCGGCGGGGTGACTTTCCCCCGGGAGGAAGGACTGAAAATGACGCAGCGGCAGGCACGGAGCTGGAATGCCGGGAATCCTGCGGAGCTGGCGGCGAATCTGTCCGCGCTGCCGGCGGACTTTCAGTCGGCGGCAGCGGGAATTTTTCTCAACCAGCCGCGCTGGGTGGTGAGGGAAGGGAAATCGACGAGCATTGTGGACAAGCTCCCGGCTTCAGGAATTGACGGGATTTTCTCGGCGCTGACTCCCGCCGCGCAGGGGGAGACGGCGCTGAGTTTCGCTTGGAAACAGCAGGCGGACCCGGTGGCGGCGGCGCGGTTTCTGGCGGCGTCATCCGCTCCGCCCGATGACCCGGCGGCGGCGGCGGTGTATGGGAAAATCGCTCAGAACTGGCTGGCCGCGGACACGGCGGCGGCTTCCGCCTGGATTGAAACTCTGGCTCCCGGCGCCGCCCGCGATGCCGCCGCTCTGGCGCTCATTCAGAACCAGGCCGTTGGCGATCCCGCCGCCGCGACCGCCTGGGCACGGACGCTTCAGGACCCGGTGGCGGTTCAGGAGGCGCGGCGGCTTCTGGACTCCACCCCCTCCACCCCATGACAAAAACAGGTCTCATTCTCCGGTCGGTGATGGCCGCCGGAGCCGTCACCGCCGGCTGGTTCACCGCGCCTTTCTGGCAGGCCCAGCCGTCGGTCCGCTCCGCCGTGCGGCTGCTGTTCCGCCCGGCGGCGGAGGGCGGCGGAGCGGCGGCCGGCGGGGTGCTGACGCTGAACGGCATCACGGTTTCCCTGGCGGAGGCGGACGGTCCCGGCCCGCTGCGGGCGATGCTGGAACGGATCCGGGAGGCGGCTTTTGACGCCACGCCGCAGGATGCCGAGAAATTCCTCATCGCCCTGATGGATCAGCTTTCCAGCCTGCCGCCGGAGAATCTGCGCTCGCTGGCGCTGGCCTTGGCGAGGGACAGGGACCTGCTGAATCTGCTGGATCAGACCACGCGCGCCGTGAGTACCCGGCTGCTGTCCAAGGATCTGGAAATGCACCTTTCGCTGGAGCTGGCGAAAGTCATCCAGCGCGACCCCGACCGCATGCTCCTGCTGGCGGAGGCCCTGCCGCCGTCCCGGACCCGGGATGAGTTTCTGGGGAGAATGCTCACCATTCTGGCCGTGGACCGTCCGGAGGAGGTGCTGGCCCTGCTGAACGGCCCGGACATGCCTTTAAAAGGCGGAGCGCGCAGCGGCGTCCTGATGTCCGCGCTCCAGACCCTGGCCGCCCGTTCCTTCACCGGTGCCGCCGAAACATGGAAAAAGCTGGAGGATTCCGAAAAGTGGGAGACCGCCTCCGTGCTGCTGGACCGGGTCAATGAGGAACCGGACCCGGTGTTCGCCTGGCTGGAAGGGCTTCCGGAGCCGCAGCGGAAACACGGCGCATTTTCCGCCATGTTCTCCGCCACCCCGGACGTGGTCCGGCGCTGGCTGACCGCCCACCCCTCACCGGCGGCAGGGGACGACGGGGCGTTCCTGATGGCCTGCGGACAGCTGGCCAAAGCGGATCCCGCCGCCGCCATGACGTGGCTGGCGAAACTGCCGGCCCTGGAGGACAGCCGGGAACTCGCGGGAAGAATCTCTCTGTCCATGTCCACGGTTCCGGTGGCCAGTCTGCTGACGGCTATTCCCGGAATGCCGCCGGAAAATCAGGCACGGCTGCTGACCGGGGCTTTGGGCGGGTCCCGGCGGACGGTGGGCGAATTGGCCCAACTGGCCGCCACGGTCAGCGATCCCGCCGTCCAGGAGAGGATGGCCAAGGTCTGGTCGCAACAGGTTTGGGATAAATGGGCGGTCGAAACGAAGGAGGTGGAATCCCTGCCGCCCGGAGCCCTGCGCGGATCCGCGCTGACGGCGCTGGGTGAAAAGTGGAGCCGTCTTGATCCTCAAGGCTGGCTGGCCTGGCTGCGCACCGCTCCGGCGGCGGACCAGACCGCCGCCATGGCCAAAGCCGATCCCAAAGTGTGGGCGGAACCGGAGAACGCCGCTTTTCTCACCACCCGTCCGGCGGCGGAGCAGCTGCCGTGGCTGGCCGGTATTTACCACCACGACGCCCGGGCCGCCGCCGCCGTGATCGAGCGCGCCAGTGCCCAGGGAGCCGGCGGCGACGCTTTGGACGCCGCCGCAAAATCGCTGGCTCAATCCTGGCAGAACCGCGATCCCGCCACCGCGCGGGCCTTTGCGCTTTCCCTCCCCGATCCGCTGATGGCCGACAGCGTTCTTCTCAGCCTCGCCGCCGACAGCGCCACCGCCGAAGCCCGCGCCGCCGCCACCGCCGCCATTCAGGACCCCGTGAACCGCCGGAAAGCTGAACGCGCCGCCGCCCTGCGCGATGCGGGAATCATCCAAGGACCGCCGGTGAAAAAGTAAACCCGCATCGGACGGCTGTTCCGGCCATTCAGCCTGAATTCCGGAATGAATTTGAACAGAAGGCCACAAAGGTCACCAAAAGAACGGTTTGTGACTCCACGCCCGCTCACCTGCCGGGTGAGATCATCCGATGCGTGATTTTTTCCGCAAGTGACTTGCCTTGTGCTCTTTGTGTCCTTCTGTTCAAATTTCCATTTACTTTTTAGGTTCGGTGGAGGCGCAGGACCGCGTCAAAACGAATTTCGCATGAACAGACGGACGGAAGTCACTGTCTCTCAGGAATGCCGCCAAGCCGGCACTCCACGATGCGCCGAAGCCGAATTTTTCTCCGTTCCGCAGGCCGCTGGCTGCGGCGGGCAGCCCTGATATTTGTCGTTTTTGCGGCCGGCTGGGCGGCGCGGGTGGGGTTTCACCCCCAACCGCTGCTCCAGGACCGCTGGGCGGCGCTGGTCGCGGAATCCGGGAAGCGGCCACCTCCGGGCCAGGGCGGGAGGCGTGCCGGAAGCTGGAGTCTGACAGATGCCGCCGGTGGAAAACTGTCGGGAGGAGCGGCGGCCACGGACGGAGCGGTCGTTTTTTCCATGGAGGAACTGCTTTCCATGCGCGACCCCATCGGCCAGGGCGCGGCGCTGGTGGAGGCCCTGAAAACAGCGGACGCGGCCACCTGCGGCGAATGGCTGGCGAAGATGGATCCCATCTCCATCCCGGGCATCCGGAATGCGGCCGTGCTGGCCATCATGGAGCGCTGGACGGCGCTGGATCCGGCGGGCGCGCTGGCGGGGGCGGGCGATGACAAA
The DNA here is from genome assembly GCA_040386695.1 of Verrucomicrobiota bacterium. Taxonomy (GTDB): domain Bacteria; phylum Verrucomicrobiota; class Verrucomicrobiia; order Verrucomicrobiales; family V1-33; genus CAIZWU01. The sequence goes on from JAZKFB010000017.1 coordinate 124,980, forward strand.
AGCAGAATATCCATGGTGCTGCGGCAGTGGACGCACCGGGATCCGGCGGCGGCTCTGGCGGCTTCGGACGGGAAATTCGACGACGCCATCCGTCAGGGTCTTCTGGAGACGGACCCGGACCACGCCTCCGCGCGCTGGCGGGAAATCGCGCCCGGCAGGCCCTTTCCGGTCCACCTGCTGGAGTTCGCGCTTAAAAGCCAGGTGCGGCACGATCCCGAGGGCGCGCTGCGGCAGATTCCGGCGGATGACGATTATCAGACCAACAGCATCCGGCGCGGCCTGTTCGGATCGTGGATGGATCAGGATGCCTCCGCCGCTTTGAAATATGCCGAAAACCAGGGCGATCCCCACGCGCGGAGCCAGCTTCTGAAAGCTTTCGCGGAGCGGTTTCCCGAACGCATGGAGTCGGTGCTGACGACGCTGGAGGGGGCGGACAAAACCGCCATGGCCCTGGCCATCGCCAGGGGAAAAACCAGTCAGGACCCGCTGGCCGCCGCGCGCTGGCTCCGGTCGCAGGTGCCGGCGGAGGAGTTCGCGGCCGCGCTGACCCGCTTCACGGGCGGGCAGCAGGGGATTTCGCCGGAGAACCTGAACGCCCTGCTGACCCTGTGCCCCGATTCCGCGGCGGCGGACAAACTGCTGGAGGAGATGGCGGGAGACACGATGCGGGGCACGGTTCAGGCGTGGCTGAAATCCCGCCCGCCCGGCAGCCTCACTCCCGCGCGGCAGGCTCTGGCTTTTAAAATGCTGCCGGCCGCCGAAGCCGTGGCTCTGGTGCCGGGCGGCGTGACCTTCAGCCCGGAGGAGGGCCGGGCGGTGATGGCGGAGGCCACCCGGCAGTGGAATCCCGGAGAGCCGGCGGAGCTGGCGGCCAATCTTTCCGCGCTGCCGGAATCCCTGCGGGCCGCCGCCGCCGGGAGTTTTCTGAACCAGGAGCGTTATCTCTCGCGGAAGGACGGCCAGTTCACGTTTCTGGACAAGCTGGCGCCGGAGACCACGGCGGGGATTTTCGCCTCGCTGTCACCGGAGGCCCGGGCGCGGACGGCGCTGAATTTCGCCTGGCGGCAGCAGCAGTCCGACCCCGCCTCCGCCGCGCGGATGCTGGCGTTCTCGTCCGCGGCGGGCGATGATCCGGCGGCGGCGGCGGTGCATGAGCAGGTGGCGCGCGCCTGGATAAGCCGCGATCCCGCAGCGGCCTCGGCCTGGATTCAGACCCTGCCCGCCGGGCCCGCCCGGGATGCCGCCGTGCTGACGGTGATTGAGAATCAGGCCCCGGGCCATCCCTCCACCGCCGCCGGGTGGGAGCGGACGCTGCGGGATCCGGTGGCCGCTCTCCGGGCGCGGCGGATGCTGGAATCCGTCTCCCGTCCTGACCTGAACCAGGCCTCCGGCTCAACCTCAACCTCCATCTCCCCGTCCCGATGATCCGCGCCGCTGTTATTCTCAAAGCGCTGCCGCTGGCGGCGGCCGGGGCCGCAGGGTGGTTCGCGGCGCCGTTCTGGCAGGCGCAGCCGTCCCTCCGCTCCGCCGTCCGGCTGCTGTTCCGGGCGGCGGCGGGCGGGAATGCGGACGGTGCCCTGAGTCTGAACGGGAACACGGTTTCCCCGGCGGATCTGCGGGATGCGGCGGCGCTGCGGGCGATGCTGACGCGGATCCGGGACGCGGCGGCGACGGCATCCCCGCAGGACGCGGAGCATTTCCTGGCCGGTCTGATGGAGCAGCTGGCGGTTCTGCCGCCGGCGGATTTGCGCTCCCTGGCCCTGGCTCTGGCGCGGGACCGGGATCTGCTGCTCCTGATGGACGAAACCACAAAAGCCGTCGGGCTGCGGCTGCTGTCAAAGGATTTGGAGATGCGCCTTTTCCTGACCCTGGCCAAAGTCGTGCGCCGCGATCCCGACCGCATGCTCCTGCTGGCCGAGGCCCTCCCGCCCTCGCGGACGAGGGATGAATTTCTGAGCCGCACCCTGGCGCTGCTGGGAATGGACCGTCCGGCGGAGCTGATGGCGCTGATGAACGGGCCCGATGCCCCGCTGAAAGGCCGGGCGCGGCTGCTGGCGGTGAAGCCGGCGCTGAGCACTCTGGCCGCCCGGTCGTTTCCGGACGCGGTGGCGGCTTGGGAGAATCTCCAGGACCCGGAGGTCAAATGGGACGCCGTCTCCGCGCTGTCGGACCGGATCAATGACGAGCCTGACAGAGTGTTCGACTGGCTCGACCGTCTGCCGGAAAGGGAACGCAACCGCCTGACCTCCGAAGCCCTCCGCCACGCCACGCCGGAGGTGGCCCGGCGCTGGCTGGAGGCCCATCCCGTTCCCGAAGCCGGGGATATGGGGTTTCTCCAGGCCTGCGGGCGGCTGGCGAAAACCGATCCCGCCGGGGCCGTGGCCTGGCTGGCGAAAATCCCCGCCGGCGCGGACAGCCGCCCCTGGCGGATCATGGTGCCCGATGCCCTGCGCGATATGCCGGTCTCCGGTCTGCTGGCGGTGATTCCGGGAATGCCACCGGAGAATCAGGAACTGTTTCTGCCGGGAATGTTCAGCGGAAAAAACCGGACTGCGGAGGAGCTTTCCCAGGCCGCCGCCGCCGTCAGTGATCCCTCGCTTCAGGAAAAACTGGGCACGGCCTGGGCCGGCGGCCGCTGGGAGGACACCGCCGCCGCCATGGCCCAGGCCACCGCCCTGCCGCCGGGGCCGCTGAGGGATTCCGCCCTGACGGAGCTGGGCAGAATGTGGAGTTACTCCAGTCCGGACGAGTGGCTGGCCTGGCTCCGCACCGCGCCGCCGGAGGACCAGACGGCGGCCATGGCCAAAGCGGAGCCTCAGATCTGGGCCGATCCCAAAAACGCGGCCTTTCTCACGGTCCGCCCGGCGGCGGAGCAGCTGCCGTGGCTGGCGGGCATTTATCACGACAACGCCCAGGCCGCCGCCGCCGTGATCGAGCGCGCCAGTGCCCAGGGTGCCGGCAACGAGGCGCTGGACTCGGCGGCGAAATCACTCGCCCAGTCCTGGCAGGACCGCGATCCCGCCACCGCCCGGGCCTTCGCCCTCTCCCTGCCCGACCCCGCCATGGCCGACAGTGTTCTCCTCAGCCTCGCCGCCAACAGCGCCACCGCCGAAGCCCGCGCCGCCGCCATTGAGGCCATTCAGGATCCCGTGAACCGCCAGCAGGCCGGGCGCGGGGCCGCTCTGAAGTCCCTGGGAATTTCCGCGCCGCGCTGAGGCGGGACGTTCAGGGAAAGGCGGCGCTTTTTACCAGGTGACGGCATTTCCAACGGGAAATGGAATTTGAACAGAACGCCACAAAGGTCACGGAGTGATGAACGGATGCAGAAACAGGGCCTCCGGGGATCTCAACGCGGCGGGTGAACCGGTCCTGAATCTCAAGGGATTGATTTTGTGACCTTCTGTTCAAATCCATTTCGGAATTCAGGTTCAATCCCCCCCACCGCCGCCGCATCCGCCACATCCCCCGCCCCCTCCTTCTCCGCTGCTGCCACAGCCGGAACTGGCGCCGCACCCGCCGCCTGAATTGCCGCCGGCCTCCTGCTGCTGCCGCTGCTGGGCCTGACGGAAGGCGTCCGCCAGAATGACGGGAACCGCGAGGGAGGTCAGCACCTGGGGACCCTGAAGCGCGAAAACGGCAGAGGGTTGATCCCTTGCCGAGGGCAGATTCTGCCGGAGGCGGCTCAGCACCCGTTCCCCGAGGGGCAGCCGGAGGAGTTTCCGCCGGGTCGCCAGAAAACACAGAATACCGGTCACAATCAGCAGAACGACCAGAAAACCCACCGGTTTCCCTCTCTCAAACCCGGCGATCAGCCGGATCACGCCGATGGTCAGCATAATCAGCAGCGGCACGGCGGCTTTCCAGACCGGCCGCTGATTGGGCTCCGGCAGCAGCCCCGCCCGCACCAGCCTGTCCGTCAGCTGACGGCGGATGTGATACGCGGGGATGCGGCGGCACAGGTCATGGACGGGTGTGGGGCCGTTCCTGGCAGCCATTTCATAAAAAGCGCGCTCGACCGGATGCTCCGGAGGACCGCCGGCTTTCTCCAGCATCACTCTGCGCAGCAGCGTGCGCTTCACCGTCAAAGCGCCCGAGAGAATCAGGCTCACCAGAGCGGTCTGCGCCACCCGGCATTCGCCGCCGCTGAGCATGGCCTGCTCATAAACATCCGTCAGTTCCGGCTCCGCGGACGTCTCCACCGGCAGGGCGCGCTCCGTCTCCCGCTGCTGAAGGGCAAAGGACAGCAGCGCCGCCAGAATCAGGGCCACGATGTAAAACACCAGAAACGGCCCCGCGCTCCAGTTGAAAATAAACAGCGTGCCCGGCAGTTCCGCCCGCTGCGTCACGGCGTCCGCCAGGCTGGAACCGCCGTGCATCCACGCGGTCCAGCCTCCCGCCGCCGCCAGAATCCCCAGTCCGGCGAGGAGAGGAACTCCCGACCTGACGCGCGGCGGACGCCGGGCACCGCCGGTCCGCGGAAAACGCGGCCGAGGCAGAATCCAGAACCGCGAGACATCCACCCGCCGGGCATTCCCCGCGCGGGCGGATTCTGTTTCCGGATCCGGCCAGATGTCCACCGGCGGGCTTTGCCCGAAGATTGCAAAATAGCTTTGCAAAGTCCGGGCGTGCCAGCCCGCGAATTTCTCCCCCTCCTCCCGTCCGCCTGTGGTGGGACCGTGATGCAGCGGACGGCCCAGCACCTTCCCGCACATTCCGTCCCAGTAGCTCCGGGTGTAAACCAGGTGCAGATGCCAGGCCTGATCCACCTCCTCCGACGGCGAGACCGGATGCCCCGCCGTCATCGCCAGATACACAAAACGTTTATACTCAACCACCACCCGCCGGGCAAAATCCCGCGTCCACCCATTCTCCCGGGCCAGCCGCGCCGTGAAGGGAAACACCGCCTCCGGATCATCCAGTTCAAAAGCCTCAAGACGTTCCAGCAAAGCGGGATCAGGGACGGCATTCATGTGAGCGCCGCCAGCATCCGCCACCGGTTTCCCCGCGCAAGCCAGGAAACGGCCCGCCGCAGCCCTGCGCTCCCCTCACTCAAAATCCCCCCGCCGGTCCGGGGCGGCCGGTCAGGCTTCTGTCGTCAGGGTGCCGGGCCGGAGTCCGAAGACTTTCCGCAGAGCCGTCAGCGCCGCGTGGTGCCCGCACATGCCGTGAACGCCGCCGCCGGGGGGCGTGGAGCTGGAGCAGATGAAAATCCCCCTGTCCGGCGTGGTCCACGGATTCCACCGGGCGACCGGGCGGGTGAACATCTGGGTCAGATCCATCACCCCGCCGATGACATCGCCGCGAACATTGTTGGCGTTGTGCGCCTCAATGGCGGCGGGGCCCATGGCGTGACTGGCCAGAATCGTCTGCCGGAATCCCGGCGCGTGATGCTCGATGCTTCCGAGAATTTCCTCGGAATAATCGCCTGGGCAGCCCGGCGTCACGTGCGTGTAAGCCCAGACAGTGTGTTTGCCGGCCGGCGCGCGCCGGGGATCGCAAAGGCTCTGCTGCCCGACCAGCACAAAGGGCTTCTCCGCCCGCCGGCCCTGCCATGCGGCGCGCTCCGCCTCCGCGATTTCCTCCAGAGTGCCGCCGACATGCACCGTGCCCGCCTTCCGGCAGAGCGGATTCGTCCACGGAATGGGCTCGCTGACCGCGAGATCCAGCTTAAAAACTCCCGGGCCATAGCGGAATTTCTCCAGCCGCCGCCGGTAGCCCTCCGGCAGCCGGGAGGCCGCGATTCTGCCCATGGCCTGCGGCCCAGTGTCAAACAGCACCGCCCGGGCTTTGGGCAGATCCCGGATGTCCCTCACTTCGGCCCCGCACACGATTTCGCCGCCCAGAGCTTCAAAATACCGTGCCATGGCCCGGGTGATGGACGCACTGCCGCCCGCCGCCACCGGCCAGCCGCCCGCGTGCCCGGCCAGCGCCAGGGCCACGCCCACAGCGGCGGTGAAGGGTTTCTCCAAAGGCCGCACGCTGTGCGCGCAGTTGCCGGCGATCAGAGCGCGCGCCTCCTCCGATTTGAATTTCCCCCGCGCCAGCCAGGTGGCCGGCTTCATGGCGTCCAGACCGAACCGCGCCAGCAGCAGCGGATGCCGCGGCGTCACCGGCAGGGCACCGAGCAGATCCCCGAAAAGCCCGGCCGCTTTGGGCAGCAGGGGCTCCAGCCAGTTTTTCCAGGCGGCTCCGTCCCGTCCCGGCAGCGCCGCCGCCGTGCGGTCAATATCCCGCCAGACCGCCGCCGCCCGGCCGTTTTCCAGCGGATGCGCCAGCAGGATTTCCGGGTGCGCCCATTCGAGGCCGAATTTCAAAAGATTCAGCGACCGGAAAAACGGCGACACCGCCGCCATGGGGTGGACGGCGCTGCACACATCGTGATGAAACCCGGGCAGTGTCAGCTCCGCCGTGCGCGTCCCCCCGCCGATCAGCGGCGAGGCCTCCAGCACCAGCACCCGCAGGCCCTCGCGGGCCAGCGTGATTCCGGCCGCGAGCCCGTTAGGCCCGGAACCCACGATGACGGCTTCATATTCACCGCTTTGCGGAGCATTGGACATGGTTGGAAATGTATCGGAAGGAAAACTTGCCTCCTGGGGACGGTTCCCGTTGTCTGGCGAAGACAGGCGGCGGCCTCTGATTTGTTGTCAGATTACGCCCCTGTCACGCGTTTTCGTTTCAACCAATCCCATATGATGCAACGCCGCCGATTTTTAGCCACCGCCGCCGCCTCCCTCACCGCGCCCGCCTTCATCCGGAATCTCCGCGCCGCCTCCCCCAACGGCAAGGTCCGCCACGCCAGCTTCGGGGCCAGCGGACAGGCGCTGAGTGATCTCAAAAGCTTCGGCACCAGCCCGAATTTCGAACTGGTGGCCGTCGCCGATGTGGACACCGGCAACTTCGCGGCCATTAAAGAGATGTGGCCCCAGGTGAAATGTTATCAGGACTGGCGGGAGCTGCTGGACAAGGAGTCCGGGAACATTGATTCCGTCAACGTCTCCACGCCCGACCACATGCACGCCCCCATCGGCGTGGCCGCGCTCAATCTGGGCAAACATCTCTACGGCCAGAAACCGCTGACCCAGAATCTCGGCGAATGCCGCTTCATCACGGAGCTGGCGCGGGAGAAAAAGCTGATGACCCAGATGGGCATCCAGGTCTCCAGCGACTTCTACGAGCGCTTCGCCGTGCACATGGTGCAGAGCGGCGTCATCGGCAAAATCAAAGAGGTCCACACCTTCAGCAACAAGGAGTGGGGCGATCCCGCGCCCGTGCCCTCCAGTCAGGATCCGGTGCCCTCCAGCCTGAACTGGAACCTGTGGCTGGGCCCGGCGGCGGAGCGGCCGTTCATCAGCGGCTACTATCATCCCGGCAACTGGCGCAAGCGCCGTGACTTCGGCACCGGCACCCTCGGCGACATGGGCTGCCACATGTTCAGCGGCTGGATGCGCGCCCTCGCCCTGACCAGCCCGACGCTGGTGAAGAGCACCGGCCCCGCGCCCGGCAAGGACAACTGGGCCGTCGGCGGCCGAGTGGAATACACCTTCCCGGCCACGCAGTACACCGCCGGTCCCGAGGTGAAAGTCACCTGGACCGACGGCGACGCCCTTCCACCGCAGGAGATCGCCGATCTCGCCGGCGGCAAGCTCCCCGGCCAGGGCAGCGTGTTCATCGGCACGGAGGGCGTCATCGTTTTCGGACACATGACCCGCCCCGTGATCCTGCCCGCCGCCAAAGCCGCCGAATACAAATTCCCGGCGCTGGAAAAGCGGCATCACTATCACGAATTCCTCGACGCCGTGCGCAACGGCGGAGCCAGACCGTCCGCCAACTTCGACTACGCCGGCCCGCTCACCGAAGCCGTGCTCCTCGGCTGCCTGTCCAGCATCTTCCCGGGCCAGCCGCTGGAATTCGACACGAAGACGCTGAAGTTCAAAAACTTCCCGGACGCCAACGCCTTCGTGAACCGGTCCTACCGCAAAGGCTGGGAAATTCCCGGCCTGAAAGTCTGAGGCCTGTCCCGGCAGGCTGCCTTGCCGCCTCTTGGTGTAAATCCGTGAGGATCCGTCTTCTCCGTGCCATCCGTGGCCCGTCTTTTCCAAAGCCCGGAGAAAGGTCCATGCCGTAAAAATGCCGCCGGAACCCGGGCCTTTTGCCTTTGCTTCCGGCGGCATTCCGCGTTTTAGCGGCTCTCACTTTATGGCGACCGCGATTCTTCTCATTCACTGCCCCGACCAGCCGGGCCTCGTCCGGGCCGTGGCCTCCTTTGTGGCCGAAAACGGCGGCAACATGGTCCACTTTGACCAGCACGTGGACAGTCAGGAGGGCGTGTTCTTCATGCGCGCGGAGTGGGATCTGGCGAATTTTGTCATCGCCCGCGGTGATCTGCCGGTTTTCATCCGCGCGCTGGCGGAGCCCCGGCGCATGACCTGGAGCCTGCATTTCTCCGATGAGAGGCACCGTCTGGCCTTGTTTGTCAGCAAGGACGCGCACTGCCTCTACGACCTTCTCAGCCGTCACGAGGCCGGGGAGCTGGACGCGGATATTCCCCTCATCATCGCCAATCACGACACCCTGCGCCCGGCGGCGGAGCGCTTCGGCATTCCCTTCCATCTCATTCCCGTGACCGCCGCCACCAAGGCGGAGGCCGAGGCCAGGCAGCTGGCGCTTCTTGAGGAGCACAGGGTGGAAACCGTGGTGCTGGCGCGCTACATGCAGATTCTTTCCAACGACATCTGCGCCGCCTGGCCGAACCGCGTGATCAATATCCATCACAGCTTTCTGCCCGCTTTCCCCGGCGCGAAGCCCTATCACAGCGCCCACCACCGGGGCGTGAAAATCATCGGCGCCACCAGCCACTACGTCACCGCCGAGCTGGACGAGGGACCGATCATCGAGCAGGACGTCATCCGCGTGACCCACAAGCACACCGTCCAGGACCTCGTCCGCCAGGGCCGCGATCTGGAGAAAATCGTGCTCTCCCGCGCCGTCCGCTGGCACATCCAGCGCAAGGTGCTGTCCTACAACAACAAGACGGTGGTTTTCGCGTGAGGTTTTGAATCCGTTGCCGATCGCCCGCGACACTTCCGCGGCCATGAAACCGCCGCCACCGCCGGGATGCTGCGGTTTCAAGGATCCGGCCCGCTTTCTGTCATCCAAATATCAGCGCACTCACGGATACCGGACGGACCTTGCGGATTTTAATGCGGATGCTCCATTCCGCGATGCCCCGTCCCTTCTCCCTGTCTCCGGTTCTGGCCCTTGCGCCTTTTTTCATCACCGTCAGCCCGTTGGCCGCCGCGCTGGAGATGCCGAAGCTGTCGGAAACCGCGCAGCCGAAGGAGGGCGTCCCGGAAGGCAAAGTGGAGCTGCTGAAAATGACGGATTCCAAGGTCTTTCCAGGCACGGAGCGCGACTGGGCCATTTACATTCCCGCCCAATATAAAGCGGACCAGCCCGCCAACTGCGTGGTGTTCCTGGATGGCTCCGGTTACCTCAGCAAAAAAGGCGGCTCCCGCGCCACGGTGGTCCTCGATAACCTGATCGCCTCCGGCGAACTGCCGGTGACCGTGGCCATTTTCATCAATCCCGGCAGCATCCCCGCCAGGCTTCCAGGAGCCAAAGACCGGAGCACGCGGAGTTATGAATACGACACGCCGAATGGCGGCTGCCCGAAGTTTCTGATTGAGGAGATTATCCCCGCAGTCCGGAAAAAGGCCAATCTGCGCACCGATCCCGCCGGCTGGGCCGTCTGCGGAGTGAGCAGCAGCGCCGTCGCGGCGTTTGCGGCGGCCTGGGAGCATCCGGAGCTGTTTGGCAATGTCATTTCGCATATCGGCAGCTTCACCAATATCCGGGGAGCCTACGAATACCCCGCCCTCATCCGCGCCAGCCGGAAGCAGCCCAAACCGATCCGGGTGTGGATGCAGGACGGCGAGTCGGATCTGGACAATCTCCACGGCCACTGGCCGCTGGCGAATCAGGACATGGCCGCCGCTCTGGAATGGGCGGGTTATGAGCATTATTTCCAGGTCACGGGCGGCGGCCACACCGGGGCTTCCGGCGGGGCGCTGCTTCCCCAGGCGCTGAAGTGGGCGTTCCAGGCTCCACAGAAAGCCGCGCCGGCCGAAAGGAAATCCGACAGCAAACCCGCCCGCCATCCCGATGCCGATCCCAAGCCCGGCATCCCCGAAGGCCAGCTGGTGGACATGCCCGTCTGGAAAAGCGCCATCTTCCCGGATACCGAACGCGCCTGGTCCGTCTATGTGCCCGCGCAGTATAAAAACGACGGCAGCGCCGCCCTCATGATCTTTCAGGACGGCCACGACTACGCCAGCCGCAAAGGGGCCTGGGGCGTGCCCACCGTGCTGGACAATCTGACCGCCGCCGGGGAAATCCCGCCGATGATCGCCGTTTTCATCAATCCCGGAAACAGGCCCGGCAAAGAAATCAAAAGTCCGTGGAACAGCAGCAACCGCAGCCCGGAATATGACGGACTCGGCGGCCGCTATGCCAAATTCCTCCTGGAGGAAATCCTGCCGGAGGTGGAAAAACAATGGCCCGTGAGCAAAGATCCGGAAATGCGCGGCCTCTGCGGGGCCAGCAGCGGCGGCATCTGCGCCTTCACCGCCGCCTGGGAGCGCCCGGACCAGTTCCGCCGCGTGCTGAGCACCATCGGCAGCTTTGTGAATCTGCGCGGCGGCAATGTTTATCCCTCATGGATCCGGAAAACCGAGCGCAAGCCCCTCCGCGTTTTCCTCCAGGACTCCAGCGGCGACCTCGACAATCCCTTCGGCAACTGGCCGCTCGCCAACCAGCAGATGAACGCGGCCCTGACTTACATGGGATACGACGTGAAATTTGACTGGCAGGAGGGCTTCGGCCACAACAGCCACCGCGGCGGCGCCATCTTCCCCGACGCCATGCGCTGGCTCTGGCGCAAAGAGAAAACTGCCGTCCTGCCCGGCAAAACCAGGGACGATCTGGCGGGCGACCTCACTTTGAACAAGCTTCTCATTGATGGTGAAAACTGGCAGCCTTTCGGCGGCGATTTCGGTTTTGCCGATGGTTTATCCGGCGACGCGGAGGGAAATCTCCATGTCAATGATCTCAAAAATGGCGGTTACTGGCGCATTGCTCCGGACGGCACCAGAACCCAGGTGACCGCCACCTTCGGCAGCGGAGCCAAAACGGCGGCGGATGGCCGCGTGGTCTTCTGTCAGGGCAAGGAGAGCCGCATCGTGGCCGTCGATTTGAAGACCAGCGCGCTGGAGGTTCTGGCGGAGAATGTGAAGCCCAACGACCTCGTGGTCACTCCGCAGGGATGGGTTTATTTCACGGACACCGGCAAAGGCGAGGTGGTGTTTGTGGATATGAAAACCAAAACCGTCCGCAGCGCCGCCGACGGCATCACCGCCCCCAACGGCATCGCGCTTTCGCCGGACGGAGGCACTCTGGCCGTGAGCGAATACACGGGCAGCCATGTTTGGGCCTGGCGCATCGGCGCCGATGGCCAGCTGGATGCGGGCCTGCCCTGCATGAACCTCCGCCAGCACACCGAAACCACCAGCGGCAAGCCGGTGAAAGCCCAGTCCGGCGGCGACGGCATGTGCAGCGACGCCGGGGGCCGGTGGTATGTGACCAGTATGAGCGGCGTGCAGATTTTCGACCCCACCGGCCGGGAATGCGGCCTCCTGACCCCGCCGCCCACCACGCGTCAGACCACCAGCGCCGCCCTCGCCGGCCCCGGCCGCGAATGGCTTTGCATCGCCTCCGGCGACAAGATTTTCCGCCGGAAAGTGCTGGCCAAAGGCTGGTGATCCCGGCACGGCCCGCATCCGGCCGGGGCACAGCGCGTCCTATGATGGCGGTGGCGCCTCCGCCGGCGGCGGGATCCGTTGGAACTGAAAACGCGCGTCAAAATGCCCTCCGTTGTGCGTCCGGCAGCAGTGGAGGCAGGCGGTGGCGCGGCTGATGCGGCGGACGCGGCGCACGATCAGGGCGCAGGCCGGGCACTGATAAAAATACCGGGGCGTCAGCCGCCGCCGGGGAAATGGCAGGGTATGGGTGGCCCGTTCGCCCGGGATGCCCAGATCCGTGCAGGCCTGCCGCCATTCCGGGCCGTGGGTGCTGATGCGGCGGCTTCCCGACCGCCAGTGCGCCAGCAGGTGCGCGGCCTCGTGGCGCAGGGTGCGGTGAACCTCCGGCTCCCCCAGCGCCAGGAGCTTCGGATTCAGCTCAATCCGCGAGGTGCGCGGCTGGGCGGTGCCCGCCGTGGTGCGCATGAGGGGGTTCCACACCACCGTGGTGCGGACCGCCGGCAACGGCGCGCCCGCCTGCACCAGCCACTGACGGACCAGCCGGGTGAGGGGTTCATCCAGGCCGGACCGCCTGGAAAGCGGGGAACTCACGTGGCCGGCACCGCTGCCACACGGCGTTTGGCCCGCACCTCGTGCTTCAGTTCCCCCAGGGCCACCACGGAATCCGGCGGCACGTCCCCGACCACAAAAACATTGGCGCCCAGCGTTGTGCCCCGGCCCACCGTGATGTCGCCGACAATGGTGGCGTTGGCGTAGATGGTCACGTGATCCTCCACCTGCGGATGCCGCACTTTGCCCTTCAGTTTCTGCCCGGCGGCCAGGGACCGGGCGACGAGGCCGACGCCCTGGTAAAGTTTCACATGATTCCCGATGACCGCCGTCTCCCCGATGACGACGCCGGTGCCGTGGTCGATGAAAAAGTGGGTGCCGATGCGCGCGCCGGGATGGATATCGATGCCCGTGCGGTTGTGCGCCCATTCCGTCATCATGCGCGGGATGAACGGCAGCGCCGCATTGTAGAGCACATGGGCCATGCGCTGGATGGCGATGGCCTCCAGCCCGGGATAAGCGAGGATGACCTCCTCGTAACTGCCCGCCGCCGGGTCGCCGTCAAAAGCCGCCTGCACATCCGTGCGCAGGAGGGCGCGCACCTCGGGGAGCACGCGCATGAAACGGCACACCAGCTGGTGCGCGGCGTCCGCCGTGTCCAGTTCCGGCAGTTTTTTGGCCGCCAGACTGCGGCGCACCTCCACTTTCAGCTGTCCGATAATCTCCCGCACCGCCGTGTCCGTGTACTGCGCCAGATTATGCGCGTGCAGGGCCTCGGTTTCATAAAAACCCGGGAAAATGAGCTGGAGAAGATCCGAGCACACCTGGGAAATGGCGCATTTGGAGGGCAGATCAACGCCTTCAAGATGGTTGATTCCCCCCAGAGTCTGATAGGACTCCAGAAGGGCGAGGGTGATGTCGGTGGGGTCGCACTCCATTGCTGTCGGGCGAAATTAGCCGGTGAAGGTCCCAGGGGAAGCGCGTTTTTGACGCGCCCGGCACCGGCGCGGGATACCGTCTGGATTTTCCGGCCGGACCGGGCATCGGTGCGGGATGCGACTCATTGAAAACTGCTGCTTTTACGGAATTCTGGACACCGGCTACTGCGACCCCGCAAAGATGCCGGACATGCTCAGGCGCATGGCCGCGGGCGGCGTGGATGTGGTGCAGCTGCGCGCCAAAGGCTGGGCGGAGGACCGGATTGAGGAACTGGCCCGGGAGCTGCATCCCGTGACCCGGGCTTTGGATATTCCGTTTATCCTCAATGATTACCCCGCAATCGCCGGCCGCACCGGCGTGGAGGGCGCGCATGTCGGCGTGGATGACATGACCGTCGCGGAGGCGCGGCGGCTGGCCGGGCGGAAATGCCTGATCGGGAAAAGCTCCCACAGCCTGGAGCAGGCGGCGGAAGGCGGGGCCCAGGGCGCGGATTATCTGGGTTTCGGCCCGCTGCTGGCCACGCCGACAAAACCGGATTACCAGCCCATCGGCATCGGGGAAATCCGCGCCGTCCACCAGCGGATGGCCCTGCCCGTCTTCTGCATCGGCGGCATCAAACGCGAAAACCTTCCCTCCATCCTCGCCGCCGGAGCCCGCCGCGTGGTGATTGTCAGCGGACTCCTGCAGGCGGCCGATGTCACGGCCTATGCCCGGGACTGCGCGGCGCTTCTCCACGCGGCGGCGGCCGGTTAGGCCCTGGCTGGCATTTCTTTCCGGTTTTGGAAAACGCCGCGGGCTCAGCGGTAAACACCGCGGACCCGGGGCGGGTGACTGACGGCGGCCGGACCGCGCACTCACCAGGGATGAATGCGGTAATCCTTGAGAAAATGTCCGTGAAATTCCTCCTCCGGCCGCTCCAGTCCCGCAGGGATGGGATGATCAATGCGGGCCATGCCATCCACCGCGTCCAGCGGAGGGACAGCCGTTCCCCGCACTGGGCAGTCAGGCTTTCCGGCGGAAAAAACCACTGCGGGGACCGAAGAAAAACGCCAGCAGAAAAGCCGCGCCCAGCAGCACCGTGATCGTCGCCCCCGGCCGGAAATCGCCGATATGCGCCAGCACCATGCCCCCCGCCGCCCCGGCCGCTCCCAGGACTCCGCCGCCCCAGAACATGGCGCGGGTGGAGTTGGTCAGCAGGAACACCGTGGCCCCCGGCGCCACCACCAGGCCCAGGGCCAGGATGCAGCCCACGGCCTGGAGCGAGGAGACCATGACCAGCACCAGCAGGGTCATGATGAGATAGTTCAGCGCCCGCACCGGCACCCCCTGGGCCGCCGCCACCGAGGGCTCGAAAAGAGTCAGCAGAATCGGCCGCTGCAGGGCCGTGGTCAGGGTCAGGGTGACCACGCTGATGCCGAAAGTCACCCACAGGTCGGAGGACGAGATGTTGAGAATATCCCCGAAAAGATAATCCTCCAGCTTCACCTGCACGGGCACGTATTTCAAAAGAATCAGCCCCACCGCGAAGGCGATGGTGAAAATGACCGCCAGAGCGGTGCCCTGGTCCAGCCGCGAGGACTTCGCCACCGCCAGCGACCCCAGCACCACCAGCAGAGCCGCGATCAGCGCGCCCAGAAACGCGCTCCACGCCGTCAGCGCGCCCGCCACCAGAATGCCCGCCGCGATGCCCGGCAGCAGCGCGTGGGAAAGCGACCCCGCCACCAGAGCGCTGCGCCGCAGCACCACATAGGCGCTGAAGCAGCCGTTGGTGAAGCCGATGATCAGAGCGCCCAGCAGCGCGCGCTGGAAAAATGGATAGTTCAGAATGTCGTGCATGAGCCCGTTTTCAAAATCAGACCGCTCCGGCCCGGCGGTGCGGTTTCACCGGTATCGGAGGTATGGACGCCGTGGACACGATCGACGGCATGGACGCCGCTTCCTCCGCCTCCGGCTCATGATCGCCGAAGGCCTGGGACAGCCGCGCCGGGGTGAAGACCTCCGCCACCCGGCCGTAAGCCACCGGCGCGCGGTTCAGGATAAGAACCTCGTCAAAAAGCGCCGGCACGGTGGCGAGGTCATGATGGCTGGCGATCACCAGCCGTCCCTGGACCGCCAGTTCCCGCAGCAGGGCGGACAAATTCTCGCGCGCCGGGCGGTCGAGGCCGTTGAACGGCTCGTCCAGCAGCAGCACATGCGCCTCCTGCGCCAGCGCCCGGGCGATGAACGCCCGCTGCTGCTGGCCGCCGGAAAGCTCGCTGATCTGCCGGTGCTCCAGATCCTCCAGACGCATGACCTTCAGGGCCGCGTCCACTTTCTCCCCGTCCACCGGCCGCCAGCGCCGCCACCAGCCGAGCTGGCTGTAGCGCCCCATCTCCACCAGCCCGCGCACCGTCACCGGGAAACTCCAGTCCACCTCCTCCCGCTGCGGCAGATAGGCGAATTCCCGGTGCCACTGGGAAACCCGCGCCCCGCGCCAGAGGATGGAGCCCGCCGCCCGGGGCACGAGCCCCGCGATGGCTTTGAGCAGCGTGCTTTTCCCCGCGCCGTTGGGGCCGATGAGGGCCACGGTGTTCCCGCAGGAGGTTGCCAGCCCCACGTTCTCCAGAGCCACCACGCTTTGATAACGCACCGTCAGCCCGCTGATCTGCAGCTCGTGATGGTGCGCGCAGTGATAACAGTGGCCGCCATCGGCCAGGGGGGAATTGTCGGGCGGAGCGCTCATGTTATTTTTTCCATTCAAACCGCAGCACCTCTGAAGCCTCCGTCCCGTCCGCCCACACGTTCTGCTTCAGTTCCCCGCGGCTGTCCGGGGAGACGGAAATCTCGGCCACGCTTCCCGCGGCCTCCGCCGGCCACGTGACGTTCACCTCAAGCTCCAGGGCCTCCTCCCGCAGCGGCAGGCCCACGCGGGCCGAGCGCTCCAGTCCGGTGCCGGAAAACGGCAGGATTCTGCCCTCCGCCTTCACCTCAAACCGCACCGGCTCGCGGACAAACCGCAGGTTCAGCGCAACCGGCGTCTCCGCCGCCGCCGGTCTTTCGGAGGAGGCCGGCGCCTCCACCGCGCGCGCCGGCGTGTTCAGCCGCAGCAGCGGGATCAGCAGGGCCGTCAGCGCGCCGAGCACCGCCAGCAGATTGATGAGAGGAAAGCCGCGCATGGGGGAATGCGTTGAAAATCAGGAACAGGGAAGGACAGGAACGAGGCCGGGAGTGAAGAACGGGAACGCTCACGGAGGAGGGACGGCCGAGGGGGAAGCCGGAGCCGCCGGGGCCAGCGCTTTCACGATCTCATTCACATTGTGCTCAAACGCGCCTGTGAAGGTCGCCAGCTCCCCGGTGCCGTTGCCGTCCGCGATGAGCTCGCCGCCGAATTTCACGCCGGTCTCGCGGCTGAGTTCGGTCAGATGCTTGGGGTTTACGCCCTGCTCGGGGAAAACCGCCGTGATTTTGTTTTTCCGG
The DNA here is from genome assembly GCA_040386695.1 of Verrucomicrobiota bacterium. Lineage (GTDB taxonomy): Bacteria > Verrucomicrobiota > Verrucomicrobiia > Verrucomicrobiales > V1-33 > CAIZWU01. Next base: position 141,740 of record JAZKFB010000017.1, read on the forward strand.
ATGGTGTCCATCGCCGCCGCCAGATCCCTGGAGGTCGCGGGCACCTCGGGATTCATGCCCTGCACCGGAATCAGACGGAAGCCGAATTCTTTGGCGAAATAACTCAGCGCCAGATGGGACGTCGCCAGCTTCCGCCGGTCCGCCGGGATGCGGAGAATCTCGCGCCGCGCCCACTTTTTCAGCTCTCCCAGCTTTTTGCCGTAGGCGGCGGCGTTGGCCGCGTATTTTTCCGCATTGGCCGGATCCTTTCTGGAAAACACCGTGGCCAGCACTTTGGCCGCGCGCCGCATGTTCTCCACGCTGTTCCACCAGTGCGGATCCACGCCGCCATGGTCGTGTCCGTGCCCGTGATCGTGATCCTTGCCCTTGTCCTCCGCATGGTCATCCTCCGCGCCGCTCCGGCGGGCCTGATCCTCCACCAGCTCCTCCGCCTCCGCCCGGGTCAGCGAGGGAATCTCCGCGCCGACCTCCACGATTTCCTGGCCCGCCGTGAGATTGTCCCGCAGCTTGCCGAGGTAATTCTCCAGATTTTTGCCCGAAGCCAGCACCAGCGAGGCGGCGCCCAGCTTTTTGACATCCGCCGCCGACGGCGAGAAATGGTGCATGTCCGTGCCCGGGGCCACCACCGCCAGCACCGTCACCGAAGCTCCGCCCACCTGATGCGCCAGATCCGTCAGCAGCGGGTGCAGGGTCGCCACTTTCAGCTCCGCCCGCGCCGCCGCCGCGGTCCAGAGCAGCGCCGCCAGCAGCCCGGCGGCCCGGAGGAAAAATGCAGTCTTCATACTCCAGCAAGTATCTTGCAGTAAACTTTGGCGTCAACCCCGTTCCCGCCCGCATTCCCCCGGAAAACCCGGCAGGGCGCGAGGCTGTCCGCCTTGCCGGAGGCTCCGGCCCCGCAGCGGCGGAATTCCGCACCGGCATCAAATTCACTTTCACATCGCCGCCGGATTTCCTAAGATGACGCGCCACCAGCCCGGCGGGCCGCCGGCTTCTCCACGCTTACTCCAGCTCCATGATCTTTTCCCGTCCGTTCCCGCTCCTGGCCGCCCTTCCGCTGCTGCTGCCCTCCGCCGCCTGGGCCGCCGCTCCGAACGCGCCGACGAATTTCACGGTCAGAATGCTGTCCCCCACCGAGATAAGACTCGACTGGACCGACAATTCCACCGATGAGGCCGGATTCGAAATCCAATACCGGATCGGCACCTCGGGCGATTTCGCCAGTCTTGGACGAACAGTCTCGAATGCCGTTTCCCAACCCATCAACGGCACTTCCCCCAACACCACTTATCAGTTTCAAATAAGAGCCGCCAGCCTCACAGCACCGGTTGAAAATTCCGACTTCGCGGGACCGCTCACGGTGATCACCCCCCGGAGTGATTATTCGGCCGCTCTGGGGCAGCCGTTGAACCTCCCCCTTGATCTCAACAATCCTCCGGCCGGCACCAAATACGCGGCCTCCAAACTCCCGTCCGGGCTGGCGCTGAACGGGGACACAGGGGCGATCACCGGAACGCCGGACGTCACGGGATTTTCCGATATCCCGCTCACCATCACTTATCCGGACAAGGTCACGGGCACATGGACCCTCACAGTGCTGGTTCTGAATGCCCCCGTCAGCACCAGTCCTCTCCCCGCACAGAGTTCAACCGTGGGAACAGCAGCGGCTCCTGTTTCCCTGACAGGTTTTTTCAGTGACCCCGATGTGTCATCCGCCGCCCGTGTGGTTACTGACGAAGGCACCATGGATTTCGCTTTCTACTCTGAAAAAGCCCCGCTGACGGTGGCTAATTTCCTGGGCTACGCCACACGCGGGGATTTCACCAACACCTTTTTCCACCGCAGCGCGCCGGGATTTGTCGTGCAGGCCGGGGCTTTCCGCGCAGATCCCACCGCCTCCGTGGTCCCCACCCAGCCGGCCGTGAAGAACGAACCCGGAATCACCAATGCGCGGAGCACGGTGGCCATGGCCAAACTGGAGGGAGATCCCAACAGCGCGACCAATCAGTTCTTTGTCAACCTCGGGAACAACAGTGCGAATCTCGACAATCAGAATGGAGGATTCACCGTATTCGCCCGGGTGACCGGCACCGGCATGGCGGTGGCCGACGCCATTGCCGACCTTCCCGTCAAAAACTACGCCTCCGTGAACAGGGCCCTCACCAACACTCCGGTGCGCGGCGGCGTTCCTCCGGCGGTTTACGATCCGGCCCTGCTGGTCCGCATTTCCTCCGTCGCGGTGCTGCCGCCGCTGAGTTTCAGCGCGGTCAGCGCCGCTCCGGCGGTGGCGGAATGCCGCGTGGACGGCGGGAATCTGACCATCACGCCTGTCTCCCCGGGTGAAACCACGGTCACCGTCACCGCCACCGATCTGGACGGCCTGACCGCGACCTCCGGCATTTCCGTCAGCGTGATGTCCGCCAGTTATGAAACCTGGGTGGCGGGGCAAACCTTCGCCGCGCCCGCGGACAGCGCCGCCTCCGCCGATCCCGACAGTGACGGCCACATCAACTTGGTCGAATTCGCCCTCGCCTCGCCGCCGCTGGCCGCCACCTCCGCCGATCCCGTGGCCAGCCTGATCAACGGCACCCCGGGCATTACTTTCCCTCTGCGCCGTTACACCACCGGCGTCAGCGTGACGCTGCAGACCGCCAGCGACCCCGCCGGTCCGTGGACGGACCAGTGGAAAAACACGGACGGCTTCACCCATCCGTGGATCTCCGGGACCGCCGGCACCGGGGAAGTCATCACTGTGATCGCCCGGGATCCCTCTCCCCTGCCCTCCGCGCCCGGTTCCCGCGAATTTCTCCGGCTGAAAATCAGCCAGTAAACGCGGGCGGGCCAGCGGCTCTCCGGCGAACCCGCCCCTCCTCTTTCTCATTTTCCCGGCAGCAGCTCCGCGCGGTCCTCGGGCGTCAGGCCGGGGGCGGTCTGCGCCCACGCGGTGGCGGCGGCGGCGTCCCGGCGGGCCCACTGGCGCATGTTGGCTTTCATCTGGAGGGAGCGGGTGGCGGGACTGCTGATGGTGGAGGCCCACGTCAGCGCCGCTTCGGGATCGGTTTTCATCTGGCTGTTGGCCAGGCTGACAATGCCCTGATCCTTGCTGACGCCCTCCGGCTGGTCGCGCAGCCAGGCGCTGGCTTTCTCCGGCTCCACGGCGGTCCAGGAATTGATCACGGAGCCCATGGCGTCCTTTTTGCCGTCGCCCTCGGCCTGTCCCGTCAGCCAGCCGGCGGCCTCCGCCGGGCTCTGGCTGGCCCACCGGCCGGCGACCGCGCCCACACCGGCGTCACGCTGGTCCGGAGGCAGGGAATCCAGGTGCGCGGCGGCGGCTTTGGGATCCTTGGAGGCCCAGCCGTTGAGAGCTTTGCGGGTGGCCTCGGATTTTTCCTCGCCCTCCAGCGTGCCCGCCCATTTGAGCGCGGCCTCGGGATCCTTGTTGGCCCAGCTTTCGGCCATATTGCCCATCAGCCGTTCCCGGTCCTCGCCGGGCGGCAGCTCCCCGGCGGTGCGGATCGCCGCTTTCGGATCCTCCGCCATCATGCCGCCGACCACGCCGGTGTAGGCCCCGGCGCGGCTTTCCTCCGGCAGGGTCTTCGCCCACATCAGGGCGGCGGCGGGGTCGGTGCGGGACCACTCGCGGGCCAGCCCCAGCGCCGCGAAGGAGCCCATGCGCGGCACTTTGAGAATCGGATTCTCAGGGTCGCTGAAAAATTTGGCCGCCTGCCGCGGATCCTTGCTGGCCATGCTGGCGAGAACCGTCACCGTGCCGAAACTCCGCGTCATCATGTCCTGCGTCCCCAGCCACGCCATGGCCTTCCCCGGCTGCTCCAGCCCGTAACGGGTCATGAGAAGATGCATGGCGAACATGCGGTCGGGATCAAAATTCCCCGCCTGCATGGCTTCGCGGGCTTTGAGAATCTCCTCCTCCAGCCGGCCGGCGGGCAGGTTTTGAACAAACGAGAAAAGCCCCTGAAACCGGTCCAGCGGTCCGGGCGACGCCAGAATATCCGCCATGGTCCCGCCCATCCCCTTCGGCATGGGAACGGTGGTTCCGGCGGCGGACTCCCTCTCCGCCAGCGCTTTGGCCTCGGCCACCGCCCGGTCAATGCGGATCCGTGCCGCCGCCTCGGCGGAGGCTGCGGCTTTGTTTTGCCCGTACCAGTATCCCCCGGCGGCACCGGCGGAGGTGAGAGCAATGCAGAGGATCGGGAGGGAAAGTTTCATATTTTAACATCCTCTTATCGTTTGGCTGAACCAGGGGGTCCACCAGAAATTACCATCCCGAGATTACCGGCCACATCCTGGTTCATGCCGATCACAACCTCCACCAGCAGAGTTCCCCGGTAATAAGCCACAGCGGGAACATTGAGCAGGCCAATTCCGCGGGCGTATTCGTGCTCCTCATCGCAATCAATGTAAGCGAAAGCCACGCCCGGTCGATTTTGCTTCTGCAAAGTCTGAATATTTTTCGCCGGACCGAAGCGGCATCCATCCCACTCGGCATCAATATGCACGACGGTGAAGTCGTTCAACACCGTCAAATCAGTCAGTTCGGCAGCGGTAATCTTCACAGCCGGGAATTTCATTCACCTCCCACCTTCACCGTGCGGCCCATGCCTTTCATCCAGGCGGTGCGGGCGCTCTGATGCAGGGCGATAAGATCGGCTTTGTTCTGAAGCCGGAACTCGATGGTGTGGGCGTGGGTGGCCAGAGGATAATCCTTCATCACCTTGCGCCAGACCTTGTCCGTGCCGGTGCGGTCGGCGGCGGCGTCCGCCAGTTCCGTGAGGCGCGCCTTGGCCGCTTCCGCCGCGCCCGAAACGGAACCCACTGACAGCGGCTCCATGAAATAAAAGCGCGCCAGGGCATCGCCCTCCGTCACAATATTCAGCTCCGTGACCCGGCCGCCCGTCAGGTTGAACTCATGCAGACTGACCACGCTGATTTTACTGAGCAGCACGGTGTAGCTGCCGCCGGGCAGCGTGCAGTCCCAGAAGGCGTTTTTCACCTCCGTGTCCGTCACCGCTCCCGTCGGCGCGGGGGCGGGCGTGGTCTGGGCGGCGAGAGGCAGGGTCAGCGAGAGCAGGCAGAAAAGGGCGGGAATCTTCATGTTCCGCATCCTGGCAGAAACCCGCTGATTTGTCATGCTGAGCTTTATTCAGCCCATAAAGCCGAGGTTCCGCGTGGCGAAGCGGGTAAGATTCGGATAGACGATGTCCAGTTCGGACTCGCCGAGCCCGAACCAGCGGGAGAGGGTGGCGGCGTATTCGTCGGTGCTGGTGGTGGGGATGAAGCGGCCGGTGGGGCTGGAGTTGTCCGTGTCGTCGGGGCCGCCCAGCCTCAGGTCCGGGAAAGTGCCGTAAAGCCGGCCGCCGCGCACGGCTCCGCCCATGACCATGTGGTGATTGGCCCACGCGTGGTCGGAGCCGAGGCCGTTGGATTTGAAGGTGCGGCCGAAATCGCTGGCGGAGAACGCCGTGATTTTCTCCGGAATGCCCAGAGCGGCGGAGGCGGCGTGGAATTTCCCCATCGCCCGGCTGAGCGTGGCCAGCAGGCCCGCGTGGGCCACCGGCTGGTCGCCGTGGGTGTCGTAACCGCCGACCGAGCAGAAGAAAATCTGCCGCCTCATGCCGAGGAATGACCGCTCGGCGATGATGCGGGAAATGGTGTGCAGCTGCTGCTCCAGGCCGGAAAGATTGGCATACGTCACCGCCCCGCCGATGCCGAAGGCGGTGTCGATGGCGCTGCCGGTGACGGCGTCGGGCTGCCCGGCGGTGAGCCGCGCGAGGGCGGTGCCCAGAGCCGCGCCGTTGAAAAGCGCCCGCTCATTCACCGCCTGAAAATCGCGGAGGTGGAGATTCACGCGCTCGGCGGCGAGCTGGCTGTCGCCGCCCATGGCGGGATCGCGGAGGATGCGGTCGATGAGCGTTTTGCGCGGAGCGGAGGTGCTGTAATTCGTGATGGAAACCGCGCCGCTGGTGCCGACCTGAAACTGGTTCACAGCGTCGCCGACCTCCCAGGTGTTGCTGCCGGCCATGGAGACACTCATGGAGATGGAGCCCGGCGGAATGTTCAGGCGGATCAGTTCCTCCCGCATTTTATCCACCGTCCGTCCGCCCCAGCCGGTGCGGCCCAGAGTGTCCGGCAGGGAGGTCTGCCACTGGGTGACCTGGTCGTTGTGGGAGAAAAGCTGGGGCGGTTTCCGGCGGGTGTCGGCACGGTACTGGGCGCGGGTCAGAGGTTCAACCAGCACTCCCACCCCGCTGACAAACGCCAGTTTGCCCTGATCATGCAGGGCCTGCACCTCCGGCATGGAGCCGTGCACGGCGTAGTTTTGGGTGCCGGTGCCGGGCTCGGTCAGGGCCCGGCCGAAGTAGTTGTTGGGATTGTCCGCCGCCTCCGGCCGCGCCGCCGCCTCCGCCGCGTCCCGCCAGAGCGCCAGTCTCGGCCCGCGGACGGCGCGGTAGCTTTCCGTATAGCGCTGGGAATCCCACGGAATGAGCATGTTGCCGCCGTCGTTGCCGCCGTTGAGGAACAGGCAGACGAGCGCCTTGTAATCCGAAACATCCGTCGCCGCGACCGCGCTGTTCAGCAGCCGCAGGTCGAAAAGAGTGTGGAACGCGCCCAGTCCCAGCCCCGCGCCGGTGGCCTGGCGGAGGAAGGAGCGGCGGGTGAGAATTTCCCGGGAGGTCATGGTGTGAATGTGGAAAGAGGAAAGAAAATCCGATGTTTATTTCTGCACGGCGCATTCCGGGCACAGCGAGATCAGATACAGCGCCTCCCCGAGGCGGTTCATGCGCTGGGCATCGGTGCCGGCATTGAGGGTGTTGAGATAGGTGACCAGCAGCGTCCGCAGCCTCGGCGTCATCTGACCGGGCATGAGCATGGTGGCCGCGTGGTCCACCAGGGCCGCGCTGTCGGAGGCCATGGCGCGCTCGCGCGTGAGGTCCAGCTTCACCTCCCGTTTCACCGGCTCGCCGTAGGAATATCCCTGACCGTAACTGAGCGGCGAGGCCTGGGTGGCGGCGCTGGTGCTGTTGCGGCGCGTGAGATCGTAGAACCAGTTGGCCGTGGTGATGGCGGTGGTCTCGCTGGTGATCTGGAATTCCGGGCTTTGCAGTCCGGCGTTGCCCGTGGCCCCGACGAAGACGTATTCCGGCTCGAAGAAATTGAACACTGTGGGCGAGCGCAGCGGGGTCTGCTGGAACGATCCCCCGTCGGTGCGCCCGATTTCCCACTGATGCCGGAGCAGGTTCCCGGTGGAGGAAAGCGTCCACGTCATGGCCGAGGCGCCGACCGTGGTGACCACGGCGGTCTGCTGATAATAGCGGTCGCCGACCAGTCCGCCGCCTTCGGTTCCGGCCCGGCCTCCGGGGGCATCGGGCGGATCCTGCCGCGTGGCGGAAACCGTGATCCAGGCCTGATTCAGCTCGTCCGCCGCATCCGCGCCGGTCCAGCGCACGAGTTTCTGACCGTGCGCGGGAAGCACGTAAACACCATTTTCCGGGGAATTGGTGTCTCCCCCGGCATTCACCGTCAGCCCTCCGGCGGGCGGCGCGGTCTGGCGGCGGAGCAGGAGCCGCATTCCGGGCTGAATGAGAGTGCTGAAAACGGTGGGGGTGTCGTTCACCCCCGCACCGTCGGGATCAATGGTTTCATCAAGATAGCTGTAATTGCGCGTTTCCGCCGGAATGGTGTAAGTGACCGACGCCTGGCGGGGAACGGTGGTCAGGTCGATATTTTTCGCCGGGGAATACACCGCGATTCCCAGATCCGGAACGCTGCTCCAGTTGGCCTCGGCATGACTGAAGCCCCGGAACGCCCGCAGCATCTGGGTGGCGCGGAGGAGCGGCTCCTTCAGATGGCCGAACCCCGGCTGATTCCGCGCGGCTGTGTTCCGGGCCTCGGGGTCCAGGAGAATGGCGCGGACCACCGCTTTCAGATCGCCGCGCACGCCGGAGCCGTTGTCGTCAAAAACCCCCGCCGCCCGATGCAGATAGCCGGGGCTGGGATTGGCCGTGACCAGGCGCTGAATGAGCCGCCGGGCGATGAACGGGCCGGTGTTCGGGTGATGGAAAATCACGTCCAGCGCGTCCTTCAGCTCCTCATCGCAGGAAGCCGCCGTCGGCGGGGCCGCGCCGGTGGTGAAGGCGTTCTCCAGCAGCAGCTTGGGACCTCCGGCGTGATCCGCCGGACGCGGGATCATGGGACTGATGAGATTGGCGCTGCCCTGCGGGCCGTAATTCCAGCCCGTGAGCGTGTGGGCGAAACCCACCACATTGTCCTGGCCGTAAGTCGGAATCGGCGCGCCGCCGGAATCCAGCACGAGGCTGCCGTCGGGGTGCACGCGGTTCAGGCCGATGGAGAACAGCTGGAGGATTTCCCGCGCGAAGTTCTCGTTCGGAATGTAGCCGGTGGCGGGATTCGGCTTTTTGTTGCCCAGCATGTCCAGATAGCGGCCCATGGCGGGATTCAGGGTCACACGCTCCAGCAGGGTGCGGAAATTCCCCAGGGCATGGTAATATAAGAGGTCGTGATAATGCGTCAGGGCGCGCGGCTTCTCATCAAGCTCGCCGTCCTCGGAGACCACCATGATCTCACTCAGCGCGAAGGCCACGCGGAGCCGCAGCTGATCCGGCGCGGTGCAGGCCGTGCGCCACCAGGCGCGCCAGATTTCCCCCGCGTTCTCAGACTGCGGGGAGTCCGTTTCCGGGCCGGTGCGGGGAAAACGCTCGTAATAACTCCGGACAAACGACGCCATCGGCCCCGATCCGTTGTAAGTGGTCACGGGGGAATTCGGCTCGCGGCGGCCATTGACGGGCGCGGCATAAACCGTGGTGGGCGGCATGCGCACGATGACGGCGGTTTCCGGATCCGGTCCGGGGTCCATGGCGGACTGGTCCTCGATCCACGCCGCATAGCCCCGCGCCAGCACCGCCTCCACGCTGTCCGGCTCGTAACCGCCGAAGGACGCGCCCCCCGGAGTTCCCGGAGCGGGCTGGCCGTCGGTGTCCATGCGCGCGCCGAAAGTGGCCTGCTGCAGGAAACGCACCGCCTCCGTTTTCGCCAGGGCGGCGTCCGCGGGCAGCGTCAACTCCGCCGGCGGAGGCGGAGCCGGCGGGGTGTAGGTCTGGCTGCCGGACGCGGGCTGGAAGAACCCTTTGATCTCCCCGGCGGGATACTGGTTGGTGTGAAGATTGAGATAGGCCTGGCCGGACCGCACCGCCGCCACGACATCCGCCAAAGTATGCCCGCCGGTGGCGGTGAAGGTCCAGTGCCGCGCCCCCCGGATATCGGGCTCGGCGTCGTCGATGTCGAAAATGATCGCGCCCTCCGGCCCTGGAGCCGGACGGGCGTCGTGAATGTGCTGCGAAATCAGCGGCCCCGTGAGATTGCTGTAAGTATAGGTCAGCGTGCCCTCGGTTTCCGCCGCGTTCACCTGAAGCAGCGCCGTTCCCGTGCCCAGAGTGGCGGCTCCGGCCTGCGGGGTCAGATTGGCGATGTAAAGCGTGCCGCCCGGAGACTCCCCCGTCGCCGCCGTCCACGGGGAAAGCGCCCAGCGCGGCACGATTTCCGAAGGCGCATTTCCGGACTGCCCCGGTTTCAGCCAGCCGACGGCCAGATGATCCGGCCCCGAGGTTTCCCGCCGGATGGTTTCCAGATACACCGGCCGCCCGGCGGTCAGCCGCACCGGCAGGGAACGCTGGGAAAGCGCCGTGTTCCAGGATCCGGCGGGCAATGTGCCGCCTCCACCGGTGACCCAGGCGCGTTTCAGGCGCTGGCCGGGTTCCGGGCTGGAGCTGATCCACAGTTCCGCCGACTCATCGGAAGTCAGGAAAAACGTGTAATTCCCCGTGACCGGCACCGTGAGCAGCGCCCGCACCCGGTCGCCGAAGGAATCCCCGGCATTGCCCGCCATTTCCAGCCCGCCCGGCAAAGGCGTCACCACCGCCGGCGCGGTGTGCAGCGGGACCAAACTGATGCCGGTCCCGGCAGCGGTCAGATCCGTCCACACCTCCCGCGAGGTCCCGCCGCCCGGCGCGGTGAAATGCATGGCGATGGTCAGCACGGCTGTGCCCGAGCCGTTGTCAGCGGCCACCGTGACAAATTCCAGACGCGGAACGCCGGTCGGAATGCCGGAAATCAGCCCCGTCGCCGGGTCCAGCGTGAGCCCGTCCGGCAGTCCCGAAACCCGGAACGTGGCGGCCGGCGTGACGCTGACCTCATGCCGGAAAGGCGCGCCCAGAATGGGGAAAGCGAAAGCATCGCCCGTGATCACCGGCAAAGCGTCATCCGCTGTCAGCGCGGCGGCGGGAATCACCGCTTTCGTCCCGCCCGGCGGCGTCCACGACAGACGCACCCCGGACACTGCGGGCGTGGTGCTGCTTTCCCGGTAATCCAGACGCACGGCATACCACGACCCGGCGGTCATTTTCCGGATGGCCGTGAACTCCGGGAAATTCCCGGAATCGCTGACCGCCGGACTCCACTGGCTGATCAGCGGCGTGGTCAGATCCTCCACATAAAGCACCGCCCCCCGGTCCGCCGCCAGGTGGAACACGCAGTCGCCCGTCGCCGGGGCGATCACCGTGCCCTCCCAGCGCATGGAGAAGGAGTTCGCGTTGGTCTGACCCGTGCCGGACGGCGGACCGGATCCGAAATTGAAATCAATCACCGGATCCATCCGGGTCAGCACCGGAGTCCCGGCCACGACGGTGGAGGCCTGCGTTTCGTGGAGGGTTTCCTGGGTATTGAAATACCGTCCCAGCAGGCCCAGCCGCGAATCTGAAATCGTTCCCTCCGCGCTGCCCAGAGCCCCGACGGTGTAGCCCAGTCCCGGGGAAAGCGTGATTTTGACGGATTCATCACTCTCCGCGAGGCCGTCCGCCTGCGGAATCAGGGTTACGGTGGCCTCCGACGCGCCGGAGGGGAAAATCACGGTCCCGGAAGGCCCGGCATAATCCGCCCCGGGCGTGGCCGTACCGGAAAGAGTATAAGCGGCGGACAGCGCGTTCACATTCCCGGTCCGGGTGAAGCGGAACACCAGGGGCCGGGCCCCGTTTTCGGAAGCCCGGGCCTGCACGGCGGCGACGTTCACGGTGTTGGTCAGACCGAGCCGCGCGGCGATCATCGAAGCGTCGCCAAAGCTGTCGCCGTCGGTGTCGAAAAGATAGCGGTTGGTGCCGGCGGTCAGTTCCTCCCAGTCGGTGGCGCCGTCGCCGTCCGAATCCGTGTCCGACACCTCCACGCGCAGAAACAGACGGTCGCCCCGCAGAGCGACGGCCGCCTCCGCCGCGGAGCCGGTGCCCGCCATGGCGTCCCCCTCAGCCCGCCACGGGCCGTCCAGGGAGGCGGCGGACTGAAGCTGATAATTTTTGCCCTGAAGCGTCCGCCATCCGGCCTGGATGCCTCCGGTCACACGGGTCAGGGACACCACCTCCAGCCGGTCCGCGCCGTCCAGGGGGTCAGTGCCCGCCGCGTTCTCCTGCTGATTCGTCAGTCCGTCGCCATCCGGGTCATCCTCCGCCGCGCCCAGGCCGGGATGCAGCAACTCGTAAAGATCACTCAGCCCGTTTCGGTTCCCGTCCACGCCGGGGAAAACCGGATGGCTCTCCCCGTCATGCCCGGCGGCGGGACGCGCATAAAGGGCAACTCCCGCCAGCAGGGGCAACAGAAGCTGCGGGGAACGGCAGGGAAGAACGGACATACGGAGCGGGATTCGCGGCGGAACGGATGCCGGCGGACAGAATACCCGCCTTCCTTTGCCTGGTTAATTTCCCCCCAATGTATCCTGAAACCCCGGCGGCGGACAATCATTTGTTCAGTCCCGCCGCGCGGGGCCGATCCGCCGTGTGCCAGACCGCCTCCACCACGTGTAAACCGCTCCCCGCCACATGACAGACCGCCTCCGCCGTCATGTAAACCGCTCCCCGCCACATGCCAGACCGCATCCTCCGTCATGTAAACCGCTCCCCGCCGCATGCCAGACCGCATCCTCCGCCATGCAAACCTCCTCCCGCCGCCTGTCAGACCGCATCCGCAGCCATGTAAATCCCTTCCCGCCGCGTGCCAGACTGTATCCGCCTGCGGGTAAACCTCTCCCACCGCGTGTCAGACCGCCTCCGCTCCGTGTAAACCTCTTCCCGCCGCCTGTCAGACTGTATCCGCCGCCATGCAAACCTCCTCCCTCCGCGTGTCAGGCCGCGTCCCCCGCCATGTGAATATCCTTCCTCCGTGTGTCAGATCGCATCCGCGCCGTTTAAATCGTTTCCCCCGGTGAGTCATACCATTTGATAAAGGATCCGGTGAATTCCAAGTGAATCCACTCTGTCCGGGAACCCGTCTTTACGCCAACGGCGTTGCGTCCGCCAGCCTGGGGTTGCCGACGGCAGGAGGATCCCTTCTCGTCACGTTTCCGAACCACAACGTGGTTCCGGCCTTTTGGTTGAGGAACTCCAGCATGATTTGCGGCGACCGGGAGACGGAAAGGCCGGAACCGCGTTGCGGTTCAAGGATTTGCGGCGGGGACCTGGGGTAGCCTCCTGCCGTCGGCAACCCCAGGCTGAGGGGCATAACGCCGTTGGCGTAAATTACCTGATTTTAGACAGCACCCCACCGCCACCGGACACCCACCCATCTAACACAACTCGCCCCTCCCCCGATTTGCGCCTCCCCATCGGGCAAATCACCCATTATAACCAAAGCTGTGGGACAGCTGTGTTCCGTTTTCTGTGATCACCCCCACCCGCCGCGGCAGCGTCACCAGTTCCTTGACGGAAAACAATTCCCACGGATCAGATTGCCGGTCAATACTTTAGGCATCCGAAATATCTTTCGACCGCTGATCAATTACGTGAACGTTTTTACAAAAAATACGAAAATACACTTTACTTATACGGCTTGTATATTTATACACGTCTGTGTGATTGCCTCTCCCCGAAACGAGACGCTCCTCATGGTTCAAATTGACTGGTATGAACTCCTCCAAAACTGAGAGAAGCTGGAACTGGCTGAAACGTAAATTCAATTCCACCCATTGGACGATGATCCGCCTGGTTCGTCCAGGCCCGCGAGGCTGTCCCGTTCCCTCAGCGGAGGATTTCTGCCGCTGCTACCGGCATCCGTTATACGGATTTCTCCGGCAGAAAGGGTTTTCGGCTCATGACGCGCAGGACCATGTGCGGTCTTTTCTGACCGAGCTTCTGGCCCGTAATAAGTTAATTAAGGCGGATCCGGCCCGGGGTCAGCCCCGGACCTATCTGATCAACCTGCTTTTGAGGCATATCTCGAAGCGGTTGAAATACGAGTCGGTTCAGAAACGAGGAAATCAGCACGGGCATGTGCCGCTGCCGCATGATGAGGCCGAGGCCACCTACCTTCTCAGCCGGGGGACTGACGGGACCCCCGAGGAGGTTTTCCGTAAAATTCTCGCGGCGCACCTGGTGACGGAGGGACTTCAGGCTTTGGAGGAGTGGTACGTTCGGAAACAAAAACTGGCACTGTTTCACGAGATCCTGCCGGCCTTGGAAGGCCCCCTCAAGGATGGATCCTGCGCGGAGGCAGGTGAGCGGCTCGGCATGCGGCCAGGCGCGGTGACTATGGCGGCCAAACATTTGAGAATGCGTTTCAAGGCCTGTGTCACGTCGGCCGCCTCGCGTATTCTCCATATTCCTCCCGGTCCGGAGCTGGACCAGGAGCTGACAGCCATCTTCGCGGGGACGCGCGCGCGATTGAGTGTTTAAGATTTTCCCGGACTGCTGAAAGGAGCCATGCCAAGCCGGGAGGATCACCTCCGCCTGACTGGTCACAGAGGTCCAGTCGGATATCCCCCCTTGATGAACGCCTTCAATCCCTCACCCTCCTATAGCGCGCGCCTGGGTCACGTCAACGCGGAAGCCATTGGAGAGTCATTCTTTGGCAATCCAGTGGGGCGTCCCGTGCCTGAGGTGCCGGGATACACGGTGGGGCCGTTCATCGGTGAAGGCGGCGCCGCCGAAATCTGGCAGGCCAGGAGGGATTCCGATGGATTGGTGGCGGCTCTCAAAGTTCCGCATAATGACGAGGAATGCTCCGAACGTCTGCTGGCGGAGGCGGACATGCTCAGATCTCTGGATCATCCGGGAATCGTGCGTCTGATCGAACTGGTGAAAACCAGAGCGGGAATGCCGGTGCTGGCGATGGAATTAATTGAGGGGCGGGATTTGTCCTCCCTGGTGCCCGAGGGCGGCCTGAGTTTCGGGAAGGTTGCTGAATTGTTCGCCGTTATCCTTGAGGCCGTGGATCACGCCCACAGCCGCGGTATCGTCCACCGGGACATCAAACCCTCCAACATTCTCATCGGCAAGGACTGGCTTCCGAAAGTCTCCGATTTTGGATTGGCCAAATCATTGAACCGGCGGAAGGACGCGTCCGTGCTCACCTTCAGCGGTCACATCGCCGGGACGCCTGATTACATGGCTCCCGAAGGTTTTGAAAGCGGAACGCGCGCGGGTATCTCAGCGGATATTTACGCCCTTGGCATCATGTTTTATGAGTTGCTGACGGGCCGCCTCCCGAGGGGGGCGTGGAAACCCCTTTCAGAAGTGGGGCGACTGGATACGAGGCTGGATTCCCTCATGGCCCAGGCCATCGCTCCTGATCCGGCGCAGCGGCTGAAGAGTGTGGAGACCTTCCGCCGCCAGCTGGCGCACATCCGGACAAGCCGCCCCCGGTATTCCGGCAGCTCCCTGACAACGTGGCGGGTGCGGGCGGCGGATATGTTGTGGACGGTGGCCGGACTGTACGGCGCGGTGGCCGGGTATTGTTCCCTGCGCCGGCTTAATGGGGAAACGGCCCCCGCGCTTTTCGATCTGACCATGGGGCACAGCGGGCTGCTGGGAGGTTTCCTGTGCGCATGGCTTCTGTGCCTGCTGCTGGGAAGCCTGTGGTTCTGGCAGGCCTTTCGGCTCTGGTTTTTCCGGAAGGTGCCGATGCGTGAGGCCCTGCCATGCTTTTTCGGCATCAGATTGACTTCCGGCATGGGAGCTTCTTTTCTGGCGGGCCTGGCCCAGTTCCTCTGCCTTTGGGCGGGATTTTTTCTTCTGACGACGGTCTTTTTTAAATCCAATCACTGGCTTACGGCACAGACGCCGTTTTGGCAGCAGGCGCTTTGTGTGACGGCGAAAGACAGCATGACCCCGGTAAGCCCATGGACGTGGCATCCCTCCCGTTTCTTTGACTGGACCGGTTATTTGATCAGAGAAGTTCAGCAGAGCGTGAAACGCGACTCCCTGATCGTTCAGGAAAGCAAAGGTTTTCTGATTTTTTCCGGACCTTTGTCCTTGGCTTTGGGAGCAGCGGGCATTTTGGCCGGAATGACCATGACCTCCGGAGCGGCGTTTCTTGAATGGCGCCAGCGCCGGCGGATGGCGGTGGTCCTGCCCGCGGTGCTGCTGTTGGGAGGGCTGGGGTATGTCTGGCTGGAATTCAGGACGCAGACCGCCAACCGCGCCCTGACTGAAAAAGGAGAGGGCTTTAGTTCACAATCCCGCAATCAGGAGATTATCCGGCGTAATGAGGCCGATTGGAGAGAACTGGTGTATAGCGCTTATGGACGGGAAGGCTCCAAGCCCCGCTTGGAAGAACTGGGAAAGAGCCTTTTTGGACCTTATGTCAAGAAAAGCGACACCATCATAACCAATGCGAATTTGGTGGAAGCCTTGGTTCAGGCCCGGGAGACCAGTGAGGACGAAAAGCAAACGGTGGAAAAATATGGAATCAAATTCGATCCCGGCGATTATTTCCAATTGAGCCTGCACTTCGAACATTACGCCGATACGTATTATAAACAGAGCGAAAAAAAAACCATGGCGACTGGTGTCCACTTGATCATTAAGTGGCGGGGGACCCTGCGGGAGGATGCCCTGCGCATGGTTTTTAGAGATTGGGATTTCGAAGGCGTGCGGCTTTATATGGAGCCGCCCCCGGCGCGGGAGCCATCTCCGGATTATCCGGAATTCATGCAGTGGATTCAAAAATTTTTGAAGGAACTGGGCAGACCGGGCTGTCCTGATCTGGACCTCTATCTTTTGAAAGTGATGCTGACCACCGACAGCGGCATTCCAGGTGCAAGCAGATGCGCGAAGCGGGAGGAAATTCTGGAAGTCCTGCGCCAGGAACGGGTATTGGATGGCGGCCAGCCCATGAAGTTTCAGCTTGAGGACCCACCAGCAGTCCGCAAGCTCACCGGCGGCCGCTGGGAGGTCACGCTCAGGGTGGAACGCGGAATTCCCCAGCCGGAAGGAGAAGAGCCTCCCACGCCGATGACTTTGCGCATGGAAGTCATTCCCCTTCCTGTGCAGAATACGTGGAAAATTCTGCGGCTGGATGGAATTTGAATGGTCACCTTGAAGTCCGGGGAGCAATGGAGCATTGCGAACCGATTTATTACTACAGTTGCATATATAAAAAATTGTGATTTCCTTGCCCGGCAAAGGAGATCACAACCATGACCATTGATGGGGAGATAAGGAAAAAGGAATAAATCGCACGCTAAGAAGTCCCCACCAGCGGCATCGCCGTGGCTCCGGGCCTCCTGGAAACTCCGGAGGACACCGCGGTCAACCCGACGGTTAGGAAATCTAAAACAGCGTGCGCTGGTCCTTGGGGCGCAGGGTGGGCTGGGCGCTGACGGCGCGGAGGACGGAGGCTCCGGCGTTTTTCTCGACGGTGTAGTCCACTTTGCCCGTGAGTTTATACCAGCCCATTTCCTGAAGATCGGGCGGCACGGCCCCGGTGAACTCCACCGGCACGGAGTAAGGCCGGGCATCCGCCGCGCAGCAGGTGACCTGGAGCACGAAGACCCGCCAGCGGTTGGGAGCGGGGTTGGCGGTGTCCCTCACAATCTGACCGATGGTCTCCACCCCCTGGCCTTTCATGATCCTGGCGTATTCGGGATCGGAGCCGCTGTAATAAAGCTGCATGACGTCCATCTCGAAATTCCCGTCCTTGTTGCGGGGCTGCACCTTCTCCACCTGCGCCAGGGTGAGGCCGCCGCCGGAGGTCTCCGGAGCCACCCGGTAAGCGGCCGGCATGGCCTGCTCCGTGGCCGGCTGGGAGGCGTAGGCGTTGAGCATGTTCTTCTTATAAGTGTCGCTGAAATCATCCGGCGTCAGCGCCACCGCCGCCGAGACGGAAAGCGCCAGCAGCAGCAGCCCCATGCCCCGGCCGCTGACGGTGCCTTCGTGGGAATGGTCGTGCGCGTGGGGAGCGTGTTCGTGACTGTGCGTGCGGGAATGCGGATGCGCATGGGAATCCGGAGCATCAGCATGCGCCTGCGCATGACCATGGTCCCCGTGATCGTGACCGCAGCAGGGACCGTCCGCCGCATGGCTGTGGCCGCCGGAACGGTGGTCATGCCCGCAGGAATCACCGTCACCGTCGCCGTCACCGCTGTGGTCGTGCCCGCAGCCGGCGTTCAGCGCCCGCATGGACCAGTTGAACCACCCCAGCACCCCCAGCGCCAGTCCGGCGATGAGCACCTGGATGCGGAACGTGCCCTGCCCCACCAGATATTTGTCAATCCGCCCGCTGGCGTAAAACCACACCATGGCCACCGCCCAGAGAATCAGCACCGCCATCTCCAGAAAAAGCAGGAAGCGCCGCGTGAACTCCGTCTCCCCGCCATGGGCATGGACCGCCACGGCGGCACCGGCGGCAGGGGAATGGCCGTGCCCGCCGTGATCGTGGTGATGGCCTTCATGCGGATGGCTGTGACCGGGCGCATGGCCATGAGCCTCAACTCCGTGCGGCGGATCGCCGGGACCGTGTTCATGATTGTGGCCGCAGCCGCAGGCATGGTCATGACCCGGTTTGGGTGGATGAGCCTGCTCACGGCCGGACGGGGAACCGGGGCCGCGGCCACCGGGGGAGACTTTGGGTTTCTTGCTCATATTGCGGAGTGGGATTTCAGCCGAAGCGCAGTTTAAGCCAGGGCCAGACCGCCTCCAGGCCGAATCCCGCAAGATACACCGCGAGGAAAAGGCCGACGGAGAACCAGGCCACCGCTTTGGGTTTTAAGATGGTCGAATACAGGAAAAGCAGCTTCAAGTCCAGCATTGGTCCGAAGACCAGGAATGACAGCTTGGCCACCACCGGGAACAGGTTGTCCGCCGCGATGATGAAGGCGTCCGTGGTGCTGCACAGGCTGAGGACAAACGCCATGAGCATGAGCACGGGGCCGGAAATCCAGTGATTCCCCGCCACCAGGGCCATGCCCCCCTGAAGCGACGGCCGGTAAAAGACCTGGGTTTTCAGAATCGAGGCGATGGCCACGCCGATCACAAAGTACACCGCCACATCGATAAAATCGCGCTGGGCCGTTTTCATGGCGTGCACCATCCCTTCCCCCGCCGTGCGTTTCACCGCCGGAGCGGACGGGACCGCGCCTGTGGCCGGAACAGCGGAGTTTTCAACCGGCGCCAGCTTCCGCCGGATACCCGCCAGCACCCCCGGTTTCAGAATGGAGGAGGCCGCGAACCGTGAGAAAATCAGCCCCGCCGCCACCGCGATCACATACCCCAGGGCCACGCGCGAGCCCATCATCAGCCACGGGTCACGCCCCGTGAAAGCCGTCCACGTGCTGAGGGCCACGATGGGATTCACAATCGGCGCCGCCAGCATGTAAGTCATGGCGCAGCCCAGCGGCAGCCCCTTCTGCACCAGCCGCCGGATGACCGGCACAATGGCGCATTCGCACACCGGAAAGATGATGCCCAGCAGGCCGCTGACCAGAATGGCGGGCAGCGCGCGCTTCGGCAGCAGCCGGTCCATGGCTCCCGACGGCAGCCAGGCGTCAATAATGCCGGAGATGAGCGACCCCAGCAGAATGAAGGGAATTCCCTCGAAGAGGATACTCAGAAAAGCAAAAACAGGATCCAGCGCCTGGCTGGGAGGGGGGAGGGACATGACGGGAAAAGGAGAAACGCTGGCCGGGCGGGCAATGTTTCCCGCCGTTTTCCAAACTCAAGAGCGTTGCCGGGTGAACACTTCGTCGTTTCCATGGTCTT
Source organism: Verrucomicrobiota bacterium (assembly GCA_040386695.1). GTDB lineage: Bacteria > Verrucomicrobiota > Verrucomicrobiia > Verrucomicrobiales > V1-33 > CAIZWU01. Next base: position 160,786 of record JAZKFB010000017.1, read on the forward strand.
AAATTCCGGTCATCCGCGCCATCGGCACCAAACGCCTCCGCTTTTACTGCTTTCCTTCCGGCCGCATCCGGTTAATATTTCCAACATCCGTGAAACTCGACGCTCAGGAACTGCCGCACCTCATCATCGGGGCCTGCATGGAAGTCCACCGGCACCTCGGTCCCGGCCTGATGGCGGACGCCTACCGCGACTGCCTGGCCCTGGAGCTGAGAATGCGCGAGATCATCTTCCAGCGCCAGCATCCGCTCTCCATCGCCTACAAAGGCCACCGCGTGGACGGCGCGCTGCACGTCGATTTTTTCATTGAGCACAGCGTTATCGTCTCCACCGGCCTGCCGGAGCTTGGCGAGACGGAGAAAAATCACATGAAGAACATTCTGCGCCTCACCGGCATCGAAACCGGCCTGCTGGTGAACTTCAACGTGGAAAACCTCCGGGACGGCGTGAAACGCATCATCGTCTCCGACAGTCCTCCGGCGCTGCGCTACACCAGCTGACAGGCTGGCGATGGGTGAATCCCCACCCCCACCGGGGCCAGGAACCGGGTCCCGGGGATTCCCGGGCGTATGAATAATGAGTCATCCCGGGCCGCAGGCATACGCTTTCCGGTCCGTTCATTTTCCAGAGCTGCGCCAGGGCTGCCCGGATTTTTATACAGCCAATGGATGGCCCTCATTACGATTTCAGATCAATTTCCTTGAGAAATACCCGGAAATTCGTGGATTAATTCTCTTGAATTTTAGTCAGGATTAGGACAAAAACGCGGCAGTCAGCAATTTTAATCTTTTTCTTAAAAATGAAATTCCGACCTCTCGTCACTTGGTTCCCCTTCCGTTTCGCGCTGATCATCGCTCCTCTGGTCGCGGCCTGGCCCCAGCGGGCGCAGGCGGGGGATTTCATTTTTGATAACAATGGAAGTCTGACCTATTTCAGCAACACCAATCCCAACACCACTTCGATGTCGTTGTGGAATGTGGCCAACAACTGGAACCCCAACGCCCTTCCCGGCGGAGCCTACGACAACGCCTTCTTCACCGGCGCCGCTCCGAATCCGGCGGCGTCCCAGGTGGTGGGGATCGATATGCAGGGCATCGACAGCCTGAAGCTCAATCAGCTGGTTTTCACGGGCAATCCCGCCAATATCAGTCAGTGGAACCTCACCAACACCACGGGCACCACCGCGCTCACGGTGAATAAAATCATCCTGCAGGCCGGACCGACGGCGCAGATCAATCCCTCCGTCCCCCTCACGGCGGCGGTGGATCCCCTGACCAATCCCACCGGCCGCCTGACGGCCCTGAACACCACCGGCAGTTCCCTCCAGCTGCAAAGCCAGATCACCACCGGCGCGGGCGGTCTGGTCAAGGACGGCACCGGCGGCCTGCGGCTGGGCTCCTCCGGAGCCACGTTCACCAACGCCATCGGCGGGGACATCGTCATCAACAACGGCACCCTCCAGGCCTCCAACGGCGCTTCCGGCAACGTCCTCGGCGGGACCGGAAAAATCATCATGAACGGCCCGGGCACCGTGCTCCAGCTGAATGCCGACGCCGCCACCTCCTACGGCCGGGACGTGACCGTGAACGCCAACGCCACCATCAACGCCGACCGTTCCGGCACCACCGCCACCGGCCAGACCCTGTCCCTGGGCACCATCACCATGGGGGCCAATGACAAATATCTGAGCCTCACCAGCGGGAACAGTTACAACATTTCCCTGGCGGGCCTGAATTTTGGCGCCAACACCGTGAACATCCGCAACGGAATGAACAATACGGCCGGCTTGGACACCACCGGCCACGTCCTCGCCGGCGCGCTCAACGGCTCCGGGGCCGTCAACATTTCCGGCGGCGGCGGCAACAGCACTGTGGGCTTCAACTTCAACACCGCCAGCCCCGGCTTCACCGGCAGGCTCGGCCTTTTCGAGGGCGGCAACCACATCGTCAGCGCCACGGGCGCCCTGGGTTCGGCGAATGTCACGCTGGGCGAGGCCTCCAACCTCATGCCCGTCACCTACCCGAACATCGCGGTCGGCAGCAGCGGCTCGCCCACGGTGCAGAGCAATCCCTGGAGTGTCCTGCTCAAATACAACGCCAACAACCCCACCTCCGGCACCATCACCGTCAACGGGGCCTCCCAGATCAGCATGGGCGTGGTGCCCAACGCCACGGATAAAATCACCCTGCGCGAATACGGCATCCTCCAGGGCAACGGCGCGGAACTCGCCGGATTCAACGCCGGCGCCGGCGGAAATCTGACCCTGCCCGCCTCCAACGCCGTCATCGCCCACGAAGCCCTCGACGGCGCTGATCCCACCGGACTGGCGCTCACCGCCTCCCATTATTACGGAGCCGCCGCCACTCTCAACGGAGCCCTCACCGTCGGAGCCGGCACCGCCTGGAAAGGGGTCAGCAATGACCGCTTCGCCCGCACTGTCGGCGGCGGAGCCACCACTCTCACCGTGAACGGCGGTGACAACAACGCCGCCACCACCGAAGTCACCTTCGCGGCGCTGAACGGCCAGAACCTCACGGTTCTGAACACCCTCAACGATGTTTTCGCCAGCGCCAGCGGCCAGAAATTCTCCATCGCCATCGAGGGCTTCGGCAATCCTTTCAACTCCCTCGGCTCCGGCCAGGCGCCCGGCGGCAATGTCCGCTTTGAACAGACTGCGGCCGCCAGCGGCCTGGCCGCGAACGTGGACGTCATCAACGTCAACAGCGGCAACCTTCAGCTCGGAGCCTCCGGCCTCGGCGGAGTGACGCTGAACATCAACCGCGGAGGCGGCGTGGACCTTATCGGAGCCGTGACCAACGCCCTCGACGGCCCCGTCAATGTCAACAACGGCGGCACTCTGGTGCTCAATGACGCCGCCGTCATGAGCGGTGGCGCGGCCAATCCCATCACCATCAACAGCGGCGGCCGTTTCCATATAACCGGAACCGCTCCGGCCAACATTCTCAGCGGCTCCACCCAGCCCATCACTTTCTCCGGCACCGGCCACACCGTCCGCGTCTCCACGGACAATGTCACCGGTCTTGACGCCGCCGTGCCGGACACCGGAGCGGTCTGGGAGGCCGGCACCAACGGCACCAACAACAACGTCGTCAACGCCTGGGGCACCACTTTCGCGGTCAATATCGGACGAACCGTCATTCAGACCGCCGGCCTGAGCACCAACGGCGGCATCATCACCAACGACACCGGCACCCGCTTCCTTGATGCCCCGCTCACCATCGGCAATTCCGGCGCCACCTTCGCCGCCACCACCGGCACCTCCCTGGTGCTCAACGACACCACCACCAACACCGGCGTGGTCATCGGCACCGGAGCCTCCGCCGGGACCATTCCCGTGCAGATCGGCTCCCTGACCCCGATCAATGACTTGAGCAAAACGCACAATCCCACCGGCGTGCAGAACAACGACGCCGTGCTGGAAAACACCCACAACGGCAGCCCGCAGGTCATCTTCGCCAACGGCCTGAAGTCCGGCACCGTGAATCTCGTCACCGGCTCCCTGGGCCTGGACGGCCCCAACGCCAACAACAAGATTCAGGGCGACATCAACATGGGCAACGGCACCCGCCTGTATCTCGCGGAGGGCGGCAACCTGGCCTTCGGCAGTGCCCTCGCCGCCGCCACCTCGCCGCGCCGGGCGGATCTGACCGCCGGCATTGTGGACGGCACCCTGGTCTCCGGCACCATCAATGTCGGCAATAAGGCCCGTATTGAAATGGGCCTCGACGCCACGGATCCCGTCCTGACCGCCGCCACGGTGGATGGCCGGGTGCAGGTGAGCCAGTCCTTCACCATCGCCGCCGGAGCCGACCTCATGGATGTGGACCGCCGGAATCTGTATGTGAACCGCGTGACCAACGCCACCGGCACCATTCCGGTGCTCAATGCGGACTTCAACAACATCACCCTGGGGGACAAATCCAATCTCGTCATTCAGGAGGCCGGCACGGATATCCGCGCCAGCGTGCGTCTCCAGGGCGACGCCACCGCAGCCGCCTGGGCGCTCGGCGCGGCCGGATTCGACCTGAAAAACGTGACCAACGGCGGCGGCGCGGGCACCCGCACCCTCAACATCGGCCGCGAGGACATGCCCTTCTCCACCATCGCTCTTTACGGAGCCGTGGATGCCGGCGTGAGCATCAGCACCACTTACGGCAAACTGGAAGTGCGCGACGGGGCGACCCTGCCCTCCGGCTTTGTCTTCAACGACAACGCCGTCAACGCCCGCGCCATCCAGAGCAATCAGAACGCGACGCCCACCGGCCCCAATGCGGGCAACGATCAGACCCTGTCCATCTTCAAGGGCCAGACCGGCGCGGCGGGCACGGGCCTGACCACCGGCACCTTCAACATGAACGCCGCCAACAACGCCGTTGGCCTTTACGCCAATGACGCCGCGTCCGGCGCGCCGATTGTCAACGACATCAAAAGCACCATCAACCTGAACAAAACCGGTCAGGTGGTCTTCTCCGGCCGGGGGAACGGGGACGCCGCCGTGAACGGCATCGCCCGCATTCAAACTGTCAATGTCAACGCCGCCAACGCCACTCTGGCCACCCGCGACCTGACGGACCTGGAGGTCACCAGTCTCAACATCTCCACGAATTCCGTCATCAAAGTGGACGGCGGCCGGACCGACGGCCAGGGCGCGGTGCGCATCGCCAACGTGGCCGCCGCCGCCAATGATGTGCAATTCCAGGACGGACGCACCACCATCACCGGCAATGTGACCGCCGGCAGGCTCACCGCCGGCGGCACCTCCCTGGAGTTCAATCCCGGCGCGGCCGCCACCAGCACCGTCAACGCCGCCTCCGTGCAGGTGAACACCCTGCTGGCCGCCAAATCCGGGAACACAAACTTCGGGAACACAGTGCTGAAAAGTGATGCCGCCGGCACCACCGTCGCCGGTCTGCGCGAGGGCGTCATTCTGGGCAACGCCGGTGATTTCACCACCGCCAATCCCGGCTCCAACCCCGCCACCGCGAACCAGAACGACTCCAGCAACACCGGCATCCGCCTCGATCCCCGCGTCGCCAACAACAATTACTCCAACGACACCGCCACGGGCACGGACACCGCCCGCGGCTGGAGCCAGAACCAGACCTTTGTTTACACCGGCCAGATCCACGATGCCGACGGCATCTTCACCCTTGCCGAGCAGATCGACGACAACGTCCAGATCATGATCGACGGCGTGGTCGTTCTCACCAGCAACGGCAGTCCCTCCGGCACCGGCCTGGGCGCGCAGGGACCTTTCCAGGTTTACCAGACGACCACCAACACGGCCTCCAGGGACGGACTTTCCAATGCCTACCTCCAGCCTGTGACCGGAGGCGGCGACATCGGCCAGGGTCTGGCCAACACCACCACCCTCAACGCCAATCCCGCCGGCGGCACCACCAGCTTCGGCATGGGCTCCGGCGGCGACGGCTGGCACAACATTGAAATCCGGGTGGGCAATGGCTCCGGCGGCGCGGGACCGAACGCGGCCAATGGCTGGGGACAGTATTTCGGCATCGGCCTCAATGCCGCCGGCGGCGATGCCCTCACCGGCACCAGCTATGACAAGGCCATCGACAACGGCTCCATGAACCTCTTCCGCACCACCACCGTGGCCAAGGGGAACGTGGAGGTGGACAACGGAGCCACCCTCACCGCCGGGAATCTCCAGACCATCGGCCAGCTGACCTATGGCAAAGCCGGAGCCGCCGGTGATGCCAAGGTCATCCTCGGCGCCGCAGGAAACGGCACCGTGGATGTCATCAATGTCGCCACCACCGCCGGCGGCACCACCTCCCTCAGCCTGAATCTGGCCACCACCAAACTTCAGGTCGGTCAGCTCAATGTGGCGGACGGCAAAAACTTCGTGCTGAATCCCGGCTCCGGCCCCATTGGCGAACTGGAAATCCTCCAGGGCAGCGCCGCCGTCAATCCTCTGGCCGGGATCATTGTTGAAGGCGGCACCCTCCGCCTGTCCAACACCACCGGCTCCGCCACCGGCCAGGCTCCCATCACTCTCAACGGCGGCACTCTCGCCGGCAACGGTATCACCGCCGGGCAGGTCAATCTCAATGGAGGTCAGCTCGCCCCCAGCGGAGTCAACGCCGTGCTCACCACCGGCAATCTCGTCGCCACCGGCGGCACGGTGCGGCTGAATATTCAGGGTCCCGGCGCCGCCGCCAACGGCACGAACTACGATGTCCTGAATGTGATCGGAAATGTGAATCTGGGACTGGGAACGGTTCTCGCGCTGGATCTCGGCTACACTCCCGTCGTGGGCGACACTTTCTGGACCGTGCTGAATGACGGTGTTGATCCTGTCACGGGGAATTTCCTCGGTCTGGCGGAAGGCGGCACCTTCACTTCGGGACTTTACACCTTCCAGATCACTTACCTCGCTGACGGTTCCCTGACCGGCCCTTCCAGCTTCACCGGCGGTAACGACATCGCCCTGCGCACGCTCGCGGTTCCCGAAGCCTCCACCGCCGGACTGGCCGGACTCACCGCCCTCCTGGCCCTGCGCCGCCGCCGTTCCCGTATCGCCGCCTGATTGCGGAATATCCTTACTTGCTCATGGCTGTGGCGCAGGGCCCGGAAACCTGCGCCACAGCGGTGGATCTGCGGATGGCAGGAGCGGGCGCCGTGCCCGGCCATGATGCCATGGCCTGTAATCCATTCATTCCTCCCATTGCCGCCTTTCACCAATCCTTCCCATTCCGCTCATCCTGCCCATGCCTTCCGCAGGGCAGCCCTGGAAATGACTATTCCCTTTCCCGTCCGCCGGAAGCGCGCATGCTCCGGCCATGAATTCCCTGTTTATTCTCGCCGGCGAGCGCAGCGGTGACCGGCATGGCGCGGGCCTGATGGAGGAACTGCGTCAATTTTCCCCCGGCTTGGAAATTCACGGGCTGGGAGGCGGTGAAATGCACGCCCTGTGCCCGGCGGTGACCGACTGGGTGGACGAGGCCGGGGTAGTGGGCATCGTGGAGGTGCTGAAAAAATACGGCTGGTTTAAAAAGAAATTTGATGAGACCCTGGCCGCCATCCGGAGGCTGAAGCCCGATGCGGTGGTGTTCATCGATTACCCCGGATTCAATCTGCGGATGGCCAAAGCGCTGCGGGACGGCGGCTTTTCCGGCCGGCTCGTTTATTACATCAGCCCGCAGGTCTGGGCCTGGCACCGGGGCCGCATTCCGAAAATGGCGGCGATGCTGGACCTGATGATCTGCATTTTCCCCTTCGAGAAAGCGCTCTACGAGGGACACGGCCTGCCCACGATTTTCGGCGGGCATCCGCTGGTGGAGTATCACCGGAAAAACTTTCCGGAGCCTGCCGTCCGCGAACCCGGGCTCATCGGCCTTTTTCCGGGCAGCCGCCGCCGGGAGATCACCAAACTGTTCCCCATCCTGATCGAAACCGCGCGCCGCATGAGGGCAGCCGACCCCTCCCTGAAATTCGCGGCCTCGGCCGCCTCCGAAAAACTCGCGGTGATGATGCGCGCTCTGCTGGAGGCCGCGCCGCTGGAGGGTCTGACCATTGAAACCGGCACCATGCACACGCTCATGCGCCGGGTGGAATGCGGGGCCGTGGCCAGCGGCACCGCCACCCTGGAGGCCGCCATTCACGGTCTGCCCCACTGCCTGATCTACAGGGTCGCGCTGGGAACTTACCTGTTCGCCAAAGCGGTCATCAAAGTGGAACATCTGGGCATGGTCAATCTTCTGGCCGGCCGGGAAATCGTCCGCGAACTTCTCCAATCCGACTGCACCCCGGCCAAAATCTCGGAGGAACTTCTGCGCCTTCACCGCAGTCCCGAAGCCCGGGAAGCTCTGGCGGGGGACATGAAAACCATTGTGGACGGCCTCGCCGGCGATGGAGCCTACCGCCGCGCCGCGCAGGCCATCCTGGAAGCCGCCCGGAAATGAGGCTCTGTCAAAAATCAGTCCCCCCGGTGTGTCCGCCTCCTCTTTCGATCTGATCATCAACGGCGCGGGACCGGCGGGAAGCGCCTGCGCCATCGCGGCGGCCCGGCGCGGATGCCGGGTGGCGCTGGTGGAGCGGGTGAATTTTCCACGCCACAAAGTCTGCGGCGACTGCCTGAATCCCTCGGTCTGGCCGGTGCTGGCGGCGCTGGGGGTGGAGCGGGAAATCCGGGCGCTGCCGCACACGATGCTGGACCGTGTGCGGTTTGTCAGCCGCCGGGGCCGGAGCCTTGAGCTGCCGCTGCCTCCGGGAGCGGAGTGGGGAATGACCCGTCAGGATTTTGACGCCGCGCTGCTGGCCGCCGCTGGCCGGGAGGGGGCAGTTCTGTATCCGGGATCGCCGGTGACCGGCGTTTCGGAAACGGAAAACGGCTGGCGGGTGGAAACGGACCAAATTTCCCTGACCGCGCGCACGCTGGTGGCGGCGGACGGCCGCAATTCCACCACCTGCCGGCTACTCCAAACCCTGCCGCCCGCCAAACCGGGGCGTCTGGCGCTGCAGTGCCATATTCCACTGGTGGAAACTTATCGTCACACCGTGGCCCTGGAGTGGACGGAGCATGGATACTGCGGCCTGGCGCATGTGGGGGCGGATCTGCTGAATCTCTGCGTGGTCGCCACCGGCGGAAAGGTGACGGCGGCCAAAGCGGAGGCCCGCCGACGTTATCAATTGCCGGAAAATCAGGTCTGGCACAGCATTGCCCCGCTGGACCGGGCGGCCCTGCTCCCGGCCCCGGCGGCCGGATTGTTCCTGGCCGGGGACACCGCCCGGGTGGTGGAGCCGTTCACGGGGGAAGGAATCTTCTATGCCCTGCGCAGCGGCGCTCTGGCGGCGGAAGCCGCGCTGCGGCATCTGGCCGGACAGGAATCCGCCGCATTTTATACCGCCAACCACCGGGCACTTTACCACAACCGCCTCTGGGTGAACCGGTTCGCCCGTTTCACCGTCACCCGCCCCTGGGCGGGTGAGGCGGCACTGGCCCTGTCCCGCCTCCACCCCGGCGGCCTGCGGTGGCTGACCTCAAAAGTGGTGCCGGGAAATGCCGGAGCCTTCCCGCTCAGGTAGTTTGATGACTGTTACCGTGCGATTCTTCCGCCAGCCACCCGACCCGGCCCCGGGCCCCGGCAAGAGCGTGCCGCAACGGGAGCCGGAACCGGACGGCAGCCACGCCATCTCCGGCCGGTCATCCGAAAAATACTCCGCCTCAAATCCGAACGAGCCATCGTCCCGCTGAAAAATGACAACCCGGCGCTTTCCGGGATCCTCGGTGATGGTTTGGATCGTTTTCATGCTGCGGGCACCACGCCGGCCAATACCATTTTCGCTGAATCATAATCCGTCCGCCCTGCCTGACAAGTAATCAGCCAGGGCAGTGCGTGCCGCTGGCAACAAATCAGGCGCCGGGAAAAACAAATCCGCTCCACCGTCGTAAGGCGCGTAGATGCGGGCCGTATCCGCTGAAACAAAAACGGCGCGGGTGGCATCATTGGCCACAGCCTCAAGTATTGGAAGGAAGGAATCAAAACTCCAGTGGAGGGGAGCTATGTGAAATGGCCCATTGGGCGGCTCATCATCGTCGGGCTGATATCCAGGCAACTCCTGTGAAGGCGTGAGTCCGAGTTCACGGAAAACCCCGTCTGGCGCGCGCATCCAAGGCACGATCAAAAAACCCAACTGGCCCTCACAAAACAGAAATGATGTGGCGTGACGATGCCGGCTTCTCAACTCCCCCCACTCTTCCTCTGTCTCCGCATATCGCCTGGAATTGGCAAGGCTGTGTATCCTCAGCCATCGGTCAGGAAAAGCTGCGCGCAGTGCCCAGCCAGTCGGTTGAACCGCAGAGCGGATATTCCGCCCCTCTAAATTTACGGTCACTGAATTGGTTAAGAACTTCACGGTTTGCGCGGATATTCCCATCACCGCCCCGGCTCTCTTTTTTCGCCTGTGGGGATGAAGCCGAACTCCACCCGGTCCCCGCCCCGCCCGGGGAGGTCGAGGCCGTAGCTGACGGTGATGATGGTGTTGGCCGGGATGCCTTCGCGGATAAGGGCGTTTTTCACGGCGATGGCGCGCTGCTGGCCGAGCTGGCGGGCGTATTCGGCGTTGGTGACGACCGCGCCGCCGGCGAGAATCACGCGTTCGGCGCTGCCTTTGAGGTAAGCGGCCACGGCTTTGATTTTTTCCTTCTCGCTTTCCGGAATCTCCCAGATGACATCCCCGAAATCAATGCCCGGCATTTTTCCGCGCTGCACCCGGGAGCTGCCGGGGCCGGTGAAGGAGGGCACTTCCGCGCGGCGCGGGGTGCCGCCCATGAGGGAGCTTTCGGCATCCTCCTCCTCTCCGGCGGCGGGATCCTGGAGGGAGCCACAGCCGGCGCAGCCAAAAAGGGCCACAGCCAGCAGGGCGGGAATGGTTACGGAAAAACGCATGGGAAATGGGAAAAGGTTACCGGGACCACGCGGGCTCGCGCAGGTGGGGCACCCCGCTGATGAGCGTGCGGCGCTGGCCGCTGACAACATCCACCACCACCAGCGACTCATTCTGCACCGCCACCAGATGCCGGCCGTCGGGAGCCCAGGCGGCGTCCTGGGCATTGCTCAGGGCCACCCGGCTTTTGCCGCTGGCGAGATCGTAAATCATGATGGCGGGTCCGCTTTTTTCCCGGCCCGTGAAAGCGATATGCACTCCGTCCGGCGACCAGTCCGGAGAAAGCGTGTAGCGGTAGCCGGTTTCCAGCCGCTCCGGTTCCCCACCCGCGCGGGGCACCACGAACAGCTGCGGGGAACCCGTGGCGTCCGAGCAGAAAACCAGCCGCCCGCCGTCGGGGGACCAGGAGGGGGAAAACTCCACGCTTTTGGAGTTCGTCACCCGCTGGCAGCGGGAGCCGGACAGCGTGGAGATGTAAATATCCGTGTCGCCCGCGAAGCTCATGGTCAGGGCCAGCCGGGTGCCGTCGGCGGAGAATGTGGCTCCGCTGTTGGTTCCGGGAGCGGCCAGCACCGCGCGCTCGTCGCCGGTGCGCAGGTCCTTGAGCATCACATCCGCGAAGCCACTGGCATAGGACGTGTAGGCCAGCAGAATGGAGCCTGGTCCCAGGGAGGGCGCGCCTTTCAGAGTGCCGGTGCTGGTGATCTGCTGGATACGACCGCCGTCGCTGTCCGCGAGGTAAATTTCCGGGGCTCCGGTGCGGTAACTGACAAACGCGATCTTGGTGGAGGCGATGCCGCGCACGCCGGTGATGGAGGAAACGATGTCGTCGGCGAAGGCGTGGGCATTGTCGCGCAGATCCGATTCATCGTAATGCTTATTGAAAAGCACCGCCCCCTTTTTGTCCAGCAGCGCGCCGTCAATGCGGCCGGCCGAGGAGCTGGCGCGCACCAGCCAGCCACCGCCGGCGGTGGGATTGTCCACGACGGAAAGCAGACCGCTGTTGCCGAGATCATCCCGCAGCAGCTGGGCCGCGCTTTCGCCGGTGCCGCCGATGAATTCCTCCATGCCCACCGGCACCCGCCCGGCATCCTGGGCTCTGAGACTTGTCCCCATGACGATCCAGGCGACTGCGGACAGGAGCAACGGGCGCGGGGGAATCATGTTTTAACGTAGTCGCACCACCCCCCGCAGCGTCAAGCGCGCGTGAACCCAAAGCACGGTTTCCGGCAGCAGTTTCCGCGCCGCGGGGTTTCCGTTTTCATGTCATTCCAACATCCTCATCCGCCATGGAGACCGCCGTCCGGCTTGCATCAGGCGGGCAGCCGGGGACGGTGACGGATGAAGCTCCTCCCCCGGATCCTCCCGCTGCTGCCCGCCGCATTTTCCCTCCTGACCAGCCTGGCGCCGGCCCAGGAATGGCGGCGGAGTCCGGCTCCGGCGGATGCGGTGCCGGCCCCGGCGAGGGAATTCCGCGCCGCTTGGGTAGCCACGGTTTACAACCTTGACTGGCCTTCAAAACCGGGCCTGTCCGATGACGCGCAGAGGATGGAGCTGCGCCGGCTGCTGGATAACGCGGTGACTTTGGGCCTGAACGCGGTGATTTTCCAGATCCGGCCCGCCGCCGATGCCCTGTACGCCTCGAAACTGGAGCCCTGGTCCGCCGTGCTGACCGGCCGTCAGGGGCAGGCTCCGGGTTATGATCCCCTGGCTTTCGCGGTGACCGAGGCCCACCGGCGGGGGCTGGAGCTTCACGCCTGGTTCAATCCCTTCCGCGCCCGCGCCGGAGCCGCTGAAGTGGCCTCCGGTCACTTCAGCCTCAGGCATCCGGAGTGGATGCGGATGTTCAATAAACAGATGTGGATGGACCCCGGGGAGCCCGGAGTGCAGCGCCATATTCTGGAGGTGATGAAGGACGTGGTCACCCGCTACGATGTGGACGGCGTTCACATTGATGATTATTTTTACCCTTATCCGTTATTCGACAGTTCCGGCAATAAACGCGATCTTCCGCTGGGGGATGAGGAAACATGGAAGCAATACGGTCAGGGCATGGAGCCTGGCGACTGGCGGCGGCAGAACATCAACCGCTTTGTGCGCTCGCTTTACACCATGGTCAAAGCCACCCGCCCCGCCGTCCGCGTGGGCATCAGCCCCTTTGGCATCTTGCGGCCGGGGGTGCCGGAGGGGATCAAAGCCAAAGTGGACGCTACGCGGCACCTTTACGGCGACTCCCGGCTGTGGCTTCAGGAGGGATGGTGCGATTATTTCACTCCTCAGCTTTACTGGCGCATCCAGCCGCCGGATCAGAGTTTCACCACCCTCCTGGCCTGGTGGACGGCCCAGTCGTCCCGGGGCCGGCCGGTGTGGCCGGGGATTTCGGCGGACCGCCTGAGCCAGGGGAAATCCGCCGCCGAGCCCGCTTCGGAGATTCTGGATCAGATCGCCCTGACCCGCAAAGCCTCCGCCACTCCCGGAGCGGTGATGTGGCGCATGAAGTCGCTGACGGGGGATAAAAACGGAATCGGCACCCTTTTAAAGGAGAAAGCCTACGCCGCGCCCGCTCTGCCTCCGGCCGCCCCGTGGCTCGGCCAGGAGGTTCCGCCACTTCCCGCAGCGGTGAAAATCACCCCTGCGGCGGGCGGATTCCGACTTTCCTGGTCACCTGCGGCTTCCAATGATCCCCGTGCGCGCTGGTGGCTGGTTCAAACACAGGCGGAACGCGCCGGCGAATGGTCCACCGCCGCGCTTTGTTTCCGGGACCGGATGGAGCTTCAGCTGGAAAAAGACATCACCGCCGCCGCCATCCGCGCCGTCAGCCCGTCGGGGATCACAGGACCCGCCATTCTGATGGAAAAGCCCTAATTCTACATTGTTACAAAATTTTCTTGCGAATCAGGCTGTATCCACTATTT
>JAZKFB010000018.1:0-99524 GCA_040386695.1 Verrucomicrobiota bacterium
GTATTTTCATTTCAGGCGGAGGAAAGCTTTGAAATATCTGCAACTGTAGTACTAGGGGGATCCGGAGAGAGGGCGGAGATCAAGGATTGGCGGGACCGCGTCAGGAGGCATCTGGACACCTGCGGGTTCGAAACGGGGCATCACCGCGCGCGTGCCCCGTATTCCTTCTCCAAAGCGGACGCGCCATGATGCTCAGCGTGCCATGGGCTGAGGCCGGCGGACGCTTCGCCAAAAGCTTCGAGCGTCACGTCCTTGAACTGCTCACCTAATGCCGCACCGTGCGGGGAGCCGTGCGTCCGGCCCTCATCACGGAGGATGCCGTCGACGGCGTCCTCCGGCGCGCGGTGGAACGCGGTCTTTCCCGCCGCGCGGTCCCAGGCTTCAGTATGTGGGGCTGGATGAGAAGGCCATCCGCAAAGGCCACCGTTACGCCACCATCATGACCGACATTGAGGGCGGCGCGGTCATTGATGTCGTGGAGGAGCGCATGCGCGAAGCCACGCCGGAGCTGTTCTCCCGGCTGCCGGAGCAAAGCCTTAGAGGCATTGTGACTGTGGCCATGGACATGTGGCGGCCTTCACCGGGGCAGTGAGCGAAGCTCTGACGGAAGCGATCATCGTTTTCGACAAATTCCACATCAAAAAACACCTCACCGGGGCCGTCGACCAGGTGCGGCGGATGGAAAGCCGCCAGCTAGGCGACATTGGCTCCCCTCTGCTCAAAAACACCAAATACCTCCGGCTCAAAAACCATGGCTGCGGGCGGAGACGGAGTTCCGGGAGCTGCTGGCCCTAGACCTCAAAACCGGGAGCGCATGGGCGTTGAAGGAAAACTTCGGCCACTTCGGGAAATACACCTTCCTGAGCTGGGAGGTGAAATTTCTGTGGGACTGGCTGGAAACGGCGCGGGCCATGAAACTGGCCCCCCTGACCAAGGTGGCGGACATGGTGGAGCGCCATTCCGAGGGCATCCTCAACTTCCTGTGGCATCCCATAAAACAGGATTCTGGTGCGGAAGTTGGCGAAGTTCCGCAGGCCCCGGACCGCGCCTTTCAAAACGGAAATCAGGCTGTTGAGGCCTTCGGCAAGGGCGTTAGTCAGGGGATGAGTGATACAGTTGATGAGCCCCTCCAGATGACGCCGCAGGGTTTTGGCCACCTGTTTCATCGGCTCCAGCTTTTTGCGTTTGAAGACTGCGGACTCCCAGCGGTCGAAGAACTGCCGGCCCTCGGCTTTAGTGCGGCATTCCCAAAACCGCGCGAAGTTTTCCCGGTCCGTCCAGGCGCGGCCCACCATGGCATTGCGCCGGAGGATGCTCTCAAATTCAGCTTCCGTCAGATGAATGCGGTATTTTTTCGGCATCCCTGTTACCCGCCAGGTTCCAAGCAATGGTTAGGATGAATTTACAAAATAATCAGCCATCATTCTCACAGGAATGAACCACTAACCAGACTTTCGCAACTCAAAGTGTTATTCGATTATTTTCGAGTTAGGAACACGCCTACTACAGCATCGCCGAAAACAAACGGACGGCCCGGGGCGTGGTTCAGCGGCAGGTGCTCTACCTTGGCGAAATCAACGACAGCCAGCGCGAGGCCTGGATCCGCGCCATCCGGGTATTTGATGAGACGGCCGGTGAGGAACGGGAATTGAGTCTCTTTTCCGCCTCCACCCCTGTTCCGGACCACGCGGAGGGACACGGGGTACAGGTCAAACGCGACGCCATGGAGCTCCACCGTCCCCGCCAGTGGGGGCCTGCTGGCTGGCCACTGACCTCTGGAATCAGCTCCGCCTGGATGACTTCTGGCGACCGCTCCTGGGCTCGTCCCGCGAGGGCACGGGCTGGACCAAAGTCCTGCAGATCCTCACCACTTACCGCCTGGTGGATCCAGGCTCGGAGTGACGGCTGCACCGCGGCTGGTTCGGCAACACCGCTCTTCCTGACATCCTTGACTGCGGCTTTTCCCTGGCTGCCAAGGACACCCTCTACCGCTGCCACGATTTGCTGCTTCCTCACAAGGACGCCCTTTTCATCCACCTCCACAACCGCTGGCGCGACCTTTTCAATCCCGACTGCGAGGCCCTCCTCTACGACCTCACCATCACTTATTTTGAAAGCACGCCGGACTTTTCGGAAGGCGACAAACGCCGCTTCGGCTACAGCCGTGACAAGCGCGGCGACTGTGTGCAGATCGTCATTGCCCTGGTCCTCACCACGGAAGGCTTTCCCCTGGCCTACCAAGTTTTACCCGGCAACACCATCGACAATCAGACCCTGCGCGACTTCCTCGCCAGCATCGAAAACAATACGGCAAAGCCAAACGCCTCTGGCTCATGGACCGGGGCATTCCCACCGAAAAAGTGTTGGAGGAGATGCGCGCCAGCGACCCCTCCCGCCAGCTATCTGGTGGCCACGCCCAAAGGCCGTCTCACTCAATACGAGGAGCGCCTTCCGGATCAGAACTGGCAGCAGGTGCGCCCCGGAGTCAGCGTCAAACTCATCGCCGATGAGGGGGAAACCTACGTCCTCGCCCGCAGCGACGACCGTGTCCACAAAGAGCGCGCCATGCGCTGCCGCCGTCTGCGCCGCTACCTCAAAGCACTGCACAAACTACGGCTAGAACGCAAGCGCCCCTCAGCCGCGACGACCTCCTCAAAACCTTGGGAACAGCGGCCAAAGAAGCCGGTAACGACTCCAAACATGTTATCCTGACTGTCCCCGTCGAAGGCCAGCCCGTCAATCCTGACACCTTTCATTACAAGCTCGACCGCTTCCGGCTGCGGCAGGCCCGCCGGCGCGAAGGCCGCTATCTCCTGCGCACCAACCTCAGCGGCACCGATCCCGGGGAGATCTGGGAGCGGTACCTCCAGCTCGTCCAGGTCGAGGAGGCGTTCCGCAATCTCAAAGGCGATCTCGGCATCCGGTCCATATACCATCAGCTTGAAAAGCGCATCGAGGCCCACGTCCTCATCAGCTTCCTGGCCTTCGCGTTGCACACCACCCTGCGGGCGCGGCTGCGGGAACTGGCCCCCGGCCTGACCCCGCGCGCCGTCCTCGAAAAAATGGCCACCATACAAATGCTGGACGTCGTCTTTCCCACCATCGATGGCCTGACCCTAACACTGCCCCTGCGCACCCAGCCCAGCCAAGAAGTCCAGCTGCTGCTCGATCAACTCCATCTCACCCTCCCGCCGCAACCCCGTCCCCGCCTCGCCGCCAACCGGACAGTATCCGTGTAGTGCAGACCTTCATCCCGAAAACTCCCCGCCAGCGGGGAAAGAAAAACTTCTAACCCTGAGTAGCGAAAGCCGGGCTAAGGCTTGTTGACATCGGTCCAAACTGATCACAGCAGCCATTTGCAAGTTGGGGGCCTCTTAAAATCGCCGTTTCCCGCCCGATCCGATAAACAAGCTAACCCCCTTGATGCTTTTGGATGGGTGAAGCGGGGTCCGCAGCGGGCACGGGGAATGGCGGGAGTGGACTGTCTCTCCTCTTTTTACGGTTCGGGGCCGGTTTTGAAAGGAGGCTCCCGCCTGACGGGAAGGCTTCAGACGGCGGCCCGGCTTTGAAGAAGGCTGAACCGGCAGAGGTTGTGGAGCAGGTTGCCCGGCCCGATCTGAAACCAGGCCCGCGCTTTCCCGATGGTGCGGGTGAGGTCCGATCCGTGGGCGCTCTGACTCCCAAAGATGTGCTCCACCCGGGCCCGCAGGCGGCTTTTCTCCTGATTGGAGGCTTTCTGAGCCCCGGTCAGGGGAGTGTTGCGCCAGGGGCGCTCATGCGCCTGGCTTTCAATTTCATGCTGCTCAAGGACCAGCTCCGTGACCGCGCTCCGGCAGGCGCTGTCGGCATACAGGATGGTGTCCTGGTCCGCGTCCTCACTGATGAGTCCGGGAAGCGCCTGGCTGTCGTGCACGCTGGCGTCGGTCACCGTCCAGGTCTCAATGAGTTTGGTCGCGGGGTCGCCTTTGATGTGGTTTTTATAACCGTAATGCCGCTCCCCGCTCTTTTGGGTGTGCCGGGCGTCGGTGTCCTTCTGACGGTGGAAGGCGGGTTTTTGCTCCCAGCCATCGGGGATTTGGCCGTCCTTGATCCGCTGGTTTTCGGACCGGGTGTTGTGCTGCCCGGGCACGTCCACAAAGCTGGCATCGATCACTTTGCCGGCCCGCAGCAGCAGCCCGCGCTCCCGCAGAAAGCCGTCGAAGGCCGCAACAGAGCTTCAATCCCCTCACGGCCAAGGCGTTCGCGGAAGCTCCAGATGGTTTTGGCGTCGGGGATGCGGCCTTCGCGCTCCAGTCCCAGGAAGCGCTGGAAGCTGTGCCGGTCATTGATCCGGTATTCGCACTGGGCATCGCCCAGGGCGTGGTATTTCTGGAGGATGAGGACTTTGAACATCAGCACCGGATCGAAAGCCGGGCGTCCGCCTTTGGAGGGCTGACCCCGCTCAGGCTGTTTGAAATCAAGGTTCTGATCCAGCGCCGGGCGGAACATCTCCCAGTCCAGAGTCAGATCCAGAACGTCGAGGACCGTGGTTTTGGCGGCCACTTTGGCCTCGCGTTCCTGCCGGGTGAATAGGCCCCCGACGGGGCGCTGGCTGCGGCGTTTGGCCATAGTGTTGTCAGCGTCTTTACCAGGGTTTGGACATTCCGCAAACTGTTGTGGAGGTTTTTAGAGGTGCCCAGTTGAAATTTCGCGTCTCCGGACGATACTCCCGACGCAGCCTTATGACTGACTTCCATCGTTTCATGCCGGTTCCGCTCCGTGAGCGGCTAAAAAAATCAAATCAACGAGTTCAAGATCGCTAACAACGAGTTTGTGCCTACATTCGGCCGCGCGGCCAACCTCGACGGGCACCTGGACGCGCTCTGGTATTTTCTGCGCAACAGCTGCGCTTGGCGCGCCCTGCCGGCGGAGTTCGGTCCATGGGAGGCCGTTTACCAGTATTTCAACCGGCTCTCCAAAGACGGTTATTTTGAATATCTCCAGGACCTGATGATCATCGGGGACACGTCGGAGGCGGTGTTCATCGACAGCACCCACTGCAAAGTCCACCAGCACTCAAATGGCCCGGGAACCCCGGAGGATCAGGCCATTGGCAAGTCGCGCGGAGGCCTTAACACGAAAATCCATATGGTGGTGGATGTCCTGGGACGGCTCGCGGCGGCCATGAAGATCACCCCCGGCAACACCAGCGACATCGCCGTGGCTCCGGGCCTCCTGGAAACTCTGGAGGACATCGCGGTCGTCGGCGATAAAGGATACGACAGCCGGGAACTGCGGGACACTCTCCGCGCCCAGGACTGCGTGCCCTGCATCCCCGCACGCAAAAACGTCAAAAATCCCGAAGCTTATGACGTGGAGCTTTACCGCACGCGTCATGTGGTCGAAAACGTGTTTCAGCGTCTGAAAATATATAAAAGAGTGGCCAGCCGGTTTGAAAAGACCAAACGCATGTTTTCGCTTTTGTGTGTGTCGTCATGGCAGCCATTTACACCGCGGACGAGCTTTGGTAGACCGATGTCAACAAGCCTTAAGACGCGCTCTGGTATTTCCTGCGCAACAGGCGCGGCACCGGGGGCAAGCCGCCTTCTGAGCCGTGATGGACCGGGAGGTGGTGGCAGATGAAACAGCGCTATCCTGACGCCGTGTATGTGGGCCTGAGCGATGGCGCGGCGGATCTCCTGCCCTGGCTGGCTGGACATGCCGACGTGCAGGTGCTCGACTATTATCATGCCAACGGGCACGTGCATTCGGACGCCGCCGCGTTCCGGCATGAGGCCGCGCCACCGGGCGAAGCCCTGAATTACCAAACACAGGAAGCCTGCCGGCATTTGCGTTATGACGCCGGGGCGGCGGCCGGACTGCTGGCTGCCTTCGGGGAGCGGATGGCCAGGACACCGCCCGTGAAGTCCAGCAGAAGACCACGATCTACTTCCGCAACAACGCGCACCGGATGGACTATGCCGTGTATGAAGCCGCCGGGCTGCGGCGTCACCGAGGC
The DNA here is from genome assembly GCA_040386695.1 of Verrucomicrobiota bacterium. Lineage (GTDB taxonomy): Bacteria > Verrucomicrobiota > Verrucomicrobiia > Verrucomicrobiales > V1-33 > CAIZWU01. The sequence continues at coordinate 5,999 of JAZKFB010000018.1, forward strand.
CGGCTGCAAACTGTTAGTCAAAAACAGCTTTGCGACCCGGGGATGCCATGGGGTTTCAGCATGGCCGGCCATCTTCTGAAACTGCGCGCTCTCGCCCACAGCACCGGCGGACGCTGGCAGCGCCTCGGGAAGGACATCCTCGCTCCACACGCCACCCCGCAAACTAGCAAAACATGATTTAACGGTCGCACCCATTCAGCATTGCCCACCGCCATTTCCAGCTTTGAAGACCACGGAATCCGAGAGCAGCGATTTCAGGCTATACGATTCCGTTCATTCTGATCGCGACTTGGAGTCAGCATGAATACTCAAGCCCCACCGCTCGCGGTGGCCGCGAAAAGGGACCGTTGTTTGGGGGTGGCAGTATCGCATGACAAAACTTCGCGGGACCTTACTTTCATCAGCGAGACGCTCGAAGTGCGGCCGCAAACGCTCAAAAGTGCGCTTGTAGGTCGAATAATCCCGCATGGTCCGTTTCGGAGCCGTCATCACAGCCTCCATTTCCGCCTCACTCCATCCAAACCGTTTCCGCACATATTCGACAAGTTCCGCATTGCAGGGCGGCGGTGTGTCGATCTGGCGCCTAGCCTCCTCCTTGTCGAGCTGACCGGACCGTATCAGGGCGCAGTGCCCAAGCAGGCGGCCATCGATGCCCCAGCGACGAGGCCAGAAATACTGATGGACCCAAGCCGTGATCCTATTTTCCAAGTGATGTCCACCGTACCACTGCCAACCGTATTCGTCGGCGAGAAATTGCTTGGTTTTCTCCTTATCATAGTCAAGCCAGTAAAGAGGCCGGATAAATTTCATTTCCAAGTTCGTGGTCCAGCGCAGGAAATCGCGAAGCCATAGATTCGGATAGGTTTTCATGGGGAGCTTCCCTAAACGCTTATGCACTGAGGAGATATACTTTGCATCCATGTAAAGCCAGCCCATCGGGCACATGCCTTCCGTCCTGAAGGAATGGCCTTCGAAAATATATTTGACATCAAATTTTTCGCAGGCCATGCGAAGCACTGTGGCAAAAGCGAGATCCGTCACCACATCGCTGTCCGGAGTTCCGGCAAGCAGCATCGATTTATAAATATCATCGAATTCCTCATTGTCGACAACGTAAGTCCAAAGATCAAAATCCAAGGGCCTCAGCATTGCCTGGATGTTCTCCACCGCGATGGTGGTGTCCCAAGTATTATCAAAATGAACAGCGAGAGGCCGAAGCCCCAACTCGTGGCACAGGTGAATCACATAGGAGGAATCACAGCCGCCACTGACTCCCACAATCACATCATATTGTTTTCCTCTGCCTGCCTGCTTAATTTCTTCGGCCATCTCCTCCAACCGTTTCCGACCTTCCGCGCCTGTCGGATATTCAAGTTCCAAAGTTTCAATAGCCCGGCAATAATTGCAAATTCCCTCCTCGTCAAAAGTGATGGCGGTTACGTTTTCCGTGCTATAAAGGCACCGGCTGCATTCTTTTTCCATAATAATAGTGGATGAGTTAAGACAGAAATCGAGCCAATTCCCTGCCGGAAGGGAAACTAATAAGCACGGCGCGGTTCCGTCCGAAATAAACAACCATGCTGCCCATAGCCACGGCGGAGGCCCCTCCTTCCCGCACCGCCTCCCCCAAGTGCGCAACTTTTCCCGCTCCTCCACAGGCGATCACTGGTATATCCACCGCGCTGCTGACCTGCCGGATCAGGTCCAGATCATAGCCCTCCAAGGTGCCGTCCCGATCAATGGAGGTAAGAAGAATCTCCCCCGCCCCGAGAGCAGCGGAGGTTTCCGCCCATGCCCGAGGATCCATACCAGAGGATTTACGGCCTCCGGCGGTGCGCACCTCATAACTTCCGTCAGGAAGGCGGGCCGCGTCAATTGAGATCACGATTGCCTGATTTCCGAATTCGCCGGCAGCCTCCCGGATTAATTCAGGGGTGGCTACAGCTGCTGAATTGATGGAGACTTTTTCAACACCGCGCCGGAATAATTCCCTCATCTGAACGACACTGGTTATTCCACCGCCATAGGCAAGGGGCATGAAACATTCGGAAGCGAGGCGCTCGATAAGATCAAAAGCAGGCCCCCGTCCCTCAATCCCGGCGGTGATGTCAACGAAAATCAGTTCATCAACCTCTTTTTCGTTGAAAATCCGGATCGCGTTCCCAGGATCTCCAACATAGGAGGGATTTTCAAAGCGAATTGTTTTTACAAGCGCCGCGTCTTTGAGAAGGAGGCAGGGAATAACCCGGGGTTTCAGCATATCAGTTCACAGCGTGCAAAAGTTCTCCAGAAGTTTCATTCCGAAACGGTGACTTTTTTCCGGATGAAACTGCACACCGTGGATGTTTCCGTAACTCACGGCCGCCGTTGTCAATCCGCCATAATTCACAGTCCCGGCGATGTGATCGCGCGAGTCACAGATTAAGTGATAGGAATGAACAAAATAAAATCGGGGATCCACTTCAAATCCCCGAAACAAAGGGGAATTCGGGCGAGGCGTCACCTCATTCCACCCCATATGCGGGATTCTCAGGCGATCCGCGGGATCCGCTGCATTCTGGCGAAAACGAATCACATCCCCGTTGATCCATCCCAGTCCTGGCAACTGTCCCTCCTCGCTGCTCCTGGCCAACAACTGCATGCCAAGGCAAATGCCCAATACCGGCATTTGTTTTTCCAGCACAAGTTCATTAAGCACGCTCACAAAACCGTATCGGTCAAGGCTCGACATTCCGGTATCAAAAGCTCCGACCCCGGGCAGTAAAATCCGTTTGATGCCATCAAAATCACCGGGATCGGACACCAGCCTGGCCGGAATCGTCAAGCGTTTCAGCATGTTGACAATTGAGCCTGTATTTCCAACGCCGTAGTTTAGAATTCCAGTCATTTCTTCACAGCCTCCTCTAAGTTGTGATTTCGAGACAGGGCGAAGAATGCGCCTATCATTTACACAATTCCTCCAACTGCTGAAAACGCACCCGGGCCGGCACAAGCGGGCGCAGCGCCGCTTCGATCCGCGCACCAAACGACACAGACATAATGAGCACTTCATCCGGCGGATTTTTAATAAAATCTTCACGATCCTCCACGGCTACCGATATGCTGGGAAAATACGTGCCGTGCATCATTTCCGCATCATCAAAGAAGCGCAGACGCGCCATGGAAACACCACTCATAACAAGAGCATTCACCGCGCGTCCTGCTGCGTAAATGCCAAGTTCGAGTCCTCCGGTGCGGACGGCTTCCAAATAATATTGGAATTTTTCCGTAAATTCATTCACCTTGCGCCGGTATTCGGTTACAAGCCGCAAATCCGCCTCCATGCCTGGCGATCTGATTTCATCATCGCCCGCTGCAGCCCGTGTGCATGAGGCATACAGCAGAGCGCTGAAGGTGGAACACTTTACCCGAATGTCTCCCCCCCCTGCTTTTGCTATAGTACGATACAGTGAATCAGGGGAAAAATAACTGTAATGCTCGGTGAACAGCATGGAGACATCACCGCGTTGGAGAAATCCGCTTTCATCAGGAACGGCCAGACAAAGGATGCCTTCGGGAGTGAGTTGCCTAAGCACGGTGCGCAGAAAATCCGTTGGATCTGGCAGATGCTCCAGCACGCTGTGCATAATAATCAGATCAAATTCTCCTTTCACCTCCACAGACGGGAAAAAACCCCGGACAATCCTCACTCCGCTGTCCTCCTGGCCGGACTGGCAACCTGGCTCGATTCCGAGAACATCCGCCCCTTCCTGTTGCAGACGCTGAAGGAGATAACCGGTGCCGCAACCGATTTCAAGCACCCTCAATCCGGTGAAGGGCCGGCCAATTATATCCGTCAGGGTTTTCAGATAGTCGTCGGCATACTGGCGACCGATACCTGTGCCCTCCATCATGCCCGGAATTTCCGAGCCGCAGGTATAAGCGGCATCCAGCGCTTTGGCAACTTCAGGGTCGGGAATCTGAGCGGCGCGCCCTGTCGACTCCTCCATGCCCAGATGAAATGGGAGGTGATTAGGGATACCCGCAGGATTGTCAGCCGAATTCAGAGGGCGGAAGATGAATGGGACCGCAGGAATTCGCCATATGGATGTCAAGTGCATATATCGGAGAGATGTTGAATCATACGGACGTTAAGAGCACCTCTCCGTCGGGAGTGAAGTGCTCGATAAGGCCGCGTGTGAAGGTGCCGCCACGCATTGTGACACACTCCGGCAAGCAAAGGCCCAGCCAGTGCGCAATGAGCAGCGCCGGCTCATTAAAACCAGCTATGGCCCGCATTGGTGTGGTGCCGGAAAAACGGGGATTGGCTTCGAAAGGAATGAATTTTGAACCATCCCAGCGGCCTTGGATATTGAGTGGGCCGTGTGATCCCAGAGCCTCCGCCATAGATCGTGCGGCCCGTGCGATTGGCTCGTGCGCCACGAATTTACCCTGCGTGATCCCCGAGGAAACAGCAAGGGTCCCGCCGAGTTCCTTCCGGGATGTGCGGTTGGCCACGCGCAGCCGATTCGACATGCCCTCAAGGATGTTCCGGCGCATCACCGCCGTGCCGGCATGGGAGCCGTCAGGCAAATGCAGCACCCCCACGGTATATTCCTCATCGGCACGGCCAATATACTCCTGAAGCAGCGGGCGCACGCCACAGCGGAAGAGATAGCGCTGAAAAAATGCCAATTCCTCCGCATCCTGAGCGATGAATGTCATGGCGGACCCCCCGCCCCCCGCCGCCGGCTTGAGCAAAACTGGAAATCCGGACGAAGGAGTCATCACGTCGTCCGGTGAGGAAGGCTCGAGGGTTTCGGGCATCTGAAAACCCGCATCGGCAAGCGCGCGTGAGAACAAATTCTTGTCCAAACAGGTTGCCACAACCGACGCAGTGTTGGCAAGCAGACGCACGCCTTCCGCAGCAAAGCGGTCCGTATGCGGAACGAGCATGCCGAGTTCCACTTCACTCCCGGGAATAAGAAAATGCGCGCCGCATTCCCTCGCCGCGGCCAGCACGGAATCGACGTAGTCAGGCGCGGAGGCGCGGGGCAACAGGAAGCGCGCGTCGCCGGGAACGACGTTTTGCTGAGCCTCGGAACCGGCGATATTCGCGGTCGCCAGCCACAAGGGCAGGCCGGAAATACGCAACGCCTTGCTGACCTGCTCGCCGATACTGCCGCCGGCTACGGCGGTGACCAGAACGCGTATGGTTTGTGTATCGTCAGACATCAGGAAGTGCGGGAGAGAATATCAATAACATTGCGTGGCCAGTGAAGTGATTCCAAGTGCCGCTGGAGGGCGGCGACAGGATATTCCGTGCGGTGAACCTCAAAGGTCCGCGCCACAGTATCGAGCATTGCCCAGCTCGCTCGCGGGTCCCGGTCGCGCGGCTGTCCGACCGCACCCGGATTGGCGATGACCCCTCCGGCGGCGGTGCGGTGAAACAAGGGGCGGTGGGTGTGCCCGCAAAGCAGCCATTCATCCTTGCCAAGCACCACTTCATTCAAACGATGAGAGTCGGGATAGAGGTAAGTGATCTCGTCCCAGGGGCTTGCGTGTCTGACACGGATAGTGAGTCCGTCGGGAGCAGTGAATGTCAGTTCCGGCGGTAATGCGGCAAGCCAGTCGAAGTGATCCTTCAGGAGAGTGTGCCTGGTCCACTCCGTGCGATAGGCCTCCGAATTGATACCGGCATCCGCGAGTCCGGTTATACAAGTATCATGATTTCCGCGAATCGTGCGGACGTTCATTTCGCGGAGAATGGCGCAAACCTCATTGGGGTGGCAATAGTAGCCTGTGATATCGCCACAGCAGATTATCCCATCCACCGCCGGAAGCGCGGCGCGAACAGCTTCCAGCGCGGGCAGATTCGAGTGAATGTCGGAAAGGACGGCGAATCTCATAAAGGCACAGCCGGAATAGCTGAGGCGCAGAAACTGAAAAGGCGAAATTATAGCCGTGAAATAGCGACGCCAGATGGCGGCAAGCCCTGCGGGTGAAGGCCGGAAAACGCCTCATCCGAAGTTTTGAAAGGCGTGTCATCGGGTTTGCGGATCCGATGCCGCACCGTGCGGGGGAACTGCGCGTTTGTTGAGAATCAGAGATGCCGCTGATCGAAATTTCTCAAACGGATTGTGATCCGGGCCTGCCCGCCGGACCGTCCCTGAAACTTAAACATATCCTCTAAATAACTCCTGATCCGGCTGCCCGAGGAAAGCCTTGCCGCATTGAGGCCATGGGTTATGCGGCCGATCTTCATTTTCTTCGGCAAATTCCACATTAAAATCACTTAGAACAAGACTGTGGACGAAGTGCGCAAAGAGAAAAACCGAAAGCGGCCGACTCCGGTATCCTCAAAACCCAAATAACCGCAGTCCTTTCTGCCCGACATCCCCTCCTTATAGAAATCCCATATGCCGTGCGGTCAGTGTTAATCCCTCTTCCAAGGAAACCAACGGTTCAAAGCCGAAACCCGCCCGGGCTTTATCCCACGGAAAAAGACCACGGAACGATTCCTGGGGATCCTGTCCGGTATGGCGGACCAGCGATTTACTGCGCGTGATCCGGACGCAGGCGGCGGCAAGCTCCGCCATACTGACCGGCTCAGGACCGGAGACATTGAAGACCCCGGAAGCGGGGCTGTCCAGAGCCAGCAGGAATGCCCGGGCCACGTCCGTGACATAAATGAATTGCTGAGTCCTCCGGCCGCTGCCCCAAATAGTTAAATCTTCTCCCGCTGCCGCCCTGGCCAAAAAATGATGCACTACAGTGGGCACAGGAGGATTCGGACCGTAAGGTGCCGCAATACGAAGCGCCACTCCACGCCAAGGACCATTCTCCAGCATTTGCTCCGCAGTCAGTTTTCCTTCAGCGTACCACCCTTGGGGATTCGGGTCGCAATCCTCCACGCAGGGGGAAGGGGGGGCGGCACCATACACCGCACAAGTCGAAGCCAGCAGGAAGGCAGGAGTGCCTCGTGCCGTCATCCAGCTTCTGAGGGTGGCCAGCATTTGCTCGTTAGCCCGGGGATTTTTTTCCGCGTCAGGCACTCCGGGAAAAACGGCGGCAAGATGAAGCACAGCAGCCGGGTCAAGGTCCGGCGCGGCTTTTTCCAGAGCGTCAGGATCGCGGAGATCAGCGGTGACACAACCAGGGGATGAACGATGGCTGAGCCCCCGAACCTGCCATCCTGACTGCTTCAATGCACGACAAACAGCGCGCCCGATGGATCCTCCGGCACCCGTGACCAAAACAGTTTGTTTATCGTTCATTCACTCAAATTCTCCGGGAGGCACCTCTTTCAGGAAAGGCGTCCCATCCACTCCGCAGTTCGCCGGATCCCCTCCTCCAGATCAACCCGGGCCTTGAAGCCAAGCAGGTTCAGAGCCTTGTCAACACTCGGAATCCGGATAGCGATATCCGCCGAAAGCGGAGGCTCATGAGAAATTTCGGAGGAGGAATTCAAGACCCGGCAAACCGTGTGCGCGAGGCCAAGGATGGTGATGACGGCACGGCTGTTGCCAATGTTGAAACTCTGGCCAATGGCTTCAGTCCGTTCGAGACAAAGCATGATACAGTCAACAAAGTCATCCACAAAGCACCAGGCCCGGATCTGATTGCCGTCCCCATCAATCCGGATGCCTTCGTTTTTCAGCGCGCGTTTGATAAAAATCTGGATGGCCCCTTCTCCGGTTTGGCCCGGACCATAAACATTGAACGGCCGAACGGTGACGACGGGCAGATGATACTGCCTGTGATAGGCGTGCGCGAGATGCTCTCCAGCCAGTTTGGAAACCGCATATGTCCAGCGCGCCTCCCCGGCGGAACCGGCGACAGTGGCATCCTCCTCGGTGGAACGGAAAGCCATGGAGCCGAAGACCTCAGAAGTGGAGAAATCGATAATGCGGTCTTTGACTCCATTCGCGGCCGCGGCTTCCAGCATGTTCGCGGTTCCGATCATATTCACCCGCATGGTGTTTACGGGGTTTTTAACGACCGTGTCGATTCCGGCAATACCCGCAGCATGAATAACCGCATCAGCACCGGCCATGGCCGTGGTCAGCGCATGGAGATCGAGGACGTCCCCGCGCACGACGGTAATATTCGGATGCCCCGCCAGCTCCGAAGTGGACAGAGTATCCCGATGGAAATTGTCATATACCACAATCCGGTTATTTTCAACGACCCGGCGAATGATGGTATTGGCGATGAAGCCGGCTCCGCCGGTAATGAAGATGGTTTTATCTTTCAGCATAAATTCAGGAGAGAGCGTTCAGGGCCCGGGAGATTTTCCGAATATCACCGGTCGAAAGTTTTTCATAGAGCGGCACTGCCAGTCCGCAGGTCCAGGCCCGGTGCGCATGGGGAAATTGCTGCGGGGAATCGTGCCCGTATTTTCGGATGAAGTGACTCTGCGCGGGCATGCATTGAGCGCCATAGTTGCAGCCTATCCCCTGATCACGCAGGACCGAGATAACTTTCCGCTGATCCAGTCCCCCGCCAAGCAGAAGGTGAAAAGTCTGCCAGGAGTGCTCTTTTCCCCCGGGCACGACTGGCAGAAGGAGCGCGTCGTGTTTGATTTCATTGTAATAAACCTCGGCGAGAATTTTCTTCTTCTGAAGGATATCCCGGAGGCGGAGCAGCTGGCTGTGAACGAGAGCGGCCTGGAAATCGGTGAGCCGGAAATTGAAACCGGCGTCCACGAAATCCATTTGTCCGCCGGTTATTTCGATCCCGTGATTGCGCAGGACACGGAGCCGGGAAGCCAGATCGGTGTCCGCCGTGAGACACATTCCGCCTTCCCCGCAGGAGATGGCTTTGCGCGGGTGCAGAGAAAACGATCCCACGTCCCCGAAAGTGCCGGCGTGCTGACCGCCCTCATAAGCGCCGAGGGCGCAGGCGGCATCCTCGATCACTTTCAGCCCGTGCTTTCGCGCGATCGCAGTCACCTCGTGAATATCACAACAAAGACCAAATTCGTGGACTGGCAGGATGGCACGCGTCCGTGCCGTTATGGCGGCTTCGATCCGGGAGGGATCGATATTGAAAGTCCGTTCCTGGACGTCCACAAAAACAGGGGTGGCCCCGGCAAGCTCGACAACGTTGGCTGTGGCGATGTAGGAAAGAGCGGGGACAATAACCTCATCTCCAGGACCGATGCCAAGAGCCCGCAGCGCAAGCTGCAGAGTGGCGGTGCCGTTGACGGCGGCGACAGCATGGGCTGTTCCAGTGAATAAGGCGAAATCCGCCTCCAACCGTTCCACCTCGGGCCCCTGTACCAGCATTCCGGAACGCAGGACCCTGACAGCGGCGGCGATGTCTTCTTCCCTGATATCGGGGGAGGCGAGCGGGATCATGCGGCAAGAGATTTTGGTGGGAGGAGAAACACGCCGTGAAATCAGCTGTTCAGCCAAGAGGAAACCGCCGTGATGACCGCATCCTGCTGCGCCTGACTCAGTTCGGGGAAAATGGGAATGCTGATGACCTCCCCGGCAAGACGATGGGCGGTTCCGCAATCGGAACGGGAGGTATCGTTGGTGTAAGCGAAACATTCCTGCTGATCCATGGTGACGGGGTAGTAGATTTCGCAGCCGATACCCGCAGCGGTCAGGTGCTGCTTCAGGGCGTCGCGCCGACCTTCGCCGAGGACGCGGAGAGTGTATTGATTCCAGATGTGCTCGTTGTGGGAATAGGGAACCGGGAGCACGATTTTGGCTCCGGCAGCGGCAAGAGCCGCGTCCTGAGCACTGGCGCATTTGCAGTGCGTGGGATTCGCCAGGCTCACTCCCGGAAGCGCTCCGAGTTGTTCGGTATAGCGCGCGGCATTGGCCTGGCGCTGCCGGGTGTAGCGGTCGTAGTGGCCGAGTTTGACACGGAGAAGCGCGGCCTGCAGGGGATCCAGGCGGAAGTTGCCGCCCACCATTTTGTGATAGTATTTGGGCTTGCTGCCGTGGGCGCGGAGGAGACGGGCACGTTCAGCGAGGGCATCGTCACTGGTGACCAGAAAGCCGCCGTCACCGAAACCACCGAGATTTTTGGAAGGGAAAAAGCTGTAGGTGCCGAAGTGACCGATGGATCCGACCGGCCGGCCTTTGTATTTGGCTCCGATCGCCTGGGCTCCGTCCTCAATAACGAACAGGTTATGGGCCTGGGCCAGTTCCATCACCGCATCCATATCAGCGCTCTGGCCGAAGAGATGAACCGGGATGATGGCTTTTGTTTTCGAAGTGATCTTGGCGGCGGCTTTAGCGGTGTCGATGTTAAAGCAGACGGGGCAGGCATCAGCAAAAACAGGCGTGGCACCGGTGCGGGCGACACAGCCGGCGGTGGCGAAGAAGGTGAAGGTGGGAACGATCACCTCGTCACCCGGTCCGATACCCAAGGCCATGAGGGCGAGAAGTATAGCGTCGGTGCCCGAGGAGCAGCCGATGCCATGCTTGGCCTCCACCATGGCGGCGCATTCTTTTTCAAAGGCGTCCACTTCGGGGCCCATGATGAATTGACCGGACCGCAGAACGCTGGTGAAGGCGGCGGTGAGTTCGGCTTCGAGGGGCAGGTTCTGGGCGTTGACGTCAAGGAGCGGTACCTTCATGCAGGGTGGGTGGCGGACTGGGTTCTATACTATGTATGCAAAACAGATAAAGTCAGGCGGATTTGAAATCATCATAAGAACTGGTTCCTGTGGCCAGTTCAACGGGCAGCGGAGCCTCCGCATCCAGACTGAGGCAATGCACCTGCCCATCTCTCAGCTCATAGATGAAACCGGACTCGGGACAGGTGGCTTTTCCGGCGGGATCGAAATGGAGCAGGTGCCCGTGACGGCTCATCCAGCCTTTAAGACGGCCGGGAACGCCCATGATAAAACCATAGTCCGGCACATCCTTGGCAACCACGGCTCCAGCGGCGATGAAGGAGTAGCGGCCAAGCGTGATTCCGCAGACAATCGTGGCGTTGGCTCCGATGGTGGTGCCACGCCGGATGAGGGTCCGCTCGTAAAGGGTGTGGCGTTTCACCTGACTGCGCGGATTGGTCACGTTGGTCAGCACGCAGGAGGGGCCAAGAAAGACGTCGTCCTCGATTTCAGTGCCCGTATAAATCGCGACGTTGTTCTGAACCTTGACGTTGGATCCGATCCGGACATCATTGGCCACCATGGTGTTCTGACCGAAAATGCAGTCTTTCCCGATTACCGCACCGGAACAGATATGGGCAAAGTGCCAGATTTTGGTGCCGTCGCCGATTTCGACGCCGTTATCAACAATGGCAGTGGAATGAACTTGGAAAGGCATCGTGGAAATCAGTTTTGGCTTCAGTTTCAGTTTTGACGGCCAGCTTCCTCCAGAACCCGGACCACCGCCAGGCCGCTGCGCCCGCAGGTGAGAGGCGTTTCCCTTGATTGCACACAGTCCATGAAATGCCGCATCTCCTCGGTCAGGGCCTGGAAATCCTTCGGTGCCTCGAAAAGCAGTTCCGTTCCCTCATCAACATTGTTCAGATTCCCATCGACGCTTTTCCTGACCAGAGTCACAGTTTCCGCTTTCTCATCGTAAACCAGCATTCCCCGCGCGCCGATGATTTTAAGTCCGCGCCGATCCTCCGGCCAAAGCCATGAGTTGTGCAGATGCGCGATGCGGCCATCGGGAAAGGTGAGATGCAGATAAGTGTCATCCTCAATGCCGGTCTGAAGGCCCCGATGCCCACTGAAGGAGACATGCTCCGGCGTGCCGCCGGCGATATAGAGAAGAGCGGCCACATCATGCACCCCCAGGCTCCACAGGGCATTCTCCACGGACCGCGCCTTGCCCAGTTTCATGCGTTCCTGATGCAGAGTAAAAACCTGCCCCAGCGAACCGGCCGCAAGGAATTCGCGGATGAACCGGACTGCCGGTTTGTAAAGCAGAAGATGACCGGCCATGAGAATCCGGCCGTGCTTTTCCGCCACCGCGACGAGGTCCTCCGACTCCTCAACCGTCATGGTCATCGGCTTTTCCACAAACACATCCTTGCCCGCCAGCAGACATTCCCTGGCAATTCGGTGGTGCGTGAAGGCCGGGGTGGCAATGGTCACGGCCGTGATTTCCGGACGGTTGAGCAATTCGGCGTAATCGGAAAGAATCTCCAATCCGGGATAATCCGCGGCAAGCTGGTCGCGCAACTGCGGCGCGGCTTCCGCGACTGCGGCCAGCGCATCCATTTGATGCAGGGTCCTGACGATATTTTTGCCCCAGGCTCCGGAGCCGATTGCCGCGATTTTCAAGGATTTGGAGGAATTTGAAAGGGTTGGATCCAGCGGGGAAAGCGTAAGCCGGTGAATTTATCAGGAAATCAGGCTTTCGAGACCTGTCCGGGAGCGGTGGGAATACCGGCCATGGCATTGCGGGTGTCCACGATAACCGGGGCCCACGCCGCCAGTTCCGTGAGGTTGTAGCGGGCATGAGCGGTGGAGATCAGCACCAGATCAAATCCAGCCACCGTTTCCTGATTCCATCCGATGGATTTCATGCCTGTGTACTCCGCGTGCTCACGGGTGGGGCTGATGACCGGGATATGAGGATCGTAATAGCTGATTTCCGCTCCCTGAATTTTCAGGAGATCGAAGAGTTTGAAAGTGGGGGACTCCCGCATGTCATCCACGTTGGACTTATAGGCGAGACCCATGACGAGGATACGGCTGCCATTGAGGGCTTTCCGCTGACCATTCAGCCGCTCGGCCACCCGCCGGACCACATACTGAGGCATGCCCTCGTTGATTTCACCTGCCAGCTCGATAAAGCGGGTGTGAATTCCGTATTCCCGGGCCTTCCATGTCAGATAAAAAGGATCGATGGGGATGCAGTGTCCGCCCAGGCCAGGGCCGGGATAAAAAGCGGTATAACCAAAAGGTTTGGTTTTGGCGGCGTCAATGACTTCCCAGATGTCGATGCCCATGGCGTCGGCGACAATCTTCATCTCATTCACGAGACCGATATTCACCGCGCGGAAAATGTTCTCCAGCAGCTTCACCATTTCCGCCACGCGGGTTGAGGAAACGGGCACCACTTTATTGTAAATGGCCCCGTAGGCAGCGACTCCCTGCTCCAAACAGACGGAGCAATGGCCTCCCACCACTTTCGGAATGCCGGTGCCGTGGAAATCAGGGTTGCCAGGGTCCTCCCTTTCCGGAGAAAAAACGAGGAAGAAATCCTCCCCCAGCCGGAAACCGCGGTTACGGATGGGATCCAGAAACTCTTCTTCCGTGGTGCCGGGATAAGTGGTGCTTTCCAGACAGACCAGCTGATTGGCCCGCAGATGAGGAAGAATGGCGTCACGCGTGGCACGCACATAGCTTAAATCCGGCTCATGATGCAGATCCAGCGGCGTGGGCACACAAATGATAATAATGTCAACCTCCGGAATCCGGCTGAAATCCGTAGTGGCCGAGAGAGTGCCGGTGCCGGCGGCGGCGGACACCCGCTCATGGCTGATGTGCTCAATGTAGCTGCGGCCCTCATTCAGGGCGTTGACCTTGCCCAGGTCCACATCGAATCCAATCACCTGGATATTTTTCTCGGCAAAACTCAGAACAAGAGGCAGACCGACATAACCGAGCCCCAGCACACCCACAGTGGCGGTGCCGGCATTGAGTTTTTCTTTGGGTGTCATGAATATGAGGGGACGGACCGTGGAGCGGCGCGTTTGGGTTGTTACTGAATAATCAAAGTCTGCTGTGGATTTTCTTCAGGAAAGAATCCCTGCCGAAGCAGCCTTGGGAAGCTGATGGATGAGACGGTCAGCCTCTTTGAGCGCCAGGGCCACGACCTGATCCATGTTGAAATAATGATAGGTGGCGAGGCGGCCGATGAAGCTCGTGTTTTTCTCGGCGGCGGCGGCGGCCCGGTATTTCTCATACTGGGCGCGGGTGTCCGGCGCGGGAATCGGATAGTAAGGCTCGTGGGTGGCGTCGGCGGGCAGCGGATACTCGCGCACGATGTTGGTGTGCGGCGTGTCCTGCCCCGTTGCGTGTTTGATTTCCACAATGCGGGTGAAATCCTCGTCGTTGGGGTAATTCACCTGAAGCGCCGGCTGCCAGTGGCCGGGCTTTCCGGAAACGGATTCCCGGTTCTGTGCCCGCAGTTGGTCCGCCGTCAGGGATTCCACCTCGAAACGCAGGCTGCGGTAGGGCAGATGGCCATGCTGGTAATTGAAATAGGCATCAATGGGACCTGTGAAAATGGTATGCCTCGGCCGCCAGCGGTGGCGTTCTGTGAGAAAATCAGTATTCAGATGAATTTCGAGATTCGGGGAGTTTTCCACCATTCTCTCAAAAAGCCGGGTGAACCCTTCCGCCGGAAGCGCCTGAAATTCCTCACGGAGATAATGATCATCGCGGGTGGTCCGGACGGGAATGCGCGCGCAGACCGAAGCGTCAAGATCGCGGGGATGACGGGCCCACTGTTTGAGGGTGTAGCCTTTGAAAAAGAGTTCGTAAAAAGTGCGCCCGGCGTGAGCGAGAATGACTTCCTCACTGTTGGCCGGATGCTCAAAGGGAACGCGCTCCGCCATGAGCCAGGCCACAAATTCCTCCTCTGTGGAGGCTTTGCCGATCAACTGCTCATAAGTGGCAAGATTGACCGGAAAAGACCAGTATTGACCGTGCGTCCGGCTTTTCACACGGTAATCAGCGGCCTGCCACTCTGTGAACCGGCTGAGATAATCCCGGACGGCCCGGGAATTGGTGCGGAAATAATGCGGACCGTAGCGGTGATAAAGGACTCCATTTTTATCCGGCGCGTCGTAGGCATTGCCGCCCAGATGATCGCGGCGCTCAAGAACCACGCACCTGAGTCCAGCCTCACTGAGCCTTTGCCCCATAACGAGACCGGAGAATCCCGCTCCGGCAATGAGGACATCGATCTGCTGCATGACGGCGGCGGGAATTCATGACTGAAAACTCCCGAAGGGGGGGAAATCACCGTGATCCGTCCGGGCAAGCTGCCGCCCTTGGTCGATCAGCCGGGGAATCGGTCAAAACCATAAATATTCAGAACTGGGAAACCAGAGGGCGCTCACGCTGCACGCAGCGCGGCTATGGAAGAAACCGGCAGTCAGGCCCGGTGGGAAAATGCCTCCTGGCGCGGATTGCGGCCAGTGATCAGGGAAATCAGGGGAACCTCTATCTCCTGGAGACCGCCAATAAATTCAAGAAGTATCCTCACTCTTTCTTTTCCTGGAATAACCTCCGTCACCACCGCCTGACTGCCCCGCATGGGGCCATCCACCACATCGACAGTGTCTCCGGGCTCCACCGTGGTTCTGACGGTTATGGTCTCCTTCTCATCAAACTCCTTCCTTAAATCCTCAATCAGGGCATCAGAGACACTCCCCGCATCGTGCATGAAAGTGAGAGCCTGGGACACAAAAGCAGTCGAAACGACATGCCGCAGGGATTCCCGGACGGAGAAACGGCAGAAAATATAACCGGGAAACATGGCCTCGACAAACCACACACGGCCCCGGGTGGTTTTTTTCTGATGGCGCAGGCGCGGGCAAAAGGCCTCGAACCCCTCACGGCGCAGATGCTGCGCCGCCAGGTGCTCGCCCTTGGGCTTGGCCCGCAGGACGCGCCACTTCAAATCTTCAGGGATGGAGATTTCGGAATGATTTCCGGAGGTGGTCATGCGGCTTCAGAGGTTATTTTAGGATTTGACCTTATTCCAGGATTTGACCTAAAAGAGGAAGGACCTCCCGGCTGCGGCGGCTCCATGTGGAGAGACGGTAGATGCGCTCATCATAAAACTCAGCGTCCGGACCGCTTTCGTTGCTGGCGTCGTGCAATCGGTTGAGGTGATCCAGCTTTTCCTGCCCGCGCTCCAATCGCGGCTGGATTTCCTCCCTTATAAAGCCTGCGGCCAGGCGCTTCAATTCCACCTCCGCCGTGAAGTGATCCCTTCTTTCGCCCGGCATGTAAACCGAACGCACCGCCCCGAACGAGCGCAGCAGCTTGAGCCCCTGACTGGCGGAGCCTTTGCTCATCCGCAGACGCTGAATTAAAGTGTCCAAAGGAAGGGGCTGGGGGGAAACATACAGCACTCCATAAAGTTCAGCCACCGATTTGGGCACCCCCACCACTTTGACGATACTTACGAAAAAATCGATCACCGCCACCTCCAACGCCGACAATTCCGCCTCAGGGGAGGCGGCGGATGGGGGATCTTCCGAAAGCATGGTGATCGGCATTACAACGGAAGACTACCATCCGGGATGATATGTTCAAGAAAAAATGAACAAATAGATCAATTTCGTCACAATTGAACAATTTAATCCAGGTAACTCCTTGAAGCAAAATCCATTAGTCATGCCAAAAAATCCTCAATCCGGGAGGCGGCTCTTTAAAGCGCTGCCCGTCGGCCACTGCAAGCCCGGACTACTTTCGAGCACGCCCTGGTTTCAGCTCCTCGGCGGTCCAGGATTTGGTGCGGCTTTGATTGGCTTCCCGAATCTTCGCCACCTCCGCCGGATTGACCGGGGAGGCATTGTGCTCCCACTCCCGGCGCAGATAGGTCAGAACCCCCGCAATATCCTCATCCCCCAAGGTGGGCAGCGGCGGCATTTCCAGTGTCCAGGTGCGGCCGGCGACATTGATCGGGCCTCCGACACCGTGAAGAATGATTTTGATCGGCCGCTCGGCCGGGCCCAGGACCCAGTCGCTGTCCAGCAGGGGCGGCGCGAGACCCTCCATGCCGGTGCCGCCGGGCTGGTGGCAGGCGGCGCAGAGGGCGCTGTAAATAATTTTACCTTTGTCAAAAAGCTCCTTCTGCGGGCCGGTCAGGGGAACCACCACCGGGGGAGCGGGAACGCCGGGTTTTCCCGGCCAGGCGATGGAGCCCGCGGCCAGCTCCAGAAGACTTTGTTTCCCGCCGGTGGCGGTTGTCAGCAGCGCTTTCAGTTTCGGGCCGGCGGCGGCCTCCAGTCGGGCAATGGCCGCAGGCTGAGCGTCCAGATACAGCAGTTTGCGCGGCTGCGGTTTGGCGTTGCCCGGGGGAAGACCGGCAATGCCCCTCACCAGCGCCACCTGGCGTGGACTTTCCGCAGGCTGGGAGGCGGCGAAATCCAGAAGTTTGGCCACACGGGCACTGCGGCGCTCCGTCATGACGCAGCCCGCGAGCATTTGCAGCAGTCCGCTTTTGGCGGCGGTTTCCGCCTGGACGGCGTCTCCGGTCAGCAGGAGCTCGATGAATTCCAGCTCCCGCCCGCGGCTGCCGCAGGCGACGACGTCATTCAAAAGAGGACTGCCACCGGCGGCGAGGAGCTTCACCACCGCCTCCGGAGCCCCGGGAAAATTAAATCCGCTCAACTGCAGGGCCAGCTGCACCCTCACCTCCGCGCCGGGTTCGGCCGTCATGCCCATGAGATCGGCCACCTGGGCCAGGCCTGAAAGACGCACGGCATTGGCGCGCACTTTTTCATCCGGATCCTTCAGCGCGGCCGTCAGCACATCGGGTGTCAGCGCGGCGGCCCCCAGTCCCTCCAGCGTCCACAGAGCCTGCACCCGGCCCTGAGGCGTTTTCGCACCGATGGCCATTTTCTGAATGGCTTCAAAAACAGCGGGATCCGCGCGTTCCACCAGCGTCTGCTGGGCCAGATCACGCAGCAGGCCGTTGGGATGGTCCAGGAAAGCGGCCAGCCCGGCCGTGTCCGGCGGCAGCTTCACGGCCTGTGGCTTCGACTGATCCGGAACAATCCGCCAAATGCGGCCGAGGCTGATCGGCTGCTCCAGTTTGCGGGCCTCGATATTGGCGATGAGGTAGTGCGTCAGGAAAAATTTGTGCTGAATGACTCCGCGCGCCATATCCACGAGATACAAACCGCCATCGGGACCATTATAAGCGTTCACAGGGCGGAAGCGCTCGTCGGAGGACGTGATGAACTCCGCTTTTTCATAGGCGTTTCTGGCCGTGACCACCCCGCCGGCCTCGCTGAGCAGCACCCGCTTCACCAGATTGCCGGAAGGCTCGGGAATGAAGGCGTTGCCCTGGAATTCCGGGCCGAAAAGCCCGCCCCGGTAAATCACCGGCCCGCAGGTCGCCGTGCAGGTGGCCAGCGTGCCGTCCTCGCGGAGCTGCCCCTCGGCCACGGTGCCGTTCGGGCGGCGCTTTCCCTCCTCGTAACCCCGGTTCACGCCGGGTGTGGGCGCCGGATTCCAGCAGTGCTGATCCTTCACCACCTGCCAGTTGAGCGCGGTGCCGCCGATCAGGTTCGGATTCCGCGCGTAAACCGACGGCGGCAGCAGGTCAGTGCGCAGAAAGTCGCTGTTAAAATTGTAATACCTGCGGCCCCAGTCGTCCTGGGTGAGCCCCCACTGGCCGCCGCTGCGGGTGGATTCACTGATGAATTTCCCGTCCCGCCAGCGCAGCCGCTGGCCGTAACCCGCGCCCCAGAGCCAGTTGTCCTGGCAGTAGGTCAGCGAGTTCGCCATGTGCTCCGGCTGACCGCCTTTGGTGCCGAAATTGTCGGCAATGATCTCCTTTTTCTCCGCCACCCCGTCGTCATCGGCGTCATGGAAAAAGATCAGATTGGGCGGCTCCGCGATGATGGCCCCGTCCTTGAAGGCCGTGACCGAACGCGGCATCAGCAGGTTGTCGGCAAAGACCGTGGCCTTGTCCATTATCCCGTCGCCATTCGTGTCCTCAAGGCGCTTCACCCGGCCCGTCGGCTGATCCTCGCCGCCGCCATTCACGTCGTTCATGTAATCCCGCATCTCGACCACATACAGCCGGCCTTTGACATCCCAGCTCATGGCGATGGGCGTTTCGATCAGCGGCTCGCTGGCGATGCATTCGATGCGGAAGCCGGGCTGCAGCTTCATGGCCTTCAGCGACTCCGCGGGCGTGAGCACGGGCGGCGGCGGAAGTTTGAATTTCAGCTCCACTTTCTCCGGGCCGCGGTTGGACGTGCGGTCGGCGGGCGGTTTTTTCTCCTGGGCCCGCGAATTCAGGACTGAAGCGGCGAGCCCGCAAAATATCAGGGCGGTGAAAGTGCGGTGATGGGACAGCATGGGAAATCGGAATGGCGGAAGCGATGGGACGGAAGCAAAAGCGACGGCTGGATTCACAGCGCTTTGGCAGCGGGTTCGCGGCCGGTCAACCGCTGCCGCCTCCGCATTCACCTGCCCCTCCCGACGCTGCGGCGGCGGCTTTGGCCTCACGAGCGGTACTTTTCAAAGCCCGGCTTCAGGCTGCGGTAGATGAGCCGCAGACGGTCGTCGAAGTGGATAAAGGCGCTCTTCATGGCGTTCACCGTGACTTTCTCCAAGCCCTTCAGGCCAAGGCCGAACTCGCTGACGGCGATGCCGAATTCCTTGGTCATGCTGGTGTCGCTCATCAGACGGTCGTCGGTGTTGAGCGTGACCCGGAAGCCGCGTTCGAAATAAAGCCGGAAGGGATGATCCGCCATGCTGTGCACCGCTCCCGTATGGACATTCGAGGAAAGGCACATCTCCAGCGGGATCCGGCGGTCGAGAATATATTGCGCCAGGGATCCCAGTTTCACAATTTTGCCGTCGATGATGGTCATGTCATCCGTCAGCCGGGTGGCGTGCCCGAGCCGGTGCGCGCCGCAGAGCTGCAGGGCCTGCCAGATGCTGGCCATGCCGAAAGCCTCGCCGGCGTGCAGGGTGGAGTAAAAATTGGCGCGCTGAATGGCTTCAAAAGCCCCGACGTGCTTTTTCGGAGGATAACCGGCCTCCTCGCCCGCCAGATCAAATCCGACCACTCCGCGATGCCGGAATGAAATCGCCAGTTCCGCCCATTCCAGGGAATCCGTGCGGTGCCTCATGCCGCAAATGATGAGTCCCCACTCCACGCCATAAGCCTCACGGCCCCGGTTGAAGCCATCAATCGCCGCCTGCACCACCGCCTCCGGCGTCAAACCGCGCTCCAGGTGAAAACAGGGCGCGAAGCGGCATTCCGCATACACCACCCCGTCCCGGTGCATGTCCTCAATGAACTCGAACGCCACCCGCTCAATCGCCGCCCGCGTCTGCATCACCCCGCAGGTGTGCGTGAAACCCTCCAGATATTCGGGCAAAGATCCCCGCTGCGCGCCCCGGTGAAACCATTGCGCCAGCTCCCCCGCATCCGTCGTCGGCAAGCCTGTGTAACCCGCCGCCGCCGCCAGCTCAATCACCGTCCCCGGACGCAGCCCGCCATCCAGATGCTCATGCAGCAAAACCTTCGGCAGCGAACGGAGCAGGTCCTCGGAAATCATGACGGAAGCTACGCCGGATCACGCGTCCCGGCAAGATTTCCGCAGGAGCCCCTTGGCGATTCCGCGCCCGTGATGGTCAATGCGCCGCTTTCCCAGCTCCCAACCAGAAATCCGAGTCACCGAAGGCCTCCGCACCGCCGCCACCGCCGCTGTTTCATTTTTCCTCCAGCGCTTTCCCAACCACGGGGAACAGGACCCGCGCCTGCCGCTCCATGCCGAGATCATTGAGATGCACGCCGTCCACGGTGCCTTCGCCGTCATCACCGATCAGATCGTTGCCAGGAATCATGGTGAGCCCGGTCACGCCCGCCTTTTGAAGACTCAGCACCGCATTCTCCTGCCGTTTGGAAAGATCCGTGGGATGCGCCTCCGGCCGGATCAGCGACTGCCCCACAAAAAGAATGGGCGTCAGCGGGCGGGCCTTCCGGAGAGTCTCCACAAGTTTGGAGGTGCGCGTCAGATACACCTCCTGCGAGTCCCCCATGTTCCAGGTGCAGTCGATGATGTAGGCGGCGGGATCCAGTTCCGCGAGGACTTCCCCCACTGGAGGCTCCATGCTGCCCGAGGAGGAAAATCCGAGATTGATGACCGGCCGGTCAAGCATCCGCCCAAGGATGGAGGTCCAGGCCATGCCGGGCCGTGAGGCGCAGCCGCCCTGGGTGATGGAGGTTCCATAAATCACCAGCGGCCGCCGCCGGGTTTCGGGGCGCGGCAGGGGAATCTCCAGATGGGCGCCCGCCTTCACTCCGATTTCCAGTGATTTGGTGCCATTGTAGAGGGGGAGGTAAAGCAGGCATTCCCGGCTGTTTTTTGATCCGTCAGGGAATTCAAATTGCGTGATATTGCCCTCCTGTCTGCCGGGCCGTCCATTGCCGATGAAACGCCACCCGCCCTTTTCGCCGCGCGCGTAAAGGTCCACGCCGCTGCAGCCGGTGGCGGGCATGTGCGGCATGGCGAGACTGGAGCTGACAAGCGACCACCGCACATTCACCGCCCCGGCATCCGTGGTGAAGCGGATGCATAGCCCCGCGCTTTCCCGGCTTTGCTGCCAGGCCACGGAGGAGACTTTGCCTTTTGCCGAATCCGGCAGCCGGTCGAAGGGAGTGGCTGTGTTGGCCCAGCCGCGTCCCTCGATTTCCAAAGAATCAGCGGCACGCCACTGAATTTCCTCCGCTCCCGGGGCCAGCCCGGAGAGGAAGCCTGAAACCAGAACCGGCAGCACCATCCGCCGGAGGCGGGACATCGTCGTCGTCAGTTTAAAATCAGGCATGAAATCCTCATAACGGAGGAAACCGGACTGAATTTCAGCCTTATGGCTGTCCATGTCCCGCGGCAGGCCCTGATGGACCCCGCTGAAAACAAAACACCGCCGCAGGCCAGGGAGCCTGCGGCGGTGCCGTTTGTGGTTCTTTATGTCAGGATTCCGGCTCCTTGGTCCGGGCTCTTAATTCCTGCGGACACGCCAGAAGAGGCGGGTCCCGCTCAGCGCCGGGCTGGTGTAGCTGCTGGTGGTGGTGGTGGCCACGGCCGCCGCGCCAACAGTCTCCCAGGGCAGTTGCAGGTTATCCGAAGCCTCCACGCTGTAGCTGGAGCCGATATCCGAGGTCCAGGTGATGGTGACGGAGCCGTTGGGATTCCTCACAATGCCGGTGATCTCCAGCGGACCGGCCGGCGGCACCACGTCGGAGGGAGCCAGGGCGAGACCGTCGATATCCGTGATTTGCTCCATGGCTCCGGATGTGACGACACCATTAGTGAGGACGCTTTCGATCAGCAGGCTGACCGGACGTCCCCAGGCGGGGGAGGGCCCGGCGAAGATTTCATTGAACGAACTGCTGGTGCCTTCGAACCAGACCGCTTTGACGGGATAGGTTCCCGCGGCCAGCTGGACTTCCGCCACACAGCGGGAGTTGCCGGTGCCGCCGTCCACTTTGAAGCGCGCGCCCTCCACCCCGTCTCCGGAGGCGGTGATGACCGCCGCATCCGCCGCATCCGCAGTGCCTGTGGCATTGGCCACGAGGCGGGTGAAGACAGGGACATTGGCCCCGGTGCCGCTGAACTCGAAGTATTCCCCGTCATCGCTGTTGAACCCGATGGAGTAAATACCCGCCTTCGGCACGACCAGAAGCCCGGTCATACGAGTGGCGAAGTAATTATCATCCGTGTTGGTGGCATTGGTGGTGGGCAGATTGTTCGGATTCGGCTGATCATTGGGGAAGATCCCCGGTCCGCCGAAGCCCGGATCGTTGAAGTTGATCTGATCCACGCCCTGGGTGGTCACAATCGAGGTGGCGTTCCCGAACCAGGCGTCCGCCGCGGCCAGAGCCGAACCGCTTGTGCCCCAGGTGAAACCACCGGTCTTGTCTGCCGTTGGCGCGGCGGCCTGCGGAGCAGTCTGCTCGACTTTCCAGCCGACGGCACCGTTGTCGGCGACGCCATTCAAGCCAAGGGTGGCGAGACCCGCGGGAGTATAGTTCACCAGACGCCATCCGTCAGTCAGGGTGATGGCGGCTCCTCCGCCTCCAGTGGTGTTGACAGCGGCGGCGGTGCCCAGCGTGGCGTATTCCGCCGTTCCGGCATTCTGGCCGCGGGCGACATACACTTCCGCATGGAAGTCCGCGCTGCGGTCAAAGGTGACAAAGTCCACCTCATACGTGCCCGCCGCCAGATTAACGGAGGCGCGGCTGGTGCGATCTGTCAGCGCCGCAGTGCCGGGGGTCATGATGAAAGTGGAGGGGTCCGCGGGATCAATCCCTCCCGAGGCGCCGCCGGTGCCATTTGTCAGCCAGGACTGGCCTTTGATACGGAGAGCAAAACCATCGCTGTTCTTCACCCCGAAGGTGTAAATGCCCGCCGTCGTCACCTGCAGCTTGCCGCGGGCGTGAAGGGCAAAATCCTCGTCATTCAGCTCCGCGGCATCGCCAGGCACCGCCTGATCACCGGCGAAGATGCCGCCGACGCCCGGAGCCTCCGGATCGATGAAGTTCAGCAGCGAAGCGGTCGCGCTGGTGTGATCTCCGGCTGCGGCCTGCAGGGCGGTGAGGGCATCTGTGAGAGTCTCCAGCGTGGTGCCGGTATTATGCACGGTGTGGATTCCCCAGGCGCGGTTGCCGAATTCCGGGCCCTTGGCCAGGGTGGCGGGCAGCACCGGGCTCAAAGCCGCCACATCCCCGATCAGACGCCAGGTGGTGGTGTCAACATCCGCGAAGAAGGCTCCCTTGGCATAGGAAAGTTCAATGGAAGATCCGCCCGAACCTTCGGAGTAAAGCATGTCCAGGTCGTAGGTGCCCGCCGTCGGGAAGTTGACCGCCACACGGACATCGCTGGTCCCCACATCCCAATACATGGTCTGGGTATCCGCGGAGTCGATGTGCCCCTGGGCGGTGACGCCCCAGACACGGCCCCGGATGACAGCGGGAGCGGAGATGTGGAGGGCGAAGAAGTCGTCCACCCGCGCGGCCATGGTGTAAACCCCGGGCTCCGTGATGGTCAGCTTGCCGCGGCCGCCGGTGACGAAGAAATTGTCATCCGCGCTGGGATTGTCACCGGGGAAGGGCTTGTCATCGCCGAAACGGCCGCGGTTTCCCGCATTGTTGGGATCCGCGAAGTTGATCACGGGCGCTGTTGCGGCCTCCGGGCTGCCCGCCTGGAAGGCGGTGGCGGCCGCCCGGATATTCGCGTAGGCGGCGGCGGCAGGCGGGATGGAGCCGACGGACCACTGGGCTCCGCTGGCGGCGGGAAGATTCAGCGCCGCGGGAACGGCCGGAGTGCCGCCCTGGCTGCCGCCGAGCAGTTTCCAGTCCGCACCCCAGTTGCCAAGGTCGCTGCCCACCGTCCAGGCGGCCGGGACCGGAGCCCAGGAAACCTCAAACATGGAGCCGCCGGCGCCTTCATTGCCGAAAAATTCGACCGTGTAAGTGCCCGCGAGCAGCTGATAGACGCCGCGTCCGCCGGTGGCGTCGTTGTTGATCATATAGTAGAAACCGCCGGCGGCGCTGGTGTCGGCGATGGCGAGGCCGTCCGCCTGCAGGAACTGCTGGCCATTGGCGGGACCGCCGGAAAGAGCGAAGTGATAGCCGTCGTCCGAGTGGACATTGAAGGCATAGCGCCCGTCGGAGGGGATCACCACCTTGGTTTTGGCGAGAATAACGAACTGATTGTCATCACCCGCGACATCACCGATGTAGGGCAGGCGCGGCCAGAAAAGACCGCCGGTCGAGCGGCCCGTGGCGTCTGTGTCGGCAACTCGGTCCCCGCAGTTCAGCACCGGCTGCGTGCCATTGCTGGGAGTGGCGCCGGTGGCGTAGTAACCGTAAGCCACGCCGAGGGCGTTGAACATATTGACCCCGCCGTTGGCGACTCCGCGGATGGTGCGGATGTCCCAGGTGCCGTTGGCGTCGGTGCCATTGAGAACCGGGAAGGCTCCGGGAAGAACGGATGGCGCGAGGGCGGCTCCGGAAATCGGGGCGTCCTGCTCAGTATTCCATTCCATGACATAACGGCGGTAAGTGCCGCCTGTGGTTCCGGCGGCCGTCTCCGCCACGTCGTCCCAATAGCTGTCGGTGGCGCGGATGAAGGTGAAGTTCTCACCGGTGCCGGCGTTGTTCGGCTCCTCCGCGTTGTTCGGATAGCGGCGGCGGAATTTCTGATAACTGAAAGGTTCCGTGGTGCCTGCCCAGACCCAGCCAGTGGTCTTGCTGCTGCCGGCCTCGGTGCCGCCGAAAGCCGGAGCATCCGTGGCCCCGATCCAGGTCGTGACGCTGTTGTTGGAGGCCATCACGGAGATGCGGAAAATAAAATCATTCTCCATCGCGGAGTTGATCGAGGAAACATGCCCTGTCAGCGCGCCGTTGGTGACGCCGGCCACTCCGGTGGAGGCGGCGGTCATGGCCGTGGCGATGCCGCTGGCCTCCGTGAAATTATTGGTGGCGGTGGCGACCACGCGGTAGAGGTTCCACTTTCCACCCGCCCCATACGGCGCGGTGTAATAGACGGGAATCCGCAGGGCTCCCTCGACGGGATCATTGGAGGCGGTTTCCCATTCCACCACATAGCGGCGGGTGGTGGCGGCCAGGTTCTCCTTGTTGTCATTCCAGCGGCCGTCGGTGCGCATTTCTCCGGCGTTTTCCGTGCCGGAATTGTTTGGCTCAAGGGGAAACCAGGCGGAGAACTGACCTTCCTCCAGGACCTGCGCTCCGTCTGTGCCGTTGCCGCCGGTGGTGCCGCTCCATTCCCAGCCGGTGCGGTTGCTTCCCTGCTCGGAATTTTTGTCGGTCAGACCAATCCAGATATTGGAATTGCTGGCAGGGGTGAGGCTGGGCACGGCCGTCTGGGCCGAGAGCAGCGCCACAAAGGTGTTTTCGTCCTCATTGGAAATCTGGACCAGGTGGCCGGTCGAAGTATTGCCTGCGAGCACGGGCAGACCGGTGGAGGCGGCGGTTTTAATTTTGGCGGCGGCATCGGCCGCGTCCCAGGTCACAGGGACGGTGACCAGCTGATAGACATTCCACTTTCCACCGGGCCCGTAAGGACCGGTGAAGACCTGCGCGCAGGCCGGGCCGAGGAGTCCGACGGACGCTCCGGCAAAATATAATAACGTTCGGAGTTTCATGGGGTGAGGGAACAGGGTGGTTTTAGGGAAGGGATAGGCGGCAACAGGCCGACGTTGTTTTTCAGGGAGAAATTGGAGTCAGCGGCGATGTCCCGGAAATGGATCTTTTAAGGGAGAAAGAGCCTTGGGACGGGCGGCAGTTTGGAGAAGGGGGACTTCGGCCCCATCATTGGGCATCTCAATTTCCTGCTTCACCGGGAAAAGGCATTATTTGTCGTAAAATTCCCGCGCATGGCACGGGACTGGCTGTAAAACCTTTGAAATCAGATACAAACGGGAGGTTAAGAATATCACGGGGGCAATGAAATGGCGGCACGCTATCCTTGCCGTGTTGCCCTGTAAGCAAATCAGGGATACGCATTTACGTATTATCGAATAAATATTTGAGGATTCGATCCCAAGGCTAATTTTTCGCCGCAGCTGAAGTTCCCGGGAGCCAAAAATTGAATTTCGGACCTGCGGCCTCCGGGACCATCAACGGAAAGACCGGCGGGAATCCGCCGGCCTTTTTCAATATTGTCTGATGGTGACTGGCCGGGTTTTGCCTGTCAGACCTGCAGGTGGGTCTTCACCACCTCGTCAGTGAGATCGCTGATGAGGCCGCTGGAGACGACGGTGCCGCGGTCCATGGCGAAGTAGCGGTCACCGACCTCGCGGCAGAAATCGACATACTGCTCGACGAGGAGAATGGACAATTTTTCGTTTGTCCGGAGAAATTTGATGGTGTCGCCGATCTCCTCAATGATGCTGGGCTGGATGCCTTCCGTGGGCTCGTCGAGGATGAGAAGCTTGGGACCGGTGAGCAGGGCGCGGCCGATGGCCAGCTGCTGCTGCTGGCCGCCGCTGAGCACGCCGCCTTTGCGGGCCAGCATGGATTTCAACACGGGAAACAGCGTGTAGATGCGCTCCAGCGCGGCTTTGACGTCGGCGATGCGGCTGCCGTTGGCGACGTAACCGATGCGCAGATTCTCCTCGACGGTCATGTGGGGGAAAATATCGCGGCCCTGCGGCACGTAGCCGATGCCGCGCCGCGCCCGGGCGTCGGTGCCCATGCCGTTAAGATTGTGTCCCTCCAGGGAAATGGTGCCGCTGCGGACATCGCGGAGGCCGGTGATGGATTTTAAAGTGGTGGTTTTGCCCACGCCATTCCGTCCCATGAGACAGGCCACCTCTCCCGGCCCGACCTCCAGAGAGACGCCGCGCAGGATGCGGGAACCACCGATATCGGCATGAAGGGAGTCAACTTTGAGCATGGGAGGCGGGGAGGAGGAAAAGGACAGAAAAGGATTTTGAACAGAAGGAAGCAAAGGGAGCGAAGGGGTTTGGACTGAAGGAGGACCGCCGGGACAGCTTGTGATGAAATTCTTACTCTTAAAACCTTCGCTCCCTTTGCTTCCTTCTGTTCAAAATCCTTCCATCTGATTATTTGCTAATGCTTGCCGCGGCCGAGGTAGACGGAGCGGACTTCGGGGTCGTTCTGGACGTCGTCCACCGTGCCTTCCCGGATGACGTGGCCCTGGTGGAGGACGGTGACTTTGGTGGCGATCTGGCGGACGAAGACCATGTCGTGCTCGATGACGATGATACTGTGTTTGCCCGCGAGGCTGAGGAGGAGTTCGCCGGTTTTGTGCGTCTCCTCGTCGGTCATGCCGGCGGCGGGCTCGTCCACGAGGAGAAGCTTGGCCTCCTGCGCGAGGAGCATGCCGATTTCCAGCCATTGCTTCTGACCGTGGGCGAGGGAGCCGGCCTGGTCGTGGCGTTTGCCGAAGAGGCCGACCGTCTTCAGCACGTTCTCGATGCGGTCGTTGTCCTCGCTGCTGAGTTTGGTGAAAAGCGTGCGGAAGACCCCGCGGTGGCCTTTGAGCCCCAGCAGGATGTTATCGAAAACGGTGTGCTCCGTGAAGACGCTGGGGGTCTGGAATTTGCGGCCGATCCCCATCTGGTAAATCTCATATTCCTTTTTGGAGGTGATCTCCTGGCCGACGCCGGTGCCGAAGATGATCTTCCCGCTGTCCAGCCGGGTGCGGCCGGTGATGAGGTCGAGGAAGGTGGATTTCCCGGCGCCGTTGGGGCCGATGACGGTGCGGAGTTCGCCCTCGTCGAGGTAGAAATTGAGGTCGTTGATGGCTTTGAAACCATCGAAGGCTTTGTTCACGCCTTCGGCGGCGAGGATGAGGGTGCTGCTCATGAAATTGGATGGGAATCAGGTCAATCCGGTCTGGTCCGGACCGGCGGGCGGGTTTCAGGCGGGAGTGACAGCGGCGGTCTCCTCATTGCGGCCGGCGAGACGGCGTTTGATCCAGGCGGTGATATCTTTGATCTGCTGCGGCAGACCCGCGATACCGTTGGGGGCGAAGAGCACCGCGAGGACAAAAAGTCCGCCGAGAATGATATACCAGTAGTCAGGGTAAGCCCTCGTGGCCCAGGACTTGAGGGCATTGACAAAAATCGCGCCGTAAACCGGTCCGAGGAGAGTGCCCCGTCCGCCGATGGCCACCCAGACGACAGCCTCCAGCGACTTGTCGGTGGTCATTTCCGTGGGATTGATGATGCCGACCTGCGGCACGTAAAGCGCGCCCGCCGCGCCGGCGATGACGGCGCAGAGCACGAAGATGAAAAGCTTGAACGTGGTGGTGGCGTAACCGGAGAAGAGAACGCGGTTCTCGCTGTCGCGGATGGCCTTCTGCACCTTGCCGAACTTCGTGCCCAGCAGCCATTTCACCAGCATGAGCACGCTCAGGAGCAGCACCACGGTGGCGATGTAAAGATTCCGGCGGACGTCCGGAGCATTGAGATCGGCATCAAAGAGCGTTTTGAAGTTGGTGAAGCCGTTGTTTCCGCCATAGCCGAACTTGTTCTGAAAAAACAGCAGGGAGGCGGCATAGGTCAGGGCCTGGGTGAGGATGGAGAAATAAACCCCTTTGATCCGCGAACGGAAAGCCAGCCAGCCGAACAGAAACGCCACGGTGCCCGGCACGACGAAGACCATCAGGATGGAGAACCAGACATTGTAGAACGGCATCCAGTGCCCGGGGAGCTGCTGTTTTCCCAGAAAAGCCATGAACTGGGGCAGTCCTCCGATTTTGAGGATAAGGTGCATCCCCAGCGCGTAGCCACCCAGCGAGAAAAACAGACACTGGGCGAGACAAAGCAGGCCGGTGTAGCCCCAGAGAAGATTCACGCTGACGGCGAGGGTGGCGTAGCAGAGATATTTGCCCCAGAGGTTGATGTTGAAATCACTGACATGCAGGAAACTGCCGGGGGTTCCATAGGCGTTCAGGAGCGGCAGGATGACAAGGAGCAGGAGGGCTCCAAGGATCAGGATGAGATTCTCAGGCTTGCGCATGGACTGGGGACGGCTGGAGGAAAATAACAAAGACGGGCGGATGGGCGGTCAGCCCTCAAGGCTGCGGGTGCGGGTGGGGAAAAGCCCGCCGGGACGCCAGAGCAGGAAGAGAATGATGGAGCTGAGGGAGATGATTTTGCCCATGGAGGGATCCGTCACGGACTGCAGCGTCTGGTCCACGGTGCCGATGCCGATGGCGGAGCAGACGGTGCCGATGAGATTCCCCACTCCACCGACAACCACGGTCATGAACGAGTCCACGATGTAGCTCTGGCCGAGGCTCGGCCCGACATTGCCCAGCTGCGACAGGAAGGCTCCGCCCAGTCCCGCAAGCCCGCTGCCGAAGCCGAAGGTCATCATGTTGACCCGCTCGGTGCGCACGCCCATGCAGGCGGCCATCTGGCGGTTCTGCATGACGGCGCGGATGAAAAGTCCGAGACGGGTTTTGGTCAGGAGAATCCAGGTGAGAACCACGATGGCCACCGCGAAGCAGATGACGAAAATGCGGTTATATCCCAGGACCACATCGCTCACCACAAAACTGCCGCTGAGGTAGGTCGGCGAGGAGACCTGGACATTGTTCGGCCCGAAGACCAGGCGGAAAAGCTGCTGAAGAATCAGTGAGATGCCCCAGGTGGCCAGCAGGCTCTCCAGCGGGCGTTTGTAGAGAAACCGGATGACTCCCCGCTCCAGGGCGATGCCCACGGCGGCGGCCATGAGGAAGGACGCGGGGATGGCCCAGATGAAGTAGGACTGATAGGCGGAGCCCGCCAGCTTCATGCCGGGAATGTTCAGGCCGAGACCGAACATGGAAAGCGTCACGCCGTCGCCGAAGATATTCTGAATCAGATAGGTGGTGTAGGCCCCGACGGCCATCATCTCGCCGTGGGCCATGTTGATGACACCCATAAGGCCGAAGGTGATCGCCAGTCCGAGGGCCACCACGAGGAGCACCGAGCCCGCACTGAGGCCGCGGAAAACCGTGCCGCCGGCATCGACCCATTTGCCGTAACTTTCGAGAGTGGCGACGGCTTTCAGGGCTTCAGCTTTGGCGGCGTCGGACTCGTCCTCGCTGGTGGTCATGGCTTTCAGGACGTCCATGCTGCTGAGGCTGTGCAGGGCGGCCAGTTTCTGTATGGCGGCGATGCAGACGGCGTCGTCCCCGTCCGTGAGCTGGGTGGTGGCGATGCCGATCTCCAGAGCTTTTTTGACTTCCTGGTCGGTCTCGATCTCCAGTCTGGATTTGAGAATTGGAAGATATTCATCGCTCTGGGCGGCGCCCAGTTTCTGCACGGCGGCGGCGCGGACTTTGGGATCGGGATCGGCGACGGCGATGAGGTCCAGCGCGTTGCGGATGGACTTGCGGATTTTGGAGGAGGTCTCCACTTCCGCCGGTGTCTCGGGAGTGAACGCTTCCCCGGTGTCAATCCGGAGCGAGGCACCGCCCTCTTTGATAAAGGGAATCCGGTCACCCGCGGCCGTGGTGTCCAGAAAGAGTTCCCCCTGGCGCCACAGCCCGAGAATTTTGCTGACAAGAGGAGAGCCGGTGGTGGCCAGAGCCTCAATCAGTTCCCCCTGCCCCTCCTCCGCGGAAAGGATGGCCTCGTTCAGTTTCGCGCGGACCTCAGTGTCCGGCGGCGTCTGCGCCAGCACGGGAGTGACCCAGCAAAGAACCGCCAGGAGAAGAAATCGAAGCATGATCGGAAGAGGGAAAGAGGGTCGGAGAAAGTGGCAAAAATACGCAAATCCGGTCCAAAGCAGGGTCCATGCCGCCGGATTAAGGAAAGGCGTGGATAACTGAATTTTTCAAAACAGCCGGATGCTGGGGCGGCGATGCGGTCCGGGGACGAAGAAAGGGGCGGGATCCCTCCCGCCCCTTTCATTTTCCTAATAACACAACATCACGAATGGGAATCAGCCCTTCTTTTTCTTTTTGGCGGGAGCGGCTTTGCCGGGCTCAGCCGCTTTGAAGGTGCCCTTCAGGAAGGGCTCGCCGTAAACATTGGGGAAGGACTTCAGAATCTTGAACTGCCCGTCCTTGGTGGTCTCACCGATATAAACGCTCTTGGTCAGGTGGTGGTTCTTCTGCATCGTCACCTTGCCGCCGGGACCGTTGAAGCTGATGGTGCCGGACTCCAGGGCGGTGCGGACCTTGTCCACATCAAAGGATTTGGCCTTCTCGACCGCCGCTTTCCAGAGGTAGACGCCGTCGTAGGAGAGCACCATCGGGGAGCAGGTCACGCGGCCCTCCTTCTGGATGCCGGGAACGTCGGTGGTCTTCAGCCAGCTCATGAAATCGCCGATGAACTTCTTGTTGGCGGGGCTTTTGATGGACTGGAAGTAGGTCCAGCAGCCGAGCTGGCCGACGAGCTGGTCGGCGGGCAGACCGCGGAATTCATCCTCGGAGATGGAGAAGGAGACCACCGGGCAGTCCTCGGCGGTGAGGCCGGCGGCGGCGTATTCCTTGAAGAACGGCACGTTGGTGTCGCCATTGAGCGTGGAGATCACGCAGGCGTCGCCGCTGGCGGCGAACTTTTTGATTTCAGCCACGATCTGCTGGTAATCGGTGTGGCCGAAGGGAGTGTATTTGCCGGCGCTGATGACTTTGTCGCCTTCCTTGCTGAGGCCGCCGCCAATGTTGGCGAGGGGCACGCCCTTGCTGAGAAGATACTCCAGCAGCACGAGGTTCGTGGTCTGGGGATAGACGTAGTCGGAGCCCAGAAGGTAGAATTTCTTCTTCCCTTCCGCGAGGAGGTAATCCACCGCCGGGGTGGCCTGCTGCCCCACCGCCTCGGCGGTGTAGAAGATGTTTTTGGAGAGTTCCTCACCCTCATACTGCACCGGGTAAAAGAGCAGACCATTGTTCTTCTCGTAAACCGGGAGCACGGACTTGCGGCTCACGGAGGTCCAGCACCCGAAGGTGACGGCCGTCTTGTCCACTTCCAGCAGCTGCTTGGCTTTTTCAGCGAAGAGCGGCCAGTCGGACGCGCCATCGACGACCACGGGCTCGATCTGCTTGCCCATGACGCCGCCCGACTTGTTGATTTCGTCGAACGTGAACAGGAGGACGTCGCGGAGGGACGTCTCACTGATGGCCATGGTGCCGCTGAGCGAGTGCAGCACGCCGACTTTCACCGTCTCGGCCGCGCGGGCGGCCTGGGAGGTGAGAGCGGCGACCGTCACGCAGAGGGTGAGAGCCGCTTTGACGAGTTGAGATTTGATCATGTTTCGGTGGTGCAGTGTGATAGTTGAGGGTGAGGAACCTGAATTTCCGGATGGATCAGAACGTCAGTCCGAGGCCGATGGTGCCGGTCAGGAAGTCGGTGTCGGGATTGGTCACGATGACGTCGTCATTGGTGTGATAGTAAGTCACGCCGCCGTTGACGGCCCAGTCGCCAGGCATGAATTTCAGGGGCACGGAGAACGTCACGCCGGCGGAGGCGAAGGAGAATCCGCTGTCGCCGCCGTGGAATCCGTCGGTGTCAGCCGCCACCTGGATGGGGAAGGTGAAGGTCACCGGGCCGGCTTTGGCGCCGGGGGCGATGCCGAGCACGGTCACCAGACCGGTGTCCAGGCCCAGGGCCTCGTCGATGTCCACACGGCCGTGGAAGAGGAGGCTGGGATTGATCAGTCCGTCCGCATAGGCGATCTTGAAGTCCACGATGCGCTCGGACTGGGAGGCGTACATCCATTCCTGGTAGAGGAGGCTGAAGCTCCACTTGTCCACGGTGTAACCGAGACCCGCCCAGACATCGACTTCCTGGATGGCGTCGCCGATGTCGGAATCGACGTTTTTGTTCACATCCCACCAGGTGCCGATGATCCCCTTGAAACCGTGTCCGAGATCGATGTTCAGCTCGAAGCTGGGATTGAAGGTGCTGTTGTCACCGAAGCTGTCACCACCGGCCCAGATGTCCTGGCCGTAGGAGATGAAGTGGGTGTTGTAGTTCAGGCCGAGGGTGCCGGTGACGGCGTCCGCGACAGGGGCGGGCGGAGGAAGAACCACCGTTTTATCGGAGACAGGCGTGGAGGTGGTGCCCGCGAAGGCGGCGGCGGTCGTCAGCGCCATGGCGGAAAGGCAGGCGGCAACAGAGGCTCTGGTATGCTTCATACGGATGATGTTGGTGTTTTGGGATGGTTTGTTTGGTCCATGGCCCGCCGCAGGACTGGCGGGCGTGAGTCGGGAAGTAGCAGCCGATGTTCCAGAAGTATGGAAATCTTTAACCATGAGTTTTATTCATGCGTCCGCGCATAAATCCTCATAAAATGAAATTTGCTTGGATGTTCCGCTCTCTTTTTCCGATTCACGCTCATTCCTGACTTTATCAAATGAGGGTCAATGAATCAGATTCCCGGTATTTCAGACGGCTGTCTTAATAAAAAGACACCACGCCTCTCTTCCCTCCCTCTTTTCTCTGAAATAACTCCTTCATTTCCAGCACTTTTCCCGCCGCTGCAGCCGGTGGCTCCGTCCGGTGCGGCTCCCGGTCGAACCGCATCAAAAGTTGATTTTTCAGTTTTTTCTTGCCTCCGGCCTCAAAGATTGAGATTTCAGTCTTTCATGACCATTCCCATCAGACTGAGCCGCCGGGAGCACGAGATCATGGAAATCGTGTTCGCCCTGGGGAAAGCCACCCTGACCGATATTCAGAGCCGCATGGACAACGCGCCGACCCGTGCGGCGCTGCGGTCCCTGCTGACCATTCTGGAGAGCAAGGGCCATCTGGCGCACGGCAAGGAGGGCCGTGAATTCACTTATCACGCAACCCTCGAGCGCGGGGGCGTGGGCCGGTCGGCGCTGCGGCGGGTGCTGGACGTGTTTTTCGATGGCTCCTTGAAAGACGCGGTGTCGGCGCATTTCTCCGATCCTGACGAAAAAATCAGCGCCCGCGAAATCGCGGAGCTGGAGGCTCTGCTGGAGGCGGCCAGATCGAAACAAGGCCGCTCCACGCCTTCCAGAACCTCCTCCGCCTCCAAAAAAATTTCCTGATTCCCGACGCCATGTTCTCCATCCTCCACTCATTTCCTGTCGAAGAACTGGACGCCTCCGCGGTCGCCGCGCTGCTCAGTGAGTTTATCCTCAAATCCACTCTGCTGCTGGGCGCCGGCCTGGCGCTCGGTGCCGTTCCCGGGAAGTGGCCGGTGGCCCTGCGGTTCCGGATTCTCTGGCTGACGGCCATGGCGGCGCCGGTTTTTCTTGTCACTTCCTTCGTGAGCGTCTCGCGGGACTCGGCTCCGGGTCTGACGCTGACGCTTCCGGAGTTGTCCGTTTCAGATGCCGGATCCGCCGCGGATTCAGCGCTGGCCAGCTCGGTTGAAGGAAATATGGCGGGAGAAATTTTTTTCTCTTCCGGGAGCCAGCCCGAGCCCGCCCCGCATCCGGACTGGGTTCTGATAGTGGCTTTGGCGTGGCTGACGGGTGTTCTCGCCGCCGGCCTGCGCCTCGGCTTTCACCGCTGGCGCTTATGGCGGAGGACCAGGCGGTGCTGGCACAGAGTCACGGAGGGCCCGCTGCATGAATCGCTGAACAGGATCGTCGGCGCTGCGGGGCTGCGGTACGGTACGCGGCTTTTCCTGTCCCGGGAATGGATCATGCCCGCCACCTGGGGCTGGCGGAGACCGTCGGTGGTGCTCCCCCGCGAGGCGGAACAATGGTCCGCCGCCCGGCTGGGGCACGTGCTGACTCATGAGTGCGGTCACATCGCGCGACGGGATGCCCTGACTCATTTTTTGTCCTCCCTGGCCTTGGCTCTGGTCTGGTTTCATCCCCTCGCCTGGCTGACACGCCGGCAGCTGGCCGCTTTGCGGGAAGCCGCCTGCGATGACTGGGTGCTGACCCGGGGGGAGGCGGATCCTCTGGCGTACGGGGAAGATCTGCTGGCTTTGGTGAAACACCACTTCGCTCAGAAAAACGGCGGAGCGGCAGTGCATGGCATGGGTATCGGCATGGCCAAATCCTCCTCCGCGGGAAAACGCATCCGGCGCCTGCTGGCGGACAACGTGAACCGCGGCCAGCCGACCCGGCGCGCGCGGCGGGGAATTTTTGCCTGCTGGCTGGGAGCGGTGGGCGCGGTCTCGCTTATGGTTTCCTGCCGGACTGCCGGCAGCGGCGAAAGTGCTCTGATGAGCGGCGCGGGCCTTAACAATCCCAGCCTGCCCCCGCGTGTGGAGATTTCCCGGTCTCCCGATAAACCGCGGGCCGGTGCCGATTCCATCGGTTTTGGAATCATCGAGATCACCATGCGGGAGGGATCCTCCAACTACCTCAGTCCCTGGCTCCCGGCAAAATACGCGGCCGAGCAGCCGCGGGAGGCGCTCGCTTTTGAGTCCCTGCGGCCTTTGACGCAAATCAGGGGTGTCGATCTGATGAGCGCCGACCAGGCGGCGGAAGGTCAGGAGCTGCGCTTTTCGGTGCTGAGGGATCACCGGTACCCCATCCAGTTTGACGGGAACGCCCAGCCTCTGGCTTTTGAGACCAAAGAGCTGGGAGTCCGGCTGATCATTACCGGCGAAAAATCCCGGGATGGAAAAGTGATCACGGCGGATGTGGATCTCACGGTGACCGAGCACCGCGGCGATCAGGCATTCAAAAATGCGGACGGCAAACCGACCGGCTTCGGACCTCGGTTCAACACACGGAGCCTGTCCCGCAAAGGTCTGAAAATTCCCAACGGCGGATTCACGATCATCCCCTGGTCGGCCTCCACGGAGACGGAGGAGATTGAGTTCACGCCATCAGGCCGGCGCCTCTGGCGTAAAAGCTTCCGGCCCGTTACCCGTTACCTGGGAATTTCCGCCAACTCCGCTCCCCTGCCCCCCGCCTCCGCCGGAGTGACCCCGCCAAAGCCGGTGACCTTTCCCTGAGCCGACGACTCCCTGTTCCCGAAAAACAGGTCCTGTAAGACTTATACGTCCTATGGGTCTTATCCTCCACCGCAGCCGCCACGCTTCAGCCTTCGAAACGGCGGCCATGCCGCGCCTTCGTCAAAAACAAAAAATGCCGGAGCCACCCTGCGGCGGCTCCGGCATTCCGGATGATTTTTTGTGAACCGAATGGGGTTCAGACGGTGTGGTAGCCGTCCTCGCCGTGATCGGCAAGGTCGAGACCCATCTGCTCCGCTTCTTCGGTGACGCGCAGACCCATGACGGCCTTGATGGCAAAGGCCAGAACGGCGGTCACGATCACGGACAGCGCGATGGTGATGAGCACGATGTAGAGGTGGTTCATGAAGAGGCCCGCACCGGCTTTACCCGTTTCAGGATTGAAGAAAGCCTTCATGCCGTTCGCGCCGGCATAGGTGTCGCTGACGAGGTTGGGGTTCACCTTGCTGTTGGCGAACACGGCGGTGAGGAGGGCTCCGAGAGTCCCGCCGATGCCGTGGATGCCGAAGGTGTCGAGGGAGTCGTCATACCCGAAGGCGGACTTCAGCTTGGTGCAGGCAAGATAAGGCACCACTGCGGCGAGGACGCCCATGATGACCGCGGATTTGGCGGAGACGAATCCGGCGGCCGGTGTGATGACGACCAGACCGGCAACGGCGCCGGAGCAAAGGCCGAGGACGCTCACCTTGCCTTTGACGACGCCTTCGATGGCACCCCAGACAAAAGCGGCCACGGCGGCGGCGAGGGTGGTGGTCATGAAAGCCTGGGAGGCGAGACCGTCAGCAGCCAGAGCGGAACCGGCATTGAAACCGTACCAGCCGACCCAGAGCATTCCGGTGCCGACCATACAGAGCACCATGCTGTGGGGCTGCATGGGCTGTTTGCCGAATCCGGTGCGTTTGCCAAGAATCAGACAGAGGACGAGCGCGGACCAGCCGGAAGTCATGTGAACCACGGTGCCGCCGGCGAAGTCGATGCCGGGGAGTTTGGCGGCGCCGTTCCAGACACCATTGAAAACGCCGTCGAAGCCCCAGACCATGTGGGCCATCGGGAAATAAACGAGCACCATCCAGATGGCCACGAAGACCATGATGGCGACGAATTTCATGCGCTCGGCGATGGCTCCGACAATGAGCGCCGGAGTGATGATGGCGAACATCAGCTGATACATCGAGAAGGTAGCCTGGGAAGGCCACGCCGTGTAGTTTATGTTCGGAGCGCCGCCGACGCCGTCGAGGAAAAGGTATTTGCCAATGTTCCCTACATATCCTGCCCAGCTGGGCGCGCCTTCAGCGGGATGTTCCCCGAAGACCATGGAATAACCAAAGACGAACCACATGATGGTCACCATGCCGGCGATGCCGAGACACTGGGCCATGACGGAAAGCACGTTTTTGTGACGGACCAGACCGCCGTAGAAAAGGGCCAGACCAGGGAGGGTCATGAAGAGCACCAGGGCGGCGCAGACCATGAGGAAGGCATTGTGGCCAGGACCGGCGAGCCCGACCAAGGGGCCGGTGGGCGCGACGTTGTTGAAATACGCGGCGGTATCGACAGCCATGGCTGCCGGGTCCACGGCGGGCGCGGCCGGGGCGGCTTCAGCGGGCGCGGCGGCCTCGGCGGGGGCCGCGGGAGTCTCCGCAGCCGGGGTTTCCGGGGCGGCGATGGTCTCGGCGGGAGTCTCGGCGGTGGTTTCAGCGGCCGGCGTTTCCGGGGGAGCCGTGGTCTCCTGCGCCAGCGCCACTGGCGGGGTGAAACTCAGCACGAGCGCCGAGAGCAACAGAACAAATTTTTTCATAGGCTTCTTGGATGGTGAGGAAAAGTGAGGAGTGGTTGGCCGGTTGTCAGGTGGTGGTGGCGTGAGGTGCGTGAGGAGAGATGTTTCGGGTGGTGGCGGGATTCAGATGGCGGCCTCATCCTTTTCCGAGGTGCGGATGCGCACGGCGGACTCGACCGGGGAGACGAAAACTTTGCCGTCACCGATTTTGCCGGTTTTGGCGGCCTTCACGATGGCGCTGAGAGCGGCCTCCACCCGTTCCGTGGCCACCACGACCTCGATTTTCACCTTGGGCAGGAAATCGACGGTGTACTCACTGCCGCGGTAGATTTCGGTGTGCCCTTTCTGGCGTCCGAATCCTTTGACTTCCGTGACGGTCATCCCCTCAAATCCCACTTCGTGAAGGGCTTCCTTCACGTCCTCAAGTTTGAAAGGTTTAATGATGGCTTCGACTTTTTTCATGAATGTGATGGTTGAGAAATGTCACGGCCGGCCCGCCTCG
This sequence comes from Verrucomicrobiota bacterium, assembly GCA_040386695.1. Classification (GTDB taxonomy): domain Bacteria; phylum Verrucomicrobiota; class Verrucomicrobiia; order Verrucomicrobiales; family V1-33; genus CAIZWU01. The sequence continues at coordinate 44,346 of JAZKFB010000018.1, forward strand.
GGACGCCGCGGTGTTGCTTGCGCTGAGGGCGGGATTAAGCAATGGCCGTGCCACGGCTTCCCGCTTTGCTTGAAAAAGATTCATTCCCGCCCTGTTTTTTAGGCCCCTACCCCCCACCCCCGCTCATCCGAACGGACTCCGGACGGCTGCGTGAATTCATATCCAAAAGACGCGACTTTACATAGTCAGGAGCTTTTGAGATAAGCACAGTCTGCGCAAATCCTCAGTTTCGATTTAATCATGAGTGCCAAATCCAAAATTAACATTGCCATCGTCGGCCTCGGCTTCGGGGCGGAGTTCATTCCCATTTACCAGCTGCATCCCCGCGCGAATATGTATGCCATCTGCCAGCGGTCGAAGGACAAGCTGGACGCGGTGGGCGATGCCTTCGGGATTGAGAAGCGTTACACGGATTTTAATGAACTTCTGAAGGATCCCAATGTGGATGCGGTGCATATCAATTCCCCGATCCCCGATCACGGCTGGCAGTCCATCGCCGCCCTGAAAGCCGGCAAGCACGTCTCCTGCACCGTGCCCATGGCCACGAGCATCGCCGAGTGCAAAGAGATCGTCGCCCTGGTCAAAAAGACCGGCCTGAAATACATGATGGCGGAAACCGTCGTTTACGCCCGGGAGTTCCTTTATATGAAGGAGCTGCGTGACAAGGGCACGCTGGGGAAAATCCAGTATCTCCAGGCGAGCCACCAGCAGGACATGGACGGCTGGCCGAATTACTGGCCGGGCCTGCCGCCCATGTGGTACGCCACCCACTGCGTCGGACCCGTCGCCGCTCTGGCCAATGCGGACGCGGAATACGTGAGCTGCTTCGGCTCCGGCACCGTCCGTCCGGAACTCCAGGCGCACTACGGCTCGCCCTTCGCGGTGGAGACGGCGCACATCAAATTCAAGGACAGCGACCTCAGCGCCCGCGTCATCCGCAGCCTTTTCGACACCGCCCGCCAGTACCGCGAAAGCATCGACATCTACGGCGACAAGGCCTCCGTGGAATGGCCGCTCATCGAGCACGAACCCCTCGTCATCCACACCGCCAAGCTGCCGGAGCCGAAAATTCCCAAAAAGGTGACCTCCCCCGACTACGCGAAATATCTGCCCAAAGCCATCCAGCCCTTCACCACCGGCGGCGTTTACGGCGGCAAAGGCAAAAAAGGCCACCTCAGCTTCACCCAGGGCGCGGGCCACGGCGGCAGCCATCCGCACCTGGTGCATGAGTTTGTCAGCGCCCTCGTGGACGACCGCGATCCTTTCCCGAACGCCCGCCAGTCCGCCAACTGGACCTGTGTCGGCCTCTGCGCCCACGAATCCGCCCTCGCCGGCGGAAAAATCGTGAAGCTTCCGCCTTTCACCCTCGCCTGATCCGCCGCGCTGCCGCCACCATCACTGAATCAGGTCCGGCCTGAACCGGAAAGACACCCCACGGATAGCACGGACGGCCACGGATACGCAAAGATCACGGATTTTCGGATGAAATGGAAGCGGGTCGCCCCATACCAGCGATCAGGCCGCCATTTCTTTTCCCCATCAATCCGTGGATATCCGTCCCATCCGTGAAATCCGCGGGGCTTTTCCCGGAGCGCGGCCGCCGCTTCCCGGCGGTGCGCCCGCTTTTTTCTTTTTCCTTTTCCTCAATCCCGGGATTTTTTCTCCTTCCGCCCGTGCCTCCGCCACCCAAAGTCGCTCTGCTGATCGAGACCTCGAACGCCTACGCCCGCGGTCTGCTCCAGGGCGTGCAGCGCTGGATCCGCGAAAACCGTCCCTGGAGCATCTACCTCGCCGAGCACGGCCGCGGTGATGTCCCGCCGCCCTGGCTGGATGACTGGAACGGCGACGGCATCATTGCCCGCATTGAAAATCCCTCCATCGCCGACGCCCTCGGCAAGCTGAAACTGCCCATTGTCGATCTCAGCGCCGCCCGCCTCCTGCCGCACCTGCCGCAGTGCGAGACGGACGATCCCGGCATCGCCCAGCTGGCCGCCACCCACCTGCTGGAGCGCGGGTTCCGGTCCTTCGGGTATTGCGGCGACTCGCGCTTCGCCTGGTCGGAGCTGCGCCGGGACACGTTTTTCAAAGCCATCAGTGCCGCCGGGCATCCGGTCTCCAATTTCGAAACTCCCGGCCGGCACGATGCGGATGACGATGCCCTCACCGACACCATCGGCCAATGGCTCGCTCCCCTGCCCCGCCCCACCGCCATCTTCGCCTGCTACGACCTGCGCGGCCGGCAGGTCCTGGACGCCTGCCGCCGGCTCGGCATCGCGGTGCCGGACGAGGTCGCGGTGCTCGGCGTGGACAATGACGAGGTGCTCTGCAATCTCGCGCACCCCCCGCTTTCCAGCGTCATTCCCAACACCATGCGCACCGGCTACGAGGCCGCCGCCCTGCTGGACCGCATGATGTCCGGCAAACTGGTCGGTCCCGAGGAGCATCTCATCCCGCCCATCGGCATCGCCACGAGGCAATCCACCGACGTCCTCGCCGTCGAGGACAAACCCGTCGCCCGGGCCGTGCGCTACATCCGCGGCCACGCCTGCGAAGGCATCTGCGTGGACGACGTCGTGCGCGACTCCGGCCTTTCCCGCCGTCTTCTGGAAACCCGTTTCAAGCGCGCCCTCGGCCGCAGCCCCCACGAGGAAATTGTCCGCGTGCAGATCATCCGCGTGAAGGAACTCCTCGCCGAAACCGACCTCCCGCTCGCCGAAATCGCCGAGCGCGCCGGCTTCAACTACGTCGAATACCTCAGCGCCGTCTTCAAAAGCAAAGTCGGCCTCCCCCCCGGCGCCTACCGCAACGAACAGCGCCCCCGCCCCCCCGGAGCCCCCCGCCGCCGGTAAAAAAAGCCATCGGATGGCCAACGGCCCATCCACTTTTCCAGTCACAGTCAGATCCACCGCCGTCGCTGGATTTTCATTCAACGCCATCAATTTCTTTGCGCGTTCCGGGGCGATGGATTCAGCCCTCTCCGCTCACCGTCATTCTGTGGCTGCTCTTCCGTTCCCGACGGCGCCCGCTGAATCCGGCACCGCGCACCGATGGAACCGGTATCGCGGAACGCCGCTGAACAGGGCGGACTTTCCAATCGTCTCCACGATTTCAGAATTTATTTCAACCGCCGGCCTTAAATAAAATGGAGGAAGGCGGAATGGCTGGCGGGTTCCCGGTTGTGGCTGGGGAGAGTTTGAGGGAGGACAGGTTTTCGACCTGATTAAATAATACTGACCCCAAGAACGAAGATGAGCCGGGATTTGCTGATTGATCCAGTGTGGGAGGCGTCGAGCCTCGGGTGGCCGCTGCCGGTGGAGACGCACGCGGTGTCGGTGTCTTTGCCGTGCTGGCGGGATGTGGTGGATTACGAGGAGGGGAAGGCGCGGGTGACATCGGCGATGCGGGCGGGGTATCCGCGGTTTTTTGTGCATCCGCTGGTGGCGGAGCTTTTTGGCGTGGCGGAGAAGGAACTGGCCCGGGACGGGGAGGGCTGCTTGGTTTTCCCGTCCGGAACGGCGGCGGGCCGGGCGCTGGCCTATGCGGCGGCGCGGGGAGCGGCCGGTCTGCGGGTGGAGGCGTTCGGGGGCCCGGCACTGGGGCTGGCGGCGGTCTGTTTTCCGGAGGAGCACCGGAAGCTGGTGCGGGAATGCTGGCGGTACTGCGGGGAAACCCTGAGCAGCCGCCTGGCGGAGCGGGCACTGGCGGAACTGACGCCGGCTTCCTCCAAAAAGGCCACCCTCCCGTCTGTGCCATCCGTTGAATCCGGGCCATCCGTGGCCCGCACCGATGCCCGGCCGGCCCTCTCACAAGCCCTTTCCGCAGTGAAATCGGCGGGCGCGGCGGCGAAGCGCACCATCCGGGAACGGCTGGCGGCGGTGAGCGGGGTTTCGCCGGAGGACGTGTTTCTGTTTTCCTCCGGCATGACGGCGGTGGCGGCGGCGCACCGGGCGGTGATGGCCCTGCGGCCGGGACTGCCGACAGTGCAGCTGGATTTCCCGTATGTGGACGTGCTGCGTGTGCAGCAGGAGTTCGGGAACGGCGTGGAGTTCTTCCCGGTCGCGGACGCGGCGGCTCTGGCCCGGCTGAAGGAGCTGGCCGGGGCCGGAGCCATTGCGGGCGTTTTCTGCGAGACTCCTAGCAATCCGCTGCTCAGCGCGGTGCCGGTGGATGATTTCGCCCCGGCGCTGCGGGCGTCGGGCATTCCGCTGATGATTGATGACACGGTGGCCACAGCCGTGAATCTGAACGCCCTGATTCATGCCGATCTGGTGACCACCAGTCTGACCAAGGCTTTTTCCGGAGCCGGCAATGTGATGGCGGGCTCGGTGACGGTGAATCCGCAGTCGCCGCATCACGCCGCTTTCCGGGCGTTTCTGGAGGCGGAACTGGCCACGCACGATCCGCTGTGGGCGGAGGACGCAGTAGTGCTGGAGGAGAATTCCCGGGATTTTGTGGAGCGCGCGCACCGCATGAACGCGGGAGCGGCGGCACTGACGGACTGGCTGTCGCGGCATCCGGCGGTGGAACGGGTCCATTACCCGGCGGATACTTCGGTTTTTGGCCGCATGGCCCGGGAAGGCGGAGGACGCGGGTGCCTGTTTTCCGTGATTCTGAAGGACGAGGCGGCGGCGGCGGCGTTTTATGACCGGCTGGCTCTCTGCAAAGGGCCGAGCCTGGGCACCAATTTCTCGCTTTGCTGCCCTTACACGCTTCTGGCGCATTATACGGAATTGGAATGGGCGGCGGCGTGCGGGGTTCCGGCCCATCTGATCCGGGTTTCCGTGGGCCTGGAGCCGGTGGAGGAGCTGATTTCCCGCTTCGAAACCGCGCTGGCCGGTATTTAATAAGGCAGCGTAAGGTGGTGGCGGGAAAGAATCCGCGCAGGCCGGGGATGAAAGTGATTTACCGCGCTTTTGGCGGAACGGAGCCGGGATTTTGATGAGAGACAGTTCATTCACGGGAAGAAATGCCGGATTTTTCATTCATTTAATCTTGCGTTCAGGCGTCCCGAACGAAACAAATTGTCTTTCGCCAATATTCCCCGTTCTGTCGGGCGAATTGGTGACAATTTCGTTGCTCTGTCTCTTTTCCTTTTTTCCGCCGCCTTCCCATTCATGACCCCGGACCCCGCCTTTCACGCCTCCCTCCCCGGCCTTCCTCCGGTGGAATCCGGCGGGGTCACTCCGGTGGCCCCGCCCGCGCCCGCCGGTCCCACCCGGCAGCCACTGGGCCCCAGCCGCAAGGGGGCCAAGGACATGGTGATCGAGCGGTTTGAGCAGAAGTTCATCATCCATCCGCGCCTTGTTCCGCAGCTCCGTTACGCCATGGAGCCGTTTGTGGTGCCGGATCCGAACGGAAAAGGCGATATTCCGGAATATATCACCACCACCCTTCAGCTGGACCGGGCGACCATGGACCTGGCGCTGGCGAAGGAGCGGAAGTCCTTTGCCCGGTTCAAGCTCCGCATCCGCACCTACGGCACGGACAGCAATCCGAAAAATCCCGTCTTTTTCGAACTGAAGCGCAAAGTGGGCATGGTGATCATCAAAAGCCGCGCCCGCATGACCCGGGCAAAATACGGCCCGAACGTGGTGCCGCACCCGGAGACCGCGCCGATGCTGAAATCGCCGAAGGAGAACAACAATCTCATCGAATTCTGCCGCATCGCCAACGTCATCGGCGCCCGGCCCAAAATGCTCATCCGCTACATCCGCGAGAGTTATTTCGGAGCCAACGATGACTACGCGCGCATCACCTTTGACCGCCGGGTCTCCTACCGCCCGACGCGGCTGTGGGATCTGCCGGGCGAGGAGGTGGCCAGTTTTAAATACTGGCGGCCCATGGACACCCAGGCGGGGCTGCGGCGGCCTTATGCGGGCTATATTTTTGAGCTGAAAGCCATGCGGGACACCCCGACATGGATGATGGATCTGGTGCGGCGCTTCAACCTCAACAGCACCGGGTTCTGCAAATATGCCGTCGCCTGGCGGCTCGAAACCCTCTTCCGCGGCTTCACCTACGCCGATGGCAGTGAGAACACCACCCTCACGCCCAATTGGATTTAGCAGAATGACTGCGGCCGCTTTTCCCACCCATAGGGAAATCCCCTGTGCCCTCCGACGGTATTTCCATTGCAACGGGAAACCGTTCGGGCAAAATGCGCGCCCGGACAGTGGAGGCCTCCCCGATTCCCGGTTCACACTCCCATCCTCCTCTTTTAACTGCCAGCCATGTTCAAGGTAGAAGTCCAACAACAGTCCACGCCTCTTTTCGATGCCCTCGGCGCCACGCGCAGCCTGGTGGCCATGGAGATCTTCAACTCCCTGTGCATCGCCTTCGTGCTGGCCATGATGATCGCGAATGTCTACCGCTGGACGCACCAGGGCTTCAGCTATCAGCGGTCCTTTATTCATACGGTGGTTCTCGCCTGTCTGGTCATCAGCATCATGATCATGGCCATCGGCAACAACATGGCGCGCGGTCTGGGCATTCTGGGAGCCATGGCGTTCGTCCGTTTCCGGACCCCGATCCGGGATCCGCGGGACATTATTTTCATCTTCGCCTCCCTCGCGGTCGGCGTTTCCTGCGGGGCGCAGGTTTTCATGGTGGCCATTCTGGGCACGCTGTTCTTTTCCGGGGTCGCCATTTTCCTCGCGTGGTCCCCCTTCGCCAGCCGACGGGAATTCGAGGGCCTGCTGCGCTTCATGCTGCCTTCCGAATCGCGGGCCACGTCCTCGCTCCAGCAGATTTTCGGGCAATACTGCACCACCACGGAACTCATCGCCAGCCGCGAGGCCATTCAGGGCGAGGTTCTGGAATACGCTTACCAGGTGCGCCTGATCGACCCTTCCTACAAAGTCGATCTGGTGGACGCCATCGCCAAACTGCCGGACGCGAGCGAGGTCTCCCTCGTCATGCAGCGCACCACGGTGGAAATCTAATCCCCTTTTCAGAGCCCGACTCCCGCCACACCCGCCATGAGCGAATTCCATCCCAATCGGCAATCCAAGGTCAAATCCCGGCTCGGACTGACCAAAGCCCGTATTTTCGAATCCTGGCCCTTCCTCATCTGGCTCGGCGTGGCCCTGCTGGGGTTCTGGGGCTACACCCGGGGCACCGTCTTCAGCCGCATGAACGGCGCGGTGGATGTTTATCAGGAGAACATCACCCCCACCGAGGACGGCCGTCTGCTCAAACTCTACGTCCAGCGCGGGCAGTATGTCGAGCCCGGCACCCTGCTCGCCGAGATGGACACCAAAGGCTACCGCACCCAGCTCGCCGGCGTGCTCCAGGGCGTCGCCGCCAACCGCAATGAGGAAATCCGCACCCTCCAGCGCCAGGAGCTTTCGCTGGAAAAGGAGCAGCGTGATTTTGAAGCCACGCTCGCCGCTGATCAGGGAAAACTCGATCCGCTGCTGGAATCCCGAAAACGCCTTCTCAATCAGTACGGCGGCGGCGCGGCCTCCGGCAAAGGCGGTCTGAATCTGAACCTGAACTCCCTCGCGGCGGAAAAACTGGATCCCCTGAACGCCGAAATCGGTGAAATCCAAGGCCGGGTTCCCGCCACGCAGACAAATCTGAAGAGCGTCAAGGATTCCCTGACGAAGCTGGAGGGCATCATCGCGGACATGCGCAAAGCCGCTGACCTGGCCGCCAAAGCCACTTATGAGACCATCAACACGGAGGTTCTCGCCGGGCTGAACGACAGCGAGCGCCGGGACGTCACCGAGCTGACCACTTTCATCGATCTCTGCTTCCTCAAAACCACCAAGGGCGGCACGGTGGACAAGCTGGAGAAGGAAGCCGGCGAATACGCCAAAGCCGGCGACAGCATTCTGCGCGTGGTCGCTGATCCTGACCAGCTTGTGGGCTTCCTGCCCCAGGAGCACACGGACGCGCTCCACGTCGGCAGCGATGTCTGGGTGACCCCCGCGCAGGACCGTCATCAGATTTTCGAGACCAAGGTGGTGGCCATTTCACCCCGCATCAACAGCCTCGCGGACGCCACCAGCCCCCTCCCAAATAGGCGCTTGTATGGCCGGGATGTTGTCATTCAGTATCCGCGGGCTGCGCTTCCCGCGCAGAAAGGTGGTCCATTCAAGCTCGTGCCTGGCCAGACCATCATTATTCACACCGATAAACCGGGTGACATCCCCTTCATGAACCGAGTATTCCATAATGATGATATTAACGCCCAGTAGGGTGCTCCGGGCCGCCGCGATCCTCGCGTGCAGCATGCCGGTGGCCTCCTGCGCTCAATCCGGGAAAACCAAATCCCCCGCCAAAATCAAAACCTCCGCTTCCGCAGGCGGAAATTCCTCCAACAGCCTTGGAGCGAAAATCCAGCGGGGCATCGCCTCCATCTACCGCGACCACCGCACCGCCAGCGGGGAGCGCTTCCTGGCCTCGGCCCTCTGCGCGGCCCATCCCTCCCTGCCCATGGGAACCCGCGTCAAAGTGACGTGCATGGGCACCGGCCGCAGCACCGTTGTCCGCATCAACGACCGCGGGCCCTTCAAAAAAGGCCGCATCATCGACCTCACGCCGGCCGCCGCCGCGCAGATCGGCCTCACCCAGTCCAAAGGACTCACGTCCGTCGAACTCTCACCGATGGTGGAGTAGAGCACGGCAGGGCCCTCCGCGGCCCGCTGAAATTGAATCAGACTTCAGCCGGAGCCCGCCTCAGCACGCACGCAGGCGGCTCCGGCTTCTCTTTTTCCACCAAAAACCATCCCGGATCAGGAGGCCGGGTTTTCCCCGGGTTCCAAAGGCCCGGCGGGCGGACCGAATTCCATCAGGGCATACTGGCCGGAGACGTCCTCCACGCGGGAAAGCTCGCGCCAGCCCCGGCGGAGATAAAATCCCAGCGCCGGGAGATTCGCGGTTTTGCATTTCAGCCGCCAGGGCAAGGGCAGCCAGGCATGAAGGCTGTCCACCAGCCGGCCGCCGATGCCGCGCCCCAGATGCCGGGGATCCACAAAAAGATGATGGATAAAAGCCTCCGGCTCCCAGACCGAGATGAACCCCAGCGGTGTCCCGTCCTCCTCCTCCGCCAGCTGGATGATTTCGCCCTCCGTCTGCGCCGCGAAGTCATTCAGGACAAATGACGCCGGATCACACCACGGAAAAGCGTGCCGGCGGGAGGAGAGAAAAATTTCAGCCAGTGCCGGGTGATCCTCCGGCGTGGCGGGTCTGACGATGGGCATTCCGGTTTCCTGCGAGGGTGAAGCCGCTCTCCAGTTTGAAAAATTCCGGTGATTTACGGCGGACGGGACCGTTTGACAGCCGCTTCCGGAATTCAAGCCAGGAAGGCCGGAAAAAGGGAAATCCGGATTCTATTCCGGAAGACGGAAGTCCGTCAGCGGCACGCGTTTGAAGGCCAGATCGGCCTCGCTGGATTCGTAAAGGATTCCCAGAGTGCCGGCGTCGATGAGCGTCAGGCTGGAGTAACCGGCGGAGGCGCCGGGGTCAATGAGCACGCGGTGCGTCTCCGGCCAGGTTTGGCCGTCGTCGAGGCTGGTCTGGATGGTGATTTCCTGACGTTTCAGTCTGTTGCGGGGATTGGAGAAAAAGAGCACCCGTTTTCCGCCCGGCAGGGTGTGGGAGATCATGGACCCCATGCACACCGGCTCCGGCAGCGCGCGGTGGTCGGCGGGATGGACGGTCCAGGTTTTCCCCAGATCCGCCGTGAGGGAAAGGGCGCGGCCGTTGGTGTCCGATTTATCCTTGCCGTTGCGGTTGTCGCGCATGTTCAGCAGAAGCGTGCCGGGAGTGAGTTCGGCCACAGCGCTTTCCGTGGTGTCATCGCGGGCGGGCGTGGAGGCGGTCCAGGTTTTGCCGCGGTCGCGGCTCCAGGCGATGTTGGAGAAGGGAAAGCCGGCGGCATCGCGCCCCTGCGAGGGAATGACCAGGGTGCCGTCGGCCATGGTGATGCCGTTGCCGGGCGCGGGGGCGAACAGATACCACTCCTCCCGCTTGAGCTGGCGGGTCAGATTTTCCGGCGCGCTCCAGGTGAGGCCGTCGTCGGTGGAGCGGACCATCATGAACTGCGCGGTTTTTCCGATTTCAAAACCGGGCTCGGAACCCTTGCCGCGCCACTGGTGGCTGTCGGGCTTGGCGTGGCCCCAGAGAGCGGTGACCATGATTTCGCCGGTGGCGGTGTCGATGAGAATATTCGGATCCGAGCAGCCGTTCTGGTTCTGGGGCAGACCGCCGTATTCCCCCATATCCATGACGGGCCGGGGCGCGCTCCAGGTGCGGCCGCCGTCGGTGGAGCGGGAAAGGCCGATGTCCATGTGGCCCTGGAGATCCTTCGCGCTGTCGTAACGCATGTCGTAAACCGCGAGCAGAGTGCCGTTTTTCGTGCGGTTCAGGCCGGGAATGCGGAAGGTGTGGCAGGCATTTTCCCCGCGCCGGTGCAGAATGACAGCCGGTTCCGCCGCTGTGGCCGGAGCCGGGACACTGGTCAGAAGGCAAAGCGTGAGCGGCAGGAGAGCGGCGGCGGATTTCATACGCCGGGACCCTGGCGTCCAGCCGCCAACGGGCAATGTGGAAAACGGGGCGCGTCTGCGGAAACGAGGACGAGGACGAGGACGAGGATGGAACCGCGGGTGGAGGCGGGATTCCGCTTGCCCGGAAGGCGGGGGCGGGCCGATGAAAACGGATGCTGACGGACACCCACGCGCACCTTGACTCGACCCGCTTCACTGAAGATCTGGAGGCCGTGCTGGCCCGCGCGGAGGCGGCGGGCGTGCGGCGGATCGTGGCCATCGGATGCGACATTGAAGGAAGCCGGCGCGGCCTGGAACTGGCGGAGCGCTGGCCGATGGTGTGGGCCACCGCGGGCGTGCATCCGACCTATGTGACCGAGGAGCCGAACGCCGACTGGCGGGAGCAGCTGGCGGAAATGGCGCGTCATCCGCGCTGCGTGGGCATCGGGGAGACGGGGCTGGATTATTACCATCCGGCGCCGGAGGGCTCCACCTGGGAGGAATACACCGCCCGCCAGAAGGAATTTTTCGCCGGACAGCTGGAGATCGCGGCGGCGGCGGGAAAAAATGTGGTGGTGCATCAGCGCGACCGCACCGGCACGGCCTGCTGGGATGACATCAAAACGATGGTGGAGCCGTGGCACGGGAAGCTGTCCGCCGTGTTTCACTGTTTTCTGCACCCGTGGGCGGAAGCGGCTCCGCTGGTGGCGCTGGGGCACCGGATTTCCTTCACCGGCATCGCCACCTACAAAAACGCGCCGGAGGTATTGGCCTGCGCGGCCGAAGCCCCGGACGGCAGTTTTTTCCTGGAGACTGACAGCCCGTATCTCGCTCCCGTGCCGCACCGGGGAAAACGGAATGAGCCGGCTTTCGTCCGCGCCACGGCGGAAACCGTGGCGGCGGCGCGCGGGGTGCCCCCGGAAAAACTGGCGGCGGTGACCGAAGCGGCGGCGGCGGCATTTTTCGGCTGGACCGGGAAGCCGGCGTGAGCGTGAGTGAAATTTGTTATGAATGATATTGCCAGCCGGTTGTCAGAAATAAAAAGCCGCCTCGCGGAGGCGGCCGTGCGGTCCGGCCGCCGCCCGGAGGACGTGGAGCTGCTCGCGGTTTCCAAAACCTTTCCGCCCGAAGCCGTCGAAGCGGCGGCGGCGGCGGGACAGCGGCTTTTCGGCGAGAGCCGGGTGCAGGAGTGCCTGACGAAAATTCCGGCGCTCCCCAACCGCCTGTCGTGGCATTTCATCGGGCATCTGCAGTCGAACAAAATCCGCAGGGTGCTGCCGCTCTGCGAGGTTTTTCACAGCGTGGACAGCACGGCGCTGGCTCTGGATCTGGAGCGCATCGCGGAGGAGGAGGGACTGCGGCCGGAGATTTACCTTCAGGTGAATGTGGCGGGGGACGGACGGAAATTCGGCTTCACGGCGGAGTCCGCGCGCCGGGAAATCGGCCCGCTGCTGGCGCTGCGCCGGGTGCGGGTCACCGGCCTGATGACCATCCCGCCGCTGGTGGCGGATCCGGAGCTTTCCCGTCCGCATTTTGCCGCGCTGAGGAAGCTGCGGGATCTTCTGGCGGCGGAGACGGGCGCGCCGCTGACGGGGCTTTCCATGGGCATGAGCGGTGATTTCAGCACCGCCATCGGGGAGGGCGCGACCATCGTCCGGGTGGGCAGCCTGCTTTTCGGGGATCGTTAGAAATCCGGATGCCGGCGTGGAGGGCGGAGGATTCCGATTTGTCTTGTTATCCGGGAGAGAGTGCGGCAGGGCTTAAGGAGCAACCGCATGACCGCCACCCTGATTTCCTCTCATTTCGCGCTGCCCTCCTGGGCCTGGGGCGGAACCGTGGCTCTGACCGTCCTCCAATGGGCGCTGGTGCCGCATCTGCTCTCCCAGCGGAACAAGTCGCCGAACGCCATGCTGGCATGGCTGTGGGCGATTCTGCTGTTTCCCGGCCTGGGCGCGCTGTTTTATCTGCTGATGGGGTCCGAGCGCCTGCACCGGCGGCGGCTGCGGCTGGTGCATGATCTGGAGCGCCAGCGCGGGGACCTCCGCCGGCGGGCGGCCTGCCCGGTGATGGAGCGGATGCCGGAGATGGCGCTGATCAATGGTTTTGAGCCGGCCTGCGGCAATCACGCGGACCTTCTGCGCGACGGGGAAAGTTTCTTCGCGGCCATGCTGGAAATGATCGCCGGCGCCCGGCGGCACCTGCATGTGGAATTTTATATCTGGCACCGCGATCAGGCCGGGCGGAAAATCCGGGATGCCCTCGCCGAGGCGGCGGAGCGCGGGGTGGAGGTGCGGGTGCTGCTGGATGAAATGGGCAGCGTGACCATGACCCGGCGGTTCTTCCGGCGGATCAGGGCGGCGGGCGGGCGGTTCTCGTGGTTCCACACCTTCGCGCCTCTCAAGGGCCGCATTCATCTGAACCTGCGCAATCACCGCAAACTGGTCATCGCCGACGGGGTGGAGGCCCTGACCGGCGGCATCAATGTGGGCAATGAATACTGGACCGGCGAGGGGAAAGGCAAACCGCCCTACCGGGATCTGGGGCTGCGCATGAGGGGCCCCGTGGTCGAGCAGCTTTCGGAGGTGTTTGCCGAGGACTGGTATTTCGCCACCGGCGAGGCCCTGCTGAGCAATGAGCTTTATTATCCGGAAAATCCCCCGGCGGGCGAAATGGAGATCCAGGTGGTGCCCGGCGGCCCGGACAATGACCTCAACGAGATCCAGCTCACCGTGCTGGCCATTCTCCAGCGCGCCCAGCACAGCGTGCGGCTGATCACGCCTTATTTTGTGCCCGAGGACGCCATTCTTTCCGCCCTGCAGCTGGCGGCCATGCGCGGGGTGACCATCGAACTGATGGTGCCGGCCAAAGGGGATCATTCCTATCTCACGCACGTGACGCGCTCGTTTTACGAGGACCTGCTGCCTTACGGCATCCGCGTTTATGAATACCTGCCGGGCATGCTGCACGCCAAGCTGGGCATTTTCGACGGCACCAGCAGCATGTGCGGCAGCGCGAATCTCGACGTGCGCTCCCTGCGCATCAATTTCGAGCTGAATGTCGCCGTGATCTCCCAACCGCTCGCCGGCGAGTTCAACACCCTCTTTGAGGAAAGTCTCCGCGACTGCCGCGAGGTGAGCTGGGAGGAGCACCAGCGCCGGGGGTTCAAAGCCAAGTTCATGGAGGCCCTCTGCCGGCCGCTGGCGTCGCTGCTGTGAGATGAATTTGCACAGAGGGGCGCAAAGACAGCCAAGAGCGGCAAAGGATGGAACCCGCTGATCCTCCCCGCGGGCGGAATCCTCCCTTCCCCTCAATTCCCTCCTCCCATTGCCGCGTCCGCCCCTGCGGCCCGTCCGCAAAATCCGCTTTCTCCAACGCCTGCGGAGCGGAGGCCTGATCCCATCCGATCAGTCCCCGCCCCGCGCCTTTGTTTAATACCCGAATTATCCTACCAGGCGACGCGCACGCCGGTCATGAAAGTCCAGCCGTCGTAGCCGGGTCCGGTGCCGCCCTCCATGTTCGCATATTCCATGGAGGTCATGAGCTTCAGCTTGTGGCCGTAAAGATAGTAGTTCAGCCCGGCCAGCAGCGCCTTGTACTGGTCGCCGGCGGTGCCGCCCGCCGCGCGCTCGTAGCGGCTCTGGCCGCTGAGGCCGTTGTCCTCGTCGGAGAAGGAAAGCGTGCCCCGCATCACGGCCTGGAGTTTGTCCGTGAAGTTGTAGGTCGGCATCAGCACCCAGCTGAAGGCGTTGCTTTTATCCCCGAAACCTCCGATGAAATCGTTGATCAGGCCCCACTGGCCCTGTTTGGCGGTGAAGTTGAGGGACAGGCCGTCATCGAAATAATTGAAGACCGTGTCGTCCGCCGCATCAATGTCACTGTGCATGTAGTCGAGGCGGAGTTCCGCCTCCTTCAGGCCCAGCGCGTCCTTCAGGTCATAACCCAGGCTGACGAAACCGGACCAGCCCCCGCGGAACTGGCCGAACTCCTTGTCCACTTCGTTGGAGAACACGGCGGCATACCAGTTCCATTTCTGCGCCTTGCCAAAAACAGCGGTTCCCGAGGAGTAGTCCGGCCGGAACTGGTTAACGAGCTGCGAGCGCTCGAAGGTCAGGATCTCACGGGAGGAGGTGGAGTATTCCTTGGTGAACTTGGGCTCGAATTTACCCGCGCGCACGGTGAAGGCCTTGCTGTGGGCGTACTCGATGTAGAGATCGCGCATCGAGGAGTAGAACGGATCCAGATCTTCCGCCGTGATCATCTCCGCCTTGATCTTCACCTTGTTGTCAAACATCGCCAGCTGCAGGCCGAGGTGGAAGCGGCGGTTTTCCCAGTCGTCCACACTGCCGGTATCGGAATCCGCATTGTAATACTGCCCCTGATAGCGCCCCGTGAAGGCCACCTCCTCCAGGATGGAGTTGTCGGGATTTTTATAAAGCACGGTCCATCCCCAGATTTTATCAAAGACGGACTCCTCCTTTTCCGCGGCGGTGACGGGCACCGGCGCTTTGCCGGAAATATCCGCGGGCTGAGTGCCGGCGGTGGCGGGAAGACTGAACGCGGCCAGAAGGGCGGCACAAAGGCCGGTGGTGGATTTCTTCATGGGAAAGGTGATGGATGGATGGATGGATGGGTCGCTGGCCAGCCGTGATGCTGGCATGGTTCACGTTTAATCCGCATTCCGGCAGGGAGGCGAGAAATTGTCTGTGACGCCTTTGTCACATTCGATGACGGAGACCGTTCAAACATCCCCGGCGTCAGAAGCATTCACGGCCGGGACACCCGCAGTCTCCAGAATCCGCGCGCCGCCGTCGGACCGGGCGCCCATTGCCAGAGCGTTTTTTCCGCGCCTTCGGGCGTCCCGGCCACTTCAGGCGAGGCGGTCCAGGCGGAGACATCGGAGGAGCGCTCCCAGCTCAGATTCAGCCAGGAATCGGCGTTGACCGTGGTGAGGGAAATCTTCCCGTCAGCGTGGAGGGAAAGCCCGCTGGAATCGGTTTTGGCGGGATTGGTGCCCTCCGCGAATTCCGTCAGGTTCAGGCGTCCATCGTGATCCGGATCGCTGTTGGGCGCACGGCCGGTGCCGCTCAGTCCCGCCGTCGTGGCCCAGGCAGAATAACGGTCCGTGATCACCGGCGGCACCCCGATTCCTGTCAGGGAATTTCCGGCGGACACGGTCACAAACCGGGTGCCCGGCTGCGTGAACCCGCCGCTGCCGGTGACGATCTCCGGGCGCAGCGCCAGATTCTGATCCGCCGTGGAGGGGTTCCCTGCCCCGCCGGTCCAGGCGGTTCCCGGGTCCTGGCCGATACGGCCGAACACATCGCAGCGCAGGCCGTCCAGCACGACTTCAAGAGCATCGTCCCCGTTGAAGTCCAGGCCGCTGCCTTTCAGGAAAACCGCGCGCCCGGCGGCGTTGCAGTAAAGCGTGTGAGCCGTGGCGCTGGCGAAGGATTCCGCAGGAGCGGGCAGCAGTCCCGCCGCCACCAGGGCATCGCCCACCGCCGCCTCGCCGACGACCAGCACCGCTCCCGCCGGCAGCAGGGCGGGGCTGTCGTCGGGCAGGATTTCCGCCACCCTGCCCATCACGGAGAAGGTCACCGCGCCGTTCGTGCAGCGGCGCAGCTGAAGCTGGGCGCGGGCCAGATCGATGGGCGCGCCGCTGGCGTTGAAAAGCTCCACGGCCCGCGGGGTGTTGATATCCGGAGGGCTCGTGGCAGCGGGCGGCTCGACGTATTGGCTGATCACCAGCAGCCCGGCGGCTTCCGGGCTCCGGAGGGTGAGAGCCGCGAAAGCCGGGGCGAAACCCTCCGCCGCGGCGCTGAGGCTGACACTTCGCCGGGGTTCGACCAGCGGCGAGAACGGCACCATCACCGGCACCTGAGCCGAGGGATTGGAAGGTGTCAGGACCACGGATTCCACACCGAAGGAAACCCGTTCATCCCGCCACACACCCAGATGCGCCGTGACCGGCGCGGCGGGCGCGGGAGTCAGGGAAACCGTGGCCACCGGCGGCGCGGCGCTGCTGCTCTCGTCGCGCTCGGTTGGGGAAACGGTGAGCTTCAGCGCGGGCAGCGGCGACAGATTCACATCCGCGAAAGTCAGATAGTGATCGGAGGCGGTCTCGCTCAGCTCCGGCGCGGGGAGCGTGCGGCGCTTGGGCAAACCGTCGGCCTGCGGCTCCAGGCGGCTGTTGTAAACCTCTCCGCGCACCGCTCCGGCGGCCAGCAGGCGCTGCGGAAAAAACAGATAGTCGTAGCGGGCCGGAAACAGATTGAAGGTCGGCTCGGTGACGCCGTCGGCCTGAAAAAGCTCCGGCGCGAAAAGGCCCGCCGGATTCATCCCCTGATGCGGAAAAATGCGGTAGGGCAGCGTGACGCCGCTGCCTGCGGTGAGATCGCTTCCCAGCTGAAAAGTGGTTGGGAGTTTGCTCCCGTCCTGGAAAGTGAAAGCCGTCGGATTGATGGCGGTGTTGTAGCTGGTGGCGGGCTGATAGTTGAAATCGATGGCATTGAAGTCACCGCCAACGATGAGATTGTCCGACGCCGCGCTCAGGCCCTGCTGGGTCAGAAATTCGCGGAGGCGGTAACATTCCAGCGCTTTGCGGAAGTTGTCCGCATCGCCCGTGCTGGCCTTGAGATGCACATTCACCACCCGCAAGTCCTCGGCGCCCGGAAGGTCCGGGAGATCGATGCCGGTGAAGAGAGGAAACCGCGTCAGCTCCTTCCGTCCCGCCACTCCCCTGCCGATCTGCACCGTGCGTTTGATCGGGTAACGGCTGGCGGTGACCACGCATTCACCCGTTCCGAAATCTCCTGACACATACGCCTGCCCGGCGAACGTGTCCCCGCTGATGGAGAGGTGCGCGGCATCCGTCGGAAAACCAGCCTGCGCCAGCAGCGCGCGGATGTCCGCGAAATTACCCGCGTCGGACACCTCCTGCAGCAGCAGCACATCCGGACTCACGCGCTCGACGACCTCGCGGACGGCGTTGAATTCGGCGCTGCCGGGCGCGTCCACGCCCAGCCTGACATTCAGCGTCGCCACCCGCAGCACGCCGGGGCCGGAGCGAGCGGGGCGGTCAGCGTCAATGATCCGCAGCGTTCCGGCGGCGGTCACGGGAGAGCCGGTCGTGGTGCCGGCGGTGAGGACCGCATTCTGAAAACCGTCAGGCTCGCCATCCGTCAGGGCCTGCACCTCGAAGCTCACGCTGCCCGTGGCGGGAACGGTCACCGTGGCGGGAAAAGCGACTGCCAGCGGTGGCATGACCGTCAGATTCATGACAACGGGGGCGGCGGGAGGCGGGCTCAGGGTCAGGGTCGCGGTGGCCCCGGCGCCTTCCGTGACCATGGCCGGGCTGAAAGTGATGCCGCCTCCGGATCCGCCGCCGCCCGTGAAAGTCTGGCCCGCATTGATCAGTCCCTGCGACCGCGCCACCGGGCCGCTCCATGTGAAATCAGCGGCGGTTTTCCCCGCCCCCCGCAACTGCAGTGTCTGGCCCGCAGGGGTGGTGGTGGTTTCCCTGACTCCGATGTCCGGCAGCACCAGCCCCTGCGCCGGGCCATTCGTGGCGGTAAGCGGGCCGCCGTAGGCAATCATGTGCACCACCGCATTTCCCGCGTGTTTCACCAGCACCACGCCATCCGGATTCCCATTCTGAATGCCACCGGAGGCATAGCCGAACCACACCGCGCCAAATCCGCTGCCGCCCTCGTCCGGAATGATGCCGCTTAAAGCCTTTGTCCCGTAAGCCGCGCCGTTGCCGCCATTGTGGAGCACCAGATCGTAAGCGCTCAGATCCGTGCCCGCCGGCCCCGCTATCTCAATGCCCTCATCCGCGTCGGTGCCCGCATTGTCGTAGTGCAGCTCGTTGATGAAAACCTCCTGCGCCCCGGCCACACCGATCAATGACCAGGCGGACAGCAGAAGTGCGGCGGACAGAGGAAATTTCATGGCGCGGATCCTATCCGAAGGCAGGTGGCGCGCCAAGCTTAAATGAACAGTTCCTGTAATCGCTTCTGCTTCAGGACTGTAGCCGAGGCGCAAAGCCCCGCGCTGGCAATAATTTGCCGCTCCACGGGGAAATGACCGCCGACAGTTTTCCTTGCACACGGGCCCCAGCCTTGTTCTGATCCCGGTCAATATGGCAACCATCGCAGTTCTCGGCACTCTCGATTCCAAAGGACATGAACACGCCTGGGTGGCGGCGGCGGTCCGCCGGCTGGGACATGAACCGCTGCTCATTGACGCGGGCTGCCTGGAGCCGCCGCAGGTGACGCCGGATATTTCCCGCGCGGAGATTCTGCCGGAGCTGGAATCCATGGCCGTGGACCGGGGCGCGCGGGTGGGCGCCATGGCGGAGGCGGTGCCGAAATTTGTGGCGGAACTCGCGGCTTCAGGACGCATCGCGGGCATCATTTCCCTCGGCGGCGGAGGGGGCACGGCGATCGCCACCGCGGCCATGCGGGCACTGCCCCTGGGTTTTCCCAAAGTGATGGTCTCCACCCTGGCCAGCGGCAACACCGCGCCCTATGTCGGCGTGAAGGACATCGTGATGATGCCCTCCATCGTCGATGTCGCGGGTCTGAACCGCATTTCCCGCCGCCTCTTCACCCAGGCCGCCGGAGCCATCTGCGGCATGGTGCAGGCCACAGTCGCCGGCACGGCGGAGCAGGACGACGCCCGCCCGCTGATCGTCGCCAGCATGTTCGGCAACACCACCGCCTGTGTCACGGAAGCCAAGCGCCTGCTGGAGGAAGCCGGTTATGAGGTCCTCGTTTTCGCCGCCACCGGCCAGGGCGGGCGCACCATGGAATCGCTGATCGAAAGCGGTCTCGTCGCCGGCGTTCTGGACATCACCACCACCGAGTGGGCGGACGAACTCGTGGGCGGCGTGCTCAACGCCGGCCCTCAGCGCCTGGAAGCCGCGGCCAAAGCCGGCATCCCGGCCATCATCGCTCCGGGCTGTCTGGACATGGTGAATTTCGGAACTCCCGACAGCGTGCCCGCGAAGTTCAGGGACCGGCTGTTCTATCATCACAACCCGCAGGTCACTCTCATGCGCACCACGCCGGAGGAGAATGCGCGGCTCGGCCGCATCCTCGCGGAGAAAGTCTCCGCTTACCAGGCTCCGGTCACCGTGCTCCTGCCCACCGGCGGCATCAGCGTGGTCAGCGCTCCCGGCGGTCCGTTCCACGATGCGGCGGCGGATCAGGCGCTTTACACCGCCCTGGAAAGCGGGCTGCGGAAGGACATTCCGGTTGTCAAAGTGGACGCCAATATCAACGATCCCGCCTTCGCCAAAGCCTGCGCGGAGGCCCTGCTGACGAATTTGAAAAAGAGCTGATCCGATTTTTCGGTCAAAGCGCCCGTGCTCTCCTCCCGGTTCACACAAACCCGGCGACGGGATGCGGCACGTAAAGTTCCTCAAGGCTGGTGATTTCTCCGGGAGAAAGCTTCACTCCAAGCGCGGCCATGGCGTCGTCAAGATGCCGCGGCTTGGAGGCGCCGATGATGGGCGCGGTGACCGCCGGTTTGTGCAGCAGCCAGGCGAGGGCGATCTGTGAGGCCGGAAGCCCGCGCGCGGCGGCGAGTTCCTGCACGCGGTTCACCACGGCATGATCGGCCTCCTCCGTCCGGCTGGTGTAGAGGATTTTGCCGTATTCGTCGGACTTGGCCCGTTCGGAAGCCGCGTCCTCCCGCCACGGGCGGGCCAGGCGTCCACGCGCCAGCGGACTCCAGGGAATGACCGCGATGCCTTCGGCCTGGCAAAGTCCGAGCATCTCCCGCTCCTCCTCGCGGTAGAGCAGATTGTAGTGCGGCTGCATGGAGACAAAGCGCGTCCAGCCGTGTTTTTCAGCCAGATACAGCGACTTGGCGAACTGCCACGCGTGCATGGAGGAAGCGCCGATGTAGCGGACTTTGCCCGACTTCACGAGGTCATGCAGCGCCTCCAGGGTTTCCTCAATCGGAGTGTCGCAGTCCCAGCGGTGGATTTGATAGAGATCCACGTAATCCGTGCCCAGCCGCCGCAGGCTGTGGTCGATTTCCGTGAAAATCGCCTTCCGTGACAGGCCGCCGGCATTGGGAGCCTGGCTGGCGGAATAAAACACTTTGGTGGCGATCACCAGCTCCTCCCGCCGGCCGAAATCCTTCAAGGCCCGGCCCACAATTTCCTCGCTGCTGCCGTCCGAATAGTAATTGGCGGTGTCGAAGAAATTGATGCCCGCCTCCACCGCCTGCCGGATGAAGGGCCGGCTGGCCCGCTCATCCAGAGTCCACGGATGCGGCCCGCGCGTGGGCTCGCCGTAAGTCATGCAGCCCAGGCAGAGGCGCGAGACTTTGAGACCGGTGTTTCCGAATCGGATGTAGTCCATGGCGGTAGATGTGGGGGCTGGAAGCTTCAGTTATGACCGGGAGGAGACGGGCCGCGGATGGCACGGATTTTACGGATAACCAGGGATGGGCGGAAAGTCAGAAGCCTCCGGCTTTCCAGCATAAAATCATTTGCCGCATCCGTGTTTATCCGTTTCATCGGTGAAATCGGTGAGGTTTCCCCCGTCTTCCGGCTGTTCAGTTGGTCGGAAACGGATTCCGCTCCGCGAATCCCTTCTGGTGGAAATACGGATAGGACGGCGTGGTGGCGCTGGCGGCCTCCAGTTTGGCGACCTGCCCGGGCGTGAGGTTCCAGCCGATGGAGTCAAGGTTCTGCCGGAGCTGCTCCTCGTTGCGCGCGCCGATGATGACGGTGGAGACGGTGGGCCGCTGGAGCAGCCAGTTGATGGCGATCTGGGGAACCGTTTTGCCGGTCTCGGCGGCGACCTCGTCGAGGGCATCGACGACTTTATACAGATATTCCTCGTCCACCGGCGGGCCGATATCGATGGCCAGCTGGGAGGTCAGGCGGGTGTTCGCGGGCTGCGGCTGCCCGCGGCGGTATTTGCCAGTGAGGCGCGCCCAGCCCAGCGGGCTCCAGACGACGGTGCCGACCTTCTGATCCACCGCCAGGGGCATGAGTTCCCACTCAAAAGTCCGGCCCACCAGTGAATAGTAGGCCTGATGCGCCACGTAGCGCGCCCAGCCGTATTTTTCGGAAACGGCGAGCGATTTCATAAGATGCCAGCCGGAGAAATTCGACACCCCGATGTAGCGGATTTTCCCGGCCCGGACAAAGTGATCGAGGGTGCTCAAAGTCTCCTCCACCGGCGTCAGGGCGTCGAATCCGTGAAGCTGGAAGAGGTCGATGTAATCGGTGCCCAGGCGCTTCAGGGAGGCCTCGATGGATTTGGTCAGGTGCTGCCGGGAAGAGCCGACATCATTGGGGCCGTCGCCAAGACGGAAGGTCGCTTTGGTGGAGATGAGCACCTTGTCGCGGCGGCCGGCGAGGGCTTTGCCGAGGATAATTTCGGCATCTCCCGCGGAGTAAATGTCCGCGCTGTCGAACATGTTAAGGCCGGCCTCCAGACAGATGTCCACGAGCTTGGTGGCCTCCCCGACGCCACTGGTGCCGAAGGCGGTGAAGAGTTCGCCCGTGCCCCCGAAGGTGCCGGTTCCGAGAGTGAGAACGGGCACTTTGAGGCCCGAGGCGCCGAGTTGACGGTATTCCATGATGTTATTGGGTTGAGGTGGGTTGATGTTCTCATATCCTCACGGGCAGGATGCCCGTGAGTTTCATTTCAGTTTTTCAGCGAGGCCATATCGATGACGAAGCGGTATTTCACGTCGCTCTTCAGCAGGCGGTCATAGGCTTCATTGACCTGCTGGATGTCGATCATCTCGATGTCGCTGACAATGTTGTGCTCGGCGCAGAAGTCGAGCATCTCCTGGGTTTCCGCGATGCCGCCGATGGCGGATCCGGCGAACTGCCGGCGGGGCAGCAGGAGGTTGAAGGCGGCGACGGGCAGCGGTTTTTCCGGTGCGCCGACAAGCGTCAGGGTGCCGTCGAGTTTCAGCAGACTGAGGTAGGCGTTGATGTCGTGGTCGGCGGAAACCGCGTCGAGAATAAAGTCGAAGCTGGAGGTGTGCTTCCGCATGGCGTCGGCATCCTTCGAAATCACCACCTCATCCGCGCCAAGGCGTTTGCCGTCCTCCACCTTGCCCGGCGAGGTCGTGAAAAGCACCACGTGCGCTCCGAAAGCGCGGGCGAATTTCACGCCCATGTGCCCCAGTCCACCAAGCCCGACCACACCGACTTTCTTGCCGGGACCCACCTTCCAGTGACGCAGCGGCGAGTAGGTCGTAATTCCCGCGCAAAGCAGCGGAGCCACGGCGGCAAGGTCGAGTTTGTCGGAAACCTTGAGCGTGTATTTCTCATCCACCACGATGGCGTCCGAGTAGCCACCGTAAGTCACGCCGCCGGAGATTTTGTCCTGACCATTGTAGGTGAAGGTGGGAAAGCTGGTGCAGTATTGCTCCAGCCCGGCTTTGCAGGGCTCGCACTCGCGGCAGGAATCGACCATGCAGCCGACAGCGGCGAGATCACCCACTTTGAACTTCGTCACCGCGCTGCCGACCTTGGTCACGCGGCCCGTGATTTCATGGCCGGGCACGCAGGGATAAAGCGTGTTCTGCCACTCATTCCGGACCTGATGCAGATCCGAATGGCAGACCCCGCAATAAAGAATATCGATGGCCACATCATGCGCCCCGGCCTCCCGGCGCTGAATGGCAAAAGGCGCAACGGCGGAACTGGCGGACTGGGCGGCGTAGGCTTTGGTGCTCATGCGGTGGGTGTACGGAATTTTGGGTTCGATGGAAATTGGGTGGCCGGGGCTTTCAGGTTTGTTTCAGGAAAACTTCAGTTCCGATTGGGATGTCGAATTTATGGAGATCGGGCAGTAAAATGGGCGACGCTTCCAAACGTTTGCCGCCGGGGCGGTGGTTTATCATCTCAATATCCTTTAGATAAGTTTCCACGATATCGCCCAACGGCGTGCGGAGAATGAGTTCCGCACCGCGCCGAATGACGGGTTCGCGAAGACTGTGAGGAATTCCCGGGACAACAATCGTTCCTCGTTTCTCAATCGAAAATCGATCTGAAACCGTAAATAGATAAAGATGATCGGTGATTTTCATTGGAGATCAGACTCCTGCACCGGCTTTTTCCTGCCGCGTGCCAAGTTGAAATTCAGCACGCTCCCGGCGGATGTCGCTGAAAACCTGCGCCGCGATTTCGAAGGAGCGCAGGCGCGCGGAATGCTCGTAAATCTGGGCGGTGGCGATGATTTCATCGGCTCCGGTTTCCATGAGGATGGTCTCCAGACCGGACCGCAACTTGTCAGGACCGCCGACCACGGAATATTCCGTCATGCGGCTGACGTAGGCGGCCTCGCCCTCGTTCCACAGGCCCTTCATGCTGTCCACCGGCGGCGGCATGAGCTGCGGCCGTCCGCGGATGAGGTTAAGGAACATCTGCTGCACGGTGGTGAAGAGGCGCGCGGCTTCCGTATCGGTGTCGGCGGCGAAGACATTCACTCCGACAATCACGTGCGGCTGGCGCAAGGTTTGCGAAGGCTGGAAGCCGTTGCGGTAAAGCCGCAGGGCGTCGTGCAGGGAATCCGGCGCGAAGTGCGAGGCGAAAGCGAAGGGCAGCCCCAGATGCGCGGCCAGCTGGGCGCTGAAGGTGCTCGATCCCAGCAGGTAAATTGGCACTTTCAGTCCCGCGCCCGGCACGGCGGTCACCGCCTGGTGCGGCACGGGTTCGGCGAAATAGGCGCGCAGTTCCTGCAAGTCCTGCGGGAAGCTGTCGCCATTGCTGCCGAGGTTCCGCCGCAGCGCCCGGGCGGTGGTCTGATCTCCGCCCGGCGCGCGGCCAAGACCGAGATCAATCCGCCCGGGATACAACGATTCCAAAGTGCCAAACTGCTCGGCGATCACCAGGGGCGCATGGTTCGGCAGCATGATGCCGCCGCTGCCCACGCGGATGGTGGAGGTGCCGCCGGCAATGTGGCCGATGACCACGGAGGTCGCCGCGCTGGCGATTCCTGGAATGTTATGATGCTCCGCCACCCAGTAACGGTGATAGCCCCAGGTCTCCGCATGGCGCGCGAGGTCCAGGCTGTTGCGGAAGGCTTCGGAAGCCCCGCCGCCGCCCTGCCGGATAGGCGACAGGTCGAGCACGGAGAACAACAGGTCAGGCGGCGCTTTCATCGGCTTCAGGGTTTGGTTTTGGCGGTGAGTCTCTGGTGAAGTTCATAGGCGCTGCGCTCCACCCAGTTGTGCGCCAGCTTTCCGTCCCGCACTTCGAAGATGGCGATGGCCACAAACTCCACCGAAGCATTGTCCGGCAGGGTTCCGAACATCCCTTTGTTTTTTCCGCTGGCCGTCATGCGGGTGATGATCCGGCTGCCGTCCCCGGAGACGATGATCTCCTGCGGCACCACCTTCAGATCCGCCACTTTGGCCTGAAAACCCTGCAGCCATTTCTTGAAAGCCTCGCGGCCCTTCACATCGCGGTTGTCCGTGGTGATCGTGAAATCCTCGGTGAGCAGCTCATCAATGGTCTCCAGCCGGTAGGGCGGATTCCAGACTTCGTTCCAAAAACGGTTCATCAGCTCCTTCGATTCTTTTTCAGTCATCGCCTGCGAATGGCAGGTGAAACCGAGCAGGCTGATCAACAGGCTCAACAAGGCGGTTTTCCGGCGGGCGCGTTGCATATTTTTGAGAGGTTTCAGTTTCAGGGAATGCTGGTTCAGGCGGCGGCTTCCTCTTCCGCCTGGAGAAAAGGCTGGTCCGTGTAGCCCTCGGCGCTGCTGCCGTAAAAGGTGGCGGGCACGGGGGTGTTGAGCGGGGCGTCCTGGGCGAAGCGGGCGGGGAGATCAGGGTTGGCGATAAAGAGAACGCCGAAAGCCACGGCGTCGGCCTCACCCTTGTCCAGGGCCGCCTGCGCGGTTTGCCTGGTGTAGCCCTGGTTGACGATGTAGGAGCCGCCAAAGGCTTTTTTCAGAGCCGCCCCGATGCTGCCTTCGCCCGGAGTTTCGCGGGCGCAGATGAAGGCGATGCCGCGTTTGCCCAGCTCGCGGGCGACGTAAGTGAACGTGGCCTCACGATCCGAGTCGCCCATGTCGTGGGAATCAGCGCGCGGCGCGAGATGCACGCCGACCCGGCCCGGACCCCAGACGGAAATCGCGGCGTCGGTGGCTTCGAGGAGCAGGCGGGCGCGGTTTTCGATGGGACCGCCGTAGCTGTCGGTGCGGTGGTTGGTGCTGTCCTGGAGGAACTGGTCGAGGAGATAACCATTCGCGCCGTGCAGCTCCACACCGTCGAAGCCGGCCTTTTTCGCGTTTTCCGCGCCTTTGCGGTAAGCTTCAATAATGGCCGGAATCTCCTCCAGCTCCAGAGCGCGGGGAGTCACAAATCCCTTCTCCGGACGCACCAGACTGACGTGACCTTTCGGCCGGACGGCGCTGGGGGCCACCGGCTGCGCGCCATTCAGGAACAGAGGGTCGGAAATGCGGCCCACATGCCAGAGCTGAAGGACGATTTTGCCGCCTTTGTCATGCACCGCTTTGGTGATCAGCTTCCATCCCTCGACCTGTTCGTCGGACCAGATGCCGGGAGTGTTGGCGTAACCCACCCCCATCGGGGTAACGGAAGTGGCTTCGGAAATGATCAGACCGGCGGAGGCCCGCTGGCCATAATATTCAGCCATCAGGGCATTGGGCAGGCGCTCCACTCCGGCACGGGCGCGGGTCAGCGGAGCCATGATGACGCGGTTTTTCAGTTCAAGTTCGCCAAGAGTGACGGGATCGGGCAGCGAGGGCATGGGTTTAATTTTTAGAATGGAGTTGGAATTGTGGGGAAAAGGAGAACCGAGAAAATTGGAGAAAGCGAGGATTTATACTTGACTGGTTGGTAAACAAATTGTCACAAAAATCAATCCGCCTCCAGCTGCGGACGGCCGGTGAGCAGGCGTGTCATGCCCTCCCTCATGCCGCGCAGCGGGGCAAGATCGTTGCCGACTTTGGCGGCGAGCATGGAGCCCTGGAAATAAGCGAACAGATCGCGGGCCAGCGCGGCGGGGTCTGTCGTCCGGATTTCCCCCAGGGCGGCGGCATCCCGGACGGCGGATTCAAAATACCTGATATACCGGTTCATGATCTCCACCGTCTTCAGGCGGATTTTCTCATCGCGGGTGCTGAGTTCCGCCCCCAGCGTAATCATCGGACAACCAAGGATTTTCCCGTTTTGGTCCTGCTCGGCGGTATGGCACCGCAGGGAGGCGTCGCAGTATTGCCTGATGCGCTCCAGCGGCGGCGTCTGGGAGGAGAAGAGGCGGTCGTAGTCCGGCTGGTTTTCCCGCCAGTCGGCCTCCATGGCGGCGACGGTGAGATCGGATTTGGAGGGAAAGAAATAATAAAAGCTGCCCTTCTTCACGCCGGCGGCGGTGCAGATGTCATCTACACTGACCGACCCGTAACTGTTCTCGGCGATCAAACGCATGGCCACCCGCAGCAGCTTGCATTTGGATTCGCATTCCGGTTTCATTTCGCGGGCAGATTAGTTGACTGGTTGGTTTAGTGCAAGTGGATTTTCAGCCATTCCTCTCCTCTGAATTTGGAGGACCCTCCTGGCTCATCCGGTGGAACGCTCCGGCGGGCGGGCGGGAGGCTGGCATTTTTCCAGCGCATAAACGGCCGGCGGGCAACGTTCTTCAGCCATGCGCCGCCATTTTTTCAAATTTCCCCTCCTCCTGCTGATTTCCGCGCTTTTGACGAGCGGAGGAATGAATCCGACTTCCGTTCATGCCCAGACACCGATACCGCCGGCAGGATCGGCCGGGCGGCGGCTGGACGTGACACGGGATGTTTGGATTTCCGCGTTTCCCTCCGAACAGGATGGCAACAATGGCGGCAGTGGAAAACTGAAGGCCAAGGGCATTCAGGAGATGTTTCTGATGGACGCGGGCTTTGCCGGACTGAAGTCAAAAACGATCCGGAAAGCGCTGCTGCACGTGCATCTGGAATCGCCGGACGCGCCGCTGCGGCGCACGACCGTGGGCACGGTGGCGGTGCCGTGGGCGGAGGGCCGGGGAAGTGGTTATGAGAAAAACACGGGCGGAGCCAGCTTCCGGTCGCCGGGTGAGGGATCGTGGGCGGGCGGGCCGGACATCACCTCGGCCATCCTCGGCGGGGCGGGAACCCGGTGGGCGTTCGCGGAGGCCGGCGCGCCGGATGCGGCCGGCTGGCAGGTCATCCCGGTGGACCCCGCCGTGGTGTCGGCCTGCGCGGAGGGCATCAGCCACGGGGTGGTGGTGATGGACGATGTGGGATCGGAATACACCCGCGACGGCGACAAAATCCAGTGGCGGCTTTTCCCCAACCGCTTTATCTCCAGCCGCGAGGGACCGAAAGCCCGCGCGCCGTGGTTTGAGGTGTGGGCGGACGACGTTCCCGCTCCGCCCGCCGGCCCGGATCCGGCACGTTCTCCGGCCCCGGTTTCCGGCCCTGGCAAATCCGCGGATCCTGCCGCCATCACGCCCGCGGGCCTTCCGGGCGCGGCTCCGGATTCTGAAAACAGACCGGCCACCCCCCTGCCCGCCGGCTGGCGGGCGGAGGATCTGTTCGGCTGGAAACTGGACTCCCTGAATCTTTCCGCCGCCCGCAATGAGGCGGTGTGCCTGCGGCTGACGGTTCCCGGCGGGACCTGCGAAACTTCGTTTCCCGCTCCGTTCCAGGTTTCCCTGCGGCGCATCGCGGAAGTGGAGGGCGCGCCGGATCCGCTGCCCGCCCTGACTTTCCCCGACACCACCGGCGCGCTGCTTCTGGAAATCCAGGTGCCGCACGGCGCGCCCGCCGGACGGATTGCCGGCAGCATCAGCGGCGGCGGGGTCACGGTGCCGCTGGAGCTGACGGTATGGAATTTCACGCTGCCGGACCGCCTGAGTTTTGTGCCGGAGATGAACGCCTACGGTCTGCCCGGCCAGGAGCTGGACTGGTACCGCCTGGCGCATGAGCACCGCACCTGCCTGAACGTGCTGCGCTACAACTGGCGCGGTCAGGTGCATGACGGAGGGGCACCGCAAAAATCACCGGACGGCGGCTGGGACTGGCAGGCCTGGGACCAGCGTTTCGGCCCGCTGCTGGACGGCTCCGCGTTTGCCGGACTGCCGCGCGCGGGCACGCCGGTGGAGTCGTTTTACCTGCCACTGAATGAGAACTGGCCGATGGAGATTGAGAAACATTTCCACGGCGGCTACTGGGCGGACACGGCGTTCGGCAGTGCTTACTGGGAGGAATTCGAAGAGGCCTCGCGGCGTTTCGCGGCGCATATCCGGGACCGGAAATGGGACGGGACGCTGTTTGAGTTTTATCTGAATAACAAAGTGTATTTCAAAGCCGACCGGGGCGCGTGGTCCGCCTGCTCGGCGCCCTGGATTTTCGATGAGCCGGTGAACACCCAGGATTTTTTCGCGCTGCGGGAATTCGGCCGGCGGTTCAATGAGGCGGCCCGTCCGCTGGCGGCGAACGCGGTGTTCCGCTGCGACATTTCCCGCCCGGAATGGCAGCGGGATCTGCTGGACGGCGTGACCGGCGTGGAGGTCCTGGGCGGCGCGATGCGGGACTACGCCGCCCGCATTCACCAGCGTCAGGAGCGCTGGGGGCACATGTCCATTCTTTACGGGGCCGCCGCCGCTCCGGGCGATGTCCTCCAGCCGGCGGCATGGTCGCTGGAGGCATGGTGTCTGGGGGCGGACGGCGTGCTGCCGTGGCAGACCATCGGCACGGAGAAGTCGTGGACGAAAAAGGATCCGCTCGCGGTTTTCTACCCGGCGACGGAGGGACCGGTGCCGTCGCTGCGGCTGAAGTCCTTCCGCTGGGCGCAGCAGCTGATTGAATACCTGACCATTCAAAGCGTCCTCACCGGCACGCCCCGCGAAGCCCTCGCCGCCGCCGTGCGGCAGGTGATCGGGCTGCGCGCCGAGCTGGAAAAATCAGGGGAGGCCGACGCCGGAACCTCCCGTTATTCCCAGGTCACGGCCGCCGCCCTGACCAGTCTGCGGAACCGCCTCGGCCACGCGCTGGATAAAGCCGCGCCCGCCCGGCGCGCCCAGTGGGGCAGCTTCCAGCCGCCGGTCCACGCGGCGGCGGAAATCCCGGCGGTGCGGTTTATTGAAAACACCGCGCCCTGATGGTGGCGGTGCAGTCTGAAAAATCCAAAGCCGGGCCACGGATTTCACGGACATAACAGATAGACACGGATTGCTGAAGTGACGGTGGCGCACTTTCCGGAAGCAGCTGGTGTTCACGCCTCCTGTTTCATCAACCCGTGATGCTCCGTTTTATCCGTGAAATCCGTGGCCCGTCTTCCCGGGTGTTGAGCGGGCTCAGCCGTCCGTCCCGTCCTCCTCCGGGCGCGCGGCGTCGGAAATTCCCCGCAGGTTCACGCGCAGGCAGTGCGTGACCGCCGGGGGATCCTGGCCCCGGTGAAACTGGCGCGCCGCCTGCTCGATGCGCCAGCTTTCCACGGTGTAGCGGGCGTGCTGGCGGAGATGCGCGCTCCAGTCCTCGACCAGGAAAACCTCGTGGATGATTCCCGGCCTCACGAGGTCGTGATACAGCCCCCAGCGGAATGCCCCGTCCCGCAGCCGGACGCCGCGCATGGACTGCATGACGAGGAAAAACGCGGGCTCGTCCGCCGGGTCGATCAGATAGGCGATCTCCACCAGCACTGGTCCCTCGCCCGGCTGCGGCTGGCGGAAAAAGCCCTCATGCCGGGGCGAGTGCGCGTGCGGCGTGAGGTCCGTCGGCAGCAGCTCCCGCAAAGGCCAGCGCCAGCCCGTGAGCACTCCCGCGCCCAGCCCGGCGGCGGCCAAGCCGAGCGCCAGATGCAGCGAGCCGTGCTCCGTCAGCTGCCCCCAGATCAGCGCGCCCAGGGCAAACGCCCCCTGGGCCACCATCAGCTGCACCGCGGAGGCCCGGGCCCGCACCCAGTGGGGGAATGAGGATTGGCCGACGATGGTGAACTGCGCCATCGACGCCATCCACGCGCCGCCCGCCAGGAACAGCAGCGGCACCACCGTCCACAGCGAATCCGCCAGGGCCAGTCCCGCCACGGCGAGCAGGCTGACCACGCCGGAGGTCAGAAAAATCCGGTCCACCGGCCACTTCCGGCGCATCACCGGCAGCACCGCGAACGCCGTGATGATGCCGCCCACGCCATAAACGCCGGTCAGCGCTCCGAACGCCCCGCCCGTCAGGTTCAGATGCCGCGCGATCAGCGGCAGCAGCGCCGCCGGAGCCACCGCCATGGTGATATAAAGCGCCTGCCCCCACAGCACGCGGCGGATACCGGGTGAATAACGGATGTGCCGCACGGCGGCGGCCATGGCGGAGAAAAACGGCTCGGCATCGCCCGCCGGCGGCTCCGGTTTCTCAAACCGCAGCCGCATCACCGCGATGGCCACCACCAGGAACGACAAAGCATTGATCCCGAAAACAACGGCCGGCGGCGCCAGACCGATCAGCAGCCCCCCGGCCACCGGCCCCAGCGAGCGCGAAAGATTCACGGAAATACTGCCCA
Organism: Verrucomicrobiota bacterium; assembly: GCA_040386695.1. GTDB lineage: Bacteria > Verrucomicrobiota > Verrucomicrobiia > Verrucomicrobiales > V1-33 > CAIZWU01. The sequence goes on from JAZKFB010000018.1 coordinate 75,353, forward strand.
GGGTGATGGCGCTGTGCCATTTCGCTTTGCCCACCAGCTCCGGCAGCATCGCCTGCCACGCCGGAAATCCGAACGCCGCCGCCAGCCCCAGCGCGAAAGCCGAGCCCAGGAGCACGGTGGCGTCCGCCATTCCCGCCATGGCCAGTCCGGTCAGGATGGCGGCGGTGAAAAATCCCGTCAGCTGCGCGCCGAGCACCACCCGCCGCTTGTCCAGCATGTCCGCCAGGGCTCCGGCGGGCAGCGCGAAAAGAAACACCGGCAGGCTGACCATGGTCTGAAGCAGCGTCACCAGGGTCGGTGCCCCGGCTTCCCTCACCAGCAGCCAGGCGGCGGCGGTGGCGTGCATCATGGACCCGATGCCGGAGATGACATTGGCCGCCCAGAGCCAGCGGAATTTCGGGTCCCGCAGGGCCGCGAAGGTGGAGGCGGATCCGTCACTCACCACAGCGGCGGCCGGTGTTTCCGGGGATGCGGAAGCTGTGCGTGATGGCGTCGGGTCATCGCTGTTTCCCATGGGTTTTTATCAGCCGGCGGCGGGCTCCGGGCAAGAGGGGAGAGCGTGAGGGAAAAGCGGCAGGGGACAAAAAGCGGATGGCACGGCGGAGGATCCTTTGCGAGAAAGAGGGGAAAACCGGCGTCCGGAAACGCGCAGGCATGGGCGGCCGGGCGCGGAGTTCCGGAAAATCCCCTCCGGTTCCCGAAAATTTCCCAGGCGGCGGCACCGGCGGCGCATATCTTCCGCACGGGCATTCCAGGCGGATTGCCGGCCCGCTCATTCCATCATCAAACCGCTGACCACCGCTTCTCCGCTTATGAAAACCTCCCTGCTGCCCGGCCTTGGCGCTGTGCTTTTCCTTTCCGCGATTTCCCTCAGCCACGCCGAGGATCCGAAACCCAAGCCCGCTCCGGCTCCCGCGCCGCCGCCCGCCACCGCGCCCAAGGTGAAGCCCTATCCGCTCGACACCTGCATCGTCGCCGACGAAAAACTGGGCAGCATGGGCAAACCATACGTTTTCACCCACGACGGCCAGGAGATCAAACTCTGCTGCAAGGGCTGCAAAGGAAAATTTGAGAAGGATCCCGCCACTTACCTCAAAAAACTGCCCAAAAAATAAGCGGGCCGTCTTTTGTTCCAAGCCGGGCCGCAGCCAGTGCGCGGTCCGGCTTTTTTGTGGGAAAAACAACCGGCCGGGGAGTCCTGTCCGGCCATTCAGGACCCGCCGTGACGTTCCGCAGTGTCCGATTCCGGTGAAAATCGCGGATTTTCCCCTTTATCCACCCGGGGGTGACAAAAAAGACACCGCTTAAAAGGTGACGTGGGAACAATTTTGAGTTAAAGATGAATTGGAGATGAAATAAATACCCCCCACGCAGTCATGAACTCGCATCAAGTGAAAGTGTATTACCGGGTGATGGAGCGCAGTGAAGCCCCCGGCAGCAGCACGCCGCTGCAACTGGCCTCCGAACGGTTCACGGATGAGCCCACCGCCGGCCGGTATCTCCAGGACCGTCACACGCGCTACGCCGTGCTGCATCTCAGCGAGGCCTCCGACGCCGCCGTCATCCGCTCGCTGGAGAAAAAACACCCCTGGCACGTGGTGTCCATTGATCAGGTCGAGTGGGTCCACGGCAAAAAAACCGTCATGGCCGCCGTGCCCCGGTGAGGAATTGGAATATAATATCTCCGTGGCCTTGCGCCGGGGCAGCGGACCTCACGGCTTGATCAGCACCTGCCGGATGAGTTCCCCGGCGATGGCGTCGGCCCAGGCGGCGAAGACCTCCTTTTTCTTTTCGGCGAAAAACAGCTTCTCAAGCTCGCGGTTGTCCAGAAACTCCACCTCCAGATGACAGGCGGGAATGAGCCGGGTCTTCGGATTTGAGTTGAGCTGGTGAAACAGATAGGAACCCCAGCCCGAATGCAGTTCACGGTCGTCGTGGAACGACGCGGCCGGAGTCTTCGGACGGAAGGTTTTCGAAGCGGTTTCCACGGCTTTGGCAAGGGCCAGGCCAAAAGCTTTATCGGCCTCATATTCAGGATTTTTCGAAGTCTGCTGAATAATGGCCCTGGGGCCGCTGACGCGCTGGCTGTCGTCGCCGTTGAAATGGATGGCCCCAAAGCAGGCGCCGCCCGCCGCGGCCGCGATGTCCGCGCGTTGGGTGAAATTCAGGTTCACGTCCGTGTCCCGCGTGAGCACCACCCGCACTTTGCCGGCTTTTGCTTCGCCGCTGGCCGTGATGCGCAGGGCGATCAGTTTCGACAGCTCCAGAGTCACGTCCTTCTCCTTCACCCCGAGCGTGGCGGAGGTGGCGTTGTTGGCGGTGCTTTTATTTTTCGCGGCGTCCGTGCCGGCATTGGCACCGCCGCCATGGCCGGGATCAATGACGATGGTCCGGCCGGCGAAAACCTCATCCGCGTGGAGGTCCGCCGCCAGGATCAGCGCGATGAAAAAGAGAAGCTGCCGGAGAAAGCGGACAAAGGCGTTCATACAGCCTTCCGATAGCAGAGGATGCCCGGCTTGCCACCCGCGCGGATGCGGTATCTTTGTGGAAAACCGCCCCCGCAGCGCCCCGCTCCGGCAATCTCCCGCAAAAAACCACCGTTTCCATGTCCGATCCCGTTCCTGTCACCTGCCCGTCGTGCTTTGAGGAATTTGAAGTCATGCCGCCCGCCGCCCATGAAACGCCCTGCGAGTGGGATTATGACTGCGAGGTCTGCTGCCGGCCGATGATGATCTCCTTCGAAAGCGATGACGGGGAAATCTACGCCTCCGCGCGCGGGCTTTCAGAATAACAGGACCGTGCCGCCCGGCCCGTAAGCGCGGTCAGCCGTCAGCGGACTGAAACCCTTCAGGGTTGTTCGATGGGGTAATCGCCTTCCTCCCAGGCCGGGAAACCGCCGCGCAGCACGAGGATTTCGCGGTCTCCGATGGGGGTGGTTTCCTGAAGTTTTTTGCGCACCGCGTGGCTGGCGGCGCACTTCTGACCGTCGCAGTAAATGATCACGGGGCGCTCATCCGGCGTCTGCGCGATGAACTCGAAGGCGGCGGTGAGCAGGTTTTCCCAGTCGTATTCATTCAGCAGCATGGCCCCGGGAATGTGGCCTTTCCGGTATTCCGCCGCCTGCCGGGCATCCAGCCACACCACGCCGTCCTTCTGCTGGCGGGCCAGAGCGTCGAGGACGGTGATTTCGCCCTCGTGGGCGGCTTCCTGGGTCAGATAAAGCTCCGGCCGTTCCGGGTGAAAATGCCACGTCAGCGCCCCGGCCAGCGCGGTCAGCGCCAGCAGGACCGCCGACTGGAGAAGCATGCGGCGGATCATGATTTTTTCGGTTCCGCGGCGGGGGCGGCGGTTTCGGCGGGCGGCTTGTCGGTGATGTTGAAAAAGACCAGCCGCTTCTGATAACGCGGGTATTTGCTGTCCAGCTCCAGCCGCACCAGGCCCAGCATTTTTTTCTCCGTGCCGGCGGGAGTCATCTGAATCTCATACTCCCGGCCGGGAGTGATTTCCTTTACCGTGGCGCTCATGGCGTTGCGGGAGGGAACGGCGGAGGTGATATGCACGGGGTCATCGCCAAGCACTTTGAAGCGCACCGATTTCATCTCCGCCACCGCGCCCGTCTGCCAGACCAGCTGGGACGGCGTGATCTCATAAAGCGCCGGGATGGTCACCTCCAGCACGAGGCGGATCTCCGGCTGCTTCGGGTCGTCGGTGCTGACGACCAGCTCTTTTTTCAGCACGCCCTCGAAACCGCCGACCTCGAACACGGTCTCGATGGAGTTTTTGGCTCCGGGCGCGAAAGTCATTCTGCCATCCTTCGTTTCCGCCTTCACGCAGCTGCAGAACGCGTGGATATCCTTGATTTTGACCTCCCTGTCGCCGCTGATGCTGAAGGGGAAGGAGGTGGTGATCTGCTGATCCGAGGTCTTCACCAGGATGGCCTGGGTCGGTTTTTCAAAATCAATGCCCGCCCGGCCAGGGCAGGGAGCCAGCAGCGCGGGCAGGAGGGCCAGGAGTAAGGTTTTCATCCGGCGCGCAGCGTAATCACTTTCCCCGCCCGCACAAGCCCACGCCTGCGTATGCTGGCGTGGCGGGATCCGTCCGCGGGGACGGCTGATTTCCGGGCTCACGCCGCGCCGCCGCCCTGCCCCTCGTTTTCCGTCAGCACAATCTGCATCATGACCACGTCCAGCCAGCGGTCGAATTTCCAGCCGACCTGCCGCAGAGTGCCGGCGTGGGCAAAGCCGAACTGTTCGTGAAGGTGGATGCTTTCCCGGCTGTCGGCGGCGATGCGCGCGATGAGCGTGCGGAAGCCCAGCCGCCGGGACTCGGCCATCAGGGCGGTCATCAGCGCCCGGCCGATGCCCCGGCCCTGATGGCTGGCGAACACATAAAACGAGGTCTCGGCGCAGAGATCATAGGCTTTGCGGTCGGACCAGCGGGTCAGTGAGGCCCAGCCGACCGCCCGGTCCTCCGCCACCGCGACCAGCACCGGGTGCGTTTCACCGTGAGCCTCCAGCCAGCGGGCGCGCTCGGCGGCATCCTTGATGTCCGTGTCGAACGTGGCGACCGTGGTCAGGATGGCCTCATTGTAAATGTCGGCGATGGCCGCCGCGTCGGTCAGGGCGGCGGGACGGATTTCCACAGGAAGGCGGGGACGGGTGCTCATTCGATTTCTGCCGGGACTTCAAACACCGATCAGCCCAAAGTCCAGCGCGCCTGCCGCAGCACGGCTTTGGCCGGCGTTTTCATGCTCTCATACCAGATGGTCAGCAGCGAGCCGTCGCCCAGCTCCACCGTGCCGGGATAACCCAGATCACCGCCGGCGCCGTCGGCGGAAATAATGAGCGCCGGACCCCAGGTTTTGCCGTGGTCCCCGCTCAGCCGGGCCTGATTGCCGAACGGCGGGCGGCGGTGCCCGTAAGTCATCAGCAGCCGGCCATCGCGCAGGCGGAGCAGATGGGAAGGCAAACCCCAGACGCCGATGGCATGGGGCTCGCTCCAGGTGCGCCCGCCGTCCCGGGATTCCGACTGGAGCGTTTCGCCCTGGCCGGGCCCGTTTTCCTTCCGGATATGGGCGATAAGCGTGCCGTCGGCGGCCTCGACCGCATGGAGTTCGTGGTATCCCGTTTTTAGATCATCGCCGGCGCGCGTGGGGATTTCCGCCAGCCACTGCCAGGTCAGGCCGTCGTCCTTCGACTCCACCACACCGATTTTTCCCTCGGCGGTCCAGAGCTGTTTGCCGGCATAAATCAGACGGCCATCACGCAGAACCACCGGGCCGTGCGGGCTGTTTAAAATCGTGGGAATGGGCGCGGACCAGGTGATGCCGCCGTCCGTGGAGCGCAGCACCCACTCGCCCCGGGCAGCCCGGCGCTGGTCCGGAGGGAGGAAATCGCGCGTGGCTTTCCACATGGCCAGCTCCTCCGGGGAAAACCGGCTTTTCCGCGCCCCGGCGGCGGCAGGTTCAGCGGCGGCGCGCAGTTCTTTTTCCATTCCCGGCTCATAAGCCAGGGAGGTGAACGTGCTGACCAGCAGCGTGCCGGCCGCTGTTTCCACGATCCCGGCGTCGCGGTCATCCAGCGCTCCGTCATGCAGCACCCGGGGCCGCGTCCAAGAAGCGCCGTCATCCTTCGAGGTCATGGCCACGACCTGCCCGAACGGACAGACGTGCCCTTCCCGGCCGCCGGACCACACCACCCACAGCGTGCCGTCGCGGCGGCGCGCCACCGTCGGCCAGGCGTGATAAAACTGCGGCTGCGTGGTGATGATTCCGGTTTCCAAAACAGTCGCGGCCGGATGGGCATCCTCCCCCCGGATGGTCCAGGGGGCACTGAGCGCCAGCAGTCCGCTGGTGGTTTTCAGGGAGCGGGTCAGAAGAGAGCGGCGGTCAAGCATGGTGGTGAAACGCGGGTTCCGCCCGGCTCCCTTTCAATGCCCCCAAGGGAACATGAAACGAAAGGTGACCATGAATTTCCTCCATCCCGGGGTCTGTTCCGTCCGTGGCCAACACCAGTGGGCACCGGATCTCAATTTCAGTTTTTCAAAACCACCGATCAATATGTGACTCTGACGCTCACTTTTGACACCCTGCTGAGCGGTGGTTTTCTGGCGAATGTCGGATCTCTTCAATTCACCGACTGCCAAATTGAGGTTTCGGGCGGCAATGCCACAATTGCCAATGGGGATGTCGCCATGATCGCCGCCCCCGGGTTCACTCCGGTGCCTGCCGCGACGGACTGGAGCATCACGGGAAATGGCACTCCGGAAATCACTCTGCTGACGGAACACCCCGAGCATAACGGCTGGAACTTCAGTGGCGCCCAGGGCATTCAGATCACCGGGACCTGGAGCACCGTGACCCTGACGCATTATCTTGACGCCGCCAGTGCCGGCGGGCAATCCTGGGATTCTGTTGCCGGATTCACGGTGAATGGGGCCGCAGTGGTGCCTGAACCCTCTCCTCCTCTGGTTTCGGCTCTGGCCCTCCTCGGAGGTGTCGTGCGGAGAAAAAGGCGCTGACAGCGGGAAATGCGGGCTCTGATTTTCCGGGGTGGTGCTGAGAAATGACCGCCGCCCCGGATTTTTTCCGGACTGGATTATTCCAGTCCGGAATGGCGCGGTCGGCGTCTGGAAGGCTTTCGGGGCACTGAAGGAAAAGAATCAGGCCGTGGCGTGGCGCTGGAGGGTGGCGAGAGGAATGATTTCCAAAGCCGAGGCCTCGGTGGCGAGGAGATTGACCGGTGCGGCGCAGCCGGCGGCCTCGGCCTCCAGCCAGCGGGCGGCGCAGACACACCAGCGGTCGCCGGGCTGAAGACCGGGGAATCCCCAGGCGGGCATGGGCGTCGAAAGATCATTGCCGCGCAGACGGGAGAATTCGAGGAATTCCCCGCTGACCTCCACGCAGACGGTGTGCGAGCCGATGTCCTCCTCACAGGTCCGGCAGGTGCCATCGCGGAAAAAACCGGTCACGGGAGTGGTGCTGCAGGAGCGGAGGGCGGTGCCGAGGACGTTGAGCATGGGGCGGATGATTTAAGAAAAGTGCGTTACTGATCGCCGGTAAGGGGATTGTCAAACCAACTGATTCCGCCCGGATTGATGGCTCATGGTCTCTTATCCCCGCTTCACTTCAGCTTCAGTTTCACCTCGAAGATGGCCGGCCACCACTTGCCCGTGATGAAGAGGCGGTCGGTGGCCGCGTCCCAGGCGATGCCGTTGAGGACCTGCTCGGCGGACCGGCGGTCGGCGGCGGGGAGGAGGCCGGTGCAGTCGACGAGGCTGTTGACGCCGCCGGTTGCGGGGTTGATGCGGGCGATGAAATCCGTGCCCCAGATATTGGCCCAGATCTCATCCCTGATGTATTCCAGCTCGTTCAGATTTCCCACCGGATGGCCCTGGTGCGTGACCTGGATGACCTGTTTCACGGCGCTGGTGGCGGGATCGAGGAAGCGGATGGAGCTGGTGCCGTCGCTGAGAATGAGCTGATGGCCGTCCGTGGCCAGACCCCAGCCTTCGCCCTGGTACGGGAACTCGCGCTCGAAACGGAAAGTGTCGAGATCATAAACGAAGCCCTTCCGATCCTTCCATGTCAGCTGGAAAATGCGGCTGCCGACCACGGCGATGCCTTCGGCGAAATACTGTGACGGGACGGTGACCTGCTGAAGCACATTGCCGGTGGCCAGGTCCGTGCGGCGCAGGCTGGATTTGCCGTTCAGTCCGGTGCTTTCGAGAAAACCGCCGTTATGAAAAATCAGGCCCTGGGTGAAGGCGTCGGGATCGTGCGGCCAGCGTTTGACCACTTCGAAGGTGTAGACCGGGAATTTGCCGGGAACGGCCTGCGCCTGGGTCGCGGCATTGGTGGAGGAGGCGCTGGGCCCGCAGGCGGTGAGGCCGAGGGTCAGCGCGGCCAGAAAGGCGGCGGGCAGGAGTTTCATAAGGAAGCGGGCGGGCCAGAACTTAAAAGCCATCGGGCACCCGGTCAATCCGCCGGTCCGGCCGGTGGCGCGGATTATTCGGCGCTGACGCCCAGGACCTCCAGCAGGCGGCCGAGGTCGTCGTTGCCGTAATATTCAATCTCGATGCGGCCCTTTTTGTCGCCGTGATGCACGGTGACGCTGGTGGCGAGTTTGTGGCGGAGATTGGACTGGATGCGCTGCAGCGTGGCCTCCAGATCGCGGGGCGCGGCCAGCGCGGGTTTGCCGGCGGCGGCGGGTTTCTGGGGCTTGCCGGCGGCGGCGAGCTCCTGCTGCACCATGCGCTCGGTCTGGCGCACGGTGAGTCCCTGGCGCACCACTCTGTCCGCCACCATGCTCTGCAGCTCGCCGTCACGCAGGCCGAGGATGGCTTTGGCGTGGCCGCTGCTCAGGCGGCTCTGGCCGAGCAGGGATTTCACGTCGTCCGGCAGATCCAGAAGCCTCATGCTGTTGGCGATGGTGGCGCGGTTTTTGCCGACGCGGCGGGCGATGTCCTCCTGGCGCAGGGCGAATTCCTTGGACAGCCGCCAGAAGGCCTCGGCCTCCTCAATGGGGTTCAGATCCTCGCGCTGGAGGTTCTCGATGAGCGCCATCTCCAGGACATCGCGGTCGGAGGCCTCGCGCTCGATGACCGGGACATCGGCCAGGCCGAGTCTTTTGGAGGCGCGGAACCGGCGCTCGCCGGCGATGAGCTCCAGCTGCCCGCCATGCACGCGGCGGACGACCAGCGGCTGGATAAGGCCGTGCTCGCGGATGGACTCCATGAGTTCCAGCAGCTGCTCCTCCCGGAAGGTGCGGCGCGGCTGCATGGGGCTGGCGACAATCGAGTCCAGAGGCACGCGCAGCACGCGGGTTCCGGGCAGCACCGGCTCCACCGGAACCGGGGCCACGGGCGCGGCCTGGCCGATGGGCGCGAGCACAAGCGCCCCGGCGCCCCGGCGGGAGGCTCCACTGATGAGGGCTCCAAGTCCTTGGCCGAGCGGATTTTTCTGCATAAGCGCGCAGAGTAGGCGCGCGGGCGGGATTTTCCACCAGAGATTGACTGGAACCGGAACCGAAGCCGGGTGAGCGGGGCGGCGCGTGGGCGGAAGAGGGGACACGACCGCCGGGACGGGGTTGCCACGGCGGCGGGGACTGCCATGCTGGCGGAGGCGCGGACGATTTCCGCGCCGGCGCCTCTTTCTGATTTTGAAAACACCCGACTCCTCCGAACTCGCCCGCCGTGCCCGCAGCCACTGGACACCGGACCGCCTCCAGCGCCTGACCGCCGGGAAGCGTCTGCCGCTGCATCCCGTGACCCACTGCGCCTTTCTCCATGCCACGGGGCTGATGAGTGATGATGCCTCGGTGACGTCCGGGCAGGTGAAAAAATACCTTCAGATCAATCACATGATCAGCCTCATCGCCCCGCCCTTCCGCGCCATGGCCAAAGCCATGCCGGGACGGGCGCTGACGCTGCTGGACGCGGGCTGCGGGAATTCCTATCTTTCCCTGGCCTTCGCGTTTCTGGCCCGGGAGGCCTCCAGCGGGCACTCGCCGCAGATCCGCGACTGGAAGGACACCCAATTTGACCTGCATGTGATCGGCGTGGACACGAACGCCACGGTCATCGCGCAGTCCCGGGAACGCGCGGCGCTGCTCGGCCTGGATGACGCGATGTCGTTCCAGTGCTGCGCGCTTCAGGATGCGGAGCTGCCGGAGCGCCTGCACGCGGTGATGGCGCTGCACGCCTGCGACACGGCGACGGATGACGCGCTGGCGCTGGGTTTGAAAAAACAGGCGGATCTGCTGGCCGTCGCGCCCTGCTGTCAGGCGGAGCTGGCGCAGTATTTCAAGACTCCCGCCGCCCTGGAGAAAGGCGCGGGACCTCTCGGGGTGATCGTGCATTCGCCCAACCTCCGCCGCGACGCCGCCGCGACCTTCACCGATGCCCTGCGGCTGGCGCTGGTGCGGTCCATGGGCTACGAGGCTTCGGCCACGGAGTTTATCCCGTCCGCCCACACACCGAAGAACCGCCTTATTCTCGCGGAGCGCCGGGGCCGGTACAACAGGGATGGCCGGGCGGAGTTTCTGGCCCTGAAATCCGCGCTCGGCCAGCCGGAGCTGGCGCTGGAGCGGGCGGTGGCGGAGGATCTCACAGCCCGGTTTCCCGGCGCGGTCTGATTCCGGAGAAGGAACCAGGCATCCCGGCCCGCCCGGAATTTCCCGCCCGGGGAAAATCCGCCTGGTGTTCATCCGCTGAACGCCAGGCTCCTCCTCCGGCTCAATGGAAGTTTTCCTCTTCCCCGCGTTCCCGGCGGCCTTCCATTCCATCCCGGCGGACAGGTCAGTCGCGCAGCGCGCGGCTGATGCGCACCTCGTCAAGATCGCCGTCGAAATTCCCGAGGGTGAGGATCCAGGGCATGGTGCGCCCCACGGAGAAGCCGCTGGCCATGACGCTGGCGACGGGATTGCCGTCGATGAAGCATTTCACGGTTCTGTCGGGATAAAGGGTCAGCTTCAGCAGATGCCAGTGATTCAGGGAGATGGCGGCGCTGGTCTGACTGGCGGTCATCAGATTGTAGTTGCCTCCGTAAACCGTGGGGGATTTGGGACTGTTCCAGATGCCGTCCTTCAGCTCCAGCAGCGAGTCATAGTTCTGGAACAGGGAGACGATCTGGGAATTCCCCACGCCGTAGCCTTTCCACGCGCGGGGGTAGAACCAGGCCTCCACGGACAGAGGGGCGGCGGCGGCGGAGCCGGGCAGCAGCGCGCTGTCCGGGATGGAGACGGTCAGGAAGTCGCCGACCGCGCTGAAACGCATCACATTGCCGGACGGCTCGTTCATCCAGCCGGTGTTGGTGGCGCTGATGGCGGCGGCGCCGTTTTTGGTGAGGGTGTAGCCGTTCCCCGACGAGTCCTCCAGCCCCGCCGCGTTCCCGGCGGTGGGTTCAAAGTGATAAAGCGCCACTGTCTCCGCATCCGGAGTGAAGGGAGCGCCCCCATCGGCGAGGGACGTGTAGTAGGAATTGGCCGCGACCACGCGCCGGCCGTCCGGCAGCCAGGCCTCGGCCTCAATCCACTGCATCCCGGCGGTGGTGGGGGTGAAACTGTAGGTGGCGTCGGCGGCTTTGGGCTCCAGACCCAGCACTTCCCACACCACGCGGGCTCCGCTCAGGTCCAGGCCCGGCGCGCTCAGCACCACCTCCACAGGCACACCGGCCTGGAGGAAGGTTCCGGGAACAGAGATGGTGGCGGGGGCGCTGTTCCACGCCTGGGTGGCGGCGGGAGTGCGGGCCGCCAGCCAGGCGACGGTGGCCAGACCCCGGCCCTGGTTGGTGATCACCTCCTCGGTGGAGGTGTTGAAGGCGTCGCCCCAGCGGTCATACAGCGGATAGGGTCCCACCGTGGCTCCGTCCGACGGGAAAATCATGGCCCCCAGCTCCGTGGTGTAGCTGGACAGCCACTGGAAACCCGACTGCAGATTCCCCACCGGGATGCCCGAGGGAGGAAGCGTGCGGCGGTCGTTCTGGGCGTACTGGCTGACGATTTCCCGCTGCGGCTTCTGACCCGCGCCGGTGATGAAGCTGACGTTCACGGGGTTGCAGCCGGCCTCGAAGTTCATGTTCCCGATAACCGCCTTCAGGTAGCCGGGTTTGGTCTGAATCTGATCGGCCACGGCCATGTCAAAGGCCCGGTCCAGCGAGAAATACCAGCCCGCGGTCTTGAAGCGCTTGGATTCGCTGTCAAAGGCGGTGCCGTAGGCGTTCTCATTGGAGCGCCTCAGGGCGTCCTCCCCGCCGGCGAGCACCTCGGCGCGGCATTTGGCGAGGTAGGCGGCGTCGGCCTGGGAGCTGGTGAGCCGTCCGCTGGAGACCGCGAAAGCGTAGCTGCGGGCCGCGCAGCCGTAGCCTTCGTAAAGCCGCCACCAGGTCCAGCGCCGGGTGTCGCGGTTGGACGGGTCATACCATTCCATCAGTTTCGAGTGGGCATTGGCGTCGCCCGTGGCCACAAAGATGGCGGAGGCCGCCCAGGCCAGCTCGTCGTCGTGCATGAAGACGTCCCCGTAATGCGTCAGCTTCTGGTAGGAGCCGTCCCTGCCGTGGGCGGCGATGGCGTTCAGCAGAAACTGCCAGCCGGCCTGCGCTTTGGCCAGATAGGCGGCGGCCTCGGCGGGGTACTGGGCTTTGAAGCGCGGGGAGGAGCCCAGCTCCGCGAGAGCGGCGGTGGCGGTGGCGGTGGCGGAGGTGTTTTTCGGCCAGACAACCTGCGCGTCCCCGGCGTCGGGCAGCACGTTGTCCTCGTATTTGCGGGTTTTGGGATACACCAGGAAGTAGAATCCGCCGTCCTCGTCCTGCATTTTCGCCAGAAAATCCGCCTCGTATTTGGCCTCCTGCAGGAGGTCGCTTTTGCCGTCGCCGCTTTCCGGGATACCCAGATTGTCGAGAGCCCCCGCGCCCGGCAGCGAATCCGCGGCGAAGGTCAGGGAATGGACCAGCTGGGCGCTGTTGATGGTGTATTTGCTGTAATCGCCGGCGTCGTGATGCCCCAGGGAGACATCCACCGTGCCTGTGCGGACAAAAGGATAAAGCTGCGTGGCCTCGCTCTCCAGCCGGGGAGCGGTGTGGCGGGTGTTGTTGCTGGAGTCGGAGTTGGCCGAGATGATGTTCGTCCACGAGGAGGCGAAGGAGGCCTGCGGATAAGGAATGGAGGCCGGCGCGGTGTGACAGGCGCCATGGGTGTGGCGGGTGTAGGGCAGGCAGTGCGCCGTGCCGCACCGCTGATTGTAAAGGCCCAGCGTATAAACCCGCGCGAAGGTCATGGCCATCGAGGGACTGATCAGAAAGGGCAGCGAGGAGCCCAGACCCGGCACCTGCAGGCAATATTCGCCGGGAGTGGTGAACCCGCTGAAATCCGCCTCCAGCACCTTCTGGTAAGGCTTCGGAACCACCGTGAATCCGACATCCGGCCGGGCGGTCAGGGCACCGGTGTGGACCACGGCGGCGGTCGCCGCGTCCACGAGGGTGAAGGCCGTGCCCGGCGCGACGTTCAATTCCCCGCCGCTGCCGAGGTAGTAGCCGACCATGGCGATCTTGGGATCGGCGGCGGTGTAACCCTCCTGGTTCACGTGAATCACCTCCGTGGGCCGCGTCGGAGTGGCCACACAGGTGAAATTCATGTCCGATGGCCAGAGCGCTCCGCCCGGATTGCTCACCTCCACCAGCGCGCCCTCCGGAACGGGACTGGCCAGCTTCAGGAACAGGCGGTTGTCGATCCTCAGATCCCGGGGCTTCAGCGGCACATAGCCCGGGCGGCGGCGGAAATACACCTCCGTCACCGGCATATAGGCGTCATCCACGCTCACGGTGAACTGCGTGAGCGCCGGCGCATTGAAGTCGCCGCTGGTGACCAGATCCCATGAATCCGGCACCGTCGTGGCCCCTGTCGGTTTTGTATTGATACGTACTAATTCCAGCAGATCCGGGCTGATAATATGAAGGGTGTAATCATTCACCCTGGGGACCGCCAGGGAGGGAAAAATGGTTCCATTATCCAGTGCCGGGGTAAGGGGAGGGAAACCTGCCGCGATAAACAAAGCGGTCAGCAGAGCGGCGGACCTCGATACCATGGAGGATGCGTGTATTTTCATGGAATTTGATTAAGGCTACGAGAGTTACGCACCGAAAAATGAAGCAGACACCAGGAATCCATTAAATTACCCGTAAGAAATTTTGACAAGGATTAAGTTTTTGGGGATAAAAATCAAGAAACCGATTTAAAACCCAGTGGCTTAATAAGTTACCAAGCACCCAACGGGCCACTTTTCACACTTTGCCGGATTTAGTCCACCTAAATAGAGTGGCTGGGTGGATACCCAGTTGGGCGGCTGTCCATGTACGGTCATTTCCGCTCTGGGCTAATAGTTTTCGGGCGAGATCCCATTGCTGCTGGCGGCTCAGCCTCATGCCGGTGGCCCCCATGGGTGGCCCTGTGGCGGCGGGAGCGGCGGTCCGGTGCCCGCCCTCTCCCGGAGTCATGTCCGCGGGAGGGGCGTCGGGGCGGGCCGCAGGGGCCTTCCACCACTCTCTGCGCATGACCGCGCCATCATGAAAAATCACCAGCCGGTGGATGGCCGCCCGCAGCTCGCGCACATTGCCCGGCCAGGAATATTCCATCATGTCCGAGGCCAGCATCGGCTCCAGGGACAGGAATTGTTTGGCGAAACGGTCGTTGGCCTCCGTCAGAAAATGCGCCGCCAGCAGCGGGATATCCTCGGGGTGGTGCCGCAGGGGCGGCAGCTGGAGCGTGACCTCCGCCAGCCGGTAAAAAAGGTCCGCCCGGAAATCCTGCTGGTCGATGCGCTCCTCCAGATTCCGGTTGGTGGCGGAGACGATGCGCACATCCGCCGCGTATTCCCCGCGCCCGCCCACCCGCCGGGCGCGGCGGGTTTCCAGAAAACGCAGGAGTTTCGGCTGAAGATTAATGTCCATTTCCCCGATCTCGTCCAGAAACAGGGTTCCGCCCGCCGCCTGCTCCACCAGTCCCTCCCGGGCGGACACGGATCCGGTGTAAGCCCCTTTTTCCGCGCCGAAAAGCTCCGCCTCCATCAGTTCCCCCGGAATGGCCGCGCAGTTCACGGCGACAAACGGGCCGCGGCGGCCGGAGACATTGTGAATGCTCTGCGCCGCCAGTTCCTTGCCGGTTCCGGATTCCCCGTTCACCAGCACGCTGGCTCCGACCGGACCGGCGCGGGAGATGGCTTTGCGCACGGACTCCATCTCCGCGGAACGGCCGACCAGCAGGGGAATGCGCGAGGATTTCGGCACATCGAACAGTTTCAGCCACAGCGCCTGCGACTCCGCCGCGCGGTCCAGAGCGTCCACCCAGCGCTCGGCTTTCTCGGAGGTGTAAACGAAATCAAAGGCCCCGTCCCGCATGGCCTGCACGGGTTCCGCCGAGAATTTGCCGGACCCGTAAATCACATACAGCCGCCGGGCCGCCGTCAGCAGAGTGCGCAGCCGCGGCCAGAAATCCTCCTTGAAAATTTCCGAGGGCAGCACATACACGCGCCCGGCGGTGGCGGTGTCCAGATCCCGCACATTCTCCGGATGAAAATCCAGCGCCCGGTCCTTGGGCAGGAGCCGGCTCAAAACCGGCGGCAGCTCCTGGCCCCTGAGAATCAACGGGATAGCATTCATAAGGGGGCAAAATTGCTGCATTTGCAATGCGGATGCAACCGACAAACCGCCCGAAAAATACCGACAGCCCGAAAAATGGCTGTTAAAAAAATTCAATCACGCACAGATTGAACGACTTATGACACACCACAACAACCTGGCACCGGCTGTGCGTTATAAGGGAAACCATCATGCATTCCACGCTGACCGCCATGACTGACAACGCGCCTTTCTCCGCTGCCACAGCGGGGGGCGGCGCGCGGCCTGATGGGCGGACGGCCCCGGAAGCGGATGCGGGCTCCACTCCCCGCCACACCGGGAAGCGGAATTTCCTGCTTGCCGGTCTGCTGGCTTTCGCGGCCTTCATCTGGCTGCGGGATATGAGCTGGGTGACCGCCGCCGAG
Source organism: Verrucomicrobiota bacterium (assembly GCA_040386695.1). GTDB lineage: Bacteria > Verrucomicrobiota > Verrucomicrobiia > Verrucomicrobiales > V1-33 > CAIZWU01. The sequence goes on from JAZKFB010000018.1 coordinate 90,884, forward strand.
GACACTGTGCCCGTCCTGATCGCCCTCCCGCTTTGCCTGTGGATGGGCAAACCGTGGGAATGGCGCCGGGAAGCGGGCACGGTGTCCCCCCTGCTGCCGGCGGCGGCGGTGCTGCTGGGACTGGCGGGAATCCTCACGGACGCCACCCTGCTTCTCGCCGGTTCCTGGTGCCTGCTGGCGCTCGCGTTCTGCCGGGCTCATCTCGTGCGCTTCGCCCCGCGCCTGCTGCTGCTGGCCCTGCTGGGCTTTCCGTGGATCCATCAGAGCGCGGGGCAGATCGGCTGGTGGTTCCGCTACACCGGTGCCGGGGTGAGCGCCGGGCTTTTCACCGCCTTCGGACAATCCGTGACCCGCGAGGGCACTTTCCTGATGGTGAACCACATGCCACTGAGCGTGGAGGCGGCCTGCGGCGGCCTGAATGTCCTACAGGCCATGCTGGTCGCCGGAGTGGTGGTGGCGCTGCGCACCCTGCCCGCCGGAAAACCCTTCTGGATCGCCTCGCTGCTGCTGCTGCCTTTCGCCTGGCTGGCCAATACCCTGCGTATTTTCCTCATCGGCGTCACCGGCCTGGTGTTCGGGGCGGAGTTCGCCATGGGCTGGTTCCACACCTTCGGAGGCTGGATTGTCCTGTGTCTCATGTTCCTTCTCTGTCAGGCGCTGCTGGAGGCGGCGCGCCGGTTCCTTCTGAAAACCCCGCGCCCGGCATGAAGTCCTCCACCCTTTTTCAGGAACGTCTGGCCGGCATCGCCGCCTGGCTGTATGCCGTCTGGCAGTCCCGGGACCTGAGCCATGCCTGGATGGACTCGCCCTACGACAAAGCCGGGTTCCTGGCTTTCCTCATCTGGTGTCTGCCCGTCCTCCTCAAAATCTGGCGGGAATCCCCGATGCGGATGGGCTGGTTCGCGGCCGGCGTGCTCATCAGCCTCGCGGGATCCATCGGGGAACTCAATTTTGTCAAATATGCCGGGCTGGCGGTGGTCACCTGCGGCTTTCTTCCCCCCGGCCGCGTATCCTGGGTCCAACTGGCCGGAGCGGTGTGCTGGATGCCACTGCTGGGCTGGGTGATCAGCTCCGGCGGAGTCACCGCTGTCAACAGCCTGCGCGTGATCACCGCCCTGGTCACCGTGTTTGTGGTCCTCCGTCCCCCCGCTTTCCTCCGATGAAAAAAATCAAACCCCGCCTTGTCTGGGCCGCGCTGGCCACCGCTCTGGTGCTGGGGGCGCTGTGGCAGTTCGTGCCTCTGCCGGACGCGTCGGCCCGGCTTCAGAGCCTGCCTGAGAATCCGCCCGGCGTGCAGACCCGTCCGGAGCCGCTGGCTCCCGGGGAAGTCGAAATTTTCAGCCGCACCAACGTCATCAAGCGCCTGGCCCTGGTGGAGGGCCAGACCGTCATGCTCACCGTCATCGACGGCACCCGGAACCGTCACGCCATTCACGATCCCCGGTTCTGTTTTCAGGGTGCCGGATGGAAAATAGTGGCCCAGGACCCGATCCCGCTCAACAAGGGAGAAGCCTCCCGGGTGAAGCTGGAAAAGGACGGGGAAACCACCGAAGCCGTGTTCTGGTTCACGGACGGAGTCCGCCAGTTCAGCTCCCCCGCCACCTACTGGACTAAAACCACTCTCCGCCGCCTGACCTTCGGACGCAGTGGCGGGGAACCGGTCCTGGTCATCCTGGCGGCCTCCGCCGGCGCCCCCATGGACTGGCCAAAACTCCTCCAGACCTGGTCCGCCCTCGGCGGCCTCTGATCCGCGGCCCGCGCCGCCTGCGGAGGGTTCCTTCCCGGACCCCCTGTGATCTAATAATATATTCATCAAAGTATATCCAAAGCACTCAACCCTATGAAAAACACCTCAGCCAAAGGCTCCCTCGCCGCCCTCGTCCTCGGTTTTGTGGCCGCCGCGCCCGCGCCCGTCACAGCGGCGCAGAACCTTAACTTCAGCAAGACCTCGACTCCCACCGACGCCAACGGCGCTTTCGGTCCCTACCACAAATTCAGCCCCATCCTGCGTTACACCGATGTGGTCACGGACAATGGAAATGTGATTGACGCTCTGGTGACCGCCACCACCTGGGGCGTCACCAGCCTCGGAACCGGCTCCAACTCCGGCCTTTACTCGAACTACAGCCAGAATGCCGCGGAGCCCAATTACGACGCCGGGATTTATTTCACCTCGGACACCAAAGGCCTCGGCGGCGTGCATTATGACATCGAGTTTTTCCTGTCCGGAACCACCACGCCCTACATTCTCGACGAATTCTCCCTGATGCTCTACGACATCGACGGCGACAACAAGGACGGCGTGGTCTGGCAGCAGGAGCAGGCCAAGGCCTACATCGCGGACGGATTCACCTCCTACCGCCTGCTGACCGGCGATTCCCAGCTTCAGCCCACCGGCATTGAGGGCGGGATGAATTTCAAGGGAACCTCCGTGAACTGGCCGGAGCTCAACGCCAACGGCGCCGTGATCCTGAACTATGAGAACACCAGCAGGCTCCGGCTGGACTTCTACGCCAACACATTCGGCGGCACACCGAACGGGTCCTTCATCGGCATCGACGGCGACGTGAGCTTCGCCGCCGGTGACTTTGTCAATTACACCCCTCCCATTCCTGTTCCGGAAGCCGGAACCGCCGGCCTCCTGGCCGGAGCGGCCCTGCTGGGTCTGACCGCGCGCCGCCGCCGCGCCTGATCCCTCCGCAGTGAAATAAACACCGCCTCCGGCACCCGGCCGATCAGTTATTGCTGGTCCGCCGGGTGATTTGCTGAATAGCCTCCTCCAGCGCCCGCAGGCGGACGGGTTTGACAAGGGGCAGGCGAAACCCCGCGTCCCGTGTGCGGGCAATACCGGATTCCATGCCGTAACCGCTCATGCGCCCCCCCGGCGGCCTCTGGCTTTTGGCGGTAAACCAGCGGCCGCAGGGTGCATTTTGCATGTGGAAAAAGACGGGATTCCCCGTGGGGGGTAAAGGGCACACATTCTGCGAAGGAGTTCCAGTCATTCGCCGGATGCGGAAAAAATCCAGCCGCACCGTCCCAGGGTGGAGAAATGCGGGGACAAATCCCCAGTGTCACCGCAGCCCCTCCCGCTTCTGGATCCTCCGCAAAGGCAGTCACCCCCCAACTGCAACCTCAGCCCCCCTGATTTATGAACCGGAACCTGACCCTCAAAGGAAAAACGATCGCTTTTCTCGCCACGGACGGCTTTGAACAGATCGAACTTGTTGAGCCCTGGAAAGCGGTGCTGGCCGCCGGAGGCACTCCGGAACTGGTTTCCATCAAATCCGGACTGATTCAGGGCATGCGTCACGACAAAAAAGGCGATCAGTTCGAAGTGGATATCACCTTGGATGAGGCCAACGCGCTGGATTACGACGGCCTGGTGCTGCCGGGCGGCGTGGCCAATCCCGACGCGCTGCGCATGGAGCCGGCCGCTGTGGAGTTTGTGCGGGATTTCTTCCGCCAGGGCAAAGCGGTGGCGGCGATCTGTCACGGGCCATGGCTGCTGGTGGAGGCCGGAGTTCTGGAACTCCGCACCCTGACCTCATGGCCCAGTCTGCGCACGGATATCGTGAACGCCGGCGGGACCTGGGTGGATGAGGAGGTCCATTGCGACGACGGGCTGGTCACCAGCCGCAAGCCCGGGGATCTGCCGGCCTTCTGCCGCAAAGCCGTCGAGGAATTCGCCGAGCCCGCGCACGCGATGCTCTCCGCCTGAGACTGATTCCCTCCGGTCTTTTCCAGCCCGCGTTTGCCAAGCCCGCCGGTTCCGGCGTTCCGCGGCAGCCCCGCCACCCTTCCCCGCCCGTGATCAAATTTGTCATTTTCGACATGGACGGAACCCTCGTGGATTCCGTGGACCAGCACGCCTTGGCGTTTCAGGACGCTTTCGCCGAATTCGGCCGCAGCATTCCCCACTCCCAAATCCGCCTTCAGATCGGCAAAGGACTGGAAAATCTGCTGCCGGAATTCCTGAGTTCCTCGGAAATCGGGGAATTCGGGGAAGCGCTCGGCAAACGGAAGGGGGAAATCTTCCGGAAGCGCTATCTGCATTCCGTGAAGCCGTTTCCCGGCGTGAAGGATCTTTTCCACCGCATCCGCCGGGATGGAAAACGCATCGCCCTCGCGTCCTCCGCCGAAAAAACCGAACTGGCCGCCCTGAAAACCTGCGCCGGGATCGACGGGCTGGTGGATGCGGAAACCTGCGCCAGCAGCGCCAGCCGCACCAAGCCGGAGCCCGACATCTACGAAACCGTGCTCTCGCAGCTGGGCCATCCCCTGCTGCGGGAGACGGTCTGCGTCGGCGACACTCCGTATGATATTGAGGCCGCCGCCCGCGCGGGGCTGGAAACCATCGCGCTGCGCAGCGGGGGCTTTCCGGAAATCACGCTTCTGGGCGCGGCGCGGATTTATGACGATCCCCAGGATCTTCTTCAGAATTACGACGAATCCCCCGTCAACGCCTGAACGCTACCGGGGAAAGGACGGATTCCGGGATCCGGGTCTCAGCGTCTGATTGCGGAACGCCGCGCTTGCGCGCGCGTCCGCCGCAATTTGCGGAGGTTTGCGGGCCGGATCCGCGGGTCCGCCGGGGGATCGGGCGCGGCACGGGAATTGCAGAACAAAGGAAAGGTTTTGCCGGAAGGCATCCCGCGTGTCCGGGCAAGACCGATTAACTGATCCCGTCCGCGCAATCCCATGAAAACCTTATTTTCTCCTGATCAGGCCCCGGTCCCCGCAGTTGCAGGCGGCGGAGGCGGAGGGTCCACGCCGTCACGGGATGTGGCCGGGCTCCTGGACGCCGTGCAGTGTGAATTTCACGATTATCCGCGCGCCGCCATCGTGGACGCCATGGAATCCTGCCTGCTGGACCTGGAGGGGGAGGTGGATGCCGCCGAACTGAAAGCCTGCATGAGGAAGCGCCTGCGCAATAACGATCTCCCAGCCACGGCGGGCGCTCACTGATCCGCGGAACATTCCCCCTCCGCACTTCTCCTTCTCCCGTCATGCACGCGATCTGGAAAGGTTCCATCAGCTTCGGACTGGTCAATATTCCCATCGCCCTTTACCCCGCCACCTCGCGGGAGGAGCTGAGTTTCCGCCTTCTCCGCAGCCGGGACCTGAGCCCCGTGAACTACAAGCGTGTCGCCGAGAAGGACGGCAAGGAGGTGCCGTGGGAGCAGATTGTGAAAGGCTACGAGTACGAAAAAGGAAAGTTCGTGGTCCTGGGCGAGGACGATTTCAAACGCGTGGACATCGAAGCCACCCAGACGGTGGACATTATGACCTTTGTGCCGCTGCGCGAGGTCAGCCCCATTTATTTTTACAAACCCTACTTCATGGAACCCCAGAAAGGCGGGGACCGCGCCTATCTTCTCCTGCGCAACGCTCTGGAGGGCAGCGGGAGGATCGGCATCGCCAAGGTGGTCATTAAAACCCGCCAGCATCTCGCCGCCGTGAAACCCCACGACAACGGGCTGATGCTGGAACTGATGCATTTTCCCGCCGAACTCCGCGACACCTCGGAATTCCGCCGCCCCCGCGAAGGGAAAACCACGAAAAAAGAACTCGATATGGCGCGGGCCCTGGTCGAGTCCATGTCGGAGAGCTGGAATCCGGACGCCTACGAGGACGATTACCGGGAAGCGCTCCAGGACATGATCGATGACAAAATCGCCCGGGGGGACAAAAAACCGCCCAAACCGCCCGCCAGACGCAAACCCTCCAATGTTGTCGATCTCGTGGCCGTGCTGGAGCGAAGCCTGCGCGGAGGCAAAAAAGCGCCGCCCGCGAAAAAAACGGCCGCGAAAAAGTCTCCCGCCAAAAAGAAAAGCGCTACCACCAAAAAAGCGGCCACAGCCAAAAAATCCGCCTGAATCCGGACCGGAAATCATCCGCGGAGAAACGGCCGCCATCCGTCCCGATTCCGTCCGCCTCCAAACTCTGAACCGCCATGCCGCCGCTCCAGGAATACCGCCGGAAGCGCAATTTCCAGGTCACGCCCGAGCCGTCGGCAAGCGGTGCGAAGTCCGGAAAAGAGCGCCGGTTTGTCATCCAGAAACACGACGCCTCCCGGCTGCATTATGATTTCCGGCTGGAGCTGGGCCGCACCCTGATTTCCTGGGCGGTGCCGAAAGGGCTGCCGCTGAAACACGGCGAAAAACACCTCGCCGTCCATGTGGAGGATCACCCGCTTTCCTATTTTGATTTCGAAGGCACAATCCCGCAGGGCGAATACGGCGGCGGCACGGTGCAGGTCTGGGATCAGGGCACCTGGACGCCGCAGAGCACCACCCCCGCCCGGGAGTTGAAGGACGGGAAACTGCATTTCACGCTGAAGGGGGGGAAATTGTCAGGCGAATGGTATCTGGTGCAGCTTCACGGCGGTGAAAACTGGCTTATTATCCGCGCCGGCGGGGATCACCCGAAATTGACCAAAAAGGTGGAAAACGCCTCCGCCCTGACCGGCCGCACGCTGACGGAAATCGCGCGGGATAAACCACCCGCCGCCAACGCCAAAACCGCCGCCGCCAAAAAGGCGGGAACAAAGGCGAAAGCGGCCGGGAAATCCAGGCCGGCCGTCAAAACCAAAACAGAATCCGCATCCGGCCCCGATCCTGAAAAGCAGCCTTCCACACGTCTGGCACCGGAGGACATCAAGTTTATCGAGCCCATGAAAGCGCGCCTCGTGGACTCCGCGCCGGAGGGCGAATGGGCTTATGAGGTGAAGTTCGATGGCTTCCGTGCCTTGGCCTGCAAACGCGGTCCGGCGGTGCTTCTGCTTTCCCGGACCAATCATGATCTCACCTCCGATTTCCCCGAAGTGGCCGCCGCCGTCAGCCGGCTGAAGGTGGAGAATGCCGTGATCGACGGCGAGATCACCGCGCTGGATCCCAAAGGCGTGTCGTCCTTCCAACTGCTTCAGGCTTATGAGCTGGGGCAGGAAAAACCGCCGCTGTTTTATTACGTTTTTGATCTCCTGGAACGGGACGGCAAAAGCCTGCGGCAGGAACCCCTGGAGGAGCGCAAAAAGCAGCTGGAGTCGCTGCTGCCGGAAAAACCCGGGGCCATCCGGTTCTCCGCCACCCTCGGCCATGACGCGGACGCGCTGCTGAAAATGGCCGGGCGGCACGGGCTGGAGGGTCTGATCGGAAAAAGGGCGGGCTCAGGCTACGAGGCCGGCCGCCGTTCGGGGACCTGGATCAAGCTCAAGCTCGTCAAAGAGCAGGAATTTGTCATCGGCGGCTATACCGATCCCGAAGGCAGCCGCGCCCACTTCGGAGCCCTGCTGCTCGGGGTCCAGGAGAATGGCGGACTGCGTTACGTCGGCAAAGTCGGCACCGGATTCAACGCCTCCCTGCTGGCTGATCTGCACCGGAGAATGAGCCGTCTGGGCCGTGAAAGCTGCCCCTTCGAAAATCTGCCTGAAACCAGCGCCGGACGCTACGGCGCTGGGCTCACCGCAGCGGCCATGAAGCGGTGCCACTGGCTGAAGCCATCACTCGTCGGCCAGGTGAGATTTTCGGAATGGACCCGCGATGGCCGCCTGCGCCAGCCGGTTTTCCTCGGCCTGCGGAAGGATAAACCGGCCACATCCGTGGTCCGGGAAATTCCCGTCACCTCTGCTGAATGACTCCTTTTTCCCCACGTCATGTCTGAAACCCAGGAGCTTGAATTCAAGGGCCGCAAAGTCACGGTCACCAACACAGACAAGGTGTTTTATCCGGAATCCGGGTTCACCAAGGGGCAGATGATCGACTATTACCTGCGCATCGCGCCCGTGCTTCTACCGCATCTCAAAGGACGGGCGGTCTCGCTCAAACGGTATCCCGATGGCGTGGAGGGTTTCTTTTTCTACGAGAAACAATGTCCTCAGCACGCCCCCAAATGGCTCAAAACCACGCCGGTCAAACGTTCGGACGGGGAAATTATTGATTATTGTCTGCTCAACGACACGGCCTCGCTGGCGTGGGCCGCCAACATCGCCAATCTGGAGCTGCACCCGTTTCTCCACCAGGCCAAGGCTCCCACACGGCCGAAATTTCTGGTGTTTGATCTCGATCCCGGGCCGCCCGCCGATGTCCTCGACTGCTGCCGGGTCGCGGTCTGGATCCGGGATCTGTTCGCGGCTCTGGACCTGCGGTCCTTCATCAAAACCTCCGGCTCCAAAGGACTGCAGCTGGTGGTCCCGCTGAATACGCCGGTGACTTACGCGAAAACGAAAGCTTTCGCCCACACGGTGGCCGACACCCTGGCGGACCGGTTTCCCGACAAAGTGGTCTCCGATATGAAAAAGAGCCTGCGGACCGGCAAAGTGCTCATCGACTGGAGCCAGAATGACGATTCCAAAACCACCGTCTGCGTCTATTCCCTCCGCGCCAAAACGGAGCCCACCGTCTCCACGCCTGTCACTTGGGACGAGATCGAACGCGCCCTGAAACGCCGCCGGCGGGACCTCCTCATTTTCCGGACGGAGGACGTGCTGAAGCGGGTGGAAAAACTTGGCGATCTTTTCGAACCCATCCTGACCCTGAAGCAGAAACTGCCGACGGTGGATTCTCTGGCCGGGGATTGAACGCCGTCGGCCTCAGAACCTGTTTAAGATCTTGCGGATTGTGGTAAAATGGACGGCATGAGCACC
>JAZKFB010000019.1:0-27112 GCA_040386695.1 Verrucomicrobiota bacterium
CTCATGATTTCCTGTCCTCGGTTTTTCCCTTCCACACAAACTTTCTGACAGGCTCACTAAAAAGTCTGTCGTCCGAACCAGCGGGGGGCTGCCGCAGACCAGGAAGGCTCCCATTCATACTAAAAAGTCTTCGGGCCAGACAAAAAAGTATGGCGACCCAGAAGTGTTCGGCATGGACTTTGCTTCATGAAAATCGATCCAGTGTTACGGAAACGTCACTTGTACTGTTAGGTTTCCCCGCTTTACTGCCCCTGTGGGCCATGCCAGCGAAAAAATCATTGATGAGAAAGAGCTATCCGGCTGGAGACTGTTGGACGACTTCCGGCGGCGACTCGCCAACGTCCGGGTATCGCGGCCCGAAGCCGTCAAACGGCCGGGCGGTCCCGAACGGCTGTTGCTCGAAGAAAACTACTTCAGCCTCATGCTCTTCGGGCTTCTCAATCCCGTCCTCGACAGCATGCGAGGCCTCTGCGCGGCGAGCCGTCTCCAACGCGTCCAGGACGAGATCAGCGGCCGAAAGCCTGGGCAGCTTTTCCGAAGCCCAGGGGATTTTCGATCCGGAACTGCTCAAAGAGGTGTTCCTGGAACTATCCGGCGAAATATCCTCCTCGTGGGGCGACCCCAGGCTCTCCCCTCTCGCCGACAAGCTCAAGCTCGTGGACGGCACCCTCCTGCCCGCCCTGCCGAGAATGCATTGGGCGTTGTGGCTCAACGGAGAAAACCGCGCCGCCAAGCTTCATTTGAAGTTCTCCGTGCTCCGTCAGGCCGCCAGCGACGCTCTCATCACCACCGGCAAGTCCTGCGAACGCAAAGCGCTGCGCGAGTTCGTCAAAAAAGGCGAAACCATCGTCGGCGACCGTTACTACGGGCTGGAATACGGCTTTTTCGAGGAGCTCCGCCAGCTCGGCGTCTCCTTCGTCTTCCGCATCCGCAACAATCCGCGAATGGAAATCGCCAGGGAGCCTCCCCTGACGGATGCGGACCGCGCCGCCGGCGTGACCTGGCAGGGCATGGTTAAATTAGGTGAAAAATGGCGGGGAGAGCCCGTCCGCGTGGTCAAAGTCGAGGTGGACGGCAAGGTCCTGCTGCTGGCCACCGACTTGGAGATCGAAGCCGAACTCATCGCTCTGATTTACCGCTACCGCTGGCAGATCGAGCTGTTTTTCAAATGGTTAAAGAGCATCCTGGGCTGCCGTCACCTGATGGCGGAGTCGCCCCGCGGAGTAGCCATCCAGATTTACAGCGCGCTCATCGCGGCCCTGATGCTGCAACTGCTCACGGGCAAACGTCCCGGCAAAAGAGCGATGGAGCTGCTTCGCTTCTATCTGATGGGATATGCCGGTCTCGAGGAAGTCATTACACTGTTAGGTTTGGAAAAATCAGCCAAGTAAGGTTGCGGGGGAACCGCCGCGAGAGCGCTTCCCGGGGCTTGCCGTGCCCGGATGCCGTCCCGCCAAGCCGGCGAACAGGCAACGATCCTTCGCCGTCATGCGGCCCTGTCGAATCGAAATAATCTCCGGATGGTCTGCGGCGGGAAGCAGCGAACATGCCGAACACTTCTGATGGCGACCAGACTTTCAGGCATGGTGAAACCGGAAAAAGGTCCGGCGGGCAGAGCTTTAAATCCGCCGACGGGACCTTTTTCTCTGAAAAAGCGCCGGCTTTGTCCTTTCCGGCGGCGGAGAGCGGAGGTGCTGTCTTTCCCGGGGACCCCGCCGGCGCGTACGCATCCAAGGGCGGCCCAATACGTCAGGACCGATGACCGTCACGAAACAGCCAGAATAATTTGCCGCGCAAATTCCGGAGAGAAAATGGCCAGGGGAATGGTTGGGAGAATGACTTGAATTGCTCAACGGCGGCACTTCCCGTCATGCCCGCCGCCCGCCGTGCCGCCCCTTCAGGGCTCGATGCCGTTGGGCGGCATTTCCTGGGGCGCTGCCACAGGCTGTCGAATTACACCCCTTTGGGGCTGATTCCAATTCGCTTTCAAATGAGTGGGATGACGGGGCAACGGGTGGAACCGGCGTCCCGTCTGTCCCGCCGGGCATCCTGCCCGGTGCCGGAGCATCAGCCACTTCCAGCTTCCGAAAATAGGCCCTATAGGACTTATAAGACCTATAGGACCTTGAGCAATAAACCGGCCCCGCCGCGGGGAGCCATGGCAGTGGCACCGGGCAGGATGCCCGGCGGGACGCCTGTGCTTGCCCGGACTTTACACACCTGGGAAATGTTTTGCCATGCTTGCTTGAAAACGAATGGGAATGAAGGCACCACTAACTGGCCGCCCCGTTTCTACCGGTTCTCCGTCACGACTTTGTCGGCCTGGATGCGTTTCAGGAAGGCGGGGAGGTCGCCGTATTTGGCGGCTCCGGGCAGGAGGCGGGTGTCGAAAACGTTGGTCAGGTTCGCGAAACGGAAGTCGGTGGGGGCCAGGCGGGCCTCACGCACCAGACCCTTGGGAACCTGTGTCAGGGCCAAGGCGGTTTCCGCGACCAGCGGGGCATCGGCCTGGACGTCAATGACAGTGGGTTTGCGGTCGTGCTTTTTCACCCAGGCCAGAACCGTCAGAAGATCGTGGACCCGGCGGGCCAGCGGCGGCGGATTGTAGCCGTCGGTGTAGCCCAGAAAATCTCGGTCCTGGGGGACGCGGCGGATTTCCCCCTCACGCGCGCCCGGCTGCTGGAAAAGCACGGGAAAACCGACCGCAGTGCCGGCGGTGAGGGCTTTTTGGGTTTCGGGATCGCTTTCCGCCGCAGCACCGGGAGCGGCGAGCCGGATGAGAACCTGACCGCTCCAGTTGGGCGGATAGAGGAAAGTGCAGCGCACGGTTTCGTGGCTGGTGTCGTTGGTGACGGTTCCGGCAATGCGCAAAGTCCCGGCGGTTTCCGTGCGGCCGGCGTCCGGTTTCCAGGAGAAGGGGCCGGCGGAAGCCTCCGTCCAAGTGCGTCCGAGGAGCACGGGGATCACGTCGTGGATCAGTTCCGGAGTGCTGTGAAGCTGGTGCTTCGCGTCGGCGTCCCACATCGCCAGCACCCGGCGTTCCATGTCCTTGTCATTGGCTTTGGGGGCGGGATGCTGTGCGTCCCACACGGTGAGATCCTGGGGGCTGAGCAGGGTGAAAAGCGACTCCGCCGCCGGAGCCGGGCGCGGGGTTTTCAGGTGCTTCTCCATCCATTGGTACATCGCCAGACGGCTGGGCAGATTGTAGTTATGCGGGAACTCCGTGCGGCTGTGCAGCGAGACATGATCCGGCGCGCCCGTCAGTTTGTAGAGCGCCTGAAGCTGGGGGAAGCCCTTGGTGGCGAACTCCTTCGTCCAGTCGTTGGCGGCGGTGAAGGCGGCGGGTTTCGGGGCGAAAAGCGCGGCCAGCTCCACATTTCCGGTGCCGGTGCGCAGAAGACTGGCGTTTTCACAGGTGCAGCCGCCCTGCATGGCCGTGGAGACCATCACGGCGGGGAACATCACGGACGGGCGCGGATCGACCGCTCCCAGAATAAACGTCTGGGTGCCGCCGCCGCTGGCTCCGGTGACGCCGATGCGCGCGGCGTCCACCTCGGGCAGACTGGTCAGGAAATCCAGGGCCCGGATGCTGTCCCAGGTCTGGAGCCCCATGATGCTCTGAAGCCGGCTTTCGGCCTGCGGGCTGAAAAATCCCCAGCCCTCCGCCGCATTCATGTCCGGGCGCTGGGCTTTGAACCCGTGCACCAGCGACAGCGGAATCTGGATGCTGTCCGCGCAGCCGATCATGTCGTAGTGAAACACCACGCAGCCCATGCGGGCCAGATGCACACAGCGGGCCTGCAGCGGACTGCGGGCGGCGGCCTCATCCACCTCCGCGCCGGAGGCCAGATCGCGTTTCACCTCGCCGTCGGTCATCCGCAGAAACCGCCCGTTGTCCCAGTGACCGTAAGGGCAGAGCACGCCCGGCACCGGGCCGCTGACGCCCACGGGACGGTAAAGGCTGCCGGTGACAAAAAAGCCGGGAGCGCTTTCAAAATAAACTTTTTCAATCGTGTAGCCGTCCATCTCCCGGCGGCCGTGGATGACGGGATTGAGAGGCATCCGGGTCGGCAGCGGATACAGTCCGAGCGCCACTTTGGTCTGCAGCCGCACTTTCTCCGCCCGCGTTTCCCAGTCCGCGAGGGTGGCCGGCGGGGTGAAGGGAAAGTCGCCGTTCAGATCCTTGGGCGCCGCCAGCCGGGGATCGGAAGCAGCCGTCTGCGCCCGCAGGGGCAGGGCGGACAAAAGAGTCAGAGCGAGGAGCGGCAGGCGAAATTTCATGGCGGTGTCGTCGTGTGGGGATCCGGAAAGCCGGGCGGCGGCTTTTTCAGATACGGGGGGAATTCATTCGGCTTTGGCAAATTCCCAATTATTCCCAAAATGAATGCTCACGGGCAGGATGCCCGGGCTCCTGTCTGGAGACAAAAGGGCCGCACGGCTTCCTGTCATGGATTTTCCGCAGCGGGCCCGGAACTGACTCCGCTGAAGCCGGGTTCTATCCGGAGGCGGGATTCACGCCAGAATGTTTTTCACCACATGGCCGTGGACGTCGGTGAGGCGGAAGTCCCGGCCCTGGGAGCGGAAGGTGAGGCGTTCGTGATCAAAGCCGAGGCAGTGCAGGAGGGTGGCCTGGAGATCGTGAACGTGGACGGGATTTTCCGCGACGTTGTAGCCGAGTTCGTCGGTGACGCCGTAGGTGGTGCCGGGTTTGATGCCGCCGCCGGCCATCCACATGGAAAAGGCTTTGGGGTGGTGGTCGCGGCCCCGGGCGCGGCCAAGGGAGGGATTGCTCTCGACCATGGGGGTGCGGCCGAATTCGCCACCCCAGACGACGAGGGTTTCATCCAGCAGACCGCGGCGTTTGAGGTCGGTGACGAGGGCGGCACTGGCTTTGTCCGTGGCTTTGCACTGGGCGTTGTGGTTGCCGACGAGGTCGCTGTGGGCGTCCCAGCCCTCGTGGAAAATATTCACGAAACGCACCCCGCGCTCGATCATGCGGCGGGCGAGAAGGCAGGCGCGGGCGAAGGAGGGCTTGTCAGGATCGCAGCCGTACATCTCCAGAGTTTCCTTGGACTCGCTTTTCAGATCCATGAGTTCCGGGGCGGAGGTCTGGAGACGGAAAGCCATCTCGTAGTTCGCGAGGCGGGTGACGATTTCGGGATCGCCGGAAACCTCCTGGCGGCGGCGGTTCATGGCTCCGACGAGGTCAATGGTTTCGCGCTGCACGGCGGCGTCGATGCCGGCGGGGTTGGAGACATTGAGAATGGGGTCGCCCTGGTTACGGAAACGCACGCCATTGTAAGTCGTGGGCAGGAAGCCGCTGGACCACAGCGCGGAGCCGCCGCTGATGCCGGAGCCGGTGCTGAGGACCACGAAGGCGGGCAGTTCGCTGGTTTCGCAGCCGAGGCCGTAAGTCACCCAGGAGCCGAGGCTGGGACGGCCGGGGACGCCAAAGCCGGTCTGGAAAAACAACTGCGCGGGGGCGTGGTTGAACTGGTCCGTGTAAACCGAACGCACGAGGGAAATGTCGTCCACGATCTTCGCGAGGTGCGGCAGGGCGTCCGAGATTTCCATGCCGCACTGGCCGTGGCGCGCGAATTTGTATTGCGGGCCCATGACGGCGGCATCGGCGCGGATGAAGGCGAGGCGCTGGCCGGCGGTGACGGAGGGCGGCAGGGGCTTGCCGTCCATTTTGGTCAGGGCGGGTTTGGGGTCGAAAAGGTCGAGATGACTGGGCGCGCCGGCCATGAAGAGGTGGATGACCGCTTTCGCCTTGCCGGGGAAATGCGGCGGGCGCGAGGCGAGGGGATTGGTGGCCGTGGCGGCCATGGCGGAGGCGCGGCCGATGAATTTTTCCGCGAGCAGTCCGGCGAGGGCCATTTTGCCGAGGCCGACGCCGCAGTCCTTGAGGAAATGGCGGCGCGTGACGTCCAGGCAGTGGGTTTGAAAGGGAAGCATGGGAGTCGGAAGCGGTCAGGGATTGGTGATGAATTCGTCCATGTTCAGCATGGCGCGGATGAGCAGGGTCCAGGCCGCGCGGACGGGGGCGGTTTCGGCGGGGCCTTCACCGGCGACTTTGGCGGCGGAGGCAGGATCGGCGGTGAAGCGTCCGAGTTGTTTGTTATAAAAGGCTTCCATCACCGCGAGTTCGCGGTTCTCCGGCGTGCGGGAAAAACAGCGCAGGGCGGCCTGGGTGATGCGGTCGCGGACGTTGCCGGAGCCGGCGGCGGATTTGTTGCCTAGAGCCTGAGCGGCTTCCGTGATGGTGGCGTCGTTGAGAAGTGAGAGCGCCTGGAGCGGGGTGTTCGAGCGGTCGCGGCGGACGATGCAGGCCTCTCCGGTGGGAGCGTCGAAGGTGGTGCCGAAAGCGAAGGGCGCGGTGCGTTTGGCGAAGGTGTAAAGCGAGCGGCGGTAGCGGTCCTCGCCTTTGCTGACCGGCCAGGCCAGGGCGCCGTAAGTGCCTTCGGTGGTGACGCTGGCGGGCTGCGGGGGGTAAACGCCGGGGCCATACATTTTGCCGGAGAGCAATCCGGCGGCCTGAAGCGCGCCGTCGCGGACCTCCTCGGCTTCCAGTCGCAGGCGGGGGCCGCGCCAGAGGAGTTTGTTGTCGGGATCGCGTGCCGCTCCCTCCGGATGGTTCGTGGAATCCTGCCGGTAGGTGTGGCTGGTGACGATAAGACGGTGCAGTTTTTTCAGCGACCAGCCCCCGTCCATGAATTTCACCGCCAGCCAGTCGAGCAGCGCGGGGTGGGTCGGGGAATCGCTCTGATACCCAAAATCCTCCTCCGTGCGCACGATGCCGCGTCCGAAAAATTCCGCCCAGGCGCGGTTCACGGTGACGCGGGCGGTGAGCGGATTGTCGCGGCTGACCAGCCAGCGGGCGAAGGTCAGGCGGTTTTTCGGCGCGTCCGGCGGCAGGGGATTCAATACCGCGAGGACACCGGGCTCGACCTGCTCTTTGGGCTGGGTGAATTCGCCGCGGTTGTGGAGGAAAGTGGGGCGGGGATGCGCCGCCGGGCGCTCGCGCATGATCGGGGTGGTCAGGGCGGGAAGCGGTTTGCGCAGGGCGTCGATTTCCTTGCGGGCCTCGGCCAGCTGCGGGGCATCCAGGAGAAACTCGCGCTGGAGGCGGGAGCGGTCGTCTTCAGTCACGCTGGCCTCCGGTTTGGCCAGCAGCGGCTGGAATTCGCCGGCCACTTTGCTGGCGCTGACGGTTCCGGACTGCGTGGTCACCGAGAGGCGGAATTTGCCGAGCGAGCAGGCGTAGTGGCGGCCGAACATCATCGTCAGGGACAGCTCGCCATTCGCGGGATCCAGCGGTTTTTCCGGGAGGAAGACGGCTTCGTGAGCCTGACCCTCGCCGCCGGCGGTGCTCCAGCCGGTTTCCGGATTGCCGTCAAGAGCCAGCTGCGCGCTGACGCCCTGGCCGAAGTTGTTTTTGGCGTAGCTCTCGGTGGCGCTGGCCAGTTTGACGGGCTGGCCGCCGGTGGCGACCTGGAATTCTCCCATGAAGAAATCGCCTTTGGGCCCCTCATAATACGCCATGCCGGGACCGCGGGCGGGCAGGGAGGAATCCGGCAGCACTTCCAGGCGGAGCGCGGTGATGCCGGCCGGGAGGTTTGTGAATTTGAGCTGATACGTGTCGGCTTTGGTGATGTCGCCGCTGACAAGGACCGATTTGTCCGGCTGAACGGTGAGGAGTGGCGAGTTCGACCTGGCCTCCACCGGAGCCACGGTCTGCCAGGCGGCGGTGTGGCCACGCTGGTCCTTGAGCCAGGTTTCGAAGGCGGCATTCAGCGACTCCTTGCGGGAATCGGCGTCGGATCCCTGATGCGCGGGCCAGCGCTCGGGCAGGGCGGCGAGGAGCGTGTCCAGCTTGGCGGCGCGCTCCTTCACCTGGAGGTCGCGGGCGGGATCGGGCAACTCCATGTCCGGCTCGTCGGCGTTGTTGAGCATGGCCATGATGCCGAAATATTCGTGGTGCGTGATGGGGTCGAATTTGTGGGTGTGGCACTGGGCGCATTGAAGCGTGAGGCCCAGCCAGGTGGCGCCGGTGGTGGCCACGCGGTCCACCATGGCGTAATAGCGGAACTCCAGGGGGTCGATGCCGCCCTCCTCATTGAGCATGGAGTTGCGGTGGAATCCGGTGGCGGTTTTCTGCTCCGTGGTCGGATTTGGCAGCAGGTCGCCGGCGATCTGGTCCACGGTGAATTCGTTGTAGGGCATGTCCGCATTCAGCGAGCGGATGACCCAGTCGCGGTAAGGCCAGATGCTGCGCACGCGGTCTTTTTCGTAGCCGTTGGTGTCGGCATAACGCGCCAGATCCAGCCAGCGGCGGGCCTGGCGTTCGCCGTAGCGCGGGGAGGCGATGAGGCGGTCCACGGCGTTTTCGTAGGCTTGGGGCGAGCCGTCGGCGAGGAAAGCGGCGAGTTCCTCCACCGTGGGAGGCAGACCGGTGAGATCGAAACTCACGCGGCGGAAGAGCGCGTTTTTGGGAGCTTCCGGAGCGGGGCTGAGGCCGTCGAGACGGGCTTCGACGAAATTGTCGATTTCGTTGTGCCGGGGCCAGGCGGCATTCACGGGAGGCGGAACGGCGGGCAGGACGGGAGCTTCGAAGGCCCAGTGTTTTTCATATTTCGCGCCGCCGGCGATCCATTTCTCCAGGAGTTCGATCTGCTGCGGAGTGAGCGGTTTGTTCACCGCCTTCGGAGGCATGAGGTCGTCCGGGTCCGTGGCGTGAATGCGCTTCAGCAGCTCTCCGCCGCCGGTTTGGCCGGGAATAAAGGCCGGTTCTCCCGATTTCCCACCCTTTAAAGCCGATTCGCGGTCATCCAGGCGCAGATCCCCTTTGCGGCCCTTGTCGTCGGGACCGTGGCATTGGAAGCACTTGTCGGAAAGAATGGGACGGATATCGCGGCTGAAGGAGGGCTCCTCCGCCGCTGCGCAAAAGCTTAATGAGGCGGCAGTGACGCTGAGGGCGAGGGTCAGTCCGGGGAAGGGGGATTTCATCTGAGGAATAAACGAGCGGCAGGGGAATGCGGAGCCGTCCGGATATCAGGACGCGCCGGAGGGGAATCATCTGTCGCCCTAAAATTAGGGGAGAAGCGAGCCTGGGGCACGGTGAGTAATGCGGGCGATTTCGCATCGCTATGGGGAATCAAACCGCCTCCGTCAGCAGTTTTGCGTTCCGGCACTGGAAACGAAACGGATGGAGACGCACCTCCGGTTTACCACACTGGCGCAAAAAACAGGGCTTCACTTATGGCCGGCAACGCCGCCGCCGGTGGCGAAACCACCGTTGCTGACGAGGTTGGATTCGCCGTTCTGGAAGGAATTGGTCTGGTAGGTTCCTGTGCAGTCAGGATTAAAATCGAGATCGTAATCGTCCACCTTGTCCGTGGTCGCGCCCGGGAAGGTCACCGAAAGGCTGGCGCTGGCGGATCCGTTTCGGGAATAATCGTAGGAAAACGGCGTGACTTCGACCGAACCACCGCGTTCCCGCACCGCAGTGCCGGTGCCGTCGCCCTGAAAATAGAGGGTGACAGGATCGCTGCTGCTCAGGACGATGGATTTCCCGTCCAGGGATTTCGGCGGGCAGTCCGGGCTTTGTGGCGGAGGCACCGGTTTGGGCGGTATGCCAAAACTCCCGGGAGAGGGGGCGTTCCCGGGCGGCGGCAGTTGGCCGGGGGGAGGCTCCACCGTCTGGTTGAAGATGCCGCTGCCTCCCGCAGTGAGCGCCATATCATAAACCAGGGTGGCTCCCGATGGCAGGCCGATCCTCAAAGTTCCTTTGCTGGGGGAGTTGAGGTCGTAATCGTAGGAAAGCGTCTCCTGCGAGCCGTCATCATGGTGCAGCACCACCTCATCGGGGGTAAGAAACTCCAGCCGGGTGCTGCGGCCGCCCTGGGTGAAAATCTGACTGGTGCCGGCCAGGGCGGAGGGCAGGGAAGTGTCCGCATTTCCCGGTGGACGGGCGGTATGCAGTCCGAATCCGCCGGCTTCCACGCCTTGAAGCTGCCCCTTGAGATCATAATCCCGAAGCTGATAACTTCCGAGAGTGCCGTCGAAAAAGCGCAGAGTGGCCACAGCGGTGGTGCCGCTGAAATAAGTCAGTTCAAGCCGGATGCTGTCCTGGGCAGTCCGTAAAGCCTTATAAGTGAAGCTGCGGGCGTGAGTCGCGTCTGTTTTCAGCACCCCCCGGCGCACCCCCTGACTCTCCTTGTATAAAATAACCTGCCGTTCCTGCCCGTTGTCATTGAGCAGCAGGGTTTGACCCCCAAGATCTCCAGCCACCGGAGCCGGACCGTAAAGAGCGGGATCCACTTCCTGAGCGCGGTACTGGGCATACCGGATCCGGCCATCCGCTCCGTCCACCCGCAGGCGTGCGGTGGCAGGCAGGCCATCCCCAAAAACCGGAGGGGAAACCTGCTCCCAGACCTGGCCGTTCCGCGAACCCTCCACCACATAAACTTTTCCCTCCTGAGTCTCAAATTTATATTCCAAAGCCGCCCTCACCACCGGCGGTGGTGGAGTTTGTGACCAAGCAACAGGAACAACGGCTCCCAGCCAGAGGAGGAACAAGGAACGCGGAATCACGGCGGAACGGCGGGAACTTTCCCGGATCGTATCAGAAAGCAAATCCCGCGCACTCTGGCAAGCTTAAAAAAATCCCCTATTAATCAAAATCCTCCTCAAACACACGTTATTTTCATAAAAAATCCCACGGTAATTTAATTTAAACGGCAGGTTTGCCTTTTTCCGGGCAAAATCATCATTTTTGTCTGATCCCGATATTGTGACAGTTTTTGAAAAACTTGGAGCTCCGTCCCGGCACGATACCTGGGCCGCCACAGGGATTCCGAAAATGGCTTTCCGCAAACGCTATACATTCCGATCTCCTGAAGTATGCTGTCTGCCGCTGTGAACCGACCCTCCCATCAAGGCCACACCACCACGGCGATTCCTGTTTTTCTGGGAATCGTCGGTCTTAGCGCCTGCTTTTTTGTTTTGTTCACTCTTCCGCCGCGCCCGCCTGCGACGGATGCCTCGGCGGCTCCCGGCGGAGCCGGCGCGGGTTCCGCATCCACGGCGGCCCCTGTGCTGGCGAAACCAGCTGTCAGTCCTTCCAAACCTCCCTCCAAGCCCAAAGATCCGCCTGTGATTTACGCCCGGCCAGCACTGTTGCTGGAAGCGGTCACGGCGGAACTCCGCAGCGGAAATCTGGAGGGGGCCATGAAGCTCGGAGGCCCGGCCTTTGCGGCGGATACCCGGACGAATTTCCTCAAACTGCTGCTCACCCGGGGCGGTTACCGCGTGGCCCCGAAGGGCCCGGTGTTTGTGGACGCGGGGGCGACGGCCGGGATGCCTCGCTACGAGATCCGGATTCAGCCGGAGTCCAAAGCCACGCCTCCGCCGGAGGGACCGGTCTGGGTGGACCTGGAGAAAAACAAAACAACCGCTTCCTGGCAGATGAGCGGAGTCATTATTTCCCCGGCGCTGCTGAGCCAGGCCGCAGCCGAGCTGCGCCGGCATGAGGTGGTCATTGATCCCGCTGAACTGGTCCGCAAACCGGATCCTCTCCAGCAGGCGCACACTTTTCTGGCGGCGATTCTCGGGCGGAATTTTCATGCCGCCCGTCTGGTGACGAACCGGGAAAAGGTGACTCAGGAAAAATTGGCCGGACTGTGCATTGTTTTTGAGGAGGGGGATTATCAGCCTGCGGGGGAACGCCCTGTCGTGGTCACCGCCGCCAGCAGCGAGGCCGCCATCGCGCTCGTCCGGGTTCATTCTGAAAAGCAGAAAATCGACGCCGAGCTGGGCATCACGCTGCATCCCGGCGCGGATGGAGCGTGGGTCATTGAAGCCCTCGACTTCAGCAGCCTGCTGGAATCCTACGTGAAGGCGACCAAAGCCGGCCAGGTTTTTTACAGCCCGGTCGTCAAGTCACCCCAGGGCGGGGAGAGTCTGGTGGTTTATTTCGATTTCGGCAGCGCCCGGCTGGTTCCCCGGGCCATCGCCCAGCTGGACATCGTGGCCCGCCTGCTGGCCACCGACACCGCCAAAAAACTGCGGATTTCCGGTCATGCCGACGATCTGGGAACCGATGACTATAATTACCGTCTGTCCGCCAGCCGTGCCAAAAACGTCCGGGCGCATCTGCATAAACTGGGGGTCAATCCCGCGCAGATTGAGACCATCGGCTTCGGAGCCACCGCTCCTCTGGACTCCAATAAACGCGCGGATGGCAGCGACAACCCTGAAGGCCGCTCCCGGAACCGCCGCACGGAAATTTATCTGGATTTCTGAGAGAGCCCCTGGAGAAGACGTTGGAGCGGAAGGGCGTGGGGGACAGAAAGACCGCGCCCGTCCGCCGGCTTTCCGGGTCCCTGCCGTTCATAACCCGCCCGCCCGGCTCCTTTCCAAATTCCCGGAGTCCCTTCTCAAAGGTCCCCGCCGTAAGCCATGAACCCCCGGTAACTTTCCAGAATGGCCGCCAGCGCGGCCACAAACGACTGCCGCTGAAGTGACAACGGAGTGAGCTGCGGGCTTTCCAGAATGACCTCGAAGGGCTGCGGCCGCTGCTCCGGCGGCGCGCAGAGAATGCCGTCGTAGGCGGAGTGGATGATGCCATTCACGGCATGGAATCCGTCGATGACCTCGTTCCGGTCCAGCGGCAGATGACGGTCCGCCGCCGCCAGGGCCGGGGCCAGCATCTGCTCGGAAATCAGGCGGTCGCGCGCGAAGCCGTAAAATCCGTTGGAGGTGTCGTCCGAATGCAGGGCGATGATGCCGTCAAACCGCCGTTCCTCCAGCTCCTTCTCCAGCAGGCCGACCTCCGGCTGGGCGGAGCCGCACCAGAATTCGCGGTTCAGGTCCAGCCGGGCGGCGGATTCCCGCGTGGCCGCGAGATAGCCGGACGGATTGCAGAGCGGATACAGCCAAAGTTCAAACTCCCGCCCAAGTTCCGGATCGCGGTCCAGTTCCTTCACAAAGTCCATCAGCCCCAGAATCCCTGCCGGCTCGTCCCCGTGAATGCCCGCGAAAATCCCCAGCCGGTAGCGGTGCTTCACCGTCTGTGTCCGTTGAAAATGAAACCGCGGCAGCCAGTGCCGCTCGTTCCCGTCGTGCCAGAAGCCCAGCGAGTCTCCCCGCAGAAACGGCGACGCCGCCACCTGCAGCGTCAGCGGCAGCAACAGCTCATTCACCGGCAGCCGCCCCCCCGCCTCCAGCCGCCCCGCGAGGCGCTCCGTGCATTCCTGCCAGAGGCCGTCAAATTCGCGTGGAGGGTCAGGAATCATGAAGAAAGAGCCTCAAGAAAGGCGCGGATTCTCTCCGCCGAAAAGCGGAAAACGGCCGCACCCGGTCCGGCATGGAAGGTGACCGGCGCTCCCGGGCACCGGATTTCCCAGTCGCTGATAACCTGAACCAGTCACTTCCCCGCCTTCCTGTCCTTCGCGCCCTTCTGTTCAAATCCCTCAGCCCTCCGCCACCCGCACCAGATCCGCGCTCGTAATACTCCGCACCTTCCCGTCCTCCAGCCGCAGCAGCAGTTCCCCCTCAGGCCCCAGACCGGCGGCAAGTCCTTCAAGCTCCTGTCCGGCGCTTTGCAGCCGGATGGTTTTGCCCGCCAGCCAGCTGCGCTCCCAGGCTTCCCGCGGCATTGCCGGAAAATCCTCCGTCACCTGCCGGCAGCGGCGTTCCAATGCCTGAAGGTATAAGACCGCAAAAGCGCTCCGGTCCGCCGCCAGTCCGCCATTTTCCATCCACACGGAGGTGGCGGCGCCGCGGAGTTCCCCGGGAAAATCAGCCGGCTGAAGATTCAGATTCAAGCCCGTGCCGATAATGACATGACCCGCGCCGCCGCCGTCCATGACGCTTTCCACGAGGATGCCGGCGACCTTTTTACCTGACAAATAAAGGTCATTCGGCCACTTCACCTCCGCCCGCGCGCTCAGACCCGGCGTGCTGTCCAGGGCATCGCAGCCCGCGAGAGCGGCGGCCAGCGTCAGCCGCGCCCAGCGCTCCGGCGGCAGGGCGGCTCCCGGACGCCGCAGCACAGAGACGATCAGATTCCGGGCCGGCGGCGAAACCCACCGCGCCCCGCGCCGCCCGCGCCCGGCGCTTTGCTCATCGGCCAGCACCGCAGTGCCGTCCGGCGCGCCCTCCAGCGCCAGCCGGCGGGCCTCGTCGTTGGTGGAGCCGGTTCTGGCGAAATACTCCACGCGCCGGTCGGGCAGGGCGCGGCGGATGCGGTCCAGGTCCAGCGGTTCGGAGGAAATGGCGCTCATGACCGGAGGAAATTTTTCAGGAAGTGGTTTTCAGGAAAATTTCAAAAGAGCCGTTCCCCGAAATCGAGCGCCAGATCCAGCGCCTTCACCGAATGCGTGAGCGCGCCGGAGCTGATGAAATCCACGCCCGTGGCCGCGATTTTCGGCAGCCGCTCCAGGGTGATGCCGCCGCTGGCCTCCAGCTTCACACCGGCGCTTTCGGCGAGCACCACGCACTCCCGCATTTCCTCCAAAGACATATTGTCCAGCAGAATGAAATCCACACCGCGCAGAGTCAGAAACCCGCGCACCTGCCCGACCGTGTCCGCCTCCAGCTCCACTTTCATGCCCGGATGCGCCTTCTGCACCGCATCAATGGAGGCCTGAAGTCCGCTCAACCCGCCGGACTGCGGCAGGTGGTTGTCCTTGACCATCACCATGTCGTGCAGGCCCGTGCGGTGATTCCGCCCGCCACCCGCGCGCACCGCGCTTTTCTCCAGCCAGCGCCAGCCGGGCGTGGTTTTCCGCGTGTCCAGAAGCTGCGTGCGCCCGCCCGCCTGCGCGATGGCGGCGACTCCGGCGGCGGTCTGGGTGGCGATTCCGCTCAGGCGCTGGAGGAAATTCAAGGCCGTGCGCTCGGCGGTCAGAATCGACCGCGTGGAGCCGGCGATTTCCAGCACGGTATCCCCGGCGGCCAGGGGATTCCCGTCTTTTTTGTGCGTGGTCAGCGAAAGCGCGGGATCAACCGCGCGGAAAACCGCCTCCGCCACCGGCAGCCCGGCCAGCACCCCGGTCTCGCGCCCCATCACCCGGGCGCGGGCGCGGGCGTCAGCGGGCACAAAAAACTCCACCGTCACATCGCCCGGTCCGATGTCCTCGGCCAGCGCCATGCGGATCAACTCATGCACTTCATTCGGCAAATCCATCCCCCATCCAACCCCTCCCGGCCTTCCGGCGCAAACGATGTCTGATCCTCTTTCCAGGTGGCATGGCCTGAAGCTTCACCTCTTTCACTTTTTGTCCTGTGCGCGGAGGGCGCGGACGGGAACGTCATTGACTTTGAAGCCGGCTTTGGTGAGGGCGTCCCAAAGTTTCATCATCAGACCGAGCGAGACTTTTTCGTCCATGCGCAGTTCCAGTTTGGCGTCCGGACGGGCGGTTTTCATTTTGGCGAGGGCGTCCGGGAGTTCAATGGCGCTGACTTCGGCGTCGGCGAGGTGGATTTTCTCCTCTCCGGTAACCGAAAGGCTGATCCGCCCATCCACCGGCGCGGTGCCGAGGGCCATTTCCCGGCTGGAGGGCAGGGAAACGTTCAGGGCGGTCTGCATCTCCTTGAAGGAGGTGCTCACGACCAAAAAGATCAGCAGGATGATCAGGATATCGATCATCGAGATAATCTGCAGGGCCGGAGTGCGGCGGCGTTTTTGATAAAAGTTCACGCGGGCGGCGGTCGGTGAGCGGGTGGGTTCAGGAATTTGAACAGAAGGGCGCGAAGGACAGGAGGGGAAAGGGAACCACGGAGGGCATGGCCAGGTGATTATGGATTGCCCGCCGGGATGGCGCGGGGGCGGTCTTGTTTTATCCGCCGTTGGGGGAATGGCTCCAGCAGGTGTCGAGGAAATCGGTGATGAGCGTAGAAAGCCGGAGGGCGATACGTTCCAGCTGCCGGGAATAAAGCACCTGGGCAATAATCGCGGGAACGGCGACGACCAGCCCGGCGATGGTGGTGTTCATGGCTTCGGCGATGCCGTGCGCGATTTCCCGCGCCTGGGCGGCGGATTGCGCTGACGTTGTGCCGAGAGAGGAAAAAATGCGGACCAGCCCACTGACAGTGCCGATCAGCCCCAGCATGGGAGCGATGGTGAAAATGATTTCCAGCACGGGTATGCCACGCTCCAGGCGTGAGACTTCCTCACGGGCGGCGGTTTCCGTGGCCCGGCTGGCGGATTCAAGGGTGGTGTGCCGGCCGCTGATACCGACCCGGCAAAGCCGCGCCAGAATGCTGGGATCCGCCTGGA
This sequence comes from Verrucomicrobiota bacterium, assembly GCA_040386695.1. GTDB lineage: Bacteria > Verrucomicrobiota > Verrucomicrobiia > Verrucomicrobiales > V1-33 > CAIZWU01. The sequence goes on from JAZKFB010000019.1 coordinate 16,286, forward strand.
GTCTGGCCTGGAGCGCGGGAAATTTCCCCTGTCTCAGAGTGGAGCCCACATTTTCCAGTTCCGCCGCGAGGTCCGGGGGAATGATGCACCGTCGCCTGAGATCGAGCGCTTTCCAGATGATGACGGTGACGGAGATGAACCAGCACACGACGATGGGAAAAATAAACCATCCGCCCGTGCGGAAGAAGTCGAGCAGAGTCTGAAGACTGAAGGAAAAATTGTCGGTGAAACCGGCGGCTGGCATGAGGAGGACAGGCAAAGAATGGGGGAGAAAACCGGAAATGAGGACGGAGGCACAATGGGGGCATTGGCCTTCAGCCGTCAGAAGTGCAGGAAGGTGAAGATGCGCCGCAGCCGACCGCCATTGCCGGAGCTGTCCGGGAAATCGAAAAGTTCCGGCGGCGGCGGCGGAAGCTTGGCATTGAGAACCGAGGAGACGGCAAGATCCTGGAGAATGGGGTTGGCTTCGCCCGGATTCATCAGTTTGACGCCGGAGATTCTGCCCTGGGCATCGATTTCATAATAAACCTCCACGGAGCCGCGCTGGATGAGACCCTTCAAACCAGCCTGCCGGGGACGCCAGTTTTTCTCAAAAGCCGCATAGTTGGCCTGATCATAACGTCCTTCCGGTGTTTTGAGGGCATCGACAGAGGCGCTGCCTTTGTTGGTTATTTTTCCGGAAATGCGCGCGGCCCGCCGCTGGGACCGCAGGGCTGCCGGCGGCCTGGAATCCAAAGGAGCGGGAGGGATTTCAGATGGCGGCGGAGTGACGGGAGCCGCCGGCCTCGAAGCCTGGAGCGGCACGGTATGAGGGGAAAAATTATCCCTGAAAGCCAGGGGCGGAGCTTCGGCAGGAGTGGACCCGGGCGGGGACTGAAGGGGATGTGCCCTCAGCGCTGACGGAGGTCTGTCCAGCGGCAACGGCTCCGGAGCGGGGCTTTTCATGGCCGCGCCGGCGGTCGAAGGCGTGGTGGATTGAGAATCCCCATCACGGAAATCACTGTCCCGCAGATCCAGAACCGGACGGTCCGGGGCACCATGCACCGTGGGCAGGCCCTCGGCTCCATTCTCCTCCGCATCCAGTTCCGAAGCCGCGCGTGTGTTCCGGCTGGAAATCAGAGTGGTCCGGCTATTTTCGGGACTTTGCTCCGGAGTGCCGTCCGGGGCCTCCACAAAGCGCGGATCCGCTTTGGGCCTGGGGGTGGGGCTGACTTTGACGGCCGGGGAAAGTTCCGGTTCCGGGAGCCGGGATTCCGGCTCCATGGAAAGCACGATTTCGGTCATTTCCGGTTCCGCGGACACCGGCCTGGAATGCGGGAAAAGCCCCCGCTGCACGGCCATGGCCCAGACGATGGCGAGAAACAGCACCGCATTCACCCCGGCGGAGAGGCCGAGGGCGGTTCCGAATTGCTCGCGGTCGCCGGTCATGGTGGGTTTCGCCCAGATTGAGGGGAAACAGAAAGCGGCGCAACCGCAGGACGGCGCGCCGCTTTCAGGACACGAAAGATGAATCCGGTTCAGTTCGGCTGATACCAGCGCGATCCGCCGTTGAAGGGGTCCACCTGAATACAGATATAGTTATCGGGAGCGATAGCCTCCACAGCTCCGGCGGCTTTTTCAAGATCCGTGAAATTAATCAGCGTCACGTACCAGGAATTGACTCCACTGGTGTCCAGGTTGGTGGAGCCATCCGGATTGATCTGGAAAGAACGGTAAGTGGCGCTGGTATTTTTTTCGGTCGGAATCAGACCCGGAACCTGTTGTTCACCGGTGGCGATGGAACTGTGCGAGACCAGCGTGCTCCAAGTCTCGCTGGCGGGAATAATAACGCCCGAGGGCAGCTTTTTGATTTTCCCGAAAGGAGCCAGAATCCGTTCCGCCTTTGGATCGGAAGGTCTTGTGCTGTCGGGAATAAGCGTGAACATCTGGTAGGCGGAATAACTGGACTGCGACAGGGTGGGGTCCATTTCCGGCAGCTTGTATTGATAAAAGCGCACTTCGACCGTCAGATTTTCTTTGACGGCGGTCATTTGGGCCACGCCCAGATCGTATTTTAATTGATCCCCGCCCTCGGTCAGCTTCGATCCCTTGATGATTTCCCCCATATTAGGGACGGAGAAGAACATAATGATCGAGATAATGGCCAGCACGACAAGCACTTCGACCAGCGTGAAGCCCCGATGGATGGTGGAGCGAAAATTGATTTTCATGCAATTAAGGAAAAACAGGGGTTTCTGAAGGGATTCCGGGAGCTATTCGATCCATTTGGATTCGCGCAACCGGATGGAGGTGCTGAAAATTCGGAATTCGAGCTTCAGTTCCGTAAGTCTCAATTTCAGATCATCCAGATCTTTGATGTATTGAGTGGCCTTGGTGAAGGATTCTTTAGGCACCAGAAGTGGATCGTCCTCAACCTTCTGGATTTCAGTCCGGGTAATAAAATTGCCGAACGAGGCCTCATCCACAGCCACAAACGTGACGTCCATGATGGGCGGCAGCTGATGCTTGGAACGAAGGACATTCGGCGATTTGCTGGCGCTCCACTGCCAGTTGCGGCTGTCGTAGAGAAATTCGGGGGCCAGATCCTCGATTTTTTTCGTGCCGTTGGAGGAGGTGGCTTCACGGGGCTGAATCAGCATGGCGATAATGTTTTCGGCCAGCGGACGCGTGGTGCGGAAGAAAGTTTCCCCGGCCGGCGGCTCCAGTGCGGTGTTCCAAGGGGAGTTTACGCTGAAAAGTCCCTCCGTGAACCATTTATAATATTCCTTCGCGCTATTGGATCTTAACTCCCGCAGGGAAAGTTTGTAAATTTGGAGATATTCCGTGGGCTGCCGGAATTCCATGAGCCGGTAGCGGAGCCGGGGGGCTGGGGCGTTCTTGATGCTGCTCAGGAACCGGGGACGGTCCAGTTCATCCGAATTGAATTCAACGTAATAACCCCAGGCGTTGAGCAATGAATTCAGCTGCTCATATTCGAGCCGGTTTTTATTTTCCTTGGAACGCTGGATGCAGAAGCCGAAGGGAGCCTGGAAAAAAACGGCGTGACCTGGCCGGCTGCCCACCCCTTTGGCTATGGCGGTTCCAAACAGAAGGGAGGAGGGACCGCAGACAAACTGCAGCTCGGATTCAGGAGTGATGCCGGTGCCGTAAGTCACTTTGTTTCCATTGGAGCCGGGAATGGCGGCGGTCTGCCGGCGGTAGCCAAAATAAGCGTTCAGCGTGGCCTGTCCCAGCCGGCGGCTCAATTCGTCAAAGCCGGTGCGGGCGTCCTTGAATTCGGAGACGGACTGACGGGTGCGTTTCCATGTCTTCTGCATTTGTTCCAGCATCTGGAACACAATGACAAGAAGCATGGAAAGGACGGTGATGGACACCATCAGCTCAATAAGACTGAAGGCGCGTCGACTGGCGCGGGACAGTTTGAAAAGCGGTTTCATGGGGGTGGAAGTCTGAGTTCAGAAAAGGAAAGCGAAGGAGCGCGGCGCTGCTGGCTAATTGGTTTTGTTCTGGTTGGCGACGTAAAAATTATAGTTGCGGATGTTGGGATTCCCATCCTTCACCTGGTTCGCCCGGGGAATGATTTTCAGACCATCAGGCGTGTATTCCACAGCCACCAGCACCTTGCGCAGGGTGTCTTTGGGATATTTCGTGTCTCCAAAGCTGATTTCGCTGTCATCCGTAATCTCCACCCGGGCCTCATAGGTGGCCACCTGCTCCTTGCTGTCAGCCCTGATGAGAAAGCCTTCATTGTCAAATTTGAAGGCATTCCCGTCAAAAGTTTTTTCAATTTCACCCCAGTTGGACTGTTGGATATTGCTGATCACCTCCTGAGCAATGCGCCCGGAGATGGTGAGATTCGCGGCCTCGCGCACGGAGCGCACTCCCAGTGGGATCATACCGAGCAACGCCACCATGACGCTGGCCACGATGCCCATGGCGATCATCACCTCGGCCAAAGTGAAACCCCTGGAGCGGAGGCGGAGACGGAAAAGAATGGAATTTTTCATGGGGGAGAGTTGATTTTTGTATTTACATATGAGATACATGCGGGAGAGGCAAGAGAAATCGGTCCGGGGGACCACGCGGGGTGGAAAAATTGTTTTTACCCGCCATTGAGAAAAGAGCGAATATTTCTTGTATGGTCAATGTAAATTCGGTATACCCGCCCCGTGGGTGCAAAAATTGTCCTCCGCCCCTTGGAAATTCTCTGTCCCCTCTCCCTCCAGATTATGAAACCAACGCTCATCCAACGCCTGAAGGCCCGCCTGCTGGTCTCGGGCCATAAAAAACAGCAGGGCGTCGCCATCCTCACGGTACTGGCGATCATCACCCTGATGACCGTGCTGGTCATCTCCTTCTTTAATATGGCGCAGACCGCGCAGTCCACCGCCAAGGGGTCTGTGGAAATCCAGCGGGTGACGACTCTGAAGGACACCATCATCAATCTCGTCATCGCACAGTTCCGCGAAGCCTCCAGACTGACCCCCGCAAGTGGCAGTGACCCGCGCAATATCATCACTTGGACCTCGCAGCCGGGGGCCATCCGCACTTACAGCGGCCGTGAACAGGCAAAAAACCGGGTTTACAAACTCTACTCCTCCAAAGTTCCCCAGCTCGGGGATCTTAAACCCGGCGAGACGTCAAGACTTCTGGAGTCCATCAATGACGACATAGTCCCTGACTGGGCGGAGCGGCCTGACGAATTCACGGATTTGAACCGCCCCGTTTACACGGCGGCCACAGGTGACCGGGCGAAAGCCACCGGCGCCACCGACAGGGAAGGCTTCAGCTACCCGATCGTGGATCCCCGGGCCTACAATGGCACGGCGGACCGCGAGGTCAATGTCGAGGGTTTTGAATTCAGCCAGACTTCCCTGACCAAAAGAATCCGTGGTGTCGATGCGAGGGACGGACAGCTGGCAATGCCGGTGCGCTGGATCTATCAGCTGCAGGATGGCACATTGGGTTACCTGAATGACACCAAGGAGTTCACTTCCCTGAACGGCAAGGATGGCGGCGAAGTCTCCAGGCTGAATCCGATTGTGGGCCGCATGGCTTGGTGGGCGGATGATGAGTCCTGCAAAGTCAATGTGAACACCGCCTCGGTGCCCGCCATCTGGGACACTCCCCGCACAACTTCCCTGGAGGATATATGGCTGGCAAAAACTCAGCCGCTCGCAGGTGAGTATCAGCGTTATCCCGGCCACCCGGCCACTGTGGATCTTTGCGCGGTGCTGTTCCCTGGCCGCCGTTACGCCAGCACGGACGGCAGCTTCGAAATGCCCCTCGGCCACAGTATGGCGGCGCGTCTGAAGGAGGAGGAGGCTAATCTTATCTGGGATCTGGCTCCTTTCATCGTTGGCAATACCTCCAAAGGGGAGGTCGGCACCCTTGGCGGCACGATCACCACTCCCAAAGCCGGAACCACCGTCAATTTCGAGGGAGATGACCACTTGTTCACTTCTCTGGATGAGGTTTATTTCAAAGCCTCCGGGGCCACCAACAAGAGTCTGAACAGTCCGCGCGAGAACCTGGAAAGCCAGGGCAAGGACGCCAGAGGCGAATTTCTGCAACGATTGGAGCGCGCGCAGTTTTTCCTGACCCACAAAAGCCACTCGCCGGAACTGACCAATCAGGGCTTCCCCCGTGTCTCCATGTTCCCCATGGACACCCGGGCAGCGCAGTATGTCAAAACCGTTCTTGCCAGCACAGCAGTGACAGTGGCCGCTCCCCCCACCGGGGTGAGCCCTTATGACGTCACCATGGCCATCAACAGCACCATCGGCAACCGTCCTTATTATTTTCAACGCTACAACCCAACTTCACGGCACTTGGAATACTACGCCACGGAACTCGCTTTGGACCCTCAGCGGGACATCAATCTCATGAGATATCTCAAGGAACTGTCCCGTCTGCCGATTCCCGGCTATCCGTCAGGCTATCCGGGCGCGCAGCCTTTCCAGTTGGCCGGCTTCCCGGAGGATGCCGCCGGTCTTTCCCTGGCGTCCAAATATCCTTCGGGATACAATCCGGCCACCAGAAACCGTTTCGCGGATAATAACTACAACAAGCAGAACGGCTACACGCTGCAGGATGCCTCGGACCGCACGCAAATCCTGCTGAACATGCTGGATTACACCCGTTCCATCAACATGCAGCCCGCTTTTCTCCAAGTGGCGGACAGGTATGATGACGGAAATGGCCAGTCCACCGGTCTCTGCGGCTGCGGGGATGCTGGTCAGCATGCCAACAACCTCACTTACAACGGCTTCATTCACCGCTGCCCCAAAGGCGCGGGCAAGCTTCTGGCCCCTGCGGAAATCGCCATGGTGGTGAATGTCGCCGCCAAAAAGAAAGGATCGGACGGCGGTTCCGCTGAATGGAACGCATTAAAAAACTTCATACCGGCCGGCAGCCCATCCAGACAGCTGGCTGACGATGATAATGTTTCAGGAACGCGTTATCTGGTGGAGGTTGGTTTTGTGATGAGCGGGTTCAATCCCAAACTGGGCTGGGCTCCAGTGATGCCCGGGAGCGGAATCATGATTTCAACACCGACCGCCGGTGATCCGGGATCTGCGGGCGGAAACTTTGCCAACAAAACCGATGTGCTTCCCCTGTATCACATGGTCGGAGGTAATAAGGGGCCCGAGTCGCTCAGGCTTTGCGTGGACCGTAATAACAGCTACGGAGGAAGCAGCAAGGCAATAAGCGCCGGCGCCCGCCCCAACGCTGTCGGTCTGATTCCTTACGGCGGCATGCAGGGTCCGCGGGCTGTCATGGGAATGGGCACGGCGGGTGAGGATGGAGGAAACAATTTCGCCATCTGTGCCCCGATCTGCATACTCCAAACAGCTGACAATGACAATGCGGTGACGATTCCTCTTCAGGCTGATCCCTTAAGCGCCGTGCGCATCATGATCCTGGATGGCGGGGCCAGCAGCAGCAATGTCACCAGTGCTGTGGATCTCAGACTGCCCACTGATTTCACATCCAATCTCATACTTCCCTTCACTGGAACGTCCCTCCGGAAGCAGGCGCTGAAATATACCATGGCGCCGAACGCAAACCAGTTCCCAGATCCCGGGACCGTGGTCCGCAGCTTTGTGATTCCCCACGGGGACTACCGCCTCGCGACCACCCTGCGTATGGATAATGACCTCTATGTCGCCAATCTGAATTACAAATCAAAAATGGGATACTCCTTCTACGAGTCGAATGAAATCCCGGGCTCGAGGCAAATCACAAACGCCAAATACAACCCGCAGACGATCATCAACCGCAGCGACGTCCCCCAGTATATCGCGCCTGGTTCCGGCAATCCTATGAGCAGCCTCCCTCTGCCGGCCGTGGACCAGAAGGACATGAACTTCAAGGCGGGAACGGTGGCTATAGGCACCCTTACAAAACCTCAGGATGCCAAGGAGGTTCCTCCCCAGAAACTGCAGGAGGCGGCCAGCAGGGACAGCAGCCGGCGCAGTATTTTTGCTTTCGGCCGCCGTGACGGACACGAGGTTCTGGCCAACCGGGGTTCCTCCGATCCCGATGAGACCGGGGATTTCGACACCGGTATCGGCGCGGCGGAGGACGGGCCGTATATGAACTATCCGGATGAGGGGGACCGCCGGAACAATGGCGGTATTCCTTACTTTACCAAACTGACGATGCCTCTGAAGACAAGTGACGGAAAACCCGCCCAGAACATCTCGCCGAATCTGTTGATCCGCTCCCCTGTTGATTTCGGCTCCATCCCGAGCGGCCTCCAGGCGCGTGTTCCGTGGCAGACTTTGCGGTTCCGTCCGGATCCCGGCATGAATGATATACAGAAAACCATGACCAGCGTGCAGGATAGCGAGCCCCCGAAAGGACTTCCTTTTGCCAACTTCTGCGGCCCCAGGGATCACTTCTTTCTGGATATGTTCTGGATGCCGGTGGTGGAGCCTTACTCCATCAGTGAACCGTTCTCCACCAAGGGAACAATCAATCTGAATCAGCAGATTTTCCCGTTCCTGTATATCAATCGCACAACAGCACTGCATGCGCTGCTTCGTGGAGAGCGCATGCTGGCCATTCCGAAGGAGGCGGCGGCGAAATACAAAAAAGTCAGCACGGATGGCTCCCCGAACAACGACGATCCCACTTACCGCTACTGGCTGAACGTTGATGAGACAGTAAAACAATTCACCCAGCGCTACATGACAGGAACCGATCCCGAGGGTTTCCCCCTGGCGTTCAATTCCTTCCGCAGCGCCAGTGAAATCTGTGAGATCTGGCTGGTTCCCGACAAGAATGATGACAAATATGACGGCACCGAGACTTGGGATCTTGCCTGGACCATCGGTCAGACGGATCAGTTCAACCGCAAGGGCTTCTGGGAGAATCACCGCATCACCGGGGACAACGCCCGGGAGCGGCCTTATGCGAACCTCTATCCCCGCGTGACGGTGCGCTCCAATGTGTTCAAACTGCATATGGTTGCCCAGACGCTCCAGAAAGCCCGCAGCACGGATCCCAAGAATTTCGACTCCGTGGTGGACGCGGTGACGGCGGAATGGCGTGGCTCCTGCCTGATCGAGAGGTCCGCGGATGCCCGGGACACGAAGCTTAACTCTATCGACTACACCCTGTTGAACGCGCAGACAATTGATCCTGTCAAGGTGCCCCGTATTGACAAATTCTACACCTACCGCGTGACGGAGGTGAAGCAGCTTACCCAGTAGTTCACGAAAAACGCATTTCCTGCAGGAATGCTGAAATCCCAGGGCGGCCGCCGGAAATCCGGTGGCCGCCCTCTTTTTTTCTACCGCCGGGGCAGGGACGTGGTTTAGTCAGAAGCATGAAATCCCGCCGCACCCCGCAGCTGTCCCCTTCAGCCCGTAAAATTGCCCGTGTGGCGGAGGAGGGAGCTGCGGTTGATGGTGAATCGGGAAAGATTCAGGTGAGGGAGCAGGCGATGGCTCTGGATTTCAATTCGGACTGGGATTATGCGCCGGCCCCGGAGTCACTGAAGGTGGATATCCGCAGGGAATATGGGCTTTTCATTGATGGCAAATGGTCCCGCGCCGCGGACGAGCGGACGTTTGAAACCCTGAATCCCGCCACGGAGCAGGTCCTGGCCCGGGTGGCCGAGGCGGACGTGAAGGATGTGGACCGCGCGGTGGTGGCCGCACGCCAAGCTTATGAGGGCGTGTGGTCCGGGATGTCTGCCGGTGAGCGCGGGAAATATCTCTTCCGCATAGCCAGAATTCTTCAGGAGAAAGCCCGTGCGCTGGCAGTGCTGGAGACCATGAATGGGGGCAAGCCAATCCGCGAAAGCCGGGATGTGGATCTTCCTTTGGCCGCCGCCCATTTTTTTTATCACGCCGGCTGGACGGATAAGCTGGCCTACGCTTTTCCGAACCGGAATCCCCGGCCGCTGGGAGTCGCCGGACAGATAATCCCGTGGAATTTTCCGCTGCTCATGCTGGCTTGGAAAATCGCGCCCGCGTTGGCCTGCGGGAATACGGTGGTGCTCAAGCCCGCCGAAACCACGCCGCTGACCGCGCTGCATTTCGCGGAGATTTGCCGGGAGGCGGAACTGCCGGACGGAGTGGTGAACATCCTTACGGGAGCAGGTGCGACGGGAGCCGCTCTGGTGAATCATCCGGGAGTGGATAAAATCGCCTTCACCGGTTCCACGGAAGTCGGGAAACAGATCGCGGCGGCGGCAGCCGGCACTTCCAAAAAGCTGACACTCGAACTGGGGGGCAAAGCCGCGAATATTGTGTTCGCCGACGCCCCGCTGGATCAGGCCGTTGAGGGTATCGTGCAGGGCATATATTTCAACCAGGGCCATGTCTGCTGCGCCGGCAGCCGCCTGCTGGTGGAGGAAAGTGTGCATGACGTCGTGGTCCGCAAGCTGCGCGACCGGCTGCGGACGCTGCGGGTGGGTGACCCCCTCGACAAAAACACGGATATCGGGGCCATCAACAGCCGGGCACAGCTTGAGAAAATCCGCAGTCTGGTGCAAAGCGGTGTGGATGAGGGGGCGTCACTGTATCAGACTCCGTGCGCGCTTCCCGGCAAAGGTTTCTTTTTCCCACCGTCATTCTTCACGGAAGTCACCGCTAGTCATCGGATTGCCCGGGAGGAAATCTTCGGGCCGGTGCTCAGTATTCTCACTTTCCGCACTCCGGCGGAAGCGGTGGAGCGCGCCAACAATACCTGTTATGGGCTGAGTGCGGGCGTGTGGACGGACAAGGGGAGTAAAGTTTTTCAGATCGCCAAAAAACTCAAAGCAGGTGTCATCTGGGCGAACACCTTCAACCAGTTCGACCCCGCCAGTCCTTTTGGCGGCTTTAAAGAAAGCGGCTTTGGCCGCGAGGGCGGCCTCCAGGGTCTCTATGGTTACGTTCAGCTTGACTGATTGTAATAACGTAAAAACGTAGGCGTTTGATGCGTGCCCTGTCCGGGCTGCGGATATCCCGTCCTGGCGGTGCTTCGGTGATCAGGCGGCCTGCGGGATTTGATCCCGAACGGGAGTGCTGAGCGCGGCGAAAGCCGCCGGAGTCAGGGGTGTGGACGGTGTGATTCGTGGCGGGCCGGCAGCTGCTGGAAAAGCCAATGCAGATAGGCGCGCGGATTGATCCCCCGGCGCAGGCAGCTGCCCAGCAGACTGTAGAGGATCGCGGAGCGCTGCCCGGCTCCGGCATCGCCGATAAACATCCAGTTGGGAACTTCTTAAAATGGTAAGCAGTTGACGGATGACCGTAAGCGTTTGACGGATGACCGTCGGTATGGAGCGCGGGACGGCTGCGTTGTGCCACGATTGGGGATGGCAAAATCATC
>JAZKFB010000020.1:0-31344 GCA_040386695.1 Verrucomicrobiota bacterium
TATTTTCATTTCAGGCGGAGGAAAGCTTTGAAATATCTGCAACTGTAGTATTAAGCTGCGCGCGGTAGGGAGCGGGATCTGGGCGCAAGGCGACGCGGTCCCGCAGACGCCAGCCGAGGAAAGGATCCGCGCGGGCATCCGGTCCCTCCATGATGCGGATGCCACCGATCCAGATGACATTGTCGGCATCGATTTCTGCGGCAATCCATTCCTGAAGGTGGGTAAGCGCCACATCGGTCTCGGCGGCGGAGAACCGGCTGAGGTGATGCCAGAGTTCGAAGGTGGCATCGGTGACGGCGGTGGCTGGCGGGGAAGGCATGCATCAGGGCTCGGTAAGGCCGGAATTTGGAACGCTTGGGGAATCAATAACAAGACAGTCCAATTTCCACAATTCGCACGATGGGCCCGCAGCGCCCGATGTTCCATCGGGCTGGGGGTTGTCACTTCCCGAATTATTTGGCCGCTTTTCTCCTGAATTAAATGACCGGTGCGCTGCCCGCAATGACAGTTCCCACAGGCGGCGCTGACCGCCTCCGCCGTGAGAACCCTCAGGCCATGGATCCGGGCAATGCGGGCGCTCCAGAAGACGGAAGTTGCCTCCCGTGAAACGGATGGCCGCCGCCTCCGTGAAAGGCGCGGGCGCTGTGCCCTCCGGAGTCCATCCGCCCGCGAGAAGAGTGCGGACCGCGCCGGCGCTCAACGGCCGGGCGGGCCGCGCTTTAAATCCAGCAGAGCCTCCAGAAACAGAACGTCCTGATTGTCAGTGAGTTGCATTGAAATTCACGATAAATGAAAACTATCCGGAAGGAAGCCGGAAAATCACATGCGATGGAGGGATTACGCGAAATACATTTTTTATGTGTTTGACCAAAATCGGGAGCTCGCTTTTAACGGCTTCCCACACCGGAACACTCACTCATTTCCGGAAAAAGACGGATGCCAATTCCTGTAACCCGATGACCGTCACACAGATGGAGAATAATACAAATTCCGCTGTCCGTCAGGATCGGCGTTAAAATTCAAGAAAACTAGCCGCTTCCGGTGGAAATCACAGAATCCACTACCGATGAAAATTATTAAAAATAATCTTGCATCCATGAAAAAATTCGATAAATCTCCCCACCTCCCTGAGTAAGATGTTTTTCGAGAGAATCGTTTCCTGATTTTGAATCAACTGACGGGCAGCATGCCCCCGCATTATTCATCCCGAAACCGGATGCCATAACAGATGGGCGCATGGCCCGTGACGACATAACAGCGTCCCCGGAATTCCGGGCCGCCTGACAGGGACAATATTGCATTAACGCGATGTCCGGACGGATTGAATTTATCCCTCCGGGGAGGAACGCTCATTTTCAATGTGATTGAAATTCGAATTTCCATTCTGAAAACCATTGATTGCCAGTGAGTTGCCAGAAAATTTCCGATAAACAGTTATCAACCACCACCTAATCCATGCCTGACTTTTCCACTCCTGACCTCACCCTCACGGCGGCTGAGCTTCAGAGTTTCGACACCGCCGTCACCAATGCCGGTCTGCAGCCTTCGGCCAGCTGGGATAACATTATTAACGTGACCGCCTCCGGTCCGGTTCCGGCGTCCTTCGTGACCACCGTGCAGGTGGCGGATCTGAGTCAGCTCAATGCCATCATCGGCCTGCCCAACGCCATTTTTTCCTCCGGCGGCGGCGGTCTGCCGGCCCCGCAGGCGATCAGCGGCCTGCCGAAAGGCGCGTCAGCGGGAGCGCCGGCGGTCACGCCGGCGCAGATGCGGTATCTTAAATGGTCGCTGGACGCCCATGTGTTCGGCGACTCCACAAAGGCTTCGCCGAACGCGGATCTGATCAATGCCTCGCTTTTCCCGATGACGCTGACCGTGATCGCGGCCCAGAGCCTGACTCTGGCGCCGGGAGTCATTCTTTCCGTGCAGGGGATTTCCGAGGCCGGGGTGAATCCCTACGGCTATGTGCTGTTCATTCTGGGGAGCCTGAGCCTTGGCGCGGGGGCTCAGATTTCCTCCACCGCGAACACCGTGATCAACACCCAGGTGGCGTTCTCCGCCAACGACTAAGGCCCGGTCCCGTCACTCTGACCGGGGTTAATTTTAACAACCATTTCAAATCCGTCACCGACCATGTCCGCTAAATTCAAAGATCTGTCCCCCGAACAACAGGCCGCCTTCTGGGCGCAGGTGAAAACCTGGGGCCTTTCGGAATCCGATGTCCAGCCCGCGGCCGGCTCCGGCCCCGCCGGCGGGAAGGCCTTCATCTGCGGCTCGGCCCTGAGCAACGTCGCGACGAAGCTGTTCACCATCACCAGCGTGCAGCAGATGAAGGAGCTGGTGGGCATCCCGGATTCCGCTTTTCTCTCGGGCCGGATGCGGGACCGGAATATCTCCTACCCGCCGGAATTGCCGCCGGAGCGCCTCGCGCTGGCGGCCAAGGCTCCGAATAACTGCTGGGTGAAGGAGAATCTCACGCAGGAGGAGCATGTGGTGCTCCAGCAGGCGTGGCAGGCCTATCTGGTCGGCAATTCGCGGAGGATCAGCGAGCGGACCCTGGACATGATCAATGCCGTGCATTTCCCGACGGTCGTGGCCGTGGCGGCGGTGCAGGACATCGTCGTGAACGCCGGCACGGTCTACACCTTCGGCGCGCCCGGGGATCCGATGCAGGTGATCACCATCGGCACCCTGACGGTGGAGGCCGGGGGAGCGGTGGCTTTTGCCTCGCCCTGCACGCTCCAGTGCCAGCAGACCACCGCCGAGGCGGCGTCCTCGGTGCAGGCCCTGGAGAATGACAGTCCTCCCGGCGATCCTCCGGCCACGCAGAATTTCACCGTCTATGGCCTCGCGCCGCCACCGCCCGCCGTGCCGCCCGCGCAGCCCGCCAAGGGGCAGCAGCAGTCGGCCTCGCCCGGGGCGACCGGTTCGAGCGGAGGAAAAAATCCGACCACGATCTGCAGCACCCCCTCCACCACCGCGGTGAACGGTGATACCGGCTATACCGGAACCGCCGGCACGCGCGGGCAGAACGGGGTGACTCCGCCCGCTGTGATCGCCTATCTGGGCGTCGTGACGGGGGTCTACAATCTTTACTCCGGCGGCGGCAATGCCCAGGACGGGGGACAGGGCGGCATCGGCGGAGTGGGCGGCCAGGGCGGCAACGGCGCCGTGGGGGCCGGACCCAATGTCTGCTCCAGTCAGGCTCCCGGAAAAGGCGGCCTCGGCGGGGTCGGCGGGGTCGGCGGGGTGCCCGGCGACGCCGCGCCCGGTTCCGCGTCGTTCTTTTACTACACCTCGTCCGTCAGTCCGTTCTCCATCAATATCATCAACAAAGGCGGTTACGGCGGCCAGCCCGGCCTGGGCGGCGGCGGGGGCGGGGGCGGCAGCGGGGGAAGCGATCCCGCCGGGACCCAGGGAAGCAATTACAACCCCGCAGCCTACACTTTCGGATCCGCCCAGAACGGGGACAGCGGCAATGGCGGAAACCCCGGAAACAATGCCGCGGCGGGCTCGATCAGCATGGTTCCGAACCCCTGACGGCGGCGGCGGGAATCCCATGCCGCCCCATTTAATCACTTACTCAATCATTCACTCACTTTATTCCCATGAACCCGGATATCATTGTTTTTGGCCCCAATGGGCAGATTGGCGCTCCCGGCACTCCCGGTTCCCCGGCCAGTCCTGACTTCACCGGTGATCCTCCCGCCCAGGGGGGCACCTGCGACAAGAAGGGGAACTGCACCTGCGCTCTTTCCGGCACCGCCGGCGGGCCGGGGAATCCCGGCAATTACGGCATCGCCGGAGGCCAGGCGCCGAAAGCGCCGACGCTCTGCCTGATCGTCGGGCGGCTGGTGAGCGACCTCGTGATCCAGACCCAGGGAGGCGCGGGCGGGGTTGGCGGAGCCGGGGGCACGGGCAGCGGCGGAGGCAAGGGCCAGGATGGCGGAATCAACGCCGCCAGCTGCCTCAAGGCCGGCTGGTGGCACGACGCGGCCTGCCAGCCGACCCTGGGCGGCATCGGCGGCAATGCCGGCCGGGGCATGGACGGAATGCCGGGCGGGGGCGGCGGTGACGGGGGCGACATCTATATTTATTACGGGGAAAAACAGGGTGTGGACCCCCAGGGCGCATCCTATCAGGTCTTCGGGACTTCGGTTCCGGGGGAAGTCGGGATGGGCGGCGCTCCGGGCAAGGCGGGAAATCCGGGCGCGGGCGGCATGAATGAGGCCGTGGGCAATAGTCCCGCGACGCAGCAGCCCGGCGGCAACACCTCCATCGGCGGAAACTGGGGGCCGAACGGGTCCCCGCCCGGAAATCCGGGCATCGTCTCCGCCCAGATGCTGCCCTCCGCCTCCTAGCCGCTCCCACCCGTCCGGTTTTTTCCGTCCCGCCAACCACTCCGAGACCACCCATCCGATGCCCGCCATCTCCAACGTCTATCAGGCCGCCGACGCGGCTTTACTCCAGCCGGTGGCCTCCATGGCCAACGGCGACGTGGGATCGATCACCTTCATTCCCGGAGGCTGGACGGTCATTCAGACCCTCTCGGACGCGTCCTCGGGCGTGCAGGCGATCCTGGCGGTCACCACGCTGCCCTCCACCGGGGACACGGTGGCGGTGCTGGCCCTGGGGCAGCTGTGGCCGGGAATTCTGAGGTTTTTCTCCGGAGGTCCGAACCAGTACGGCCTGACGGCGCTGAACGCCAATGTCAGCGGGCAGCCCGCCAGTCCGGTGACGCCCGCCACGCCCCTCTTCTCCGGGGCCTATCAGACGCGGTATGTCAGCAATGCGGAGCCGCTCATCTTCAAGGCCCTCAGCCAGCCGGCGATTGCCGCCCAGGTCACCGGTCTGCCGCTGATTGTCATCGGGCAGGCCGTGGGGGCACCGCTGGCGCAGCTGGCGGCGATGGCGTTCCGGCAGACCCGGAGCGGGATTCCGGCCAATATCCACACGGCGGCGTGCTACACCTTCAGCACGCCGCCGATGGGGGATGTCAATTTTGCGGCCCTGCTGGTCTCGACGATTCCGGCCTCGTTCAATGTCTATGCGGACAACGTCGATTTCTTCGCCTCCCCGCCGGTGCCTTTTCCGGGGGCGGTGCGCTCGGGAGTGCCGCAGGCCCTGGCGGCGGCGATCCCGACGGTGCCGGAGCTGAACAACGCGCAGGTGGACGATCCCTGGCGGGAGCACAGCGGGGCTTATTACACCGGGCTGCTGACCACGCCCGCGGGTTCCCCGACCACACCGGGCACGGTGACGGCCCCGCCGTCCACTTTTTCAACGGACCTCGCGCAGACGCTGACACAGATGACCGCGGTGGCCTATCAGCAGACCCAGCATCCGAATTCAACGGTCAGCCCGCCGGTTTCCGGCTACACGCTCAATTCCTTTCTCAGCTCCGGCGGCACCCGCTGGGGGGCGATTTTCACGGATGCTCCGAACCAACGCGTTTTCGTCATCTTCCGGGGGGAGATCTGTTTTGAGGAAACGGTCAGCGCCCTGACGCAGCAGGGCATCGTTTATCCGGCCTACCTGCCTTCCCCGGCGGCGCTCGCGCCGGGACTGGACCAGATTTATTCGGGGCTGCGGCCGGCGCTGCGCAGTCAGGCGGCGGCGGCCCTGACGGCCGTCGGCGGAACCAATATCATCGTGGCCGGTCACGGGGTGGGCGGAGCCCTGGCCAACATCGCGGCCCTGGACTTCGCCAGTCAGGGCGGAGGCTTTTCCGCCCCGTCCGCTGTTTACACTTTCGGCTCGCCGCCGAGCGGGGACCCGAGCTTTCAGAGCAGTTTCAACACGCAGTTCGGCACGGCGGGGGCGACTCCCTCCAGCTTCCAGGTGACGCGGCCGGGCGATCCCTTCCCGTCGCTGATGGCCATCTCCGGCGGCCCGATGACCGTGGGACTGAAGCTCACGCTCAACGGGGCCACTCCCTACGACGACAATATTTACCACAGCCTCACCAGCTTTCTGGCGCTGCTGAATCCGAACTAACTCCGCCTTTTTTATGCCCATCGCAGTCGTTCCCGCCGGCAATGGTTCCTCCGCCTCCTCCGGCCAGCTTTCCGGCACCAGCCTGGATCCGATGGTGGCGGACATCGGTCTGCTGACCGGCGTCCTGCTGCCGGGCTCCAACAACGGTTTCGCGCTCAATTCGGAGTGGTTCGACAATCCCGTCAGCGCCACGCGGCAGGGAGTGCGGCAGAACGCCCCGGCGCTGACGGATCTGCTGGAGCGGATCCTGGGCAGCATCGGGGGCAACGCCCTCGGCCTGCCGGCGGCGGACCCGGCGCTGCTGGGCACGTGGATTCCCATTCCGAATCCCGCCAACGGCGGCCAGCCCACGAATTTCTACGTGGTGTCCTACCCCGATCCGGCGGCGGACAGCAACGCGACGGTTTTCGGTTTTGGCGTGAAGGTGGCGTGGACGAAAGATCTGGGCAGCGGGGGCGGCGGCGGGGGACTGCACGGCCCGCAGGGCGTGCTGGTGGAGGCGTGGGGGCTGCTGCCGCTGCTGAAGATTGATCCCGACACCGGCGTGTCCGCGACGGTGGCCGAGGCGGGTTATCCGCTCAATATCGGCATCGCCATCGAGGGCCAGGCCGCCGGAGTCTCCGCGCCGATCATCGCCGCCGGCACCGTGCCCAACGAATTCGCCTTCAGCGGCGTCAAGCTCAGCGCCAATATCGACCTCGCCGCCGGACCGGCGGTGGACATGTCGCTGGTGGTGCTGGAGCTGCTGCTGCCCGGCGAGACCACGCCCGTGAACCGCTCGCTGGCGGATCTGGAGGCGCTGCCGGCGTCCGAGATCATGCAGGTGGCCTCCACGCTGTTTGTCTCGGCTCTGGCGGACGCCTCCCAGGATGCGGCGGACAAGGCGGCTTATTTCCTGCCGCTGGTGGGCCTGTCGGAATTCATCCCCGGGCTCGATACCCGGCTGCCGCTGCTGCCCTGGTGGACACTCGCGGGGCTGGCGATTCAGGGGGAAAACGTCACCGCGCCGTTCATTCAGTGGTTCACCAGCATTGTCTCCAGCCCGGATCTCAGCAAGGCGTGGCTCTACAGCGCCTCGGGACTGCTGGGGGTCAGCGGTCTGACGCCCGCCATGGTCACCGGCACGGGCACGCGGGAGGATCCCTTCCTCTCGCCGCTGATCGCCGGAGCCCCGCTGCCCGGGAATCTGTTCCTTTCGGTGGCCAGCTGGGTGGACGACACCGGGCTGCGGCATTTTTATCCCGGTCTGAGCTTCCAGGCCACGCCCATCCCGCTGGGAACCACGGCCGAACTGGCATTCCAGACCACCCTGGAGCTGGCGGAGTTCAAACTTTACTCCAATCAGCCGGCGCAGTTCGCGGGGCCGTCCTCGCTCCGTCTGGAAACCTCCATCGCGCTGCGGAGCAGCACGGCGGGCCAGCCTCTCTACAGCGGCAGCATCGGCGGGGACACCTATGTTTTCGGGGCGTTTGAGGCGGGGCTCACGGTCGATGCCGCGGGCGATGTGCTGCCGCTCTGCCAGCTGACGGGCATCCAGTCGCCGACGGGGAATTTTGATGTCATCGACCTCACCTCGCCGGGCCAGCTGGCGGCGGCGGCGATGGACGAGCTGCAGGCGCTGATCCAGAGCGGTTTCAAGGCCATGCTGGGCCTGGACGGCGGCAGCACCGTCACCTTCGCCGCCGATATCGCGGCGCTGATCGGAGTCATCCCGCCCCCGGCCGCGTCCTCCTGGCCGTCCACCGCGCCGCAGCCTCCGTTTTCCAGCGTCCAGCAGATCGCGCAGTCGCTTTCCAATCCCGTCACCGCGCTGGCGTCCTACTACCAGGCCCTGCTCACGAGCACCGTGCAGATCGACGGGCAGCCGCCGTTTTATTATGTGCTGGCGAGCCTGGCCTCCCTCTTCCAGGAGACCGGCGCTGGAACCATCAGCATCACCGGCGGCGGCACGGCGGACTCGCCGTGGAACGCGGTGCTCTCCGTGGGCGGCTCCGCGCTTCCGGCGGCCCTGACGGTTTACACGGCCGCGCCGTCGGCGGACATCACCCGGCTGTTCCTGGGGCTGAATCTCGGGCCCACGCTGACGGTGGGGAATTTCCAGTGCCAGCCGCTGGCCGAAATCCACTTTGTCAGCATCGACCTCCCGGCCCCCGGCGTCTCCTCCCCCGTCACCGCGCAGTGGCTGCCGGATGTGGGGGTTTCGTTCAATCTGCCGCAGGGTTTCCAGACTCCATCCATCGCCGGCTCGTATTTCTCCGTCAGCAGCGCCTCGGTGTCGGCGGTGTGGAGCCGCTTCACCAGCTGGCACTGGTCCCTGTTCGCGCAGGCCCCGGTCTTCAATATCGGCGGGACCAGTCTGCCATTCTCCGGCAACCTCGACTGGAACGACCAGAGCTCCCTCCAGGCTCTGGTGCTGCAGTCGGCGGCGGCCTTCGCGCCGGTGCTGACGGGCGTGATCGGCGTAGCCCTCACGGCCACCGGCACCCGCATCGGCACCGCCGCCACCGGCGTGCTGGGACTGCTGCCGGATCCGGCGGCGGCGGCCAATTTCCCGCCCGCCCTGCAGGCCGCCTGGACGGCTGCGGCGCTGCGGCCCTTCACGGTCACGTCGCTGGGCAATCCCTGGCCGGATTTCTGCGCCAAGCTGGCCAACGATTTCTCCACTCCCGCCAACGGCGCGGCGGTGCTCGGCCTGCTGGGCTGGGCGCTGAATCCGGGCCAGACCGATCCTCCCGCCGTGAGCGGCGACGGAGCCATGGGAACGCCGTGGCGGGTGCCGCTGGCGGGCACGGCGTTCGAGTTTGTCTCCAGTTATGACACCGCAAACAGTCTGCTCGGGCTGGGCCTGGGGCGGACGGACAGCATCGCGGTGACTTCCACGCTGGCGGTTGAAATTCAGACCACCCTGGCGGCGGCGCAGCTTTCCACGGCCACCGGTGATCTGACTCTGGAAAGCGGCTGGCCGTCGCTTCAGTTCACCACCACCCTGAGCAATCCCGCCGGCAATCTGGTGGAGATCGGCACCGCCGGCAGCGCGAATTACACGGTGGTCCGGGAAATGGTGCTCGGTTTCGCGGCCAGTCTGGTGAATGGAAGCCTGGCGTTTGTGCCGGTGGTCAGCCTGCTGGGAACACAGCTTCCCGGCCAGAGCGCGCCGGTGGACTACACCTGGCAGAGTCTGGCGCAGCTCCCGAGCGATGTGCTTCAGGGATTCCAGGGGGCGCTGAACCAGGCGGTGCAGTCGGTCATCACCACCCTGCTGGGCAGCGGTGTGGCCGGCGCCACGGCGGCGACTTTCTCCACGGCCTACGACCTCCTGTCCCTCCTCGGCCTCACGCTGCCGGTGGCGGCGGGCGCGGGGACCGGATACGGCATCAATCCCGGCGGCTGGCAGGGCCTGGCCGCCAATCCCCTCAGCTACATCCAGTCGCAGCTGCTGTCCCTGCTGCTGGATCCGGCGAGCCGGGAAACACTTTTTGATTTCATCGGCAGCGTGCTG
Organism: Verrucomicrobiota bacterium; assembly: GCA_040386695.1. Classification (GTDB taxonomy): domain Bacteria; phylum Verrucomicrobiota; class Verrucomicrobiia; order Verrucomicrobiales; family V1-33; genus CAIZWU01. Next base: position 9,497 of record JAZKFB010000020.1, read on the forward strand.
GGAATCGAAATCCCCACCGTGCCGCCGTCCGCGCTGGCGACGCTTTCCGCGCTCGGCTTCCTGGGCGATGCCGCGCACGGGTATCCGCTGCGGCCCCAGGCGCTGCTGCAGTTCGCGCAAAGCCCGTTCACCGCCGCCCAGACGCAGTTCGCCACGCTTTACAGCAACGGCGCGCTGACGGCCCAGGCCCAGGCGCTGGTCAGCGCTCTGAACGAGAGCGTGATCTCCACCAGCTTCGGGAAATACTTCTCCTTCAATGTGGTGCAGGGCACGCAGATCCAGCTGTCCATCGCCCCCGGCAACGCCTTCAGCATCGGCGATCTGGTGAGCGTTTCCGGGGCCTTCAGCTTTGATCTGGTAAAACAGACGCTGACGGCGGAGATCAGCCTCTACAACTCCTTCCTGCGCCTCGCGCTCCAGCCGTCCTGCGCCTACACCCTCGGCGGCTCCCTGGCTCCGGCTCTGGAACTCGGGTGGGGCGACGGCACCCTGCCCGTCCCGCAGGCGCTGGTGCTGTATCCGTTCAATTCCACGGATTTCCTCAATCAGCTCTCGGAACTCGCTCCCAGCTACGTTCTCACCACGGTGGTCAATCAGGTGATGCAGAGCCAGATCCTGACGGCTTATCCCGTCGCCCAGTTCATCTTCCAGGCGCTGGGCCTCGCCAGCAAAAATGCGGTCAGCGGCCAGTGGGTCATGCCCTCGCTGCTGGGCCTGCTGAACGATCCGCTGGGCTGGCTGCTGTCCCCGGGAGTGCTGGGCGATGCCTCGGGAAATTTCAGTCTGGCCTCGCTCCAGACCGCGCTGGCCCGCATCCCGGCGGCGGAAATCGCCTCGCTGGGGCTAGGCATCCGGCCTTATGCGGATTCCGGGCTGAGCGGCGTGGAGATCTATGGTTTCCCCTACGGATTCGGCGCCGTGATCTCCACCGACGGCGGCACCATCGCGAATTTCCTGCTGTCCGCCCGGAACCTGGCGCTGGCGGGCGGCACCGTGGAGGTGCTCAGCGGCGGCATCAGCCTCGGGGCGGATTTCCAGCCGGGCGTGCTGGGCGATCTGCAGATTTCCGGACCGGTCTCCGGCTTCACGCTGTTCGCCGAGGCGGGTTACAACAAGGGATTCTTCTTCTCCGTGGGGCAGAAGAACACCGGCACCCCGCTGGCCATCCAGCTGGTGCCGTTCGCCGGCTGGGGCACGATGCTGGAGCAGGCCGTGCAGCTGGCCGCCGCGACGCTGCTGGGAACGCTGGTGCCGCAGCTGCTGACGGCGCTGAAGAATCAGGGGCCCGGGAAGCTGGCCGATTTTGCCACCGGTCTCCAGACGGCGGGAACGGATCTGGATGTGGCCTCGCTGGTCACGGCCATCACCTCCATCCCCATCGCCACCCTCAGCGCCGACACTCTGGGCCAGGCGGTGCTCACGTGGATGATCGCCCGCTTCAACCCCGCCAACGCGCCGTCGACCGCCGACGCCGTGGTGGCGCTGGTCAGCGGGGTTCTGCCGGGCACGGTGGCCGCCGGGACCGGAGCGGACGCCGGGCTGGTCACCTATCAGCCCGCCGCCTCGGTGCCGCTGACCGTGTATCTGGGGGTCTCGGGCGGGGCCACGCCGCTGCTGGGCCTCTGGGCGGGCCTGGGGCTGCCGGCGACGTCGATTCTCATCGCCAACATCGAGCGCACCGGCGTCGGTTTCGCGGTCTCCGCCACCGCCATCAGCTCCACGCCCGTCTTCCAGTTCGGCGTGGATCTCCAGGTGCCGGTGGAACAGGGAACCTCCGGCCAGGGCGCGCCCTGCTTCGGGCCGTGGCTCAGTCTGGAATTCGACGCCGCAACCTCGCGGTTCACGGGGAATTTTGATCCGCTTTACAACTCCGCCGCCAGCACGCCGAACTCCAGCCTGGAGATCGAGCTGTTCCCGGATTGCACCCTGAGCTCCACCGCCGCCCTGGAGACGTGGATTCTCGGGGTGATGAAAAACGTGCTGCCGCGCTATGTGTCGGTGGTGGTGCTCAACACCGACGCCGTGAAAAGCTGGCTGAACACCCCGGTGATCCCCGGCGTGACCGGCTCCCCAACCGCCGGCGCGGTGCTGCTGGGATCGCAGCTGCTCACCAATGACGGCACCTCCCTGGCGCCGCTTTACGTGCTGACGCCGTTCGATGTCCTGGCCTCCCTGACGGTGGAGCAGATCATCGGCGGACTGTTCTTCGCCCTCATGCAGAACGAGATGCAGGTGCTGAAGTGGGGCTCGGGCGACACCCTCGGCGGCCTGTGGATCGGACCGGAAAAAGGCACCACGGACACCCTCGGGCTGCGGGTCGCGGCTCCCGGGCTGACGCTCAGCGCCATTCCCAATCTCGTGATCCAGCTCGGCGCGGCGGACGATGGCTGGATCACCAAAGCCAGCAGCACCCCGCTCAATTACGAGCCGGGCCTGTCGGTTTACGTGCCGAACCAGACGTCCGGCCAGACCTACCTGCCGAACTTCTCCAGCGCCTCCGTGAACCTCGTGAACGTCGGCATCGACTTCACCGGCACCAGCGGCCGTCCGCTGGTGGATCTGGCGCGTTTCCAGCTCGGCGGCGTCTCCCCGCGGGTGCTGTTTTCTCTGAATCTGAACGGCGGCTCGCCCACGGTGGAGTTCGGCGGGGCGTTTGAGCTGGACAGCATCGCCATTTCCCTGGCCCCGAATCAGGTCAGTGATTCCGGCAATCCGGTCGCGCAGAACCTGCTGGGCAGCGGTGGCACCTCCGACGGCGGCGACTCCACCGCCAATCCGCCGGCCAATCCCTCCTTCTCCATCCAGGCGGCCTACATCAATCAGCTTTACGTCGGGCTGCTGGATGCCAATGGCCAGTCCGAGACGGAGGTCTGGATTCCGGTCCAGCGCGGATTCGGCCCGCTGTATGTGAACAAAGTGGGCATCGGCTGGGAGCCGACCCCGCCGGTGCTCGATCTGCTCTTTGACGGCAGCGTGGCTCTGGCCGGGTTTGAGGTGGATCTGATCGGGCTGAGCGTGGGGGTGCCCATCAGTTCGGACATCACCAATTTTTCGAAATACAGCCTCAGCCTTGACGGGTTCGACATCAGCTTCAGCGGCGGGGCGGTGGATCTGACAGCGCAGTTCCTGAAGACGGAGGTGGCGGGGGTGGTGGAATATTCCGGCCTGGCCCTCATCAAAATCTCGCAGTTCTCCATCATGGCCGTCGGCTCCTACGCCGCCGTGCCCACCAATCCGCCGAACGCTTCGCCGACCGCGACCTCGCTCTTCATTTTCGGGGCGCTCAATGCCCCGCTGGGCGGCGTGCCCGCGTTTTTCATCACCGGCATCGCGGCGGGTTTCAGCTACAACCGGGGGCTCATCCTGCCGCCGGTCTCCGGCGTCCAGACCTTCCCGCTGGTGCAGGGCGTGGTGGACGGAACATTCGAAAGCAACACTCCCGCCGACGCCCAGAGCGCGCTGGAGCAGCTGTCGGCGGATGTTTATCCGGAGATCGGGGAATACTGGCTGGCGGCGGGGCTGAAGTTCACCTCGTTCCGGATGCTGAACGGCTTCGGCCTGCTCTTCATCGAATTCGGCAACAGTTTCGAGATCGCGCTGCTCGGGGTGGCCAGTCTGTCGCTGCCGCAGATCGGACCGCCCAGCCTGGCGCTGGCCTACGCGGAGCTGGCGATCAAGGCGGTCATCAACACCACAGTGGGGTTTGTCTCGGTGGAGGCGCAGCTGACGCCGAACTCCTTCGTCCTCGCCGAGGCCTGCAAGCTGACCGGCGGATTCGCCTTTTATCTCTGGTTCAAAAATCAGACGCAGAACGGCGACAGCATCTCGGCGGGTGATTTTGTGGTCACGCTCGGCGGCTACTCCGCCGCTTTCCAGAAACCCGCGCATTATCCCGATGTGCCGCGCCTGGGCTTTTACTGGCCCATCGACATCGGGGTCGCCAGTCTCAGCGTGGCCGGAGGGGCGTATTTTGCGCTCACTCCGTCGGCGGTCATGGCGGGCGGTTACCTCAAGGCGCTGTTCAAGGCGGGGCCGATCAAGGCCTGGTTTGACGCCAATGCGGATTTCTACATCGCCTGGGCGCCGTTCTACTTTGTGGTCGATATCGGCGTGGAGGTGGGCGTATCCTTTGGAACCACCATCGCCGGGGTGTCCGTGACCCTGAGCGCCTCCCTCGGGGCGAATCTGCATCTTCAGGGCCCGCCGACAGGGGGCTCGGTGGGGGTCAACTGGTACGTCATCTCCTTCACCATTCCCTTCGGCGAGGAGCCGGCCCTTACGGAGAACGCCCTCGACTGGACGCAGTTCGAGGCCCAGTTCCTGCCCGAGCCGGCGGCGGCACCCGCTCCGGAGGCCCTGGCGGCTGGAGAGGCACGGAAGGCCAGACGCGCCGACACCATGACCACCCTGATGGCCGCCGCCACGGGCACGGACCAGCAGCAGGTGGTGCAGGTGCAGGCGGCCGCGGGTCTGGTGAATGGCGACGGCGGGGTGTGGACGCTCCAGTCCGAGCCCTTCGTGCTCCAGATTGACAGCGCCATTCCCATCGACCAGCCGGTGGTCACCAACCCCAACGCGCCATCGCTGCCCGGAGGAGCCGGAGTGGGCGTGCAGCCGTCGAATATTTCGAACATCACCACGCCGCTGAGCCTCACGATCACGGATGTGAACGGTCATCCCGTGGATCTCGGCCAGTCGGCGCTGCGGTTCCTGACGCTTCAGAACGCCGCGCCGCAGGCCACCTGGGGCACGGGGACCTTCAATCACAGCCGGGTGCCGGACGGGGCCGACATGCTGATCACGGGCACGCTGAAATCCGTGCAGATCATCGCCGACCAGACGCTCTCGACCAGTTCCGTGGGACCGTTCGATGTCGCCAATCTGGCCTACACCTTCAATCAGACGGTCCTCCTGCCGTTCGCCTCGCAGCTGCCTTACAATCCGACGCCGGTTTATCAGCCGTCGGCGCCGATCCCCGGCCAGGATCAGGCCCTGGCGATCATGATGAGCACCATCATGGATCCCGCTGTCGCGGCGGCGCGGGAGTCGGTCTTCGGGGCGCTCGCGGGCATGGGGATCGTGGTGGAGAACAATCCCGACCTGTCCGTGATGGCCTCCTCGGCGGATCTGGTGGTCCAGGCGCCTCCGGTGCTGGCGCACCTCGGGGTTTTCCTGGCGACCTCCGTCCAGGCCGGCGCGGTGGTCCCGAATCCGCCTCCCGCCGCGCCCATGGCGGCGAAGGCTTCCGCGCCCGCCGGCCCGCCGCAGCTCCGGGGAATCCTGCGGCGGCACCGCGCCAACGGCGTCCGGACCAGCCGGTGGTCGGAAATGGAGCGTCCCGCCGCGGCCGGACGCCGGCGGTCTGGTCCCCGGGTCTCCGGAGAGCCCGTCTCCTCCCTGCTGTATCCCGGCACGGTGTCCCACTGGGAGGCGGAAGGCGATATCGGAGCCATCGGCTACACCGGCGAGGTGCCCGCGCGTTTCACCTGTTTTGACCACAACGACGAGCTGGTGGGCGATCTTTACGACCGCAACGGCGGCACCGTGAAACTGCCGCCGGGCACGCAGGCGGTCTCGGCCTACGGCAGCGAGCCGGATTCCTCCAGCCTCACGGAAGCGGGCTGGGACGCCTCCGACGAGGTGCTGCGCGTGAATTCCCGCTGGTTCCTCGGGGAGGCCTTCACGCTCCGGCCCCAGGCCTGCATCGCCCTCCGCCGCAACCGCCGCCGCATGGAGCGCGGCCTGATCGACATCGCGGAGGTCCAGGCGCTCAACCGGGTCACCGGCGGACGCGCGGGGGGCATCGAGACGGTTTTTGCCGGCGATATGAAAACGGCGGCCATCCGCGTGCCCAAAGGTGTTGAGGCCGGCGATCTGGCCGTGAGCCTGACGTATCCGGACCGCCCGTCGAAAATCGGGGCCTACCAGCGGCTCACGCCCTCGGCGACGGTGGAGGACGGGGAGGAGACCATCTATTTCTACACCCCGCCGGGCGATGCCCCGTCCGGTGCCGATGCCGGGCACTTCTCGGTCTGGGTGGCCCCGCGGACGGACGGCGCCAGAGTCCTGGGCGTGCGGGCCTCCACCCGTGCCGCCGCGCAGTGGGCGGAATCCTGGCGGGAAACCCCGCCGCCGTCCGACAGTCCGCCCGGGGAATTCACTTCGCCCCTGCCGGGCCGCATCATCTTTATCCCTGCATCCGCATGAGCACCTCCGTTCCCATTATCACCGGTGGCTCGGCGCCTGTCACCATCCCGGCGGGCGACATCCAGTTTTACGACCGCTTCTCACCGCCGCTGCCGGCCGGCAATTACACGCTCTCCACCTCGCAGACCGTCGGGGGGGTTCAGAATATCAACGACGGCGTGGACCCGGTTTACGCCGCGCCCGATCAGCCGCTGCTGATCACCGGGCCGCGCTTCAGCCTGTCGGCCCGGGACGTGTATTCGATGTATCCTCCGGCGGGCAATGTGGGGACTTTCCAGGATCATCTGCCCCACGTGGTGCTGTGCCAGAAATCGTTCCCGTGGACCCGGAGCATCGTGGACCTGAGCGTGACCCCGGACCCGGTTCCCGCGCCCACGGACGCCACGCCGTGGATCGCGGTGCTGACGTTTTATCCGGGCGATGTGCAGGCGTCCGGCCAGTCCCTTGATCCCGCGGACGGCCCGTATGTCAGCCTGCCGCGGCAGATGAGCGTCCCGGACATCGTGGCCGGCGGGAGCACCGTGCTGGCTCCGCAGATCACACCCACGGCTTCGGAAAACGATCTCCAGGCGACGGTGGTGGAGATGACTTACGGGTATTTCAAAAGCATCGCCCCGAGCCAAAGCGACCTCCCGTTCCTGGCGCACGGACGGCAGGTGAACACGGAGGGCAAGGCCCTGGCGGGGGATCAGGCCAAAGGGTATTTCTCCCTGGCGGTGGGCAACCGCGTGGTGCAGCCGAATCTCTCGACGGTCCCGGCGCCGGTGCAGACCGCCGTGCTGGTCTCGCTGGAAGGCCAGTGGAACCGGCTTCCCGGCGGCAGCGACGCCGCCGATCCCGCCAACGACAGCCTGCTCATCCGGCTGGTGGTGCTGGCCAGCTGGACCTTCGGCGCGCTGCCCGCCGGCGGTGATTTCCTTTATCTCATGGGCAATCTGGGAGTGGATCTGCTGCGGCTGCCGTCCCCCGCCGGGCCGACCGCCGATCCCGACAGCGATCCCCAGGCGCAGGCGGTGCAGGCCCTGGCCCTGGGCTATGTGCCGCTGGGCAATGATCTGCGGGACGGGGAGAACACCACCTCCTACTACCGGGGTCCGGGCGCGGCCGCGCCCTGCGCCACGGACATGAATTACGGGCCCTATCATTACTCCGACAGCACCATTCAATACGATCCTGCTTTCGGCACTTTCAACCTCAGCTACGCCGCCGCGTTCCAGGTCGGCCGGCTGCTGGCGCTGTCGGACGGCTCCTTCTGCCAGACGCTCATCCAGTGGCGGAACGATTATTTCTACCGCCTGCTGAACACCCTCAAAGTGCAGGCGGTGCAGGTCCCGCTGGAACAGGCCGTGGCCGGAGCCCGCCATGCGGAAGCGGAGGCGGCGGACGCGGCGGGGGATTACGGACCGGAGGACGGGATGAAAACGACGGTTCTCAAGCTCTTCCACGGAGTGGTCGGCGCGCCGCTTTTCAGCGAGCAGCCCAAAGTGCCGCTGGTCAGCCCCCGCCACCGCCGCCGGGCTTCGGGGACCCGGCCGGGAGTGCTTTCACCGGAGGAGATCGGGGATCTCCACGCCGCCGGGGAGGATCCCGCGCAGGTCCTCCGCCGGAAAATTGCCGCCTCCACCGATTCCGACCGACCGCAGTCATGAACACCGCCCATCTCAATCTCCAGAGCCAGCTGAAACAGGCGGTGGGCCGCCAGGCCCTCGCCCGCGCCCGCCGCATGAAAGCGCCGTCCGCCGGCGGTGACGGGACCTGCGCCGCCACCGGCGCGGAGGCCGCCGCCCTGCCGGAGGCCGCTTCGGAGCCGGTGCCGCTGTATCTGCCGGATGCGGTCACGGACTGGCTGGCCCGGCTTTCGCTGCTCTACGGAGTGCCGTTTGAATACCTGGTGCCGGATGTGCGCCTGCTGCCGCTGGAGAGCATCCGGTTCTTTTACATCGACCCCAACTGGATCCTGCGGGCCATCGACGGGGCCATGAGCATCGGCACCACCTCCAGCCGGGACAATGTTTTCAACGAGACGTTTTACCAGCAGGTGTACGCGGCGGTGCAGGCCGCGATTCCCCGGGTGCGCCAGACGGTGCAGGGGTCCCAGCAGCCGACGCAGCTCATCGTCGGGGCCACCACCACCGGGTTCCTTTTCCGCTCCGCCGTGGTCTCCGGTTATCCGGGTCTGGAGGTCATTCCGACCTATCAGAAAATGCCGGTGCCGATCCTGCGGCTGGAGCGGCTTTCCAGCGACATCATGCTGGCGCTCTTCAACGGGGTGCCGGACAACATCGAGATCCGCCAGCCTCCCGAGGGCCTGCACTTCGGCATCACCCGCGCGCCCAACGCGGCGGTTTTCAATCTGTATCTCCGCTGGCTGGGGCATACGGATAATCCGGCGGATGTTCCCGGAACGCAGATTTACCCGACGCCGGGAAATCCGCTCCAGCTCATCGGCGCGCCCCTGCGGTCCGGGACCGGCTCGCAGCCGGGAGTGGTGGAGGTCGCCACCACGGCCGGCCAGATCGTGACCACTCTGGGAACCGCGTATCTGGGCACGGATGAGACCTTCACCAGCGCGGAATTCGCCGTGGAGATGGTGCTCTCCGCCGGCGTGCAGCCCTACGATGTGAAATTCAAAGGAAAATAAGTCTCCATGTCCATCCCGCCCTATTCTCCTGTCTGGCCCGGGCCCGCGCTGCTGGTGCCGATCACTCTCGACGCCCTGCTGGTGGGCACGCCGAACCAGTCCGCCGGCTCGCTGTGGGCGGCCACCGGGGTCAACTACGCCAACCTCGGCAGCCTCGGGGCGGGAGTCACGCCCTTCGCCCAGAAAACCCCGCCGCCCGTGGGCTCGCATCTGCTGTGGACGCTGCCCTACGCGCTGCGCAGCGGCACCCAGTCCGCCACGGGCGGGGAGGCGGGGAGCGTGATTTTCCCGAACGCGCCGAACCGCTGGGCGGTCCTGCGGTCGTTTGTCCCGCCGGTCTCCGCCTCCAGTTTCACGCCCGCCGCCGTGGCTCCGGTGCTCACGGCGGGCATTCTCCGCAGCGATTCCCTGCACATGCTGAGGGCCAACGATTCGCCGTATCCCAACGACGGGCAGGTGGACGGCATCGGCGACTACACCCCGCTGGATATGTGGGACGGCAGCACCACGGGCGCGCCGTTTCTCCAGGCGGTGGGGCCGGGAGATGTGTCCTGGAGCGCCGCCTACGACAACATCCGCAACGTCTTCGCCTTTCACGATGATCTTTCCACCGCCGGGATCGGATTCTACACCTACCAGGTCATCGGCTGGTATGCCGATCCGGACAGCGATCCGCTTTCCACGTGGGTTGCCGAGACGGACTGGACGGTTTTGATGAACACTCTCGGCTGGGGCGTGGGGCAGGATCAGGAAAACGCCCTGCCCGCCAGCCTGGTGGCGGCGGCGCAGGCGGCGTGGCAGACCTGGCAGACGGCCCACGGCCTGAGCGCCACCGGCTTCAATGCCGCCGCCATCGACTCCGCCGCGGTGCCGGGACAACTGGCCGCGCTCATGACGAAGTGGGGCGTTTACTTCGACGCCAATGGCGACGCCGGGGTTCCGCCGGTGCAGCTGACCCTGCCCGCGCAGACGCTCTGTCACGGCTCCGTGCTCGGGGTGCCCTGGATGGGGCCGAATTACGGTTATGAATCCGGCGCGCCCTCCAACGGGCTTTCCGGCCCCACCGTGGCCGTGGGCAACACCCCCGGCGAGGCCGTGGCCGCCTGGATGGCCAACTGGATCGCCGAGACCACCAAACAGCAGGATGTGGAGGCCATCGAGCTGGCGCTGGAGGCTTTTCAGAAAGGGCTCATTTTCAGCCTTGGAAAAGACCCGGTGGAGACGGCGGCGTCCCTTCATGCCGCCCGCTTCGGCGGGGACAACGGGGGCAGCCAGTGGGTGGTGGTGCGCCCGCAGCAGGCGGCCTCCTCCAGCCAGACCGTCGGCGGCGGCGGCAACGCCACCATTCCCCTCAGCCCGGCGCAGGTGGCCGCGCTGCGGGCGCTGAACCAGGCCCAGACGGACACCGACACCGCCGGGGAGCAGGTCAACGCCATCGCCTGGGAACTGTGGTCCTGTTATTTCAAGCTGTGGTTCATCAGCGCCAACTTCCTTTCCGGCGCGGAGCAGGTGAACGACGCCATCATCACCCTCATCGGCGCGGACGCCGTGAACAGCGGGGGAGCCATCGCGGGCCTGCTCGGCCAGGCCCAGGCGGCGGCGGCGGCGGGCACGGCCCAGGTGGCCGCCGCGCTGGCGGCGCTGGAGAAGGCGCTGGCGGCGGACGAAACCACGGCGGGGTTTATCGTCAAGGAGATCAACAACACGACGTTCTCCCGTCCCGTGGATCCGGTGGTGCTCATCGCCGGTTCCTCGGCGGACACCAAATACGCGCCGCCCGGCACCTATGGCAGCGACGGCTTCACCTTCACCCGCTTCACGGGCCAGACGCTGACCTCCATCACCATCGCGCAGACCACCGGGCCCGCCAATCCGGTCACCCTGGGCGTGGCCGACCTCCAGGCGGCTCTGGTGTTTCCGGCGGCGGGGGCCACGCCGGTGTCGCTGGGCGCGCCCAAGGAATTTCCGGACCTGTGGCTGGAGACCCTGCTGGCGGACGGCTCCTGCAGCGTGTGGCTGGCGGGGCTGTATCTGGCCAAATACCAGACTCTTTACCAGGCGCCCTCCCCGCTGTCGGCGGCGGAGGCCGCGCAGGTGATTCTCAGCCAGCAGACGGCCCTCTGGAACGATGCCGCCTCGCTCGGCATCCCCATCAGCGCCCTCGCCGCCGCCGCGAATTTCACCGGAGTGCCGCCGGTGCCCATCGCCCTGGAGGACGGCTCCACGCAGCCATGGTCGCCGCTCTTCATCGACTGGGAGGCGGAATGGCATCCGACGGCCACGGACGCCAACGGTTATCCCGCCGACTGGGAACTCCACGGGCTGGACTACGAATGGACGGGAACCCAGATTCCGCCCAGCACCCTGACCTACAGCGGGCGGACCTCCATTGACCCTCTGGCCGCGCAGGTCATCGCGCAGCAGCTGGAGGCGTTTGTGGCCTCCGATCCCGATTTTGACTCCCTGCCGGTCTCCATCCGCCAGGACCTGATCGAGGTGAAAACCTACATTCAGAACTTCGATTTCGTCACCCAGTCCCTCAGCGGTTTCACCAACCAGCTGATCACCGACCTCGCGGCCCCGACGTTGCCCGTGCCAGCGGATTTCTTCGGTCCCAAAATCGGTCCCGGCGTGGCGGCGATTGTGCAGGACGCCCAGGGCATCCAGCCGGTGCCGCAGGACGTGAACGGCAACGCGCCTCCCTACTGGCCGATCCGCGCGGGGCATTTCCGCTTCACCAATCTGTGGGTGGTGGACGCTTACGGACAGGTGATGGCCACCAAGCGGACGGGGGACACCTATGTGCATCTGGAGACCGCCACCACGGTGCAGACTCCGGGCGCGCAGAATGCGGACTACGTGCAGCTGCCGCCGCGCTTCACCCAGTCCACGCGGCTGAATCTGACCATGATCGATGCCGGTGACGATGCCCTGATCAGCACCTCGGCGGACTCGACGAGCCCGATCTGCGGCTGGATCATGGCCAATCATCTCGACGACTCGCTGATGGTCTATGATGCCCTGGGCAATAATCTGGGCTCCGTGATCGTGATCGACAAGGACGCCGGGCAGACCGGTCTGCGCTGGGATGCCGTGCCCGGATCCAGCGATCCCCTGGGCAGCGCGCCCGATATTCAGAACCCCCACCTGGCGGGTTTTGTGAACGCGCTGCTCCTGGCCGGAGCCAACGGCAGCGACGCCATGCGGGAGCTGCTGGACGTCATCGACGCCGCCTCCTGGCGGCCGCAGAAGCAGGGCCAGCCGCAGAGCGGACAGGGGAATCTGGCGGTCCTCTCCGGCCGCCCCATCGCCCTCGTGCGCACCCGTCTGAATATTGACCTGCTGGGGGATCCCATGCTGGCCTTTGATCAGAATCTGGCGCAGACCGGCGATTTTTATCCGCCCGCCCCGCCCCCGGATTTCACGACCACGCCGTTTTCCGTGCGTGTGGGCGACGAGAGTTTCTCCACCAACGGGGCGCTGGGATACTGTCTCGGGGACGATTACGCCACATTTTACTCGGTGTCGGACGCGCCCCGCAGCACGTCGGCGCTGCGCCGCGGACTGGCGGCGGGGAACGGCATCACCAAAGCCCTCGGCGGGATGGCCGAAGGAATGGCCGGCGCCGGCGCTCCCGGCAGTTATGTCACCCCCGGCCAGCCTGTCCCGGTGTCGCCCAAAGTGGAGTCCGGCGGGGTCTTTACGGATGCCGAGGTGTATCTGACGGTGTTTGTCGATCCGGCGGGCTGCATTCCGGTGGTGTCGGGATCGTATCCCGTGCTTTACGGCAACCTGCCGCCGGGCCCGGTCTCCACCGCGCTGGCCAATATGCAGATTTCCTTCCGCACCGGCCCGCTGCTGCTGCCGCCGGATCAGATCAAAATGCCGATGCCTTCGGAAATCAACGGGGACTGGGCCTGGATGGAGCGCGAGAGCGTCACCCTGTGGGCTCCGCCGGCGGAACCCGGCCCCTCCGACTCCGTGCCGGGCATGGCGGATATTCCTCTCCGTCTGCGCGAGGGCTGGCTGGTCCTGAGCGGCAGCCAGAAACCCTCCTGAATGAATTTTCCATCCACACCCACCCGGTATGCTCCATAAACTGACTCTTGAGGCCGCGCTCGACAGCACCCAGGCCGGTGGCCTCTCGCTGGCGTTTCAACCCAACGCGGTCTTCGCGTCGTCGAACTCCACCCTGACCCTCACCGTCAGCGTGCCCATCGGCCAGCCTTCCGTGGCCATGACGCCGAATGGCGGGATCGCCGTGGCTTTTCCGGTCACGGGCGGCACCGGGACTCCGCTGGTGACCACGCTGGCGGGGATCACGACCACGCCGCCATCGTCGCTCTGGACGATCACGGGGCCGTCGTCGGGCAAATTCATCATCCGCCCGGCCAACAACATCACCCTGATGCCGGGCATGTCCCTGCAGTTCATCTTCCGGAGCCTGGCCATTGTCGCGGGCACCGGCACGGCCTCGGTGGGCATCCAGGTGAACGGCGGCGCGTCCACCCCGCTGCCGGTCACGGTCCAGGCCCTGGTGCCGGGAGTCATCGCCTGGGCGGACCCGCCGATGGTGGGGCTGAATGCCACCTCGACGCTGCGCTGGGTGAGCAATGGCGGGACCAAAGTGCGGGTGATCGGCTACACCTCCAACCAGACACCGGGCGGTTACAAGGATTTCCCCGTCGGCGGCGTGACCAATACCCCGGTGAACCCCACGCTGGACAGCGGCAATCCTCCGGGAGCCCACACCTACACGGTCGAGCTGCTTTCCGAACCGGGGGATCAGATTCAGGGCTCGCCGGTGCTGGTGCCCGTTTATCTGCACACGCCCTACATCTCGCAGTTCGGGCTTCTCCAGCCCAGCACCAACCTGGGGCCGTCGCTCACGGTTCCCTACGGCACCCCGGTGACCGCGCAGTGGAACTGCGTTTTTGTCGATCCCAACCAGGGCGTGACTCTGGCCTACGGCTCGCTCAATCCGAGGTTCGCGCCCGTGAGCCAGACGGTGTTTGACCCCAGCACCCAGCTGCCGCCCAACGGCAATCAAATGGTGGTGACACTGAGCGCGCCGGGCTGGAACGGCACCACCACGGGCACCGTCACCGTGAACTATTCGCCCATTCTGGTGCTGTATTTCAAATACAATACCTGGACCGTGGTGGAGGGGAAGGACGTGCTTTCCGATGCCGGCTGGATGACGGACGCGGGCTCCAATCTGTTCGGAGTGACGACGGATCCGGCTTATCCCTCGGTCCTCAAGCTTCAGGGAACCGGTCCCGGCGGCCCCTTCACGCAATACCTCGGCACCGGGGACGAGCCGTATCTGGAAATCCGCTACTTCAGCCCCGGGGGCGCGGTCACGGCCGGACAGCCGTTCACGCTTCAGTGGTTCACCAACGCCGCCACCGCCCTGACCCTGACCTCGCCTTCGGGAACAGTGCCGGTTTCCGCGGATCAGATCGCCAAAGGAACCAGTGATCCGCTGACGATTTCCGCCGCAACCACTTTTGTGCTGACCGCGACCGGCGCCTCCGGCAGCGTGAGCAGCTATCTCACCGTCACCCCCGCGTAGAATCACAACCCACCTTCCGAGTGAGCGACCGCATCATGCTGATGGAACCGGACAGGCTGTCCCCCGCCGCCGCGCGGGGAACCGGCGGCCTGGAGCATCTGGGGGATTTGATCCTGAAACCGCCGCGCGGGGAGCCCGGCGGGGAGGCGTTTGTTTTTCTGAACGGACAGGGGGAAATCGAGGCCACTGTGCGCCACGGTGAGCTGCGGGAACGGATGACGCGGGCCGCCGCCGCCATCCAGGCATTCACAAAGCCGGGGGAGGTGGTCGTGCTGGCGGGTCTGGAGGGACTGGATTTTCTGGAGGCCTTCTTCGGGTGCATTCTGGCGGGAGCCATCCCCGCGCCGCTGCCGCGCCCGAGGCATCCGCGCGACCAGTCCGGTCTGAACCGCCTGCGGGGAGCCGTGTCCACCACGCGGGCGGCGGCGGTCATCACCGATGCCGGCACCTGCGGTCTGCTTCAGGGGAACAACGGGACGCCGGTGCCGGCGCGGCTTCCGGAGGACCTGCGCGGAGGCCAAAGCGAGGACTGGATTCCGGTGGCGATGGATCCGGAACAGACGGCTTATCTGCAGTTCACCTCGGGCTCCACCGCCGAGCCCCGCGGGGTGATCCTGACGCACCGCAACGTCCTCGCGGGGCTCGAATACATGCACCGCGCCTTCGCCCACAGGGAAACGCTCCGCGTGGCCGGATGGCTGCCGCTGCATCACGACATGGGACTGGCGGGGCATGTGCTGCTGCCGCTTTACGAGGGCGGCAGCGCCGTGCTCATGGCCCCCTCCACCTTCCTGCGGCAGCCCGCGCTGTGGCTGAAGGCGTTTCAGCGGTTCGGGGCCAATGCCTGCGCCGCGCCGCCCTTCGCTTTGGAATGGTGCCTGCGGAAGCGCCTGGCGGACGATCCCGCTCTGGATCTTTCGAACTGGAAATACGCCTACATCGGCTCGGAGGTGGTGCGGGCCGCCGTGCTGGACCGTTTTGCGGAGGCTTTTGCCGGGCGCGGACTCCGGCGGGATACTCTCCGCCCGTGCTACGGGCTGGCGGAGGCCACGCTTTTTGTCGCCGGGGCGGAACCGCATCAGGCGGGCAAACCGCCGGCCTATGCGGTGGATCCCGATTTTGTCGGAGTGCGCATCGTGCAGCCGCTGACCGGCGCGCTCCAGCCGGACGGGGAGCCGGGGGAAGTGTGGATCAGCGGCGCGCCCGTTTCCTCCCGCCACTGGACGGCGGACGGGGTGGCGGTTTCGACTTCGCCGCTTCCGGGCAGCGGCGCGCAGTGGGCGCCGACGGGCGACTGGGGGAGCATGGCGGACGGAAAACTGTCCCTGGCGGGGCGCACCAAGGATCTGGTGATCATCCGGGGGACAAAACTCGCCTCCGAGGAACTGGAGCAGACCGTGCGCGCCTGCGGGCATCCCGCGCTGGCTCCGGGCGACGCCACGGCCTGTTTCGCCATGGAGCAGGCGCAGGGGGAGGCGTTCGTCGTGGTTCAGGAAACTCCCCGGCATCTCAGCCCCGCGGTTCAGGAGGAGCTGAAAGCCACCATCACCGCCGCCCTGCTCGACGCCCACGACGCCCATCCCGCCGCTGTTCTCCTGGTTCCGGCCGGCACCCTGCCGCGCACGGTGAACGGCAAAATTTCCCGCCCGGAATGCCGCCGGCTGTACGGCACCGGCGAGTTTGCGGGGATCGGATTTCCAGCCCGGAGTCCCCGTCCGCGCAAAGTCCGGGAGGAGAAAAATCCGACGGGGGAGGATCCCGTGGCCATCATCGGCCTGGCCTGCCGTTTTCCCGGCGCTCCCGATGTGGAGGCTTTCTGGAAACTTCTGGCGGAAGGCGGCGACGCCATTTCCGAAGTCCCGCCCGACCGCTGGGACCACCGGCTTTTCCACGACGACCGCGCCGCCGTGCCCGGGAGGATGAACTCCAAATGGGGCGGTTTTGTGCCGGGGATTGATCAGTTTGATCCCGCTTTCTTCGGCATTTCCGCCAAAGAGGCCGTGGAGCTGGATCCCCAGCACCGCCTGCTGCTGGAGACGGCGTGGCGTCTGTTCGAGCACGCGGGGCTGAAACTGGAGGCGGTGGAGAAGTCGGAGACCGGCGTCTTTGTGGGCATTTCCACCAACGACTATTTATATACCAAGATCAAACTGTCGCCGGGCATGGAGACGTTTGACGCCTATTCCGGCCTTGGCAACGCGAACAGCATCGCGGCGAACCGGCTGTCTTATCTGTTCGATCTCCGGGGGCCCAGCATCACGGTGGACACAGCCTGCTCGTCCTCGCTCACGGCGTTTCATCTGGCGGTCGAGAGCGTGCTGAAGGGAGACTGCGCCATGGCCATCGCGGGGGGCGCGAACGCCATTCTGTCGCCGGGACCGTCCATCACGCTGTCGCAGTTCGGCATGCTGGCGCCGGACGGACGCTGCAAGGCCTTCGACGCGCGGGCGGACGGCTATGTGCGGGCGGAGGGCTGCGGGCTGGTGCTGCTGAAACGCCTGAGCGCGGCCCGGCGCGACGGGGATCCCGTGCTGGCCACGGTGCGGGCGAGCGTGATCGGTCAGGACGGCCGCACCCTCGGCATCACCTCGCCCAA
Source organism: Verrucomicrobiota bacterium (assembly GCA_040386695.1). Classification (GTDB taxonomy): domain Bacteria; phylum Verrucomicrobiota; class Verrucomicrobiia; order Verrucomicrobiales; family V1-33; genus CAIZWU01. The sequence goes on from JAZKFB010000020.1 coordinate 26,516, forward strand.
CGGCGGGGCCCAGCGTGAGCTGCTGAAAAAAGCGGTGGGCAAAGCGGGCATTCATCCCGCTGAGGTGGGCCACGTGGAGGCCCACGGCACCGGCACGGCGGCGGGGGATCCGGTGGAGGTGGCGCAGATCAAAGCCATTTACGGCACCGGCGATGCCGCCACGCCCTGCTACCTGGGCTCGGTGAAGGCCAATATCGGGCATCTGGAGGCGGCGGCGGGCATCGCCGGGGTGATCAAAACCGTGCTCATGCTCCAGCACCGGGCGGTGCCGCCGCAGATTCATGTGCGGAGTCTGAATCCGCTCATCGATCTGACCGGCTCCCGCCTGCGCATCCCGTCGCGGCTGACCCCATGGCCGGCGGACGGGGCGGCGCGGATGGGGGTGGTGAGCTCCTTCGGGTTTGGCGGGGCCAATGCCCACGCGGTTCTGGAGGAGGCGCCGCCGGAGCCGGGCCGCTTTTCACAGCGGGAGAAGGAGGAGGATGGGCCGCTGACTTTCCAGCTCTCCTGCAAATCGCGGGAGGCGCTGCGGCTTTCCGCCCGGGAGTGGCGGGCCTGGCTGACGGAGCATCCGCACGCTTCCCTGAAGGCGGTCTGCGCCGGGCAGGCGTCCACGCGGACGGTTTTTCCGGTGCGGGAATCCTGGCCGGTCAGCTCGCGGGAGGAACTGCTGGCGCGGCTGGATTTCCTGACCGGAACCCGTGAAAGCGCTCCGGACACGGCGGCGGCGGTGGCTTCCCCGGCAGCGGAAAGCAGCAGCCAGGAAACCAGCGGTCAAAATGGCCAGGAAACCGGGAGCCCGGTCCGGCTGAATCTTCCCGGACATCCCTTTTCCCGCCGCCGTTACTGGATCGCGAACGCCACGGCGGAGGATTTCGGCCGACTGGCGGGACCTCCGGCTTTTTCCCTGCCGCTCCCGGCACCGGACGCCGCCCCCACTCCGGCTCCTGCCGCCGTCCCTGCCGTCCCGACGGCGGAAATGCCTGCGGCCGTTCCTGAACCCCAGCCTCAGCCCCGGCAGGCACCCGGCGCGGCCTCGTGGAATTATGCGGTGGAATGGGTGAGCCGTCCGTTTGAGCGCGAACGGCGTTCGCCGGCGGGCCGTCCGGCCTCCGAGGAGACCAACTGGATTCTCGTCGGTGAAGGCGCGGGACTGGCACGGGGGCTGGTGGAGGAGCTGAAGGCCGCGCAGCAGCCGGTTTTCTGGATTGGCCCCCGGCCCATGGGCGTGCCGGGCGTCCGGGGTTATCCCGCGCCTGAGGGCTGCACCGAGGAGGCTTACGGGGAAATTCTCCGTCACATCCTCACCATGGCCTCCAGGGAAGGGGCGAAAAACTGGCGGATTCTCCATCTGGCCGGTCTCGATTCCCGGCGGATGCACGACACCACGGCCGCCAGCCTGGAGCAGGATCAGGACCGGCATGGAACCGGGGATGTTCTGCGCCTGACGCGGGCGGTGACCGATACGGGACGCATTCTTCAGATGTGGCTGGTGACCAGTTTCGCCCAGTCCGTGCAGGGCCCGGAATGGCGTGATGCGGACGGAGCCATTCAAGTGACCCAGGCCCCGCTGTGGGGCCTGGCCCGCACCCTGTTTCTGGAACATCCCGAGCTGCGCGGCGGAGTGCTGGATATTGATCCCACGGATGCCCGGACCGCCGCCGGTCAGATCCTGTGGCAGGCGGCGGACCCCGAGGGCGAGCACGCGGTGGCTTTCCGGGGCGGGCGGCGTTACATCGCGCAGCTCGCGCCTTTGCCGGTTCCGGAAGCGCCGGTGCCCGCCAGGTTCCGCTCCGACGGCGTCTTTGTGATCACGGGCGGCCTCGGAGGCCTGGGCCTGCGCAGCGCCCAATGGCTGGTCCGGCATGGAGCCCGCGATGTGGTGCTGCTGGGCCGCCGGGGGCTTCCGTCTCCCGCGGACCGCGAGGCGCTGCCGGCGGAGGATGCCCTGCGGCACGCGGCGGAGGCCGTCGCGGCCATGGAACAGCAGGGGGCAAAGGTCGAAACGGCCGCGCTGGATGTGCGCGATGCCGCCGGTCTGCACGGGCTTTTTGCCCGGCTGCGGGAGGACGGCCGGCCCATCCGGGGCGTCATTCACGCCGCCGGCGTGAACTGGTTCGGCAAAATCCGGCAGCTGGACCCGGCGGAGGCGCTGGAGACGATGAGGATAAAAGTTTCCGCCGCCTGGACGCTCCATGAGCTGACCAGCGGGGAGGATCTGGATTGTTTCCTGCTTTTCTCCTCCGTGTCGGCGCTGTGGGGGTCGGTAGAGCTCAGCCATTACACGGCGGCGAATCATTTTCTGGATGCCCTCAGCAGCCACCGCGCGGCGCGGAATCTGCCGTCGCTGTCGATCAATTGGGGACCTTGGGCGGAGGCGGGAATGAGCGCCAAAGCGCATGAGACCGAGATACTGCCCAAACTGGGCCTGCGTCTCATGCCGCCGGAGCAGGCTCTGGAGGCGATGCTGCCATTCGGCCCTGGCCGGCATCCGGTGAGGGTCATCGCGGATATCGACTGGCAAAGATTCCGGATGCTCGTGGAATTCTCGCTTTCCCCCTCCCTTTTCGAGCGGGTGACCCCGGCGCCGGCGCGGCGGACGCCCAGGTCCGGAGCCGCTGAACCGGGCGGGACCTCCCTGGAGACGGTGGATCCCCTGGCGGCGCTGGAGGAGATCATCCGCCGGGCGCTGGGGTCGGTGATGATGCTGGAAACCTCGGGCCCCGTGGAGCTGGATCAGCGGTTCAATCTCGTGGGCATGGATTCGCTCATGTCCATCGCCTTCGCCGCCGAGCTGGAGCGAGCGCTCAATCTCCAGCTGCCCAATACCCTGGCCTACAATTACCCGACACTTCGGGCGGTCCGCGATCATCTTTACACTCTGCTGCAGGCGGAACAGCGGGTCCCGGCATCGGGAGCGCCGCCCGCGCCCGCAGTCCCCGGCGCGACGGCGGAAGCCCCGCCGGTGGAGAAGCCCGCCGTCTCTCCGGACTGGTTTCTGTTCCCGCCGTCCAAAGCGGAAACCGCGCGGCCCCGGATCTTCTGCTTCCCGTGCGCCGGGGCCGGGGCTTCCCTTTACACGCCCTGGATCGCCGCCGCCGCCGCCTGGGCGGAAGTGGTGCCCGTGCAGTATCCCGGCCGGGAGGAACTGGCGGATCTGCCGCCGCTGCGCTCTCTGACGGAACTGGCGTCGGCCTTGGCGGACCGGCTGCCGGAGGAGTCCGCGCCCTTCGCCTTTTACGGCTACAGTCTGGGCGCGCTGGCGGCTTTTGCCCTGGCGCGGGAACTGCGGCGGCGCGGCCGGGCGGTCCCGGCGCATCTGTTTCTGGCCGGATGCGGATTGCCGGCGGCGGCGGAAAACCGGTCTTTCCACCGCCTTGATGATGAATCTTTTCTGGAGGCGGTGGCCGGTCACCTGAGTCTGGATTCGCGGCCGGAGACGCGGGACATCGCCCGCACCCTGCTGCCGGTGCTGCGGGCGGACATCGAAATGCTGGAAAGCTTCCACCCACTCCCGGAGGAGCCGCCGCTGGCCTGTCCGGTCAGCATCCTGACCGGCGCGGAGGATCCCGTGACCCCGCGCGAAAGCGTCATGCGCTGGCATGAAATGACCACGGGCGATTTCCACCTGCGGCGGTTTCCGGGCCGTCACGATTTCCACCGGAACCAGCAGACCCCCATTCTCGCCGCGCTGCGCGGTTTATTCATCCCCGAGCCTCCTTCCATCCCATGACCACCTGCAAAGAAGCCGCTCCCGCGCCCGGAACCCCCACGTCCGGAACTCCCGCCGCCGCCGTTCCCGCCGCCTCCACGCCATCACCGGCAGCGGCACCGGCGGAGCCCTGGTACAATCTTTTCGGCGGACGCTACAACCGGGGGCAGCCGTTCTTTTACAACCGGGAGGAGCTGCCGTGGACCAGGGTTCTGGAGGACAATGCCGATGTGATCCGGCGGGAGCTGATCCAGCTCATGGAGCAGGACACCCGGGCTCTGAAGCCGTATTTCATCAACAAGGCGATGTCCTTCCCGCCGCGTCACTGGAAAACCATGGGCCTGCTGTTCTGGAACCTGCGGATGCACAAAAACTGCCGCCGCTGCCCGGAGACGGCGCGCATTCTGGAATCCATCCCGAATTTGACCGCCGGTTCCCTCAGCGTGCTGGAGCCGGGCTCGAACATCAACCCGCATCAGGGGGACACGGACGCCATCATCCGCTGCCATCTGGGCCTCATTATTCCTGGAAAGCTCCCGGAATGCGGCTTCCAGGTCGGGGACTCCGTCCGCTCGTGGGAGGAGGGGAAAACGCTGCCCTTCTGCGACGCCCACACGCACTGGGCGTGGAACCAGACCCGCGAGCGCCGCATGATCCTCATCGTGGACGTGGTGCGCCCGGAGTACGCCCGCAAAAAGAACGCCGTCTGCGCCAACGTGCTGGCCTCGTCGATGCTCCAGATTCTCTACCAGTCCTCCCCGATGCTGAACAAAGCCTCCGGCCGCATCAAGGCCCTGCTCTATTTCGTGAGCCGGCTCGCCATCCGCGCCTTCCTGCCCGTGCAGCGTCGGCTGCCGTTCATTTGCTAGTAATCCGGAGGAGGACTGTGAATCCGGAGCCCTGACCGGCTCCGGATGAAATGCGTGCCGCCACCCGGGGTCCGGCGGCGGCGGTTCGGCACTTTCGTGCCCGCGGCCAGCCCATGACTTACCGCCGGCCGCGGCCGCGGTATGATGCCCGGCCCGGGAGCATCCTCCATTTCCCGGGATTCACCGTAAGCGTTTGACGGATGACCGTCGGGTATGGAGCGCGGGACGGCTGCGTTGTGCCACGATTG
>JAZKFB010000021.1:0-6133 GCA_040386695.1 Verrucomicrobiota bacterium
AGTGCTGAAAAAATGGAGGGCCCATGGCGCGCAGCTGATTCCGTGCCGAACACTCCTGGCTGGAAGCCTGCACCACCGGGGAATTACCAAAGTCGAATTATGTCCGCATCTTGATCAGCACGCACTGTCCTTCATTGAGAAAAGTGCGCCCGGCGTATAACTTCAGCCCCTTTACCGCGCTTCCGGGCGTGAACTTCCCCTGTCTGATTATGCCCCCTCAAAATCAGGGATGTTTTTTCATCCTCATCACATGCCTCAGGAAAATCTTTGGCCTGACCCCGCCCCGTCCCCCCTACCGCCCCGCCAGATTCCTTTCCCAGTCCGAACTGGCCTTTTATCACTCATTGAAAACCGCACTCGAAGGCTCGTTGACCATCTGTGCCAAGGTGCGGGTCGCGGATGTGCTGGAAACTCTGAAAACCGAGGGTCACCGCGTTCAGTTCAACAGAATCTGCGCCAAACATTTCGATTTTGTGCTCTGCACGCCGCAGGATATGCGGCCGGTGGCGTTTGTGGAACTCGATGATTCCTCGCATCTTCTGGAGAGAGCCCGGAAATCCGATGCCCTCAAGGACGGTGCCGCCGAACAGGCGGGGATACCCCTGTTCCGGTTTCCGGTGCGGAAAACCTACCATTCGGAGGAGATCCGAAAAATCCTGATACCCTTTTTTCCGCGGAACTCCCGCTCCCCGCGGCGCTGGAGGGGATCGTCCCCTGCTCCGGATTCATGAAGGACCGCCGGCCCCTTCCCCGGGAAGGCGGACATCACAGCAGAAATCCCATCGGCGGCACGGGGCTGGCGGGGCTGTGGAAGCGGGCGATGTTGGGAAGCACGAGGGGCAGGCTGGTTTTCCGGACGCCCAGCCAGAGCGCCATTTCCGCGAAAAATTCGTCCACGCTGGTGGTGGGAATAAGGCGTCCCCGGCCCACATCCAGCGGGTTGTCCTGCACCAGGCTGGGGTATTGGCCGTAAATGCGCTTCCCCTTCACCTGCCCGCCGAGCACAAACTGATGACCGCCCCAGGCGTGGTCGCTGCCCTGGCTGTTGGAGGTCAGGGTGCGGCCGAAGTCCGAGGCGCTGTAAAGCACCACCTCATCCTGCTGCCCCAGGGCAATCAGCGTCCGGTAAAAGGCCACCACGGCATCGTTCACGGTTTGAAGCATCGGAGCCTGAAGTCCGAGGAGGCCGCTGTGGTGATCCCAGCCGCCGTAATTCACAAAAAACGTCATGCGTTTCATGCCCAGCCCGCCCTTCCCGGCAATGGTCCGCGCCACCATCTTCAACTGATCGGCGAGCGGCGTGCTGGGCCAGGTGACGCTGGCGGGAAGCGTCACATTGGTCGCGGCGGTGAAGGTGTCGTAAGCGGCCACCGCGTCCTTTTTGGATTTGCTGAAACTCCGCTCGAAGTAATTCTGATATTCCAGCGCCATCTGGCTGTCCAAAGCGGCGCTGCGGATCTGGGTCAGGCGTTGCCCGGAGTCGGTGGAAAAGGCGGAGTTGTAGCCAAACAGACCGTCGGCCCCGGTGTCGCGGATGGCGTATTCGGCCACCGTATTGCCGGCCTGGAAAACGTTGGAGCCCGCCAGGGACACGTTCATGGAGAACTTGTCCTGGACGTTGAACTCCTTCAAAATATCCGCCATGCGCCCGCCCCAGCCGATGCCGCTGCGTTTGTCCGGCAGGGAGGTCTGCCACTGCTCGGTCTGGTCGGAATGGGAAAACAGGCCCAGCGGCAGCTGCTGACTGGCATTGTACTGCGCCTTGGTGACGTGCTCCACCAGAGTGCCGACATTGGCCACAAAAGCCAGCTTCTCCGACTCAAACAACTCCTGCAGCCCCGCCAGCGAGGGATGCACCATCAGCGGACGCCCCGCGTCGTTCAGAGGATTGATGGCCCGCGCCGCATTGTCCGGCAGCGCGATGGAGCCGCGCACCGTGGCGTATTCCGGATAAGCCGCGCCGCGCGGGGCCAGCATGTTGAAGGAGTCATTGCCGCCATTCAGAAACAGGCACACGAGGGCTTTGAATCCCTCGGGATCGCCCTCGGCGGCGGCGGCACTGCCGGCCATGCGGAGATTCATGAGAGTGCTCATCACCGGCAGAGCACTGACGAGGGCGCAGTTCGCCTGGCCGAGGAACTGACGGCGGGAAAAAGAGGAGGGTTTCATGGGAAGCCGGAGAGAGGAAAAGTTCAGCGCAGGATGGAGAAGGCGGGGGAGGTCAGGAACAGATAGACCGCGAGATTCACCCGCTCCTTCTGCCACTCGCTGGTCACGGAGGGATCGACCCGCAGCAGCGACTCGCGGATCAGCTGGAACTCGGGCGGCGACAGATTTCCGCAGGTCAGATGCAGATCCAGACGGCGGATCAGGGCATCCACATCGCCGGGGGCAAGAGCCGTTTCCTGCACCAGATTCGGCCGCACGGTCCTCGTGGGCTCCGCCGTGCCCCAGCGGTGGAGGTCGCGGCCGCTGATGGAATTGAAAAAGTAATTCGGCGAGGAGACCGCCGTGGTGGCGTTCAGAATCTGAAACTCCGGCGCCACCAGTCCCGCCGCTCCCACCACGCCGGGCGGCGTGTAGTTGGGCAGGTAGAAGTTGAAGACGCTGGGGGAATTGTAGGGCTGCTGCTGCTGATCGAAATTGAACTGCGCCACCTGGTAGAAATCCATGCCGGAGGACTTCGCGTTGAAGGCCCGGGCGTAGTTCACGCAGCGCAGGAAAGGCTCGCGCGGCTTGCCCCAGGCGGGATCCGCCAGCTTCGTGCCGTCGCGGGCTTCGGGATCCAGGAGGATCGCTTTGATGAACGCCTTCATATCCCCGCGGACGCCGGAGCCATTGTCCGCAAAAGCCGCCGCCACCCGGCCGATGTAAGCGGGACTGGGATTCGAGGTCACGAGGCGCTGAATGAGCAGACGCCCAATGAAGGGGCCGACATTCGGATGATTGAAAAGATTATCCACCGCCGCATTCACATCCAGCAGCGTCGCCGTCCCTGTATCGGGACTGCTGGCGGTTCTGGCGGGTGTCGCCGCGCCATTCAGCAGGGTCTTCGGTGCCAGATCGTGGTAAACATCAAATCCCCGCATGGGCACGATCCATTGCGGCGGATTCGGGTAGGCGTCGAAATTGTTCTGCGTCGCCGGGCCGTAACTCAGACCGGTGAAGACGCGGGCGAATTCCGTGATGTTGGCGTTGGTGTAAGTCGGGATCGGCTGACCCTGCGGATCCAGCATCCGCGTTCCGTCCGGATGCAACTGCCACAGTCCAATGCTGAACAACTGCATGACCTCGCGGGCGAAATTCTCATCCGGGAACGTGTTCAGCGCCGCGTTCGCCTTCTTGTTTTTGACGTGGCTCAGGTAATACCCCATCACCGGATGCGTGGCCACGTCGAAGAGCAGCGTGCGGAAGTTCCCCAGGGCATTGCGGACCAGGACGTCGTAATAATTCGCCATGCCGAGGTATTCCACCGCCAGAGTCTCCGGGCGGTCGGAGACCACAAAAATCTGACTCAGGCTGTAAGCGACGCGCTGCCGCACCGGATCATAATCCGCCGGAGGGCCCGCAGGCAATGCGGGCGTGACTCCCGTGTCGCTGGCGGGATACGAATTGACGGTGCCCAGCGCCCGGTTCCACCAGGACACCATCTTGGGATCCAGATACATGTCCGGAAAACGCGCCGCGATGTTGGTCACAAAGGGCTCGTGGTATTGCGGGGCGATGGCGAACTGGCCATCCAGCCAGACGCTGTAACCCTGAGCCATCACGGCCTCCACATTTTCCGGAACGATGTCCGCATCATCCGCCGAATCCTGATCCGGACCAAAAGCCGCCTGCAGCAGGAAGCGGGCGCCCGCTTTGGGATTGGGCGGGGAGGCGGAGCTTTCGTCATGCAACGTCACGCTGCCCACAGCGGCGGAGCCCAGGGTGTAGCCCGTTCCCGCCGTCACCGTGAGCGTGATGGTTTCGTCCGGTTCCGCATCCACCGCATCCGCCACCGGCGCGAGCTTCACCCAGGCCTCGCGGGAACCGGCGGGAATTTGAATGCTGTTCCCCGCAGGCAGGGTGTAATCCGTGTCCCGCTCCGCCGTGCCGCTGAGCGTGAAATTGACCGTGAGCGGTTTCAGCCCGCCGCTGCGCCGGATGGCGATCACTCCCGGGACGGGCCAGCGCTCATACATCTCATCATCCAGCACGCCGACGCTGATCACATTCGCGGCGTTCCATCCGTCCTTCGCGCGGGCCTGGTCGGCGGTCTGCTGGCGGTCGGTGTGACTGGCGGCGGCGTTGAATCCCAGCGCCGCCTCCTCGGCGTCCGTCAGCAGGTCGCCATCGGAATCCACATCGTCGATGCCGATCCTGAAAAAGCGGCGTGTCTGACCGCCGGCGGCGACTTCAAAACGGAAGGGCTCGCCCTCCCCCAAAGCCGTCCGCACGGGCAGAAACGGACTGCTCAAATCCGGCGACGCCAGCAGCTGATACCGTTTCCCCGCCAGACCCGCCACTTCCACCTCCAGCAGCATCGAACCCGGCGTGCCGGGGGACAGGGTCAGATCCGGAAACGAAAGCGCGGACAAAGGGTCCGTTCCCGCCAGGGCCTCGGACAAATTTGAAAACCCGTCGCCATCCGTGTCCGCCGCCGCCGTCAGGGCCGGCGCCTCAAACCGCGCCTCCCAAAGATCGCTCAGCCCATTCCCATTCAAATCAAGCCCCGCCGCCGGGGCGGAACCCGGACTCCATAAACAAGCCAGGCCGAGGAAAGAGACGGAGAACGGGAGTTTCATGAAGGAGGCGACAGGGTTCAACTCCTTTTAAACTCCGTTATTCTCACACGATTACCACCTTTCGGGCAAACCGTGAAGCTGCGGCGGCCGGGTCTTTGCCCTGGAACGGAGCAAATTCCCGCAGGGATCTATTGGCTCCGATTGGCCAACTTTCCATGGCACACCAGTCAAATGGCTCCGATTTTGCCAGCGTACCGCCGTACGCTGATCCATTCGCTCCAATTCGACCAGCATTCCGCCGTATGCCGGCCGGATTGCTCCAATTTGATCAGCGCACCGCCGTACGCTGGTCCATTTGCTCCAATTTGACCAACATTCCGCCGTGCGCCGGCCGGATTGCTCCAATTTGATCAGCGCACCGCCGTACGCTGGTCCATTTGCTCCAATTTGACCGGCATTCCACGCAAATATGGCTCCTTTCCCCGAATCAGCCCGTCTGCGGGCTTCTTTATTCTCCCGGACCTCCGGAGCCGCTGGACGCCACGCGGGCCTCGTTTATAATCCGCGCCCGTGCCTCTCTTTTTCGCCGGTCTGTTCAGCCAGGTGGTTTTCAAGCCAGTGCTCCGTCCGCTGGTGCGCGTGTTCAGCGGACTGGTCGCCATTCCGGTCTTCCGCTTTCTCCTGCGCCGCGTGCTGCGGGTGCACACCAACGACGCCGAACTGGAGCGCGATCTGGAGCACTGGTTCCGGGGAGCCATCCTTCTGCTCGCGGCGACCAAGAACCTGGAGGATTTCCTCTTTGGCTGGACGGAGTGGAGCAAGGACTGGCTCACGCTGGCGCTGAGACTGCTGCTGGCCGTCGGGGTCATTGAATCCATGCCCGATCAGGATCTTTTCGGACTGGTTCATAAAGGCCCGCCGCGCCTGCGCTGGTCGCCGGCGGGGCTCCGCGAGGCCTGGGCGCGGCGGATGGATTTCCTGCGCGGAGTCTGCGTGATTCACCTGAAACGCTCCTCCCCCGTGCTCATCATCATGTGCGTGGTCATCGGCGCCGAGCGCGGGGACGCCGAGCGCACGGTCGGCTGGTGCTGCTACGGGCTGGCGGTTGCCCAGTATCTCATCATCGCCCTCACCACCGACCGCGACCGCGCGGCCAGCCTGCTGGCGGAACTGAACGCCGAACTCATCCCCCGGCGGGAGGCCCAGCTGCGCGCCGCCGCCGGTGACAGCGCCGCCTTCTGTGATGATGACGATCAACAACCCGGGCACCGTCGGCCCGGGCGCGGCGCCTGACCCGCTGATTTTTCCCGTAATTTTCCCGGTGGCCCGGATTTCCAGCCTGTGCGGCCACCGGGCTTCCAGCCAAGAGTGTCCGGCATGGATGGTGCTGCGCTCAGGAAACCGTT
>JAZKFB010000022.1:0-2522 GCA_040386695.1 Verrucomicrobiota bacterium
GGACAGGGAAAGCGGGTTTCCGGAGCGTGGGTCAGCTTCAGATCAATGCGCTGATGAGGGATGTTTTCCACCAGTTCCGAAACCATCCACGGATCCGGCAGGCCGAGCAGGCGCTGATAGTGGCGGGCCACCTCCAGCGGCGCGGAGAAAGGCGGTTTGTCAGGAGAATCCATCCGGCACCTTGACACCGCTCATTCCCCGTCAACCACTAAATTCCATGAAGACCCCATTTTTGAGGACTACAGCGAATGGAGGAAGAACTTGCATTCTTGAAGACTAATCCCATGTTCGCCCACTACAATGCGCTGCTACAAGCCTCTTCATCCTCTGGACAGCGAACGGCTTTCGGACCGAATCGAAAATAATTTCGCTGCCGCCTATCTTACCCTGATCAGTATAATTCAGGGTGTGGCCTTATATTTTGTTCTGAACAATTCAATGGCCATTTGGAAGAACCCAGAGGGCCTGGATAAGCGGTTTTTACTCTATCCCGCCACTTCTTTTCTTTCACTCGTTGTAGTCTTCTACCTCTACAGCTATTTCGTCTCAGTTACATTTCGACCCCCATCAATCAGAGACTGCTTGTTCCCGATGATTCTTGGAGCACTCGAGGTCATTCCTACCTTTTATTTCGATATGCCCAAGTATTGGTGGCTTTGGTATTCTGTTTTTACATTTTTCGCTGTGGTCCCGCTGATGAATACTTGGCTGAGCCTTCACGCCGATCACTACGCCGAGAGTTTCAAAGATACGTATCGACTGACTCAGTATGAAAATTACAAAAATATTTCCATAACATTTATTAGCGGCATCATCGCCCTTTTTGCTTATCGACTCTACCCCATTGGGGCATCTATCGCCAGCGGCACATTTTCTGACTCAGATTGGATTCCTCTGAGTTTATGCATGACATTAATCACGATCTTGCTTTGCATGACCGAGTTTGGATACCTCTCTCGACTTCTTAAACTATATGGACTCCACACCGACTCTCCACGAACCAAATAAGGCGAACAAGATTAGATGAGAAGGCGGGACTTGCGTGCCGGAGGCGCGCGGTAACCTCTGCCGCCTCATGAAAACGAAAATCAAACACTACTGACGGGCCGGACCGTGAAGGTTGCCGGCATAAACCTGAAAGCCGGCAGCGCCAGTGTCACCATCGGACTGGACCTCGGTGATAAAAAGCATTCCTGCTGTGTGCTCGACGCCCAGGGGAAGGGTTTTGAAAAAGGAAACCATCGCCAACGAGCGTCCCGCTCTGAAACAGTTCGCGGCGGACTGGCCGGAGCCCCTCATCGTGATGGAGGCCGGAACCCACAGCCCGTGGATCAGCCGGTTTTTCAAGGACCTCGGACACCGGGTGCTGGCGGCCAATCCGCGCAAGGTGCGGGCCATTTACAAAGCCGAACGCAAAAGCGATGACCGCGACGCGGAGCTGCTGGCGCGCATCGCCCGGGTGGATGAGGCGCTGCTCCATCCGGTGGAGCACGGAGACGAAAAACAGCAGCGTGATATGCTGGCCATCAAACTGCGGGATGCCCTCGTGCGGTCCCGCGTGGGCATCATCAATGCCGTGCGCTTCACCCTCAAAAGCCTCGGCCATACCGTGAGCAATCCCGCCAGCGGACGTTTCCATAAAAGCGTTATGGAGGAGGTGCCGGAGGAATGTCAGGAAGTGATCCGCCCCCTGGTGAAGGTGCTGGAAAAGATGACCGCGCAGATCCGCGAAATGGAGCGGGAGATCCTCCGGCTTGGAAAGGAAAACTATCCGCAGGCGGAAAAGCTGCGGCAAATCACGGGCGTCGGACCCATCACCTCACTGTATTTTGTGCTGAAAGTCGGGGATGCGGACCGGTTCGGGAACATCCGGGATATTGGAGCTTACCTCGGCCTGACCCCACGCCGCGATCAAAGCGGAGGCACGGACAAGCAGCTGGGAATAACTAAATGTGGCGATACTTATCCGCGCTGTCTGCTGGTCAATGCCGCGCAATACATCATGGGGCCCTTCGGTCCGCCCGGGGCCCTGCGGGAATACGGGGAGAAACTGCGGAGCACCACCGGCCGGGAAAAGAAACGCGCCGTGATCGCCGTGGCCCGCAAGCTGGCGGTACTCATGCTCAGCCTCTGGAAATCCGGAAACCCCTACGAACCCCGCGCCACCGCAATCGCCGCCTGAATAACAGTTAACAGCTGACAGGTGACGGTTAATGGCCGGCGGCCACCAGCCGGACGATCGGGAACCCCAAACCCAAACCCATTTTTGGAAACACCCGTGGAAACGGGAAAGGAAATGAAGCGCGAGGATTTGGAGTGATTGCGCCCCAGCGCCGGAACCGGGTCCATGGATTCGAGTTCGGGAACAAGATGGCAACGCTCCACTGCTTTTGAGCAAACCGGATCAAACCCTGAACCGTCCGCGAGGCCGAGTTCGCATGGAAGCCGGAGACTCATTCCTCTCTTTCCCGCGATGACTCAGATTAAAATGACACCGGAGAGGTCCTGGGAGGCGGGGGTGG
>JAZKFB010000023.1:0-93315 GCA_040386695.1 Verrucomicrobiota bacterium
ACTTAGTCCCAACTTTTCAGCTTCTCCACCCCCCAGCTATTCCCGTTGCGCCTTTAAATTAAACAGAAAACCGAAAAATTGATCCTGAGGTTTGAGCAACTCACCAAAAATTGACAATAAAAACGCCACCTTTGCTCACGCCGCCTCAGGTGCTTTCCGGAATTTCTCCAAGTGGGGTTTCATACGGCCTCTCCACCTGTCAGGCAGCCCAATATCGCCGACTGAATTTTTTTCTGTCCCCGAATCTGCGGACGCTGCGGTAATAAAAATAAATGGCTCTGAATCCTCCCCGCTCCGACACCGACCTGCTCCACGCCTGGAGCGTTGGCCGTTGTGAGGAGGCGTTCCGGGAACTGGTGGAGAAATACCTGGGCCTGGTGCGGGGCGTGGCCCTGCGCCGCACGGGAAACCCGCAGCTGGCGGACGACATCGCCCAGGCAGTTTTTGTGCTCGCGGCTCGCAAAGCGGGCGCCCTCAGGGCCAGCCCCTCGCTCGCGCCCTGGCTGCACCACTGCGCGTGGTGCGAGACCACCAGCGCTCTGCGCCGTGAAGCCGCCCGCCGCCGCCACATGAACGCCTACACTGCCCAGGCCCACCTTCATTCGCCGTCCGCAGCCCCGCCTGAAACGGCGCTGCACGAAGCCCTGCCGCATCTGGATGAGGCGCTGGGGGCCTTGAGCGGGGCGGACCGGCATATTGTCCTGATGCGGTTTTATGAAGGGCGGGGTCTTCAGGACATCGCCTCCGCGCTGGGCAGGACCGAGGCCGCCGTGCGCAAGCAGTGCCAGAGGGCTCTGGAAAAGCTGGAGCAGCGTCTGAAACGGCGCGGAGTGCCGGTGTCCGCCGCCATTCTGACGGCGGGGTTGAGCGGGGTGCTGGGCTCCGCGCCGTCGGCCGCCGCCGCCGCTGTCACCGTCACCCGCATTTCCGCCGCCGCTGTTCTGGCCCCCGCAGTCAAGGGGTCTCTCGCCGGCACTCTCCTCACTTCCGGTCTTATGAATACCAAAATCACCGCCGCCCTCCTCACCGCCGCCTGCATGTCCGTGCCTCTGGTCTGGCAATGGCGGCTCCTTGACTCGCAGGAAAAACGCATGGCCCTGCTGGAGGCGGAAGCGGAGGCGCGGGGCCGGGCGGTGGACCATTCCCCGGCGGGCACGGGCCGGGTGCCGGGCCGGAACGCCGTTTCCCCAAACCGCGGAACGGCCGGGCCGGAAAGCGGGCTCCGGTCCGGAGCCGACGCGGAATCCCTGTCCGCCGAAGAGACCGAATGGCGGAGCCGGCTGGACGGACCGGACAGGCAAGCGGCTCTCACCGACCGGGCGCAGGCCATTCTCGGGGAGCGCAATCCGGCCCGCAGGCTCAAGTTGTTCTCCACTTTTATGGATGAGCTCAAGCCCGGCGACTACGAGGCGGTCAACGCCGGCTTCGCCCGTCAGGATCAGGAGGGCCGGCTGTTTGGTCCTGAATACGAACTGTTTCTGGCCACCGCCGGAACCATTGACGGGGAAGCCACCCTGAACAGCATCTTCCGCTGGTACAATCCCCGCGGCGGCACGCCCACGGGAGCCCAGCAGGGAGCCATGTCGTCCTGGGCCATGGAGGATCCTGACAAAGCCATCGGCTGGTGGAACGCGCAGGAGGAGGGCCCCACCAAAAACGAGCTGGCCAAATCCCTCATCAGCGGCCTCGCGCTCAAGGACATCAGTCTGGCATGGCGCTGCCTCAATGAGTTTCCGGAGGAGGAGCGCGCGCCCTTCATGGGCTCCCTGGTCCGGCAACAGATCACCGATCAGGGCGCGGACGGCGCCGCCGCCTGGCTGGCCTCCCTGCGGACTCTGGACCAGACCGACACCGCACCTCTGAAACAGAAGGGCTTTGATTCGCTTTACCACTCCCTGGTCAATGTTTCTCCGGACAAAAAGTCGGGATTCATCGACCGATTCGCCTCCGAGCCCTGGATGGCGGAATCCCATTACCCGTCCGAGGTCGCCGGCCAATGGGCGGCAAAGAACGGAAACCAGGCCGTCAGCTGGGCCGCCGGTCTGCCGGAGACGTTCCGTGAGGGAGCGCTCGTCCCCGCATTCTCCGCCTGGAGCCAGGGCAACCCGCAGGAATTCGCGGATTGGAGAGCCGCCCACCGGACGGATCCTCAATTTCAGAAACCGCTGGCCATTTTCGAGGAGATTTCCAGGGCGCACCAGTCCCTGAAGGGCGAATCGCCGCAGGCGGGGCCGCCGGCGGACGCCCCGTAGCGGGCGGTCCTCACGGGTGTGAAACTGCGCCGCCGCCGGACCACTTCCGCCGGCAGGGGCGGTCCCTGGCCGGCGCCGGGAGGCATGGCGGTGACAGGTTCCGCGAAAGCCCCGGCGGGACAGGGAGGATTCCGCCCGGTCTTTTTCCCGCCGCCGCCTTCAGCGTTTATAATGGTTCGACAGAAACTGCGGCGAGAGGCTCTGAAAGCGGCGCAGCCAGGCGGCGGTCAGGCCTCCGGCGAGGTCTCCTTTTTTCCCGCACTCCTCAATGGTCTGGCCCCAGTAGAAACTGATCCAGCCATCCGCCTGCCGGCCCGATTCCCGGATGAAGGCCTCCGTTGCCTCCACGCCGGCGGAAAGCGGGAATATTTCCTCGATCAGCAGGGGCTTGCCGGATCCGTAAACTTTCAGCGCGGCAAGGTCATCCTCCAGCTTACCCTCCCGGGGATAAAGATGCACGCTCACAAAATCCAGGGGGGCGCCGGCCTCCGGGGAATGGAAAAGGGGTTTTGCTCCCTTGAACACCTGGGCCCAGGGAATCACCCCCACCGTGATCATGGCGGCGTCATCCACAGTGCGGATGGCCTCCGTGAGTTTCCAGATCCAGAGGCGCGCGATTTCCTCGTCCTCCCGGCCTTTGGAATCGATGGTGATCCGCTGCACGAAATGTTTGCCGCCAAGGGGAATCCCGGGCAGCCAGTCTGTCTTTTGATCCCCTCCGGAGACCAGCGGCTCATTCATCAGATTATAGCAGAAAACCGCCGGATTTTCCCGGCACACTCCGGCGACGGCCTTCCAGAAGCGCGCCTGAGTCTCCCAGCGGGCGGATTCCTCCAGAGCGTTATACCAGGCGGGCACCTCCGCTTTGTGATAACACCCCAGGCCGGTGATATCCAGATAAAGTCCCGTTTCCTCCGCCAGAGTCAGCAGTTTCCTCAGCCGCTGGAGATTCTCCTCCCGCGGCTGCTCCGCATTTTTCATGAACGCGGCCAGCTGCGGATGAATACGCACGGTGTTGGCCCCCAGAGCCTTCATTTCGTGAAAGTCCCCGACAACCGTGTCCCATTCCTTTTCCCAGTAATCCTCCAGCAGACGGCCCGCATGATCGCGGTCATAATTCAGGCCCCATACCGTGAACCGCTCTTTCGATCCCCCGCGGATAAAATAGGTTCCGTCCTCCGAGGGACGGATGCGCTCCAGACGGCCGGCGGGAGGAGCCTGCGCCAGGGCGGCGGCCGGCCAGGAACTGAGGAAAATCAGAACAGACAGGAGGGAACGCTTCGATGGGCGAGGCATGGGGGATATTTACGTGATTATTCAGCGTTTGGCGATACGGAAGGCGGTTTTCATTTTCCCGGAGTCAGCCCGGCGGTGGACGCCATTCCTCACGCTCCGGCGGCTGAACACCGCTTCCGTGCCCGCCGGCACCCGCCCGACGCTCTTCAGTCGGGCGCGGTCCCGGGGCTGCGGAGTCGTTGCGCCGGAGGGGATGTCCGTTACTGTCCGCACAAGCCCGGCCTGTCGGGGGACAGGAGGGCGGTCCCTCACCATAAAATCACCATGAGCACGAAAACCCGCGGCTACGCCGCCTCCATCGCCAAAGGACCGCTGGAACCCTTCGAATTCGACCTCGGGGAACTGGGGCCGGAGGAGGTGGAGATCCAGGTCAGCCACTGCGGCATCTGCCATTCGGATCTTTCCATGCTCGACAATGAATGGGGCATGTCGGCCTATCCTTTTGTGCCGGGCCATGAGGCCGTGGGCACGGTGGTGGCGCTGGGCCACGAGGCCAAGGGGCTGAAAATCGGCCAGCGCGTCGGCGTGGGCTGGTCGGCTTTCAGCTGTCTGGCCTGTCCCCGGTGCCTTTCCGGGGATCACAATCTTTGCGCCCAGACCCAGGGCACCATCGTCGGACGCCACGGAGGTTTTGCGGACCGGCTGCGCGCGCAGTGGACATGGGTGCGGCCTTTGCCGGAGGCCCTGGACCTGGTGAGCACGGGGCCGCTGCTCTGCGGGGGCATCACGGTTTTTGCCCCTTTCCTCATGTATAACATCCTGCCGGTCTCCCGCGTGGGCATCATCGGCATCGGCGGACTGGGCCACATGGCCCTGCAGTTCGCCAGCAAATGGGGCTGCGAGGTCCACGCCTTCACCACCAGCGACAGCAAGGAGGCCGAGGCCCGGAAGCTGGGCGCGCATTTTGTGCACAACACCCGGCAGGACGGCGTGCTGAAAAAGCTGGCGGGCAGTCTGGATCTGATCATCTCCACGATCAACGTCCCTCTGGATGTGCCCGGCCTGCTGGAAACCCTCGCGCCGAAAGGACGGCTGCATGTGGTGGGAGCCATTCTGGAGCCGATGCCGGTGCCCGCGTTCGGACTGATCATGGGATCGAAGGAAATCTCCGGCTCGCCGACGGGCAGTCCGGCGGCGATCAGCACCATGCTGGATTTCAGCGCCAGGCACGGCATCGCGCCGATCATCGAGACGTTCCCCATGTCCAAAGTGAACGACGCCCTTGAGCATCTGCGCTCCGGAAAAGCGCGTTACCGCGTGGTCCTGGTGAACGATCACGCCTGATCCCCGGCGGCGGGATTCATGGCGGCGGGGCAGGGCGGAACAGGACCGGAAACCGGCATTCCACCGGCCTGCTTCACACCGTGAAGCAGGCCGGGAAATCCGGAGGTCCCGCCGGCGGAGCTTTGGCTCTCCCGGCACCAGAGTGGTTGGCCCTGCGTCGCAAGTCGTTGATGAAGAACGGCTAAATCTCCTGTCGGCTCTTTGTTGCGGGCCTCCGGAAGCGCAAAATGAGGTCAACAAGTGTCATTGGCGGCTAAGCGGGCGCTGGTTTCCCGTGGCATGGCAGGGCACCTTATGAACAAACCCGCCACACTTCGATTCGCCCCTGTTTTTCTTTCCGCCGCCTTGACGCTGTGCTCCGGCAGCCAGGCGTCGGACGTCGGCATGACCATTAATTCCGGGACCGGTTTCGCTTTCTGGGACGCTTTCCCCGGCGCCAATTTCAGCAATGACGCCCCTGACACCTCCGCCGGTCTGACCTCGCCGGTTCTGGGACTGGCCTCCGGCGGCCTGCTCACCGGCAGCGGCAGCCGCATTTACGACTTCGGCAGCGCCGCCGCCTGGACCGCCGCCGGCTCGGCCTCCTTCGGCATCACGGGGTTTGAGCTTCAGGTGAAAAACTATCAGTACAGCACGGAGTCCCTGACCAGTCTTTTCGCCCCCACGCTGAACGGACTGGCGTTCGACAGTGTGAACGTGAACTTTGTCACGGAGGGTGCCAACACCCAGGAGATTGTCACCTGGTCATGGTCGGGCTCCCTCGCCTCATCCCCTTCCAATGCCTTCAGCGTGGCTCTCAGCGAACCGGGCGCCCATATTTCGATTGATGCTCTTGCCATCCGTGCCATTCCCGAGCCTTCCGCCAGTTTCCTCCTCCTGGGCGGCACGGCGGTGCTGGCCGCCGGCAGACGCCGCCGGCGCAACTGAGGGATAAGAGGTCACTCCTCATCAGAGGGGCGGTGTTTTCAGCGTCCGCCCGCCGGGTTTCCAATCCGGGCCGTCCCGGAGCAGGGGGAAGTTCCCTGCTCCGGGAGGCTGTTTTGGAGGGATGGCATCTTCCGCTCCCGCTCCAAAAGTATAACCGTTCCGATGGACTTCCGCAGTTTCCCGGGAAGATTCCGGGTGGCAACGTGCGGACGCGGCAGGCCGGCCTGGCTGGCTGGTGGCGGCGGAGTTTGTGGAGAAGTCCTGATACGGTTTCCGGATGGAGAGTGCTTTCTGATTCAGGAACCGGTTCCTCTCAAAATGCGCGGCACGGAATGGAGCGATAAAATAACTTGTCAAAGAGAGCCCGCCAGGTGCAGAGGTGGAACATGCGTTCAGGTTTATCCGCGGTTCTGCTTGTTTGTTATGGAGTGTTTCCTTTTCCTCCAGGGGAAGCACAGGGCCAGACTCCGCCTCCGCCTCCGTCTGTGCCCAAGGCGCCTCTGGTGGTCGCGGGGTTGTGGCGGTCGGGCAGTGTGGAACTGGTGCCGGAGGAAGAGCCGGCGGGGCCCGGACGCTGGATAATTCACAATCAGACACTGATTCTGGCACCGCAAAGCTCCCTTGAGGAAAGTTCGGTCACCCTTAACGGAAGCAGCGGACTGCAGGCGTGGAATGCGGAGTTGCGCGATGTGGAACTGAAAGCAGGTTCCGGAAATATATCGCTCAGAAATTCGGTGCTCTCCAACCTCGGAATCACCAAACTGGGACCACCCAAGCCAACCGCGCAGCCACCCGGACCGCCCAATCAGCCGCCGAATACTCCTCCAAATCCCCCCCGCCGCCCGCAGGATCCCTTCGCGGAAAAGGGGCCGACGGTGGATATTTCGGAATGTCTCGTCACCGGCAGGCTGGAGATGCCCCTGCAGGAAATGGGCGGGTTCCCCTCAAGCATCACGCGATGCCATTTCGTGCGGACGACCTTCGTCAAACCGCCGGATCGGGGTCCGGGGAGCCGCTTTCTGATGACTTTGTGGACGATCCGCAGCTCCCATTTTGAGAAGTGCGAGCTGCCTCTTTCGATGGTGCTCGGCACCATGGCCTGCACTTTTGAGGACTGCCGTTTCGTGGACGATCTGTCCCCCGCCAAGGAAAACCGTAAGTTCATCCTGTCCAGAGTGGGACCGCCGGGAGAAGGCGATTCCGTGCCCGCAAAGCAAAAAATTGAGGTTAAGTCCACCGCTGAGCCCGCGTGGCGGTTCTGGAGCCCCTGGCAGCCCGGCGCAAAGGATGGAGTCACGACGGAGCACCGGATCGCCTTTGGACCCGTGGTCACCGGACCCTGTGAGCCGCTGCCGCCGGATGAATCCGGGGAAACCACCGCCGCTTCCGTGGAGGGAGCGGTGTTCCGGGCGCGGGGAACGCCTCTGCTTTTGCGGGTCAGCAAAGGGATTGTGGAGAAAATCAGCAAAGGCTTCACCCGGACGGGCGGCGCGGCGAACTTTTCCCCCGGAGGCAGGCTGACCTGGACGGAGGCGGCGGGGCCGCAGTCGGCATGGTTTATGAACAGTGGGAGGCAATTGATTATGGGCGCGACAGTTTTTGACCGCACGGACCCCGCTCCCCGGGAGGGTGCGAAGGCTCCGGCCGCGGCAACCGATGAAAATGACCCCACCGGATGGCTGGCGGGCTCGGCCTGGGAATTTCCCGCCAAAGGCGGAAAGCAATGGCTGCGGTTCGAGTCATCCGGCAGTTATGCCCTGGTGGATGCCGGGGGAGTCCGCAGCGCCGGCCTGGCCTGGCCGGTGAGGGGAGGTGGTGGAATTTTTGTCCGTGACTGGCCCAGTGGAGGAAAAGGCATTCTGGTGACGTGGGACGCGGGACACAATGTGAGCTTCACCCGGGATGGCGGCGTGGTCAGCGGTATCCGGCTGGATCCCGGTCCCGCAGGAGTGTTTGCCGCACTGACGCCCCCCGGCGCTCCCCAGCCGAAGCCGGAGGAAATGGCCGGGAATCCAGCGGGCACAATCCCGGAGGCGGATGCCGCGGCGGCCGGCGGCAAGGCGGATCCGGCTGGTGACGCTTCCGGTGCCCCCTCCGCGATGGAAAAATTGTTCAAAGCCAGAACCTCCACCATTGGAGCGCTTTTCAGCGCCACCACCCCGCAGTCCGAGTTAATCACCACGGCCTCGGGCTACCGCATCACCGCCACCGCGCGCAGTGTGGACGGTGGATTTGAATCCCCCTTGGTTTATGCCCAGTACCCCGGATTTATTTCCGCCCAGAAACCGGTCAAAAAAATGCTGACGGAGCGTTTCACACGCTGGCCTTCCGGCGGGGAGATCCAGCTGAGTCATTCCGAAACTCTTCCCACGCCGGCGTTCGGTGGTTCGGTGATGTTGCCTGCGGCCCTGCTGATGGAAGGCCTTTACACCGGAGTGGAGTGGGACCCGGAATTTTGTGTCACGGGGAAACTGACGGACGGGAACACGGTGATGCCGGTGAAGGGGATCGTCCAGAAGCTGGCCGCCGCGCGCCTCATCAACGGCCGCATCGCCGCTGTGCCCTTTGGAAACGAGCGCCAGGTTCGCGATTACATGCTGTCGGAGGGTCCGGGAGCTTTGGTTTCCATGCAGGTCATCGGAGTGGCCAATTACGGGGAGGCGGTGGCTTTGGCCCGGAAAAACCGCACAGGAAAAATCCAGACCGCCGTCAGCGAATTCCGTAAAATCACCGGCGCGGCCCCGTCCGGCCCCGCCATGAATGCCTGGCTGAAAACCGCGCCCGTGCAGGCGCAGCTGGCCAAAGTGCTGGCTGCCGAGCCTCACCACCTCAGCGCCGGAATCCTCCTTGATTGGGCTCAGGGCAAAGCCACGGTTCAGTTCAGCCCCATCACCTCCGCTTTGGAGATTCAGAGAGTGTGTGGAGATTCCGTCCTGGGTATAGGGATTTATTCAAACTCTGTGGATCCGTTCGCTCCCACCCCGCCCGCAATGATCGCGGAATTGAAGGAAGTTCTGAGCGCCTTGAACAAACTGCGGCCCCGTTGCTCTCCGGAGCACAGGGATCTGGTGGGCCGTCTGATCACCTACGGGAATCAAAGGATGGAACTGCTGACCAAAAAGAAGCCCAATCCGCTGCGGACACGGCCCCGTGATTTTGATAAGGATCCCGCACAGGAGCTTTCCGATCGTGGCAACCAGCTTTCCATTGAGATCTCACGTCTTGGGAGGGATCAGGCCGGTCTGGAATATTGAGCAATGGCCGGGCGGCCTCCGGGCGGAAAGTGACCCGGGAGCTGGCCTGGAGCTGCCCGGGCTGTGAGACTTTTGCTCGACTTCCGGCTCTTTCGAAGATTTCTGTGCACGCTGCGGGCGATTTCAGTGTTTCCATGGCCGCCCCGTTCCTTTTTCCCACCCCGCCCCATGTTTCCCTTTTTCACTCTCCAAAATATTCACGAAGCCGGCCGTCTCTCTCCTCCGGCCCGTTTGGCTGTTTTTGGCGATCCTGTCGGTCATTCGCTCTCGCCCCAGATGCACAATCCCGCTCTGGCCGCCTGCGGCATCGACGCCGCGTATGTCCGGCTGCAGGTCGGAACCGAGGAGTTTCTTCCCGCTCTGCATCTCCTCCGCGACCTTGATTTCATCGGCGCCAATGTCACCATTCCCCATAAATTCACGGCTCTGGACAGTGTGGATGAGGTGGATCCCGCCGCGCGCCGTCTGGGAGCGGTGAACACGATTGTCTTCCATCCCGGCGGCCGCACTGTCGGGCACAACAGCGATGGGCCCGGTTTTGTCCGCGCCATTGAGGAGGAATTTCAAACCCGGGTCAAAGACCTGCGCATCCTTCTCCTCGGAGCGGGGGGCGGGGCGGGCGGGGCGGTGGCCGTGCAAAGCGCTCTTGAAGGCTGCCGTCGGCTCATTCTCACCAACCGCACGGAATCCAAAGCCCAGGCCCTGGCCTCCACTCTCCATCCCCTCCTCCCCGATGACCGCTGCCGCACCATCCCCTGGACGGCCCGGGCGCTCAGCGAAACCCTGCCGGATATTGATCTTATCATTAACGGCACTTCCCTGGGAATGTCCCCCGACGATCCTCCGCTCCTCCCCGAAGGCAGCCTGACCAGCCGGCATTTGGTTTACGACATGGTTTACAAGCCACTGGTCACCCCGCTCATCACCGCTGCCCGTGAGGCCGGAGCCCGCGCCATCAACGGCCTGCCCATGCTTCTGTGGCAGGGGGCCCAGTCCTTTGAATGGTGGTTCCATCAGCCCGCTCCCGTCGAAGCCATGCGCGGCGGTCTCACCGCCGCTGTCAGCGAAAGCGCGGCCGCTTCCTGACGAACCCCCGGACCGGCCGCCGCCGGTATCGCGGGCGGCCGCAGTCTGATGAGAATGGAAACGAAAAACGGCATCCGCTCGCACGGATGCCGTTTTTTGGAAGGCTGTCGCCTGCATGCGCCGGAAATCGGATTCCGGCGGGATGGCTTCGTTTAGCGTTTGCTGAACTGGAAGCGCTTGCGGGCACCGGGCTGACCGGACTTTTTACGTTCCTTGGCGCGGGCATCGCGGCGGAGGTGCAGGCCGGCTTTGAGGGCGGGGCGCATCTCGGCGTCCACGCCGAGGAGGGCGCGGGCGATGGCGAGGCGGGCGGCGCCGGCCTGGCCATTGAGGCCGCCGCCGGTGGCCTGCAGGTTCACGTCAAATTTGGTGGTGTTACCGGTGGTCTGCAGCGGGGAGAGGACGGCGAGCTGCTGGGCGGGGGTCACGAAGTAGTCCTCGAAGGCGCGGTCGTTGACCGTGATGCGGCCCTCACCGACGACCAGACGGGCGCGGGCGATGGCGGTTTTCCTTCTGCCGGTGGCGGAGTAAATGGTTTCGGCCATAATGCTGAAAATGGTTGTGAGGTGATGTTAGAAAGTGTGGCTCACGGGGGTCTGCGCCTCATGAGGATGGGCCTCGCCGCGGTAGATGCGCAGCTTGGTGAGAATCTGACGGCCGAGGCGGTTGTGGGGGATCATGCCGCGGATGGCCAGCGTGAGCATCTGCTCGGGACGGCGGGCGCGCAGGCTTTTTGGCGTGTCGCTGTGGTGGCCGCCGACGAAACCGGAGAAGCGGGTGTACTGCTTGTTGATTTCCTTTTTACCGGTGAAGACGGCCTTCTCCGCATTGATGATGACGACGTGGTCGCCGTTGTCAATGTGCGGGGTGTAGGTGACTTTGTTTTTGCCGCGGAGGAGATTGGCGGCTTCCACGGCAACGGCACCGATGACGCGTTTGTTGGCGTCAATGATGAACCATTTCCTTTGTTGATCCTCGTTTTTGGCGGAGAATGTTTTCATGGTGGGAGTGAAAGTTGATGCCGGAAATCCATCCGGCGGGGGAGCGCGACCTTAACAGGCATGGGGTGGCTGTCAAATGGATTCGGGTCTTTCTCATGCTGGTACTCGCTGAAAATGAATGGTTTCCAGCACGAGCCCCACTTAAGTTGTTGATTTTGAATGCGCTTGCCCCGGTTTCAGAATCGTGCGGTTTCCCGGTTCCAGCGCAGGCAATCCGTGTAAGTGACCCCTTTGCCGCCAAAAATATCCAGGGCGCTGCCGATGGTGACATCGACTTTGCCGTTGGTGAGATCATCGGCCAGCTTCAAATCCTCCAGCGACCGCGCGCCGCCGGCGTAGGTGACGGGGATGGGGCTGTGGCGGGCGAGGAAAGCTAGCAACTCCTCGTCCATGCCCGCGCATTTGCCCTCCACATCGGCGGCGTGGACGAGGTATTCAGCACAGGATCCGGCGAGGCTGTGGAGGATTTCCGGGGTCAGGTCCAGCGTGGTCCGGGTCTGCCAGCGGTTCATGCAGACGCTCCAGCCGCCGCCGGGATTCCGCCGGCAGCTGAGGTCGATGACCAGTTTTTGAGGCGTGGTGATGTCCCGCAGTTCATCCAGCCGCCGCGGCAGCCATTGACCCTCAGGGGAAAACAGCCATGACGTGACGATGACATGGGAGGCGCCCGCCGCCAGCCACGCCGCCGCATTGTCCGCGCGGATGCCGCCGCCGATCTGCAGCCCGCCGGGATAAGCGGCGAGGGCGGCCCGCGCGGCCTGTTCATTGCCCGGTCCCAGCATGATCATGTGCCCGCCGGTCAGCTGATCGCGGCGGTAGAGGCCGGCGTAGTATTCCGCGGGATGCTCACTTTCAAAATTCGTGACCAGCCCGCCGCCGCTGTCCGTGAGCGTGCCGCCGACAATCTGTTTCACGCGGCCGTCGTGGAGGTCAATGCAGGGGCGGAACCGGGTCATGGCGCGTGGGGGATTGAAAGTTATTGGTTATTGGTTATTAAAAAGGCAGCTGGAGACTGACCGGGTAATCAGGCGCGGATGTCAACGGGCAGGCCCCGCCCGGAATAATCAGGCGCGGGAAGCAAACGACTGACGGCCAATAACTTTTCACCAGTAACCGCGGGGCTGTATTCCTCAATCCAGCAGGCCGAGCGACCGGAAAGTGACGGCGGAAAGTTCGGAGATCACTCCTTTGACCCCGGCGCTTTGGCGGTACCACCTGGCGGGGTTGTATTCAGGATTCGGAATGCTGTAAACGCCGACCTCCCATTCCGGTCCCAGCACTTCCTGAAAAATCGCGCGGGAGCGGCGGGCGTGGGTGCCCTGGGAGACCAGATTGATTTTACGCCCGGTGGCGGGAACGGGCTCCTTCTCCAGCACGGCTTTCAGGCCCAGCGCCATGTTGAGGGTGCGGTCAGTTTTGGCGTCCGCGACGGGAACAGGGCAGATGCGCTGGGGATCCATGCCCAGTTTGGCCAGGGTGGTGGCGGTGAGTTCGGCGTAACTTTTCCAGGCCAGCAGATAGGAACCCCGCTCCAGCGGCTGGCCGGTGCAGAACACCCGGGTGGCTTCTGTCTCATCCGCGATGGTCAGGGCCTGGCGGGTGATTTCATCGGGCACCCAGCCTTCGATAATGAGATATTCCGCGCCGGGGACCGGCTCCGTCACCGCCAGCCAGGAGTGAACGGTGGCTCCGCCGGCAACGATAATGACCCCGAGCGTGCCCAGCAGGCAAAGCCACAGCCGCCAGGTGGGCAGGAGGACACTTCGGCGGCGCGCCCAGAAACCGCTCTGTTTTTTCGGAGCGGCGACCACCGTGCCCGCCGCGGGCGCCGTTGTCGGAGCGGAGGACGTGACGGATGCGGCCAGAGCCGGGGTTTCATCGTTCATAGGCGGGCAGTGAGAGCCTTTGCCGGCGCGGGGGTCAAGGGCAAGCCGTTGCGGACGGGCGCCAGTCGCCCAGACGCTGCCGCAGGGACCACAGGCTGCGCACCATGGCCCACACACTGCCGGGGCGGAGGCGGCTGCCGGGACGTTCCCTCCAGTCGATGGGCACCGTCCGCAGGGGTACGCCCTGATGCAGCAGGTGCCAGGTGAGATCGACATCGAAGCAGAACCGTTTTTCCCTTAAATCCTCCCGGCATGAGCGCCAGGCGGCGGCGGGAACGATTTTAAAGCCGCACTGGGTGTCGGGAATCGGAAAGCGGAACAGCGTCCTGACGATTCCACGAAAAACCAGGCCCGCGATTTTCCGGCCCGGAGTGCGCTCCACCCGGGTCCCGCCACCGCCGGTGCGGATGCCGAAGCAGGCGCTTTCCGGTGAATCCCTGGCCAGGGAAATCAGCCGGGCCACCTCCCGCGGCGGGATGGCTCCATCCGCATCGGCAAAAGCCAGATGAGTGACATCCTCCCCGGCCGCCGCCCAGCCGGCATAAACCGCGCCGCCTTTGCCCGCGTTGACCGGCAGCGCGAGGGCGGGCCGCAGAAAAGGAAAACCGCGCCGCATTTCCTCACAATAATCGTGCAGCCAGGCCTGTTCCCCGGAGCCGGAGCCATCGTCCACCGCCAGCACCTCCACCATGCCGCCCGGAGGCTGAAGGGCGTGAAGCAGGCCGGGGAGAAAATCGGGCAGCCGCGCGCGTTCGCGCAGGCAGGGGATGACGAGGAGAAGCTTCAAGATGCGCGACTCTGCGCACGGGGCCGCCGTCAGGTCAACGAGAATGAAGGTTATTTCATGTATTGATCGCCTGGAGTCACCGCCGAAAATCCATTATCCTGACTTTGGTTTCAGTTGCCGCGCGGCGCGCGCATGACCGCCTCGGCTTCCGCCAGGGCCGCCTGGTTGTCCCATGGCGGGGACTCCGGGGATGGGGGGAAAGCGGGGGATGCTGAAAAAATTCCGGATTCCACCCGTTCCGCCAGCAGCGGCAGGCAGCGCGTGAGATTGTCCACAATCGTGATCTGCGCGGTGCGGGCGGTGCGGGAGAGAGGATTGAGATCAATGGTGATGACCTGTTTGCCGTTCTTCACCAGGGCCTCACAGCGGTCACCGTCCTCCAGCGGCACGCAGACCACATCGGCGATGAGAATGCCTTCGGGATGCACCCACTTCCGGTTGTGGTCGATGTGCCCGATGGCGTGAGTCCGCGATGGCATGAGGACTTCCGGCGCCCCGGCTTCCAGGAGCATGGCGCGGATGGCCTGCTCGCGTGCGGGAGAGGTGTGGAAAATGTTCACCTCCAGCTTCGCGCCGGTGGCTTTGGCCAGGCGGACGAGGGACTCCGCCGCCAGGGCGCAGGCGTTGCCGTTCACGGAAATCACCGGATGCCGCGCCGCCTTCAAAGCCGCCGCCGCCGCCGCGATGGCGCGTTCGGCGAAGGGATGCGTGCGCTCGCCCAGCAGATAATCAAAAGCCTCGCCCCGCCCATGCGCGATCAGGCCGTGCGGGGAGGTCACCCCGCGCTCCACGCCGGCGACGATGCGCTCGCGGGTGACGAGGGAAAGGTAACGCGGGTGGGTGGTCGGGACATCGGAGGCGGGCATGGCGGCAAAAGCCCATCCTTGGCCCGGCCCTCCGCCTTGAAAAGACCAAAACGGTGCCCGCCGCGCGGCGGTCTTCCGGATTGTTATGCCGGGGAAGCGCGGGAAGAGGAATTTTTTACGGAACTATGCACTTGAGAAAGCAAACCCCTTGACCCGCTCAAATTTCCAGGGGCTCGGGTTCCATGCACGACCTCAAATTCTCCCGGCTTTTCGATATTGATCTTCCCGATCCCGACGAGTCAAAGTTTAAATCCGCTACCGCTCAACAGGCGGTTCGGATTTTTCACGATAACGCCTCAAGGGCGGTTGGAGGGGCGCTGGCTACCGGGTTTGCAGCAGTGATGAGTTCCCGGCTGACAACTTCGGCCGGGTTTTTTACGTCTGTGACCGAAGCAGAGGGAAGACTGAAAAGTGTGGCCAGTCACTTTGAGCGTGGCCTCGGGAAAGTAAGTCCAGAGACCATGATGGAGGAGCTGAAAGCTCATTCCGCTTTCCATGAACAGGTTTTGAGCGGTTATCCAACGGCGCACAGGGCATATGAGGGCGTGCTGAAATCCGTGCTCGTTGAAACTTGGACCACACTTGAGGTGCTGTGCGAAGGGCTCTATCGGGGTGCAGTCCGGGAAACATATAAAGAGCCTTGGAAATCGACTCCTCTGGAAAAGGAAAGAAAAGCGGGTATCAGCTTTCGGAGCCGAGGAAAGAGCATTACCGATTTAGGAATTAGACGCACTTTCCACGTGGTTTTTGCGAATGCGTGTATCGACAATCTTCTCGCCAACACTCTTATCGACGCGCTGGCCAATATCCGGAATTTGATTTCCCACAAAGCCGGGGTGGCGGATAAAGAGTTCAACGATTGGGTTCCTAAATGTGCCCCGCATCTGAATGCGTTCGCGAATTTAAAACAGGACGTGGACTCTCTTCACCCGGATGGAGACACCGTAAAATCCTTGGTTGAACCTGCTTTCAAAGAGATGTATAAACTGATCCAGCTTGTCGACGCCTGGATTACCAATGAACTGTCCCCTCCTCCCTGAATTGGAAACTCCCTGTGCTGATTGCCTCGGGGTGGGCGCTGTCATGTTTGAAGGGGAAGGCTGTGATTGCGAGGGCTGCGGAGGCTCCGGTTTTCGGTTAACTTCAGAAGGAGAAAAGATCATTTCACTTTTCAAAAGGCATTCGAGGGTAAAAACAGAACTCAGCTTCTCGGCATGAGTGCCAAGCCGGAAAAGCTCAAGCCATCCCCCGAGATGGACAAGGCGGTTCAGAACATGTTCTCGCTGCCTCCTTCCGAGGTGAAACGGATCACTCAGAAGAAGGCAGCGGTGAGAAAGCCCAAAAAAGGGCGGTAAGAGGTTTACTGGTTTCGCTTTCTGAAATCAGATTCCAGAAAAGCGTTCCGTTTTCTCAGAGCCTCCGCTTGTTCTTCTCTGTTCCGGACGTCCCGTTTCATCTGGGCGATTTCCTCATTTTTTCCTTTGGCGTAGCCTACCAGCGCTGCAACCCCGAGGGCGCACATTATGAAGTTTTCAGGAGACATTTTCGTTTGGTGGTGGGTCCACGTCCCGGAAACACAGCGGCGCGACTGTCCGCTACATGCCGAACGTGGCACCTGAGAGAGCCAATACGGGCACGCCGTTACAGCCGCGCCTATTCGGCGCGCACTATCTCGACAGGCCCGTATTTGAAAATTCTCAGGTTTTCGTCCGGCCCGTTCCTAGAACGCAAAGTTTACAATATGAACCGACCCTTTACCGCGCCTTTTGACTAAACGCAAGTGGGCGGGTCCCAGGGAGGTTTCAGCCCCTCACCCGGCCAATCGGCGCACGGTAGGTCAAACGCTTCCCCTCCGCTCCCTTGACAGCGATGTCCCGGCGCTGTGTGTCAGTCACCGCGCGCCCGTTCCACCGGAAGTCGAACTCCACGCAGTAGCGGTGCAGGTGCTTCTTGCTGATGCTGTGGAAGGTCCCGTAAACGCCGCGCTTCATGATCGCGAAGTAGGATTCAGCGGTGTTGGTGCAGGCGTTGCCCAGCTTGTAAATCTTCTGGCTGTGGTTCACGGTCTGGTGCCCTCCCTCAAACCGCTTTCCGATCCCATTGTAAGAGGGGTTCTCATCCGTCTGAATCGTGGCGGAGGGATTGACGTTCTCGATGATTTCCATCTGGAGGTTGTTGGCATCCACTTTGGTGAGATGCCGGGAGATTGCTTTGCCGTTGCGCTCCACCAGCACCATCACGGGGGCTTTGGATGTGCCCCGCCCACGCTTGTGAACTTTGCCGTCACCGTGGCGGGGTTTGCCTCCGATGTACGCCTCATCCACTTCCACATTTCCTTTCAGCAGCGTGGCTTCCGACTCCTCGGGTTTCATGGCCTCCCGGATTCGGTGGGCCAAGTGCCAGGCTGTGCGGTAGGAGCCAAGTCCCAGATTCCGCTGAAGCTGAAGAGCGCTCATCCCTTTCTTGCTGCTGGCCATGAAGTGGAAGGCCAGCGCCCATTTGGAGAGGGGAAGGTGGGAGTCCTCCATCACCGTCCCGACCGTCACCGTGAACTGACCACGGCAGGCGCTGCAATGATACAGCCCCTCACGGGTGGGATTGCCGCCCATGGGCGCGCACTGCTTTGAGCCACAGTGAGCGCAGACCGCGCCGTCAGGCCAGCGCTGGGATTCAAAATAGGCGCGGGCTTCGTCCTCCGTGAAAGTGGGGATGGCCTGACCCTTCTGGGTTTTCTGTTGGTCTTTGGACATGCGTTAGGATCGTTCAGGACCTTGCTTTGTCAAGTGCATAGTTCTGATTTTTTATGTTGGCAGGTTATTTTAGTTGCCATGCGGCTTGGCGGGTTTATATGGCGTGGTATGCGCCTGATTTCAAATAACATTCCCTGATGCCGCCGGCGGTCCGTTGAGAACCGGACTGCCAGTGACATTTCCGCCGTGAGACTCACGGTGTGCCGTGGAGTGAAGCCAACAATGCCTGCGGGCATCGTTGCGCCCTGATGGCCTGAACAATCAGGGCCCGGGGACCTGCCGCGCGCCGCCGTGCCCGTCACGCAAAACCGCGCATCCCCGCCATGGCAGGGAAGGGAGGCGCTATGTTCTGTTTTTGGCCCTGCCGTGCTTCTGAATAATTGTGAGTAATACGATAAATAATCGATTCTATCCGGTGCTGCGGGTGCCGGGCGATTTGATGCTCCTGGAGAAAGTGACCGCGCCGCCGCGGCTCCGGTCCCGCCTGAAGTGCCCGTCCGGCACGGTGGACAGCGGATGGCGGATCCGGAAACGGTCCCTGCCGCTGCCGGGGCCGGAGGCGCCGCCGCGCCCGGAGCTGGAAAACCTGGTGGCGGCCTGGCGGCGGCTGGCCGCGGCGACGGATTCCGCCACTTCCCTGGCGGATCTCCTGCTGGTGCTGCGGTTCACCGTCAGTCCGCCGGGATCTCCATTGACCGCGCCCCGGCTGGACCGGGGGCCGGTGGATCTGCGTCCGGCGCTGACCTGCGGCCATGCGCTGCGGCAGGCGCTGGACGCGCTTCACCGGCATTGGCCCGCCGCGCTCGCTTTGCTGGGACGGGCGGGGATGGAAGTGAAATCCTGGCCCGGCAACGGCTGGTTTCTGACGGAAAATCCGCCGGCGGTGCGGCCCCGGCTGGTGGCTGAGGCTTTATATCCATGGATGAATCCCGGCGCGCCCGGGGAGGAGGAATCCGCCGCCTTCATGCGGATGATCCGGGATCCCGCCCCGGACCGGGAGGCTCTGCTGGTTTCCTGTGTGAGCGCCAGCGGGGCCGGATGGCTGCCGGTCATTGCCGCTGAACCGCCGGAGCGTCACACCGCGCTGCTGCGTCTGCTGGTGGAGACCGGCGCGGCCCTGATCCAGCCGCCGCCGCGCACGCACCGGCTGCTGGCCACTCTGCGGCATCTGCCGGACGGCGAAGCGTGGATCAAGCGGGTCCGCTGGGCTTTCAAAGCCCTGGCGGAACGGGCGGATCCCGCTTGGCTGGCGGCGGCGCTGCGCTGGCATATCGGGCATGGTCTGGCGTTGCCGGAGGTGCCGGTAAACGCGCTGCGGCCTCCGCTGCGGGTGCTGCATCTGATCCAGCGGCAGGCCTGCCACAGCATCGCGCGGGACCGGGCGGGGCTCTGGCGCTGGTTCAGCACCGACGGCGGCGCGGCGCGGGCGGCGGTGCGGATTCTGGGAACGGGATGCCGGCTTCCGGAGTGGCGGCAGACTCTGCTTTACCGTTACTTCCAGCTTCCGGGGGAAAAATCCTCAGGCTATGCGAGGCGGGCGCTGTTTGTGGAACTGCTGCCGGATTTGCTGAAAGCGGCGGACAGGATGAGGGAGGAGAACATGCACAGCTGCTCCCTGCTGCTGGAAAACTGGATCGAGGATGTGCCCGGAACCTGGGCGGGCCATGCGGATGACCTGCGTTACTGGCTGCGCCGCAATGCCGCCGCCGCAATGCCGCTGCCGGGCAAGGGAAGCTGGCTGCTGGCGTGCTGTCTGCGGCGGCTGAATCCGGACGGGCGTCAGCTGCTGCGGACCTGGAGTGACGACGAGCTGAAGCGTTTTGCCCGGAAAGCCGACGGCTGGAGCCTCAACTATAATATCTCCGACGCCCTGCGCCCGGATAATGTGCCGCCGGTCTTCCTGGCAAGGGCGCTGCACCGGCATCTGCGGGAAATGGTGGAGATTCTCCAGGCCCTGGCGCCGTTGAGCCTGGAGTCCCGCAAAAAAGTCTGGCAGACGCTTCAGGAGCATCCGCTCTGCGCCTGTGATCCGGCAACGGTTCCCCTGCGGGAGGCCGTGGTGCTGCTCGACAGCGTGGGCATCGGCCACAGCGGAGTGCCGGATCTGCCGGCCTCCGTGCGGCGGCTCATCAGCGGCGGGGACACCACGGTTCCGGCCCGGCTGGAGGAGGCGCGGATGAAAATCACCCGCCGCTGGTGGCATCTGGCGGTGATGGTGCTGCGTCAGCTGGTGGACTGGGAGCTGCGGCGCGGGTATCCGGGGCTTCGGGATGGCAATCTGGACCTGCACACCCTCTGCATGGTCCGGGGCAACAGCGGGGAGGATGAGAATGCGGGCGCTTACCGCCGGATTCTGCGGGCCATCGGCATGGGGCACGGCCACCGCGCCTGGGCGCTGGAAATGCCGCTGAATCAGGCCTGGCTGAAAGCGCATCCCCTGGCGCGTGAGGACGTCTGGAGGGAGGGCGTCGCGGTGGCGGTGAAAATCCCGGAGGCGGGGGAGATCACTTTGTCTTTTGAGGACGATCTTCAGGAAATCCTGCGCATGGGCACAAGATTCGGCACCTGCCTGAGCTTCGGCGGCTGCAACAGCCACTCCCCCGCCGCCGTGGCTCTGGACGCCAACAAGCGGGTGCTCCACGCCCGCGACGCCAGCGGAAAAATCATCGCCCGGCAGCTCCTGGCGCTGACCGACGACGGCGCGCTGGTCTGTTTCGCCGTTTACGTCCTGCGTCACCGGGCCGCGCTGCGGG
Source organism: Verrucomicrobiota bacterium (assembly GCA_040386695.1). GTDB lineage: Bacteria > Verrucomicrobiota > Verrucomicrobiia > Verrucomicrobiales > V1-33 > CAIZWU01. The sequence continues at coordinate 20,143 of JAZKFB010000023.1, forward strand.
CGGCTTTCACCAGCTACGACCTCATGCTGGCCCAGGCCTTGAAAGTCCCTGTCTGGCGGAGCCACGAGGAATACCGCATCTCCCCCATCGTCTGCCGCAACTGGTATGACGACGGAGCCTGGCTCTTCTGCCGCGAGCAGGTGGAGCTTTCCTCCTGAAACCCTCCCGCCGCTCCGCCAAGTCTAAACATTCCTTTTCATGATGATGAAACAGCCGCTCACCGCAGTGAGACCGGTTAAATCCCCGCACGCTCATTTAACTTGCAGGGAAAATTCCCAAGGCGTTCACTGCGGGATGATCCTCGCCACTGATCCCGCCTGCAAATCTCACGATGTCGGTCCCGGTCATCCGGAGCAGGTGGCGCGTTATGACGCGGTGTATGAGGGACTGAAGGCGGCGGGCCTGCTGGACCGGGTCAAGGTGACCGGGCCCCGGGCTTTGACCCGGGAGGATCTGGCGCTGGTGCATGATCCGGTCTATCTGGACTTGGCGGAGCGCGAAATCCGCAGTGGCTTTGACCATCTGAGCACGGGCGACACCAATGTCTGCCGGGCTTCCTGGGCCGCGGCGCTGAAGGGGGCGGGCTGCGCGGTGGCGGCGGTGGAGGCAGTGGTGAAGGGCGAAGCGAAAACGGCCTTCTGCCTGATCCGCCCGCCGGGACATCACGCGACGCGGGACAAGGGCATGGGCTTTTGTGTGCTGAACAACATCGCCCTGGCGGCGCAGTATGCCCGGAAAAGGCTGGGGATCGCACGCGTGCTGATCGTGGATTGGGACGTGCATCACGGAAATGGGACTCAGGACATCTTTTATGAGGACGGCAGCGTGTTTGTCTTCAATACCCATCAGTCGCCCCTGTATCCCGGCACGGGTGCGGCCGGCGAAACAGGAAAGGGCTCCGGGAAGGGCGCCACGCTCAATTGCCCCTTTCCCGCCGGCAGCGGGCGGGCGGAAATCCTCGGGGCTTTTAAAACGGAGCTGCTGCCCGTGGTGGAGGAATTCCGCCCGCAGCTGGTGCTGATCAGCGCGGGATTCGACTCCCGCGAGGGGGACCCGCTGGGCGGTTTCAAGCTCACGGATCAGGACTTCGCGGATCTCACGAAGCTGGTCCGGTCCATCGCTGACAAAACGGCGGAAGGCCGGGTGGTCAGCGTGCTGGAGGGCGGCTATAACCTCAAAGGCCTCGCCAGCGCGGCGGTGGCGCATGTCCGGGCGATGCTTGATCCGGTATCCTGACGGATGGACGGATGCGGCCACGGCGCGGCGGGAGCCGCTTCAGGGCGGAACCGGACGGCCATGGCTTTTGAACCCACGTTTCCTTTCCGGAAGCCCGTTCATGTCGGAGAGTCTGATCGGATGTCCAGTGAATGAGGGGGGATCAGGGGAATCGGACGGCAGGCGGTTTTTTATTGCGCGGAGCGCGGGGGACGTGGCAAGTGTCAGACCGCCGCCGGCGCGGCGTATAGAGTAAGTCACGATTCATTCAAGAACTGTAACTGTAACGATTCCCAACCATCCTTCCGACTCATGCCCAGACCCGTCACTCTTTTCACCGGCCAGTGGGCCGACCTCCCCATTGAGACCCTGCTCACCAAAGCCAAGGCTTTTGGCTATGACGGCGTGGAGCTGGCCTGCTGGGGCGACCATTTTGAAGTCGCCAAAGCCGATCAGGCCTGGTGCGATGACCGCCGCGCCCTGCTGGAGCGCCACGGCCTGAAATGTCATGCCATTTCCGCCCACCTTGTCGGCCAGGCCGTGTGCGACCTGATTGATGAGCGCCACAAAACCATCCTGCCGGACTACATCTACGGCGACGGCAATCCCGAGGGCGTCCGCCAGCGCGCCGCCGAGGAACTGATCAAAACCGGCCAGGCCGCCGCCCGGTTCGGGGTGAAAGTGGTGAACGGCTTCACGGGTTCCAGCATCTGGCACCTGTGCTACAGCTTCCCGCCCGTGCTGCCGGGGCAGATTGAGGGTGGCTATAAGGACTTCGCCAAACGTTTCACTCCCATTCTCGACGAATATCAGAAGCTGGGCATCCGCTACGCCCTGGAGGTGCATCCCACGGAAATCGCCTTCGACATCGCCAGCGCCGAGCGCGCCCTCCAGGCCGTCGATTACCATCCCGCCTTCGGCTTCAACTACGACCCCAGCCACTTCGGCTATCAGGGCGTCGATTATGTGGGCTTCATCCGCAAGTTCCACGACCGCATCTTCCACGTCCACATGAAGGACGTGGCCTGGAGCGACACCCGCACCGAGGCCGGCGTCTTCGGCGGCCATGTCGATTTCCACAAGCCCAACCGCTTCTGGGACTTCAAGTCCGTCGGCCGCGGGAACATCAACTTTGAAAAGATCATCCGCGCCCTGAATGACATCGGCTACGCCGGTCCGCTCAGCATCGAGTGGGAGGACGGCGGCATGGACCGCGAGTTCGGCGCCGCGGAAAGCTGCGCCTACACCAAGCGCGTGGACTTCCCCAGCTCCAACATCGTCTTCGACGCCCAGTTCGACAAAGCGAAGCAGGCCTGAGCCTTCCGTCACTTCCATTGATCCATCCCACGCCGCCCGCCGCATGAACGCCATGCGGCGGGCGGTTTTCCGCCAATCAGTCATGGCGGAACAGGAGGATTCGAATTATCCCCTTGGCATGTTTATTTCAGGAACATTGCTCATGAGGCCCCGGCGTTCTTTTCCGGCAGCGGGCGGTTCTGTCTGAACTCCCGGCCGCGCAGCCAGAGGAAGATGACGGGGGTGACGATGAGGATGTGGAGAAGGCTGGAGATCATGCCGCCGATGACGGGGGTGGCGAGGGGTTTCATGACTTCCGAGCCCTGGCGGTGGCTCCAGAGGATGGGCAGGAGGCTGGCGACGATGGTGGCCACGGTCATGACTTTGGGGCGCAGGCGCAGGCGGGCGCCGTCCTTCACGGCCTGGACGAGGTCGTCGTAGGTGAAGTTTTCCCCTTTTTCGGCCATGCGGGTTTTGACCATTTCCTCAAGGTAAACCACCATGACCACGCCGGTCTGCACCGCCGTTCCGAAGAGGGCGATGTAGCCGACCCAGACGGCGCCGTTGAAGTTGTAGCCCAGCAGTTTCTGCAGGAAGACGCCGCCGCTCAAGGCGAAGGGCACGGCGAGCATGACGTGCGCGGCCTCGGACAGGCTGTGATAGACCATGAAGAGGAGGACAAAGATCACCAGCAGCACCATGGGGAACACCATCAGCATGGTGTCGGCGAAGCGGCGCTGGTTCTCGTATTCACCGGTCATCTTCCAGGTGAGGCCTTCCCAGTTCACGGTGTTCGGATCGTTGAGTCTGGCTTCGACCTCCCCTACAAAGCTGCCGAGGTCGCGGTCCTGGACATTGGCCTGCACGTAGGACCGCAACTGGCCGTTCTCGCTGGCGATCTCGCTGGCTCCGACTTCGCGGGTGATTTTGGCGACCATGCCGAGGGGAATGAACACGCCGTCCGCCGGCTTCCCGCTCATGCCACCTCCTCCCGCTGCCGCGCCGCCGGGCGTGGCCGGAGTTGCGGCGGGTTCCGCGCCTCCGGCGGACATGGCGGGGCGGGCGCTGATGAGGAGGCGGCTCAGGTTTTCAATGTCATCGCGCTCGCCGCGTTCAACGCGGATCTGGATGGGGAAACGCTCCCGGCCCTCGATAGTGGTGCTGACGTTTTTGCCGCCGATGGAGACCTCCACGGCATCCAGGACGTCCTTGGCGCTCAAACCGTAGCGGGCCATGGCCTCGCGGTCCACTTTCACATTCAGATAGGGCTTGCCCTGGATGCGGGAGGCGGAGACGCCGGCGGCTCCGGGGATTTTGCGGATGATCTGCTCCAGCTCCAGGGCTTTGCGCTGGAGGGCGTCGAGGTTGTCGCCGTAAATCTTCACGCCCACCTGAGCGCGGATGCCGGTGTGCAGCATGAGGATGCGGTTCTCGATCGGCTGGAGGAACGCGGGCACGTAGCCAGGGACCAGCTTCATTTTCTCGGTCAGCTCGGCCTTCAATTTTTCGACGGTCATGCCCTCGCGCCAGGCGGGATTGCGTTTCACGCGGAAGCGTCCGTCGGGGATGAACTCGGGTTTCAGCATGATGGTGGTCTCCAGCATCTCCGTCGGCGCGGGGTCGGTGGCGGTTTCAAAACGCCCGAGTTTTCCGGCGACGCTGAGCACTTCCGGCGCTTCGGCGATCACCTTGTCCTGCCAGGACATGACGCGCTGGATTTCTGACAGTCCCGTTTTTGGAAGCAGCACCGGCATGTGGAGCAGGCTGCCCTCGTTCAGCGGCGGCATGAACTCGCGGCCGAAGCCTGACAACAGATCGGCCAGCTTCGGATGCCCGTTTTCATCCAGCTGTTTCACTGCGGAAACCGGCAGGCCGACGGCGATGGTGACCGCGGCCGCCAGCAGCACGAGGGCAGCGGAGATCACGGTTTTCCGGTGCTTCAGCGCCCAGTCCAGAGTGGGCGTGTAGAGCCGCAGGAGGAAATTCATGACCACGTTTTTCTCCTCCGAATGGAACGGCCCGCGCACCAGCACCGAGCAGAGCACCGGCACCAGAGTCACCGCCAGGAGAGTCGATCCGATCATGGCGAAGGTCTTGGTGAAGGCCAGAGGATGGAACAGTTTTCCCTCCTGCCCGCTCAGGGCGAAGACCGGGATGAACGCCAAAATGATGATGGCCATGGCGAAGAAGATGGGCCGCCCGACTTGTTTGCAGGCCGCCAGGGTGGCGTTCCAGGTCTCCTGTTTCGTTAACGCGCCGCCTTTCCGCCGCTCCTCCTCCTCGCAGTGACGGAGGACGTTTTCCGTGACCACGATGGCCGCATCCACCAGCACGCCGATGGCGATGGCGATGCCGGTGAGGGACATGATATTGCTGGTGATGCCGAACTCCCGCATCAGCAGAAACGAGATCAGGATGGAGATCGGCAGCGGCAGGGTGACGATGAGAATGCTGCGGAAGTGCCAGAGAAAAAGGATGTGCGCCAGGGTCACCAGCACGATCTCCTCCAGTAGCGCGTGCTTCAGGGTGTCGATGGTGCGGTCGATGAGCTCGCTGCGGTCGTAGAAGGATTTGAGGCTCACGCCCGGCGGCAGACTGGGGGCGATGCGGGCGATTTTTTCCTTGATGGCCTCAATGACCGCGCGGGCGTTTTCGCCGCTGCGCATGACCACGGTGCCGCCCACGACCTCGCGGCCATTGATGTCCAGCGCCCCCCGCCGGAAGTCGCCTCCGATTTGAATGGTGGCGATGTCCTTCAGGAAAACCGGCGTGCCCGCGACCGACTTCACGGCCACGAGTTCGAGGTCGCTGGTGCTTTCAATCAAGCCGATGCCGCGCAGCACAAACTCCGCGCCGTTCTCCTCCACGACCTTGCCGCCGACGTTCAGATTCGCATCCTGCACAGCGGTCATGACCTCCATGAGGGTCACATTGGCCGCCCGCATTCTGGTGGACGACAGCTCCACCTGATACTGCTTCACAAACCCGCCGATGCCCGCGACCTCCGCCACGCCGGGCACGGCGGCGAGCTGATAGCGGATATTCCAGTCCTGGAGGGAACGCAGAGCCGCGAGGTCGTAACCGCCTTCCGGAGCTTTGGAGGGATCAACGTCGAGGTAATACTGATAAACCCATCCGAGGCCGGTGGCGTCGGGGCCGAGCTGCGGGATGACGCCCTCCGGCATGGAGCCCTGGAGGAAATTCAGCCGCTCCAGCACGCGGCTGCGGGAGAAATAGAGATCGGCGCTGTCCTCGAAGATCATGGTGATCAGCGAAAAGCCGAACATGGAGGTGGCGCGGATCTCCTTCACCCCCGCCAGGCCCTGGAGGCCGGTGGAGAGGGGGAAGGTGACCTGATCCTCAATTTCCTGCGGGCTGCGGCCCTCCCAGTCGGCGAAAACCAGCACCTGATTTTCCGTCAGGTCCGGGATGGCGTCCACCGGCGTGGAGCGCAGGGCACGGACACCCAGCACGATGATGACCAGCGCGGCGCAGGCCACGAGGAAGCGGTTTTTCAGACTCCAGGTGATGATGCGGTCGATCATGGATTGGGGGCTCCGGGTTGAATTTCCTTCACGCAGTTCAGCATCGATTTGCCGAAGTAGGGGTTCTGCCCCTCGCGTCCTGACAATTGAAGCCAGCGTCCTTTGGCCGGGACATCGGGCACGATCTGATCGACCATGAAACATTCCCAGACTTTGAATTCGGGCGCACCGGGAACCTTGCGCAGGGGTTGGAGCAGGTTCGTGGAGGCGACCGCGAACTCATGGAAGGCGGCGCGCGCGGCTTTCAGATCGTCGAAGCCGTGAAGGTGGCTGGCCTCCGTCAAAGCCTGGAGCTGTTTGGTCAGGGAAGGATCATCGGAGAAGGCTTTGACCAGCGCGGCGGCCTGTTCCATGACCGGGCCGCTGGCTTGGTTGAAGGCGGCCAGATCACTTTTTGCCAGCGTGTCGGCCATGGTGTCGGAAGTGGTCAGGAGCGCTTTGGTGGCGGCTTCGAGGGCAGGGGTGAAGGCCAGGTCCGTGCCCGGAGCTGAGGGTTCAGCGGAAGGCGTGAACGAGCGGTTCAGCTCCGCCTGGCCGTCAATGAGGAGGTTGCCATTGGCCACGACTTTCTCGCCGCCTTTGAGGCCGGACAGGATTTCAATAAGCGTGTCCCCCTGACGTCCGGTTTTCACTGCCCGCTGCTCGTAGGAGCCATGGCCGTGATCGACGTAAACCAGCGCGTCCGGCCCGGTGCGGAGGACGGTGGACTTCGGCACCGCCAGCACTTCCGGCGCGGTGAGGCTCACGATGCCCTCGGCGTAAACTTTGTGCAGCAGCTCGCGGCGGCTGTCCACAAGGGGGTTGTCAATTTCCACCCGGACATCCGTGGAGCGGGTGGCGGGATCGAGATTGGGGTCAATGAATATAACCTTCCCGGTAAAGGTTTTTCCCGGGACGGAGGGCGTGGTGACCCGCACTTCCTGACCGATTTGAATCCACGAAAAATCCTGTTCGTAGGCTTTGAAAAGAAACCACATGGTCGAGAAATCCGCGATCTCGAACAGGTTCTCGCCCTCCTTCACATACTGGCCCTCGTAAACGTGGTGCTCCACCACGGTGCCGGTGAGAGGAGCGAGGATTTCGCTGCTCAGCTCGTTTTCCGGCTTGGAGGGAAGGGCGGCGATTTGCTCCTCGCTGAGCCCCATTTGTTTCAGGCGCAGGGCCGTGTTCTGCTTCAACGGGCCGCTGAGCTGGCGGTAATCGCGCTCCGCCTGGAGAAGCGTCGGGCTGTAAATGCGGGCCAGAGGCTGGCCTTCGGTGACTTCCGCGCCGTGGTGGTTGGCGAAGAGTTTTTCGATCCGGCCATCGACATAGGCGCTGAGAATCCGGTGGCGGCGCTCGTCGTCGTCCATGGTCCCGGCGACCCGCAGGGATTTGGTCAGCGGCCGCACGGCGGCTTCAGCGGTGCGGACATCGAGGACGTGAATCTGGGAGGCGGTGAGGCTGACGGTGTTGGGGCCGTGCGCGTCCTCCACCATGCCTTTTTCGCCCTCGTAAATCGGCGTCAGCTCCATGCCGCAAATGGTGCATTTACCGGGCTTGCCGCTTTTGATCCACGGGTGCATGGCGCTTTGATAGAAGGCGATTTTCCGCTCCCCCGGCGCGGCGGTGGATCCACCGCTGCCAGGGCTGTGGGAAAGAGGCCGCAGAAACCAGCCGGCGGCGGCGGCGCCAAGCATGGCCAGGATGGTGAAAGAGGTTTTCATGGACGGGAGGGAGGGGTTATGGAGGAATTGGCGAAAGCGCCGGAGAGGGCGGTGAGCTGCTGCACGGCCGCCAGCCGGGCGGCGGTGGCGCGTTTTTCCGACTGGCGCGCGGTCAGCAGCAGGCGCTGGGCGTCGAGGACATCGGCGAGGGTGGCTTTGGAGGAGATCCAGGCGTTCTGAAGGGCCTCCAGGGATTTTCCGGCGCGCGGAATGACTTCGGTCTGATAGGAAACCGCAAGCCGCGAGTGGTTCTCCACAGTCGTCAGAAGATCGGAAAGCTGCGTGGAGAACTCCACCAGTTCCGCCTCCAGATCCCGGCGCGCCGCCAGTTGCAGGCTTTCGCGGCGGGCGGTTTCGGCCTGGTAGGACTTCCGGTTGAACCAGGGCAGGGAGACTTTCAGGGTGAACATGGCGCTGCGGAAATCGCCGCCCGACCAGGTGTTCGAGTCCACGCCGACGGACACTATTGGCTTGCCCTGCTGCCGGGCGGCCTCGGTGCCGGCGGCGGCGGCCTCCATGGCCTGGCGGAGGGCGAGGAGCTTTGGATTCCGGCGCTCCATCTCCGCCCGCAGGGTCGCGGCGGAAAGGATGACGTTGGCGCGCCCGGGCAGGGAAAATTCCGGCCAGCCGGCCCCGGGAGGACGCAGGAGCACAAGGTTCAGTGCCTGCGCCTGCTGCTTCCGCTGGCGGGCGGTGGCCTCCAGATTCTGCACCAGCAGAGCGAGTTCGCTTTCCAGCCGCAGGGATTCCACGGCGGTGGCGTCGGGGTTTTTGGAGCGTTCGAGCGCGGAGCCGGTGAGGATTCTCACCTGTTCCACCTCGTCCGATTGCAGCCGGATCAGCTCATCGGTCAACGCCAGCTCGATGACCAGGCGGGCGATGGCCAGGCCGAGTTCGTTGGCGGTGACGCCTTCCTCCGCCTGCTGCATGCCGGCTTCGGCGGCGGCGCGGTTTTTTTCGGCGCGGTAAAGGCCGGGGCGGGGCAGCGTCTGCTCGAAACCGGCGGCCAGATCCCCGTCGTCCCGGCGCATGGCCTTCTCCGCCGCCATGACCCCGATGCTGATCATGGGATCCTCCCACAGGGGAATGGCGTCCAGAGCCTGGCGCGCGGCCAGGGTGCGGGCGCGGGCGGCGGCGGTTTTCGGGTGGATTTGCAGAGCCCCGGCAACGAGGCCGGCGATGTAAGCGGAGGTCGCGGGAGTTCCCGCCGGAGCCGCTGCCGGAATTGAGGTCCGGGCGGGTGAAGGAGCGGACGGGATTAAAGCGGCGGCGGACGGGGAAGCCGGGGCAGGGACTGGCGTTGGTGTTTGCGCCGGGGATTCAGCGCGGTCCGCAGCGGCGGCAGGCAGGTTCAAAGCCGTCAGGGCGGCGGCCAGCACCGCAGCGACGGGAAGTCGTGGATTGTTCATGGAGTCTCATGGGCATAAGGAATCGTTCGAAGGGTGAAGCCGTGACCGCGGGATGCGGGCACGACGGGTCTTTCAGGAACGGTCCGGCCTCAGATGAGCCAGGAACAATGGAGCGCGAAGAGCGGCGCTTCCGGCGCGTGGGCGGTGACTTCGGTGGAGGGCGCGGGAGCTTTCGGCTCCTTCAGCGACTCCGGCACCACGCTCAAAAGATCCGCCGAGGGCAGCGGCGGTGTCAGCTTGTATTCCAGCGGCTGCACCAGGGGAACGGCCGGCGCTTTCGGCGGGGACGGCGTCTTCACCGGCGCGGCCTCGCACCAGCAGCGGCTGACCTCACAGCAGGCCATTTCGCAGGCGGGAGCGGCATTTTCCGTGTCCGCGCTGATTTTCACCCCTGCCAGACTTACGCCCGCGAACAACTCCGCCGCAGCCAGAAGCGCGGCGATCATTGTTTTCCAGAAGCGGGAGCGCATGTTGCAGAATCGCCGGAGGCGGGGTTGAAGCAAGAGGATTTAAGCGAGGTCTTTGCCGGGAAGCGCCGCCCAGTGTCCGGGTTTTGCCATAATCCGCCCGCCAGGCGAGGAAATCTGTCATTCAGTGGCTACCCGTGGGACTGCGGGGAAGGGGATATTCTGAAAACCGCTTCAAAAGAACAGGACAGGAAGGAGGAAGCCGCCTGATGGGTGGTCAAAGAAGCGGGATGAGGCGCTTTTATGCCGGATTGAGGCTCACGATTCAGGAGTTCGTCCACAATGTAAGGTATTTCGGCCTCTGTACGGGACAGTTTGGCCACAATGTGAGACATTTCGATCGCTGTATTCGCCAGTTTGGTCACAATGTAAGGCATTTCGATCGCCGTGTTTGCCATTTTTTGCTCACGACACGACGCTTTTGTATCAGGGTGACCCATTTTCCATAAGTATCCCTTTATTTTCGGCTTTTATGTTGAAGGAGAACCGTGGCTGTGGAGGACTTCAGGGTGCGGGCAGTCGTGGTGGAGCCGGCGTCCTGCCTGTCCACCGGGGATCCTGCCCGGTGCCGCTGCCATGGCTTCCGGTGGTGGGGCCAGTCTGTTTCCCAAGGCTGACAGGTCCTATAGGTCTTATATGTCCTATAGGACCTATGCCCGAAAGTATAGGACCTATGTCCGAAAGTTGGGAGCAGACGGTGCTCCAATCCTGGGCAGGGTGCCTGGCGGGACGGATAGGCCGCCGGTTTCACCCGAGACTTCGGAAAGCGGGAATGAGTTTGCCGCCGGACGGTTTGGCGCTACGATGGGCGGCATGAATGGACTTCCCAGTCTGATGCTTCCCCGCCGCCGGTTTCTGAAAAACCTGAGCCTTACCGCCGCCGTGGCCGCCGGGTTGGAGCCCTGGGCCGCGCGCGCGGAGGCGGAGACGAAAGCCGGGCAGGTCACGGTCTCCATTTTCAACACCACCGATCTTCACGGGCACATTTTACCCACCAAAACCTACGAGGGCGTGGAGAACGTGGGCGGTCTGGCGCGCTGCGCCACTCAGATCCGTCAGTGGCGGGCGGAGCAGCCGAACGGGATGCTGATTGATGTCGGGGATGTCTATCAGGGCACGCCCGTCAGCCGCGCCAGCGACGGGCAGGTCATGATCGGGCTGCTGAACAAGCTGAATTACGACGCCTGGGTGATCGGGAATCATGAGTTCGACTGGGGTTTTGACACCGTGGCCAAAAGCATCACCGCCTCCAAAATGCCCGTGCTGGCCTCCAACGCCAAAGTGGGCGGCAGCTGGACCAACAAACTGGACAAAACCCATCCCATGAGCCGGGTGGCGCCGTACCTTATTAAAGAGGTGGCCGGTTTCCGGATCGGCATCGTCGGCACGGTCACACCGGGGTTGCCCGCGTGGCTGAGTCCCGGGCTGCTGAAGGATTTTTACGCCGCTGATCCGCTGGTTTCCGTGCAGTATGCCATCCGGAAGCTGAAAGCGGAGAAGGTGGACGCCATCATTCTGGCCTGTCACTTCGGTTTGAAGAATATCTACGGAGGCAAGCCCGCGCCGGATGACTTCGCGAACCGCGTGAACCAGCTCACGGAGACCTGCCGGGAAATCGACGTCGTCATCGCCGGGCACACCCACAAGGATTTCGGAAACACCACCGTCAACGGCATTCCCTACACCCAGGCCAGCTATTATGGCATTCACGCCGGGCGGGTGGACCTGACGTTCGACACCGCCACCCGCAAACTGGTCGGCAAACAGGTGTCCACCAAACTGATGGACGCCTCCGTCGAGCCGGACGCCGCCGTGCTTTCCTCCTGCGCCAGGGAACTGGAGGCCGCGCGCACGCTGATGTCCACGGAGATCGGGGAATTCACCGCGCCGCTGCCTTTCAAAGGCGCCCCCGGCCAGCCGCCGGCCGCGCTGCTGCTGATCACCCGCAGCATCCGCGCCGCCCTGGAAAAGCGCGGGCAGCCCATTGATGGCGTGCTGCACGGGCTTTTCATCGACGATCACGACCTGGCCGCCGGCAGGAAAACCATCGCCGACATGTGGGAGATCATCCCCTACGAAAACCGCCTCGCCACCGCCGAACTTTCCGGCGCGGAGCTGGTGCAGGTGATGGAGGAGGTCTTTTCCGGCAAATACGCCAGCCATCAGCTCGACGGCTTCCGCGTCACGGCGGAGGGCGCGAAAACGAAGATCAAAGTCACGGCCATTCAAACCGCCGACGGCCGGCCGGTGGATCCCGGCAAGCGTTACCGCATCGCCCTCAACGCCTACGACGCCCAGTCCGGCGGCCGGCGGTACGGGAAGCTGAACGAATTCTGTTATCAGAAGGAGGCGAACTTCACCCTGCACGCCAGCGAGTCCCGCGACGCCCTGATCGAATACGTCACGGAGCGCAAAAAGATCTCGCCCGGTGACCTGCGGCCTGTTTGAGGTGTTTCCGGTATGCCATTCTCAAAGCCCGCGGCGCAGGCGGTGTTCGCCGCCATTGATTTTGAATCCGCCGGAGTGGTCAAAGGCGGGACGGAGACGCCGGTGCAGATCGGCATGGCGGTCATGCGCGGGCTGGAGCTGGACCGGAGCGGGGCTTTTGTGTCCTATCTCTCCACGGACCGGCCGGTGACGTGGCAGGCCAGTCAGGTGCATGGCATCACCACGGCGGATCTGGCGGGCGCGCCGCCGCTGGCCAGTCTGTGGCCGCAGGTGAAAGCGCGGCTGGGCGGCCGCCTGGTGGTGGCGCACGGGGCGGGGACCGAGAAGCGGTTTCTGCGGGTGTTCCCACTGCACGGATTCGGCCCGTGGGTGGACACGCTGCTGCTGGCGCGGCGGTTCTGGCCGGGGGTGCCGGATTATTCGCTGGAGACGCTCATCCGCTCCGCCGGTCTTCAGGAAACCCTGGACGCGGAATGTCCCGGACGGCGTTATCATGACGCGCTTTACGACTCCGTGGCCAGCCTGCTGATTCTCCGGCACCTGCTGCTTCACGCGGGTCTGGCGGAGCGCCCGATGGCGGAATGGATGGCGCGCTGACGGCGGGATCCGGCGCGCCCGGCGGCGCTTTTGCCGGAATCAGCGGTCCGCGCCGAGAAGCCGCATCCATTGACCGAGGTGGGATGCCCAGGTCAGCGGGAGCATGGTTCCGCGGGCGGCGGCGGCGAGCGGGGCCCGGGTTTCCGGGGAGTGGCCGAGGGCGGTGCGGAGATGGGCGGCGAGTTCGTCAGGACTGTCCGGATTCCGGAGAATCAGGCCGTTTTCCCCGGGCCTGATGAATTCCGCAGCTCCGTCGCCGGAGGAGATGATGCCGGGAAGACCGCAGGCCATGCTTTGCAGGACGGTGTTGGCGCAGGCGTCATAATGGGTGGGATGGACGAACCAGTCGGCGGCCTGGAAATACGGCAGCAGGTCCGCCCGGCCGACCCCGGTCACCCGTCCGGCCAGACCGAAGCGATGAATTTGCCCCTGCCAGGCGTCGAGCTTCTGACCGGCGACCCACAGACGCGCGTCCGGCACCAGGCTCAACGCCCGGAGCAGGGTGCCGAGACCTTTGCGGCGGTGGTCCAGGGAGGCGAACAGAAACGAGGGCGCGCCGTCGGTCATGCCGAGCCGCTCGCGCAAAGCCGCGCGGGTTCCGGCATCGGCGGCGGGCTGCCAGCGCCGCGTGTCCACAGCGGTGCGGATGACATGCACGCGCTCCGGGGGAACGGCGTAGGCTTCGGCCAGCTCCGCGCGGACCTTGGCGGAGTTCACCACAAAAAGCCGGGTGCCGCCGCCGGTGTAAAGCCGGCGCTCGGCGGCGAGTTCCCAGCGGTTTTTGGCTTTCCAGCGTTTCCACCACGGCAGCATCCGGGAGTAATGCCAGTGGCAGCCGCCGCCCGCGCGGTGGATGTCCTGCCGCCAGGTGCGCCCGAACCCGAGCACCGCGTCCGCTTTCAGCTCCGGCACCAGGGCGGCGCTGCGCTCCGCGAATTTCCGCAGCGTGCCCCGCGCGGTCCAGGCCGGGGGGATCAGCCGGACTTCCGCCGCCAGATCCCGCAGCGCCCCGTCCACACGGCTGGTCACCAGCACCACCTCATGCCCGGCGGCCCTCAATTGTCCGGCAAATTCCCGCAGATACCCCTCCAGTCCGCCTTTGGTGATGAACTGGTGATAAAGCAGCGCGATTCTCACGCTCCTCCTCCTTTTCCTCCGCCATCCTGTGACTTCCCCGCGTTCCCGGCGGCGGGTTCCGCCGCTTTCCCTCCGCGCCGCTCATATTCATAAAGCCGGCTGTGCCGCACAAACGTCTGATAGGCCGTGCTCCACGCGATCCACAGGCCGGGGAAGCCGTCGAGAAATCCCCGCCGGAAAAAGTAAGCCCGGACAAACCGCCAGCACGGGCGGAACAGGGTCTCCGCCAGCGACCACCTCCGTCCGTCCGCCAGCTGGCGCTTCAGGTACTCGTCGGCGAAGATGTTGATCTTGGTGACATAGCGCGCCATGTCCGGAAACGAGAAATGATGCAGGTCGCCCGCGCATTTTTTCACGGGCCCCGGCACCGTCAGTTTGTCGTGCTCCGGGCTGCCGGTCCACCTGGCTTTTTCCCGGCGGGCGAGCCGCAGCTTGCGGTCGGGATACCAGTCGCCGTGGGTGATCCAGCGGCCCAGAAACCACACTTTGCGCGGAAAACTTGCGCCGTCGCAGGGGCGGGAGGCGTTTTTCCCGTGTTGTCCCGGAACGCCATTTTCCAGCCTGTCCTGTTCCCCGCCGGCATTCCTGAAAAACGTCAGGATATCCTCCCTCATCGCCGGCGAGACCTCCTCATCGGCATCCAGCGCCAGCACCCACGGCCGCGTGCACAGGCCCAGGGCCACCTGTTTCTGATCGCGGTAACCGAGCCAGTCCTGGTGCGACCAGCGCGCGCCGTGCCGTTCCGCGATTTCCCGCGTGCCGTCCGTGGAACCGCTGTCCACGACCACGATTTCCGCCGCCAGACCGGCCACGCTGGCCAGGCAGCGGTCGAGATTGGCGGCCTCGTTGCGCGTGATGACAGGCACGGAGAGGGGCAGGGGATTCATGGGTGTTCGGGGAGGCGGACGGGCGTCATTTTCAAATGGCCCGCGAACTGCTTAATAGCCCTGGATCCCCGAAAATAAACAATTCCAGCGCATGACATGACCTGAAATCCGATCCCCTGCCAACTGAAAACTCCAGCGCTGGCGGTTGACACCGCACGCGCCACCGCAGAGGTTTCTGTCAACCCCATCACAAATCCCGTCCAATGGCAATCCGGCTCGAAAAAGCGATTATCCGCGGTGAAATCACCAACACGTTGCGGGGCCGGGTCACCGGCCGAATATGGCTCCTCGGCCGCTCTGAACCCGTGGAGATCAGCCTCCTGGGCAACTGCCTGCGGGATCTCGCCGGCTGTGCCCTGAAGTTTGAAAATCCGCAGCCGCAGCCGGAGAACATGGCCCTTATTGTCTCGCCCGACCAGACCGGTCTGGTGGGGGACATGACCGCCTCCCGCAAAGTGCGCATTCCCACCGTGGACGATGAGGAGCTGATCCGGCTGATGGAGAACAAACAGCCGATCCCCAGCCGCGTGGCCAACTGCCTGTATCTGGAATGGTTCAGCGAGACCAATGGCCGCATGGTGGTGGAAAGCACCGATTTCAAACTGGAAATCTCCATCCCCGAATGGTCCATGACGTCGCGGGAGGACACCATGCAGGTCCGCGAAAGCCAGGCGAATTTCCATGCCTACCTGGATTCCATCACGGGCGGTCCGGAGATGGATGAGTCCGAGGATGACGATGACGACGAATTTGAAGGCGACGAGGATGAGTCCGACGACGATTTTGACAACAACTCGGATGAGAACGGACTGGAAACGGCGGGCATGGACGGCGCGGATGACAGCGATGACAACGGGCTCATGGACGTGACGGTGGAGGCTGTCGAGGACGAGGAGCCGCTGAATGAATTCGAGTGGGAGCAGGAACTCCGGGAGGCCGACCGCCGGGCGGAGGCTTATCAGGAGGCGTTTGACCGTTACCGCGACCATCCGCAGCGCGAGCGTCTGATCGCCGAGGCCATGGGATGGGAGCCGGAGGAGGTGGAGGAATTCCGCGATGACTGGCAGGATGTGACCGAGAGCCTGCAGCCGCACGATCCGGATGATCTCATCGAGACCGCCGCCCTGCTGACGGAGGATGAGGAGGGCGCGCACCACCCGCTGAGCCGCCGGGCCATGGATTTTGCCCTGCGTCTGCAGCGCGACGCCAAAGCGCGCGGGCTGCTGGAAGGGGATATTTCCCGGGAAAGCCCCGTGCTCAGCGTCATCGTCAGCATCATCGCCCTCGGCGGCAAGCTCGCCGCCGCCCTGGACGGCACCATGCACGGTTACGATCCCGAACCCGGATTTGTCATCGCCATGCTGAAGCGCTCGCAGGTCCCGCTGAATGAGGCCATGCACGCTCTGTCCTCCATCCAGATGACCGGCCTGAGCAAGGACACCCGCCACTGGCTGACCTCCGCGCGGTCCGAGCTTTTTGAACTGCGCAAGGACATCCTGGATCTGATGAGCGACCTGCGGAAGTGAGGCCGCTATGGCGTGTTTTCCGGAATCGGCGGAAACTTCTCCTCCGTTCCCGCTTCCACGGCGTCAAACAGTTGACGGAATACCGCAGTCCCGCTTTGGTGAGGGCGCATGAAAAAATTGCCATCCATCCTCTGCCTGGCGGGTACCGCCGTCGTTCTGTCAAACTGCGCCGGTCTTCCGGGCGAATCCCCCGAGCACATGCGCGAGCGTGTGGCCCGGCAGGACAAACGTTTTGACGCCCGCCAGGAAAAACGGCAGATCCGCTCGGAAACCGCTGACCGCCGCTACGACACCTGGTGGAACAACGCCACCGGCCATAAGGACACAGACTGGTAGGGCTTAAGCTGATGGTGTGCCATTCGACAGCCCTGTCGTTCGCTGCTTATCTGCTTTCGTCCGGAACAGGGCAATTTGGAGTGCGGTGGCTCGCCTCCGCTTTCTCCAGCGGGGCCAGCCCCGCGCCCGGCGCCCCGAAGCGTTATATTCGTGGACAAAACGGCGAATCACATTTCCTTTTGTTAAGGAAAATGGTGTCAGACGGGAATGTCGGCGATCATGGCCGCCATTTTTTCATGGGCGAGATCGCGGGCTTTCGTGGCGGCGCTCCGGGCCGCCGGGAGATCCTGGCCGATCCGCGTGATGGCTGAAGCCATCTGGGCTCCGGTGGTGTGGTCGATTTCGAAGACCCAGTCCTCCATTTTCAGGTCATACCACATGCGGCCTTTGCGCGTGTCCGTGGGCTGGCGCACCAGCACCGACGGCACCCCGGCGGCAATGCCCATGATCGGCGAATGCTGCTCCATGCTCACGAGGGCGGCGGCTTTGGCGTAAACGCCGCATGCTTCCGGCGTGAGCCAGTAGCGGTCGAGGGCCGAGACGCGGGGTTTCACATCGTCAGGCAGCCGGTCGAGGAGAAGGGAGCGCAGAAGCGGCACCTGATAGGTCATTTCCGGCGTGAGCAGCACCCTCATGCCGGTGCCGCGCACCCAGGCGGTGATGGCTTCCCGGAGTTTGGCGTGGTCCTGTTCGGCGAATTCCTCATTCACCCGGATGCGTTCCGGATTGGGTTTGGTGGTTCCGGGATGGATTTCCCAATACGGCGTCCAGCGCAGGCGCGGGATGGCGCAGAGGAATTTCCCCGGCTCCAGGCCATGCTCCTTCAAAAGCGCGGTGGCGGCCGGCTCATCGCGGAGGTCGATGGCGAAGGTGGCGTCGGGGCCGAAGCCGGTTTTCGGGCCGGTGACTCCGCTGTGTTGCAGGGCGCGCAGGGAATCGGTGTCGCGGAGGAAAACAAACGCCGCCCCGGCCAGCAGACCGTGATGTTCCCGTATCTCGTTGTCGTTGAGGGTGACGCCCCCGATGCCATAGGGCTTTCCGGCGGCGCGGGCCTGGATCAGGGCTTTGACGCCCACCAGCGAGGGGCCGGAGCCGTGCAGAAAAAAATCACAACCGGCCAGCGCCGTTTCCTGCTCCGCCGGGGTTTTGGCGAATTTGAGTTTCGGAAAACGCGCGCGCAGGATTTCCTCCACGCCCCGGTCCACACGGCTGGGCCAGAGCGTGATTTCCGCATCCGGACGGTGTTTTTCCAGCAAAGCCAGCATTCCCGGAGTGTGGGCGATGTCCCCGATATTCACGGTCTGCCACGAGGACCGGAGCAGGATGCGTTTTGGCTTTTGTTCCCGGACCTGAGCCCGGGCTGGAAGCGGGAGAGCCGTCCCGATGCCGGCGGCAGTGGCGGCGGCGGCGGAGGTGCTGAGAAAGTGGCGGCGGTTCATGCGGGAAAGTGTAGAGGGCGGCGGGAGGATGGTCACTTCAAATCCACGGCCGGGAGGTCAGAAAGCCGGATGGATCCGTCCGACGGGGGAAGGCCGAGGTTCAGGATTTTATCCCTGGCGCGGCGGGGAGGGCCGGGGTTACCTGCGCGCCCATTGCCACTGTGGAAGACGTTTATAAAGTCAGACTGGATATTTTTGAAGGACCGCTCGACCTCCTGCTTTACCTGATCAGGAAGGACGAGGTCGATGTGCTGGACGTGAGCATCGAGCGCATCACCAAGCAGTACATCGCGTACATCGACACCTTCAAGATGCTGAACATCGATCTGGCGGGGGAGTTCATCGTGATGGCGGCGAACCTGATGTATCTGAAAAGCCGCACCCTGCTGCCCCGCCCGGTGCAGCCGCCGGACGCGGAGGCCGAGGAGGAGGACCCGCGCTGGGAGCTGATCCGCCAGCTCATTGAGTATAAGAAGTTCAAGGACGCGGCGGGGTTTCTGGCCCGGCGCCAGCTGGCGATGGAGAATGTGTTTCCCGCCGTGCCGGAGGTGCCGCTGAACGCGCAGTCGGCCACCCCTTCCGGGCTGCCGGAAATGGGGGTTTTTGACCTCATCCGCGCGTTTCAGAAAGTGCTGGAACGCCTTCAGAAGGAGGAGCCCGGCATCCACGAGATCGCCGATGACCGCTTCACGGTGGCGGATAAAATCGAGTCCCTGCTGCGCGCGGTGCAGCCGGGGGAAAGCATCGCTTTCCTGAGCCTGTTCGAGGAGGCCAGCACGCGTGATGAGGTCATTGTGACCTTCGTGGCCCTGCTGGAGCTGATCAAGCTGCGGCAGTTCCGGGTCACCCAGGAGCATCTGCTGGGACAGATCACGCTTTACCGCAACGACAATATCTGACCAAGACCAAACGAGAAAGCCGACGCATGACCCGGGAACTGGAAAATATCGTGGAGTCCATCATCTTCGCCTCCCCCGAGGGAGCAAGCACCAGGGAGATCACGCGCTGTCTGCGCGGAGCGGTGGCCACGGCCCGGGAGAAGGACGGCGAGCTGGCGCTGGAGGCGGTCACGCGGTTCGCGAAAGTGGACGAGACGCAGGTGCAGGCGGCGATCGCG
Organism: Verrucomicrobiota bacterium; assembly: GCA_040386695.1. Lineage (GTDB taxonomy): Bacteria > Verrucomicrobiota > Verrucomicrobiia > Verrucomicrobiales > V1-33 > CAIZWU01. Next base: position 39,268 of record JAZKFB010000023.1, read on the forward strand.
CATCTGAACGCGGTTTATGAGGAAACCGGCCGCGCTTTCCTGCTGGTGGAGCGCCCGGCGGGCTGGCGGATCATGAGCCGCGCGGATTTCGGTCCCTGGGTGCGGGAGCTTTTTCCCGATAAAAAGCCCTCGCGCCTGACGCCGAGCGCGCTGGAGACCCTGGCGATCATCGCCTACCGCCAGCCGGTGACCAAGGGCAGCATCGAGGCGGTGCGCGGGGTGAGTGTGGACGGGCCGCTGCAGGCGCTGCTGGACCGGAACGTGGTGCGTATCGCGGGCCGCGCGGATTTGCCGGGCCGGCCGCTGCTTTACGAGACCACGGATCTGTTTCTGGATCATTTCGGAATCAAAACCGTGGATGAGCTGCCGAACGCGGCGGAGTTGCGGAGTGTGAAACTGCCGGAACCGGAGCCGTTGACGCCCCCCGAGGCGGCGGTGCCGCAGCCGGAACTGCCGCTGGCGGCGGAGGCTGCGGGAGAGGAATCTTCAGCTGCGGCCGCCGGGGAGGCGAAACCGAAGCGCCGGGGACGGAAGGCCAAAGGGCTGGAGGCCATGACGGAGGGGCTGGCGATGGCGGAAGAGGCGGTGGTGATGGAGAGGCTGGCGGAAGCGGGAATGAAAGAGGCGGCCCCGGAAGCGGAGAACCTGGAGATTAAAGACGGGGAGGGAGCTGCGGAGAACCCGGAGATTAAAGAGGAGAAGACAACCGCAGGGAACCTGCGGGACCGGGAGATCACGAAGAGAGGGGAGGAGGAACCGGCAAACCCGGAGGAGAAGTGGGTTTCCGTGGCGCCGGATGCGGAATGGAGTCCGGCGGAGGACGAGCCGGAACCGGGGCCGGAATCTGAGAGTGAGGAGGCGGAGGACGCTGAGGGGGATTGAGGGAAATCCCGCGCTGAGTTTAAACTATTCGTTCTCTGGACAACCGGGATTCCGATCCTACGATTGCGCCCATGACTGCGTTTTCCCTCCGCCGCCGTTTCCTGCCGATCGCCGCAGGCCTGCTGTCTCTTTTCGTGGCCTCATGCAGCAGCACAGCACCCAAAAGCGGCTACAGCGATGTGGTGGACTACACCAGTCCGAACACGGGGCTTTCGCAGGAGGAATACCCTTTTGACAAGGAGGGCAACTATCTGGCCGATGTCGTTTCCGGCAAGAAGAAGGGCAAGCCCGCGTCCTCCTACGCCTACTCCAAGCCCGCGCCGGTGGAGAAAACCACTTACATCGACACTTATGAGAAACCGGTGATCACGGCGGTGGACACGCCGCCGGAAAAACCGAATCCGATTTACGACCGGGTGCCGGAACCGGACTCCGGCAATGCCTCCTACTCCGGGGGCGGCGGTTCATCGTCATCCTCCAGCAAAACGAAAACCACGTCGTCCGCGTCCGCTTCCACCTCGAAAACCAAGTCCAAAACGACGACGACGACCGCCAGCACGGCCCGCAAACCCGCGGCTTCCAAGTCGAAACCCAAACCCGTGGCGGTGGCCAAATCCAAGCCTCAGCCCAAAGCCAAACCGAAGCCGGCGGCGCTGACCTACAAGGTGAAAAACGGGGATACTCTTTACAGGCTCGCCAACCGCTACAACACCTCCGTCGCCGCCATCAAGCAGGCCAACGGGATGTCCTCGAACACTCTCCAGAACGGGCGCACGCTCCGGATTCCCCGTAAATAGTCCGGTCCCATCCTCCAACACATGAGCTGGCACCTGGGTCTGGATCTTCTGGTCATCGCGGCGTATTTCGCCGCCGTCATCGGCATCGGTATTTATTTCAGCCGCCGGAACAGCGATGTCTCCGACTTCGCCCTCGGCGGACGGTCCATCCCGTGGTGGGCGGTGCTGGCCTCCATTCTGGCGGCGGAAATCAGCGCGGGCACGTTTTTTGGCGCGCCGGGTGAAGGATTCCGGTCCCGGAATTTCACCTACGCCCAGATGATGGCCGGTTACCTCATGGCCCGGGTCATTGTCAGCTTTGTCTTCATCCCGGCCTACTACCGGCACGATGTCGTCAGTATTTACGAGTTTCTCGAAACCCGGTTCGGTCCGCTCACCCGGCGGCTGGCCAGCGGAGTGTTCCTGCTGACCCGTTCCCTGGCCAGCGGCTCCCGGCTGTGGGTGCCCACGGTTCTGCTGGTGGTTATCTGGGACCGTTCGCATCCTCAGAATCCGCTCGGCGCCTGGGATCAGTTCTGGTTCACGGGCGCGGCCCTGATTCTCATCAGCCTGCTCACGGCGGCCTACACCGCCATCGGGGGCATCAAGGCGGTCATCTGGACGGACGTGCTTCAGATTGCGGTGCTTTTCGGGGCGCTGGGCTTCTCGCTGTTTTTCCTCATCGGCCATATTCCCGGCGGCTGGGAGGGCGCGAAAACGTATCTCACCGGCCCCCTGGATCTGAAGCTCTGGACTTTCCACGGCGAGCTGCCGGAGGGGCAAACTTGGGAAAGCCTGGGTTTCGGGGCGAAGGTTTCCAATATTCTGAGCACGGAGTTCACGGTCTGGGCGGCGTTTCTCGGCTCCACCTTCATCACTCTGGCGACCCACGGCACGGACCAGGACATGGTGCAGCGCATGCTCACCGCCAAAAACAAAAAGCAGAGCGCGGCGGCCACCATTCTTTCCGGGCTGGCGGATATTCCGGTCACGCTGGCGGTGCTGGCGATCGGCATCCTGCTTTACGTTTATTACACGCATGTGGTTCACGATCCACACCTGCCCATGGCCAAACCCGGCATTCCGGACAGTGCCAAGGCGTTCCCGTATTTTGTGGTGGATCTCATGCCCGGCGGCCTGCGCGGTCTGGTCATCGCCGGGGTGCTGGCCACGACCATGGGCTCTCTCGGGACGGCGCTTAACTCCCTGGCCACCAGCTACAGCCGCGATTTCCATTTCCGCTGGTTCAAAACCCCGGAGGACGAGCACGCCCGGGTCCGCATCATCAAAAAAGCCACCGTGGGATTTGCCGGGGTCCTCATTCTGGTGGGCCTGGCCACGGCGTTTGTCAAAGCGCACAATCCCGGCCTCAGCATCATCGGGATCATTCTCGGAAGCTTCGGCTACACCTACGGATCGCTGCTGGGGATTTTCATGGTGGCGCTTTTCACCAGAACCCGGGGCAACGACATCGGCAATCTCGTCGCCATGACCGCCGGCTTCCTGGTGGTGGCGGTGATGAGCAATCTGCACACCATGGTGGTCCAGATGTTCTTCAATGCCACCATCGCCGACCTCAAACCCGCCTGGCTGCCCACCATCGAGTTCTCCTGGCGCATCATGGTCGGCACCCTGGTCACCGCCGCCGTGGCCCTGTGCTTCCGCACCCCACCGGGGAACAGCATGCCTGCGTCGCCCGCCCATCCGGAGGAACGGGATAAGCGGAGCCTGGTTCAGTAATGAAAACGGCAGGAAATGATAATCAGCGCGTCATTCTCCACCCGATAGACTAAACGGTGCTCCTGATCAATACGGCGGGACCAGGCACCCGCGGCCTGATGCTTCAGAGGCTCCGGCTTGCCGAGCCCCGTGAAAGGATGCCGCCTGACATCCTCAATGAGATCAAGGATTTTGCGCACTTTGCGGGTATCCGTCCCGGCCCAATACTGGAGGCCCTCAAACGCCCCGGGTTCAAATTCCAAGCGCACGTTTCACGTCCTCAATGGAATCAAATTTCAGGCGGTTCTCCGGTTTTCCCTGGAGTCCTTTTTCAAGATGCTCCGCATTGGCCCGGGTGCTGAACAGATAGGCGGTTTCGTCCTCCGGTGAGCTCTGCGGCGGATCAGATTCCTCCAGACCGATTCTGGACAGGATAAAAGCTTTGACCGTCTGACCGTGAAAAGCGGCCAGAGTTTTGATTTTGCGGTGTATCTCCGTGTCGAGATCCAGTGTCAGTCTCATGATTTCCCAAGTGAGTTGAATGGAGGATAAAATCGCACGCTTCCACCGGATGTGGCAACCTCACAAAATAATCATTTCACCCGGACGGCCATCGGCCCTCAATCCCCGCGCCGCACGGCTCCGGCGAGGAACACGGGGAGCAGGCTGGTGAGGGCGATGAGGCCGAGGGCGGAGCGCAGGCCGATGACTTCGGCGGCGAAACCGATGACGGGCGGGCCGAGGAGGAAGCCGAGGTAGCCGATGGTGGTCACGGACGCCAGGGCGACGCCCGGGGAAATGCCGGGCGTGCGGCCGGCGGCGCTGAAAACCATGGGCACCACCGTGGCGAAGCCCGCGCCGACCAGCGCGAAACCCGTCAGGGCGGCGGCGGGATGCGGGGCCAGCAGCGCGAGGGCGATACCGCCCGTGGCCAGCAGGGCGCTGCCGCGCACCAGGTTGACCGGTCCGAAACGGTGGGCAAAAAAGTCCCCGGTGAACCGCCCGGCGGCCATGGCGATGGAAAAAGCGGCGTAACCGGCGGCGGCGAGCCCTTCGGAGGTGCCGACGATGCGCCGGAGATAAACAGCGGTCCAGTCAGCCATCGCGCCCTCGCCCATCATGACACACAGGCCGACAATTCCCAGCGCGGCCAGATGGCGGGACGGCATCCGGAAGGGGAGACGCCGGGATTTTTTCCCTGCGGATTCCGCGTCGGTGGAAGGGCCCGGGGGAATCACCGCCGCTTCCGCCGTGGACGGATCGACAGCCATGGTGGCGGCTTCCGACAGGTCTTTGGAGATGAGATGGGGAAAAGCCGCCAGCGCCATCACCGCCATGACCGCCGCGACGAGGGTGAAATGAATTTCCGGCCGCAGCGCCAGGGATGCCAGCAGTCCTCCGGCGGCGGCTCCCGCAAGGCCGCCGGTGCTGAAAAGGGCGTGAAAAACGGACATCACGGGATGCGGATACCGTTTTTCCACGGCCACCGCCTGGGCATTCATGGCCACATCCAGCGCCCCGTGGGCCATGCCGAAAAGCAGCAGCATCAGGCACCACAGCGGGATTCCCGGCACCACGGCGAGCAGAGGCAGGATAAGGCAGTAACTCACCACTGTGGCCCGGCAGATGAACGCCGTGCCCACCCGCGAACTGAGCGCGCCCGTCAGGGGCATGGAAATCACCGCGCCCACCGCGATCACCAGCAGCGCCAGACCCAGCTGCGCATGGCTCAGGCTCCGCGCCGTCTCCATCGCCGGCAGCCGCGACACCCAGGTGGCGAACAGGGCGCCGTTCAGAAAAAAGAGCGCCGCCACCGCCCGCCGCGCCGCCACCGGGCGGTCCGGAAGGGCGGGGGGAGCGTCCGCTCCGGTCAGAGGGGCTTTGTTTTTGGCATTCGGAACGGGATCAAGAACGGCTTCCATGGATTTTTTGAAAACGGGGAGAGGGAAGGAGGGCGGCGGATGATTTTCTAACTGGCAAGAGCGACCGGAATCAGCGGACCGGCGGCGGCTTTATGAAAGGTGAGCCAGTCCGTGCGGATCTTGTCCCACCCCTGGAGCGCCAGACCGTGGGCTTCGAACATCTCGCGGATCTGGCGGGAGTTCCATTTCAGGACATCCTCCAGAATCGGAGCCAGCACGCTGGTGGCGTTCTCGCTCATCACCGTGCGCCCGGCGATGCGGCCGATGTCCTTGGTTTCGGACACGGCGATGGTGTGGCCGTCGCGGCTGTTGACGTGGTGCATCACGTACAGATCCGAGCTGCCGTCACCGATGTAAATGGTGTGGTCGGGACTGGTTTCGAACCGCAGCTCCTGTTCCTGAAGCACCGCCACCTTGCCATAACCGGCCGGAACCCGGGTCACACCGCAGATTTCGCCGGTCGCGGGATCGTAGTCAAATTCCGAGCCGAAAACGTTCTCCGGCGGCACGATGCCTGCGAGGGCGGACTGCACCACTTCCCTGGGTCCGGCGGAAATGACCACAAATTGAAAACTCACCTCCTCAAGAGGCTGCGCCAGAATCCGCGCCAGCAGCTCGACATTGTCCTTCATCCTCACGCGCCTGCCGGCTTCGGCCAGATGCTCCCGCCGCACGCTGCGGAAATCGGGATCGTGCCGCAGCAGGTAAGCCAGTTCCGCGCCCTGCTGAACGAGGTGGGTGGCGGAGACGGCCCTCACGCGGGCTTCGAAGTCCTGGATGCCGAGCATTTCGCCCAGCACATGACCGGAGTCGTTGAGGCTCAGGGTCTGATCGAAATCACTGGCCACCAGATAACGCACCGGCTTCCGGAGGGTGGGGACGGGAGAGATTTCCTGAAAGGCGGTCATTCCGGGTTTCGTGTAAGTTGTCATTACCATTAGAGGAGGAATTGAAGATAATTGCAACCTGTAATCCAAGGCCTGGATTGGGAGTGGTCGATATTGTCTTCGGATGTCGTCATCACTTGATCATTTTTCTTGCCAAAATTTGGCATAAATCAGTAATGTCAGCTTTTCACATGAATTCGTCCCTTTTTGAAACTTCTCCGAAATACCAGCAGGTGCTGGAAATCCTGAAACAGGAGATCCTTTCCGGCCGGTATCAGACCGGGGAGAAAATCGCCAGTGAAACGGAGATGGTGAAACGGTTCGGGACCTCGCGGATCACCATCGGCCGGGCGCTGCGGGAACTGGGACGGCAGGGCATGGTCGAGCGCCGGGCGGGATCGGGCACTTACGTGCGGCCCTCCAAAAATGCGGGACTGACGTTCGGACTCGTGATTCCGCACAGTGGAGCGGACGATATTTTCGGTCTGATCTGCCAGGGAATGGCTGATGCCGCGCAGCATGGCCGCCACGCGCTGCTGGGCGGCCATGCGCCGGAAACGCCGGACCGGTGCCTGCAGGCTTGGCAACTGACCATGCAATGCATTGAGCGTCAGGTCTCCGGAGTATTTTTCGCGCCGCTGGACCTGACTTCCGAGGGCGACGCCATGAACCGGCAGATTATTTCCGCCCTGTCGGCGGCGCGGATTCCTGTGATCCTGCTGGACCGGTGCTATCTGGCGCATCCGCAGCGCAGCGGGTATGATCTGGTGGGCATCGACAACCGCCGCGCGGCCTGTCTGGCGACGGAGCATCTGTGGAATTCCGGGGCGCGGCGGATTCTTTTTCTGGCGCGTCCCAAAGCGGTGCCCACGGTGGAGGCGCGGATCGCGGGGTTCCGGGAAGCTCTGTTTTCCCGGCCGGTGGAGGTTTCAGCGGTGGTGCGGATTGACGAGGCGGATCAGAAGGCGGTGAAAGCCATGCTGGAGCAGCACGCCCCGGATGCCGTGGTCTGCGCCAATGACCGCACCGCCGGCAGCCTTATGCATTCGCTTAAAGCGCTGGATTTCAATGTTCCAGGCCGCGTGAAAGTGGTGGGCATGGACGACGCCGGCTACGCTGAACTGCTGCCGGTGCCGCTGACCACCGTGCGTCAGCCCTGCCGGGAAATCGGCATCACGGCCATGCACGCCATGCTGGAGCGTCTGGCGCACCCGAACATGCCGGCGCGGGATATTCTGCTGGCGGCGACGCTGACGCTGCGGGAATCCGCGTGAGGCCGGGCGATAAACCGCCAGGCCGGGAGAGGGCGATGAAGGTTTTTATAGAGCAAACCAGACGGCCGTGATGATCAGCGCCAGCAGAACGACGGTGATCAGCACAGCCGCGGGGAAAAAACGGGATTCACTGCGGAAGTCCTCGTCCGGTTCAGCGGCAGGAACAGGCGCGGGGATCAACGCTTTTTTCTCAGTCAGCTTGGGAAATTCCGGAAGCGCCGGGGAAATGGCCGCAGGGGCAGCTTGCCGGGCGGGCAGAGGGAGGGGACGGAGCGGAGCGGAACTGACAGGCGGAGCCATGGTGCGGACCGGGGCTTGGGAGAGTTCCGGTTCCTCATTCTGTTGAGAAGCAGCACTGCGGGCATCTCTTTTTTCCGGCCAGGAGGGCAGGACCGGGGCTGCGGGAGCCGCTTCCGGCATCGGCGGGATGATTGCCGGAGAAACCCGGGTCTCCGGCGGAGAGGCGGGAACTGAAAAATCATCCGCGAACACCAGGAGGGGATCGGTTAAATCAGACTCGGCGGAGGATCCGGAGGAAATAGGCTCACGGGAGCGACTGGCGGCGGGAGCAGGAGCAGGAGTTTTGGCGGAAATGACCTCCGGTTTCCGGTCGGGATGGGGCAGGCCGGGCTCCGGTTTTGGATCCGTTTCCGGGTTCACTTTAAGTTCCGGCTCCGGCGTGGAGCCGGGCATTGGCGGAGGGGAGAGGACGGCTTCCGCGGGAAGCGGGGTGCTGTGCGGGATTTTGTCAGGCTCAGGAGCGGGAATGGCTTGGAGCGGAGGAAACGCCGGCAGAGGATTCAGATGGGGAAAAGTCGGCAGAACGGAGGAGTGGTCCGTCTGCGAAGAGGCGGGAGCCGGGGTCAGGCTGTTGGACGTGACGGCTGGTTGCGGGCCGGATTGCGCTTTGGAGCTGATTTCGGTTTCAGGGCTGGAACCGGGCCCGGGGGAAATGCCGCCTGTTGCGTTGAAAACGGGTGCTGAATCCGGCTGCCGGCCGGAATTTTCCGGGGAAAGATCCGGCGGCAGGGAGGTTGCGGCAGGCTGCGGCATCGGCGCGCCGGCTTCGTTTTCAGAATCAGAGGCAGTAGAGGAAGAGGGAGAAAGGATGCCGGGAATCAGGGATTCCGGAGCGGTTTCCGCCTCCGCCTCCGTGCGGAGTGGAATTTCAAATTCCTCAACAGACCTGGATGCCTTTTCCGGCTCCACTTCCATTACCCGCTCCTGCTCCTGCTCCATTTCCGGCGGGGGTTCACTGAAAGGCGGCGGGCTGGGACGGGAAGCCTTCCAGTCCGCGATCAGCCGGGCGGCGATGAGCGCGGTGCCGGCGGCCAATCCCGCGCCGCGTCCCAGAAGCACTCTGCCCAGCACCAGCCCGGCCGTTCCCGCCAGGGCGGCTTCGAGGGCGGCGCGGTCGGAGATTTTCGGGAACCGGGGAGCGTCGGCTGGAGGCGTGGATTCCGGGCTGGACATGAGATTTTGAAAAGGAAAAACAGTGATCCTCAGGAGCGGGGCTCCGAAGGTGAACGGCGAAACAAAATGAACAGTGAAGGAGCGAATTTAAAGAAAATTTCAGAAAAACCGGAAATGCGGTGCCTTGGTTCCCGGGGATGGAATCTGTCAGGGGAACGCCGCGGAGGGCATGGCCGGTTGCCGGAAACAAGCCTCATCCGCCGGAAACACGGGGCTTGTGCGGCCCGCCGGAAGATGGCAGAGGGCGGGCATGAGGCCTGCTGTTTTTTTCCGCCGGATCGTGCTGCTGATCACGCTGGCCGCCGCGCCCTGGAGCCGGGCGCGGGAGAAGCCGAATATCGTGCTCATTCTGGCGGACGATCTGGGATATGGCGAGCTGGGCTGTTACGGGCAAACGAAAATCCGCACCCCGAATCTGGACAAACTGGCGGCGGAGGGCACACGGTTCAGTCAATTTTACGCCGGCTGCACGGTCTGCGCGCCCTCGCGCGGCGTGCTCATGACCGGTCTGCACAACGGCCACGGCACGGTGCGGGGCAATGCCGGCAAATCCAATCCCGGTGCCCAGACGCTGCGGGCCGGCGAGGTCACGGTGGCATCGCTTTTAAAATCAGCGGGTTACCGCACCGCGCTCGCCGGCAAGTGGGGCCTGGGCGATGAGCCGGGCGGTCCGGGGCATCCGCTGAAGCAGGGATTTGATTCGTTTTTCGGCTTCCTCAGCCAAAGCCACGCGCACAATCATTATCCGGATTTTCTGTGGCGGGACATGGAAAAGGTGACGCTGAAAAATGACCTCGTGGCCATGGGGCAGGGCGGCACCGGCTACTCCACGAACCGGCTGGAGTATGCGGACGATCTTTTCGCGGACGAGGCGGTGAAGTGGATCCAGGCGGAGAAGGAGCACCCGTTTTTCCTTTTCCTCTCCCTGGTGATCCCCCACGCCAACAACGAGCGCGCCCGCGCTCTGAAAACCGGCACGGAAGTCCCGGATTTTGGCCCTTATGCGGATGAAAACTGGAGCGAGGCCCACAAGGGGCAGGCGGCGTCCATCACCCGCATGGACAGCTATGTCGGACGCATCCGGGAGACTTTGGAAACCGCCGGTCTGGGGCGGAAAACGCTGATTCTTTTCTCCAGCGACAACGGCCCGCACGCCGAGGGCGGCAATCAGCCCGCGTTTTTCAATGCCGGCGGTCCCTGGCGCGGCATCAAGCGGGCGCTGACGGACGGTGGCATCCGGGTGCCGTTCATCGCCTGGATGCCGGGCACGGTGCGGGCGGGAGCGGTTCCGGATCATCCGGGTTATTTCGGCGACCTCATGGCCACCGCCGCCGAACTGTCCGGCGCGCCCCTGCCGCCGGGCCGCGACAGCCTGAGTCTGATGCCGGTGCTCACGGGCAAAGGCACGCCGCGGCGGCATCCCTATTTATACTGGGAATTCCACGAGGGCGGCTCCAGCCAGGCCGTGCTGCTGGAGGGGCGCTGGAAAGGCCTGCGTCTTAAACGCCGGGACGCCCCGCTGGTGCTTTACGATCTTCAAAGTGATCCCGGCGAGATCACGGACACGGCGGCCGCGCATCCGGAAATCGTGGAGCGCATTGAAAACATCCTCAAGGAAGCCCGCACGGACAGCCCGGACTGGCCGCTGACCGACGGGCCGGTCCCCGCAGCCGGCGGGGCGAAAAAAGCCGGCGAATAGCCGTGCTCCTCCGCAGCGGATTCCTGGGTCACGGGGACGGAACCGCCGGATGGAGGCCGGCTTGGATCATTTTTCCATCCGTCACTTTCCATCCGCAGCTGTTTTTCAGCATTTTGATTCCAGCCATGAACTTTGAAATTCACCGCCGGTTCTTTTCCTGGGCCCGGCGGAGTTCCGGGGCGAGAAAATCGGAGGACGGCTGCTGCTGACCGCCTTTGCCGCCGGATTTGGAAAGCTGCCGCTGCTGGTCGGGCGGCAGGCTCTGGACCGCCTGACTGGCGGCGGCGGGGTCGCTCTGAAACCAGGTGGCGTAGATTTCCCGGACCTTCGGAAGCCGCGCGCTTTCATCCCTCAGGGAATGAGCCCAGACCAGAGCCGCGGCGGGGTCCTCTTTCTGGATGACATCAATGAGCTGCGAGGAGGCCAGATCGCGGTTTTCGCCGGGAGGCAGGGCATCGATCCAGGCGGAGGCGGAGGCGGGATCGTCCGCCGCCCAGCTTTCCGCCAGTTGCCGGGCGGCGTTCTTTTGCCCCTCACCGGGGGGAAGGGTGCCAAGCCAGGCCGCCGCTTCGGAAAATTGCCGCTGTTTGAGAAAAACCTCCCCGGTGCCGGCCACGGCCTCAATCATCGCGGGATGATCGGGATCGACCGGCTGCTGGGACAGAAGGGTCGTCAACTGTGCCGCGTAAGTGGCTCCAGTGGGGGGATTCGCCTCTGTTTTGTCCCCGGCCATGCGGATTTCAACCGCCAGACGCTTCAGGCGCACGGCGGAGGCCAGTTCCGGCGGCAGGCCGGCAAGAAGCTGATCCCGGGCGGCGGGATCCATTTTAGGATCCACCGCCAGTTCGAGAACCGCCCCGTCGGCGATCTTGCGTTTGTCGCCTTCGGGCAAAGTGCCGCGCCAAGCCAGCACGCCGCTGGGATCATCCTTCATCCATTTGCCCGCCAGCTCCTGGATTTCGTGCGGATTGAGTTTTTCGAACGTGGCGGGGTCCCGCAGGGAGGTGGCGGGATCGGACATCAGCTGTATTTTCCGCAGCAGTTCGCCCATTTTGTCCCGGTCCTTCTCCTCGACCCGGGCCAGCAGCCGCTCGCCGGCCCCGGCGCGGGTGGCTCCGGCATAGGCCACAAACAGCGGGCAGATGTCATCCAGTTTTTTAAAGGCTCCCTGATGCTCCAGGGCATAAACGGCGGCCTCCTCGGGCTGGAGGGTCATCCAGCGGAAGATCAGGGCTCCGGCGGCGGCGGAGAAGGCGTCGTTGCCCTTGTGGTTCACGGCCTCCGCCGCCAGCTCATCCAGCAGGCGGCGGACGGTGGGAATGTCCGTGATCATCAGCCGGGGCAGCATGTTCATCACGGGAACCATGGCCAGCTCATCCCGGCCATCCATGAGGCGGAGAAGCTCCAGGATCTCCGCCAGCGAGGTCAGAGGCCGGATTTCGGCCAGCGGAGCTCCCGGAGGGGCGGCTTCCGGGGAGCTGCCTCCGGAAACGCTCGCGCCCGGAGCCATGGTGCGGGTGACAAGGCGGCTGCGCTCCGCCGCTTCGGAGCCAGGCTGGCCCCGGCAGAACCACCCTGCGGCAAAAGTCAGACCAAAAGCGGGAATAAGCCAGTAAGCGGCGCGTTTTACAGCCATAGCGGTTTTCCGGTTTTTTCCCGGGATGCCGCGCAGCCTGACAGGCGCTGCGGCGGGGAGCAAGCCTGTTTGGCGGTCATCCCCGCCGGAGGCACCCCGGCTGAAAGGTGAACGCGGAATTTGACCGCCGAAGGCTTCGGAATAGGGTGGCGGGATGCTGCGGTGCGCTTTTCTGAGTCTGTCCCTTCTCGCTTTCCCTCTCATGAATTCCTCCCTCCGCGCGGCGGAAATCACGGTGGCCGAAGCCTCGCATTTCGCGGGGCTGGCGCTGAAGGGACTGAACCAGGAATTTCCCAACAAGCTGGATCATGTGATGACCGGTCCCGGCAGCGTCAGGCAGCCACGGGAGCTGCATCCGGCTTTTTACGGCTGTTTCGACTGGCACTCGTCCGTGCACGGGCACTGGATGCTGGTGCGGCTGCTGAGGCTCCAGCCCGCGATGCCGGAGGCTCCGGCCATCCGCAAAGCTCTGCGCGGGAATCTGACCAAAGCCAATCTGGAGGTGGAGACGGCGTATCTGAAGCAACCGGGCACCGGCAGTTTCGAGCGCACCTACGGCTGGGCCTGGCTGCTGAAACTGGCGGCCGAACTGCGGGGCTGGGACGATCCCGACGGGCGGCAATGGGCGGCGGACATGGCTCCTCTGGCGGAGGCGTTTGTGGATCGTTACCTGAAATTTCTGCCGCGCCAGACCTATCCCATCCGCACGGGAGTTCATGCCAACACGGCCTTCGGGCTGGCTTTCGCGCTCGACTACGCCCGGGCGGCGGAGCGGCGGGATCTGGAGAATCTGATCGTCTCACGGGCGAAGGATTATTTTGGCGGGGATGAAAATTATCCCGCCTCTTGGGAGCCGGGAGGCGAGGATTTCCTGTCCCCCGCGCTGATGGAGGCGGACTTCATGCGCCGGGTGCTGGGGCGGGAGGAATTTATGCTCTGGTGGGGGAAATTCCTGCCGTCTCTGCCGCCATCGCTGCTCACTCCGGCCATTGTCGCCGACCGCACGGATCCGAAGATCGTGCATCTCGACGGCCTGAACCTTTCCCGTGCCGCCTGTCTGTGGGATCTGGCCGCCGTTTTCCCGGAAAACGACCCGCACCGCGCCCAGCTCGCGGAATCCGCCCGCCGGCACGCCGCCGCCTCCCTTCCGCACGTCGCCAGCGGCGACTACGCCGGCGAGCACTGGCTGGCCAGCTTCGCGGTGTGGATGCTCTCCGCGCCGGGCGCGGCGCGTTAGTTATCCGTCGCTTGGCAATACGCGGGACCGGCCGGGCGTGATGAGGGATTCAAATTCTGTCCGGATAAACGGCCGCCGGCCGTGGCGGCGTTCATGGTGAGGAGCTTCCCCGGCGGATCCGGCGGGCCATTCCCTCAACGGGCCCGGTAAAACCGCCGCCCTGTCAGCGAAGCGGCCGGAATCACATACGGGCTGGAGGCTCCCGCCACCGGCGCAAAGGCGCTGCTCAGATCCGTGGAGGATTCCAGCACGCCGGTGTAGGTGATGGTGGCGCTGCCGTCGGCGTTTTTGACAATGCTGATGGATTTGTCCGCCGCCACCGCGAGGCCGGCGTTGTAATGGGCGGCGATGCGGTCGGCGGAGAGGGCTTTGCCGTAGACCGCGGGCTCGTCAATGGTTCCGGTCAGTCCCTCGTCGGCGCTGTCGCCGCGCATTCCGAAAGCCCACGGAGCCGTCGACGCCAGAGCGCCCACCGTGTCCGCCGTGGTGGCCACAAGCGCGCCATTGCGGTAAAGCCTCCAGGCCGCACCGTCGTGCGTGCCCGCCAGATGCACCCACTGATCCCCCGCCTGGTCCTCGGCCGGCATGGTGAATTTGGCGGAATGAGTTCCGGCGGCGTTCACGGAACCGACCTCGTATTCGCCATTGGTGTTCACCCGGAGCACCGCGCCGGGGAGATTGTCCGGTCCGCCGTGGGTGATGATGTCCGCCGGAACCACCCCCGCCGGAACCGCTGTTTTCACCCAGGCCTCCAGGGTGATGGCTCCGGCGATGTTCAGCCCCTGGGGAGCGCCGAGGCTGGTGGAAATCGTGGTTCCGTCAAACAGCACGGCGGTGTTTGCGGCTTCGAATCCGGCGAAGCCCGGCGGGCGCGGCCCTTCCGCGTCGTTCAGGGTATTGATCACACCGCCGTCCGCCGCCTGACCCAGGGTGCCCGAGTTCACCGCGGGCTGGAATGGCGGCTCGGAAAGCCGCAGGTATTCGGTCGGCGCATCCGCCAGCACCGCCGCCGCATACCCGCCGCTCTGAGCGGCGCTGGTCCCGGCCTGGTAGTGCGCGGTCACGCGGGCGGCGGTCAGGGTGGTGCTGTAAATGGCCACTTCATCCACCGAACCCCGGTAAGCGTTCTGGCCGTTGTCGTAACTGCCGACCGAAAGACTTTTGGCGTTCGCCTCGTCGTTGGCCACATAGGTTCCGGTGACGGTTCTGCGGTTCTGCCCGTTCACATACATCGTGGCCGTGGAGGTGCTGGCTTTCCAGGTGACCACCACATGGTTCCAGGTCCCCAGCCTGCCGGCATTCGCGGTGGTGGCCTGGGCGGTCAGGTCCACGCCGAGCGCATCGCTGCTGCCTCTATACATGCGGAAGTTCCAGCCCGTGGCCGGAGAGCGCTGGAAAAACACCCATCCCTGGCGGTCACCCTCACTCAAGCGGTTGAACAGGGGACAGGGACCTGAAGTATCATTCACCTCCTGCCCCACCTGGAACCACGCCTCGACGCTGAAATCCTGGTTCGCGGGAGGGTTCACGCCCGCGCTCCAGGGGACAAGCGTGCGGTTTGAATTGCGGTAGCCCGTGGCCCCGTCCACCGCGCCCGTCAGAGCGCCTGCCGCCGGGCGCACGCTGGCGGCATCATGGTCGCCGTCCCCGGCCGCACCCTGACTGCCGAAATTCACGGCTTTGGACACCGTGGCCGCCGGATCCGCGGGCCCCTCATTCAGCCGCAGATACTCGACCGGCGCGTCCGCCTGAACCAAAGCCTCGTAAGCCGTGGTCCGGGCGGAGTTGGTCCCATTTTGATAATGCGCGAGAATCTGCACGGGGGTCAGCAGCTTTTTATAAACCGCGGCCTCATCCACCGCGCCGCGGAATCCATTGGCCCCGGTGTCGGAGGCCCCGATGGCAAGCGGCCGCGCGCTGGCGGCGGTGTTCGGGGCGTAAGTGCCTGTTTTGGTGCCCACGCTCACGCCGTTCACATACATCGTCGCCGTGCTGGCCGGACCGTCCCAGGTGACCACGACATGGCTCCAGGTTCCCGCTTTTCCGGCACCCGCCGCGGCTGACTGCCCCGTAAGATCCACTCCGACCGCCGTGCCGCTGCCACTGAACATCCGGAAATTCCAGCCCGTGGCCGCCGAGCGTTGAACAAGCGACCAGCCCTGGGCGCTGCCGGTGGCCAGCTGATTGCTCAACACCAGGGTCCCCGCCGCATCCTCCACCTCCTTCACGGGCATCAGCCACGTCTCCACCGTGAAGGATTCGGCGGCGGGAGGATTCACGTCCGCCACAAACGGCACCACCGTCCGGGCCGTGACCCCGTCATAATAGGCCGCTCCGTCCCGGATGCCCGCCAAAGCGCCCTGCACCGGAAAAGTCGCGGTGCGCGCGCCGTTTCCCGCCGCTCCCGCGCTGCCCAGATTCACGGCCGCCGCCGGCCCCGGACCTTCCTGAAAACGGTAATAAGCCAGCGGCGAGTCCGCCTTCACCTCGGAGGCATAATCCGCTCGGCTCCAGCAGGGCTGGAACACCAGAGCCCCGGTGATCCCGGCAAATGTGAACGAAAAAGCGGAAGGGGATTTCATATTTTCAAAAAAGGGAAGGCATTTCTCCCGGGCAGGGAAAAGGCCGGAACGGGTTTCCGGGCAGGCCGGATCATTATTGCGGGCTGATGAACAGGTCAAGATTCTTGCCGGAAATCTGCCCGTTGTCCGGGGATGCCGTTTAGCCGGGGCGCAGGGGCCGTCTTGTATCGCGGCCTTTCAGACCGCATGATCTGCCGGGCCAACACCCCGGCCCGTTGGGCCGGGCTGATGAATGGGGGGCGTTGGCCCGGACAAACAAAGCGCCGGACAAACAAAGCATCGGGCAGGCAAAGATCCCCGGAGGACGGACCCAAAATTCCATCACCCGGTGACGGCCTCGGTCACTGCTGGATTCTGAGGCGCAGGAACTGGCGGGCCCAGGCGGACTGGGGGATGGGGGAGCGCCAGGTCTGGGTGATAATGTCCCCCGCGCGGGACTGGGAGGTCATCACCGCCGCTGCGGTGCCCGGAGTCCAGGGGGCCAGCACGGGGCTGACCTCCACTGTGCACCGGATGCTGTCGCTGCCGTTGCGGCGGGTGAAGGTGACCGCCGGATACGGCACGGATTCCCCGCTGCCGTTGGTCAGAACGATGACGGAGGGAACCAGCACGCCGTGGCCGGCCTGGGGATCGGTGTCGCTGGTGCCGAGGAAATATTCCATGAGGGCGGTGAAGCCGTCCCCGTCCGCATCCGCCGCCGCGTCGCCCGTGAACGCCACCGCGTCGGCGGCTCCCGGCGTGGCGGTGGCGTTCATGCTGCCGCGCCAGCTGGAGGGCAGCGCGTGGTCGGGATTGGCGGCCGGGTTGATCAGCACCAGCGCGTTGCCCTGACCGTCGGCTTCGGCGGGCCAGGGGCTTTTGTCGTTCCAGGTGAAATCGCGGATGGTGCCCTGGCTGTCGCTGACCACCAGAATCCGCTCGCCGCTGTTGCTCAGATTTCCGACAAACGGCCCCAGCACCCGCAGGCCGGGCGTGGTGAAAAGCGTGGCGAAAGCCGCCGGATCGCCCGCCACCTCCAGCCGCTGGCCGGGAGCCAGAGTGGTGTTGGCCGGGAAATCGTAGTCAATGCCGTCGCGGAGATGAACGCCGGTGAAATCGATGGCTGAGGTCCCGATGTTCATGAACTCGATGTATTCGTAGCCATTGCCCGACGGCGGATTGTAGGAAAGCTGGGAAACCACCAGATTCGCCGCGCTGGCGGGGACCGTGTCCACCGTGAAGAAGGCCGAGGACAGCGCGCTCCAGGTGGTGCCGTTCAGCACCCGCGCATTTACTGTGGAGCTGCCGGAAAGAGCGACGGGCGCGGTGTAAGTCAGCGCTCCGGCGGCGGCGGCTCCGCCGACAGCGCGGGGATCGGAGCCGTCCAGCGTATATAAGATGGCACCGGCGGCGGCGGTGATGCGCAGCTGGAACCCCTGCGTGATGGGACCGCCATGCTGCGCGGCGGAGGTGGTGTCATTGAGAAAAACGGGGGCGGCGGTGGTGGTGGGATAAAGCCCGTCCGTCTTCAACTGGGCCAGCACGATGTTCGACCGGTTGGGCATCACGGTGGATTTCACGGTGGTGATGGCGCTTTCCCAGTCGGCGACGATGTATTTCGCCGGGTGGCCCGTCGGCTGGCCGGTGACCGCCTGGGCATCGCCCCAGCGGGCGGATTCGGATTTCATGGCCAGCCGCAACTGGTTCGCGCGGTTGTCAAAACGGGCGATGCATCTGGCCGGGGTCAGGGCGCCGTCGTTGAAAAAATGCCGCTGCACATGATCGGCGAAGCGGAGTTTATACTCCGCGTTCTTCATCAGATCCTCGTGCATCCACTGCGGGTTGGAATAAGCGAAAACCGTTTTGTTGCTGCCCCCCCAGGGTCCGGTCTGGTCCACCACGGAATTGGGCGTCCCCAGGGTGTGCTCGGCATCGCGGATGAAGAACCGGAATCCCTGCGAGCCATCGCGGCGGTAAACACTGAACCAGTTGTTGGGCTGATTGCGCCCCAGGAAATTCGACAGCACGGCATCCCCGTCCCCGCCGTAAAAGATGACCAGCATCTCGTCGATCAGATTGTCCACATCCAGCAGAACCGGTAAATCCGGGTTCCGCGTGCCGTCGGGATTGCGGCCGAGTATTTCAAAATACTTCGCATTGCTGGCCGGCGTGTTGACTGGCGTGGTGCCCAACGAGAGGACTTTGCTCCAGAGGCTGAACCAGGTGGTCATGGAGCCGTCCGTGGCCTCGGTGGCGAATCCGCCGATGTGGTTTCCGCATTTCACGGCATCGTATTCGTCGGCGTCCCCGCCCATGTAGCTGGCGGCAAACTCGGCCTCGGCGCGCTCCTCGGAATAATAGACGCCCCAGTAAACGCCGTTGAGATACAGATGGTAGAACCGGCTTTTGGTGTAGGGCTGGCCCAGAGCGCCCTGGGTGTCGCGGCAGAACATGTCGCGGCACATGGTGTTGAACTTCCCGTTGCTGTAGCTGGATTCGCGGAACCAGCCGTAGTTGGACCCCGTGCCCAGATCCAGCTTGCCGAACTCGCTGGTGCCTTCCCTGCCGAAAAGCGGATACTGGAGCTTGCCGTCGTATTTTTTCGAAAAATACAGGCGCAGGCCGTGCTTGTAAAAACTGTCGTTGCGGCTGTAGCCGCCCCGGATGCGCAGGCCGGCATCAATCTGGAAACCGGCGGCGTTGCCGTCCGGGCTGACGTAGCCGGGCGGGAAAATCAGCTCGGCGGAGACCGGCCGCTCCCAAGTGGCGCCGTGCTGGTCGGCATTGACATAAATGCCGGTGGAGACGGCGGTGAGATTCGCCTGCGGAGTGACAATGGAAAGCGCCGGCAGCGACTGGAGACTGGCCAGCATATCCTCCGGCGGGAAGGAGGAGACCACCGCCGCATCCATGCCGTAATTCAGCACCTGCCCCGTGGTGGAGCTGGCGGGCCAGCCTTTGGCGGTGGCGTTGGAGGGAGTCTGCGCCAGCACCTGCGCGGCGAAAAGATAGGTCTGGGTGTCGATGTTCGTCGGCGCGAATCCGTCCAGGAACACGGCGGCGCGCAGGGTGGTGGTGCCGCCGATGGTGGCGATGTTGGTGCCCTCCGCCCCGGCGGGGACCGCCGCCGGATGAATGGTCAGCTCCGCTTTCGGGGGCGTCAGCGCGTCCGGCGCGGTGATTTTGGTGCCGTTGAGCGTGGTGGGGTTGGAGCCGTTGGTGGTGTAAATAATGGTGGCTCCCGGCGTTTTGCAGGTGATGACCTCGTGGACGGCTGCCGTGTAAAAACCGCGCCCGGCCGCGAATTTGGTGTCATCGGTCTCGTCCAGAAACCCCTGCACGCCGGTGGCGCTGTTGGCGGCTCCCGGAGTGGGAAGGCCGGCGGCCGGAGCGCCGAAATATCCGGTCTGCGGCGGAGTGCCGAAGCGGCCGTGGGAGCGGTTCACAAACTGCGGCGGATAAGCGGGGGCGAACTCCGAAACCACCGCGCCCCCCACGCCCTGGATCAGACCCAGATATTCACCGCCGGAGGAAAGCGAGAAGCTGGTGTGCAGATTCCCGGCGGGATTGGTGCGGTTGAGCCCCGAGGCGAAAATCACACGGTAACCGGCGGCGGGAACGGCGGCTCCGGCGGGGAATTCCCAGCGGGTGCCGCTGTCCTTCAGCGCATAGCCCTGGAGATCGAGCGCGAAGGCGTTGGGATTGTAAATCTCGATCCAGTCCGAGGGATTGCCGTCCTCATCCAGCAGCGCCCCATCGTTGTCGGCCATGAATTCCGTGATCTGCGGAGGCAGCACCGGGCTGCCGATATGCACGGTCAGGGCCCGGGTGGCGGGGCCGGTATTGTTGGTGACGGTGAGGGTGTAAGTCGTGGTCACAGTTGGCGAGACCGTCACCGTCCCGGTGGCCTCGGTGGAGGAGGCCAGCGCGCCGTTGCTGATGGAAACCGTGGTTCCATTCTCCACCTGCCACGTCAGCGTCACCGGGGCTCCGGGGCTGGAAAGCACTCCCGCCGGGGAAGTCACCGGGCCCGCCGCCGTGGCCGTGAAGGTCCGCACCACCGGCGTCGGAAGCGTGTAGGTCGTGGGCAGGGCGTATTTTGTCTGAAAATACCAGCCGATGCGCCGGATGGAGTCCGCTGTCACCACGCCGTCATAAATCAGCAGTTCGGCGACACTGCCCTTCCAGTAACGCGGCAGATCCGTGCCCTCGCTGCCGATCCAGAAGGACGAGAAATTCTTCATGTCCCCGCCGGTCACCCGCACGAGGTGCGGCAGATCCGCCGTGAATGTGCCGTTGGGACTGGGGACACTGTCGGGAGCGGTGCCGCTGTTGATATGAATCGTGCCCACCGGCGTATTGCCCGTGAAATCCCCGAAGGTCGCGCCGGCCCCGTTCCCCGCATAACGGAAGGTGGAGGCATTGCGGCGGAGGTCCAGACCGTCCGCTCCATTGGAGAAAAGGGTGGCCGTGGCCGGAGCCCCGGTGTCCATGACCACCACCGCGAAAATCGTCCGCGCGTTCAGATCCGCGTCATCCAGGAGCAGCCGGTCGTTCACGCCGTCAAACTTCACGACGGGCTGGTTGTTGAAGCGGGAGTCGGAGGCCACAAAAAGCGGGGCCTGATCCCCGGCGGATTTCATGGGCCCCCAGGCCGTGACCGGCGCCTGGTCCGCCAGCGGGAGCAGGCTGTCCGCTTTCAGATGCAGGGTGACTTTTCCAAAATCCGACGGATTCAAAGTCTGAGCACCGGCGGCGGCGCTCAGCCACGCGAGACAGGAAACGGTAGGCAAAAAGGAGCGGACAGCCATAAAAAAGGGGGAAGTGACCGCCGGGAGAATAGGACGGAACGCTCCCCGCTGTCATCAAGAACGTGACAGCCTTGTTTCAATTCCCATGAAACCAGCGTTCCGGAGGCTTGGAAATGAGCCTGAAATCCAGCGTCGGCGGTTCATTCGCAGCGCCATGCGCGGGTCATGCCTTTTTCCCGCAAAATTCCCGCAAAATCCGCAGCATCCCGAAAAAGGGGAACAAAAGGCCGATTCCGCCGCCGGCTGGCGCGGCATGGGCGGCGGGCCGCTGCAATTATTCCTTCCGGTCAGGCGTTCATCCTCCATGCCGCACCGCTCCCCCATGACTTTTCCCGGATTTTCCCGCCGCCACTTTCTGAAAACCTCCTCCGTGCTGGCCGGCGGCCTGCCGGTTCTGGCCTCCCTGGCCGGGAGCAAAGCGGCGGAGCCGGATGCGTCGGCCTCGGCGGGTCCGCTGATGGCTTACGTGGGCACCTTCAGTTCCCCGCTGCACAACATGCGCCCGACCCAGGTGGATCTGCCGCCCGGCAACGGACGCGGCATTCATCTTTTCCAGGTGGACCGCGCCACCGGAGCCCTGACTCCCCGCGGCGTTCACGAGCAGGGAACCAGCCCCAGCTGCCTGGTTTTGAATGCCGCGGGGACCCATCTGTATTCCGCGAATGAGACCGATCGCGGTGTCGAGGAGGCGGGTTCCGTCAGCGCTTTCGCCGTCAGCCGGACCGACGGGCAGCTGAAACTGCTGAACACCGTCAGTTCCGGAGGCAAGGGCCCGACGTATGTCAGCATCCATCCGTCCGGACGTTTCCTGTTTGTGGCCAACTACTTCGGCGGCTCCGTGGCCGTGCTCCCGATTCTTCCCGACGGCCGTCTGGGGCCGGCATCCGATGTTAAAAAGGACCAGGGCACTGTCGGACCGGCCAAAGCCACCAACGCGCCGCCCGGAAGTTTCGCTTTCAGCGGGCACGATCAGACCCACGCCCACATGATCCAGGCCGATCCGGCGGGGCGCTTCATTCTGTCCGTGGAAATCGGTCTGGATCAGATTCTCAGCTGGAAATTTGATGACCAAGCCGGCGTCCTGACCCCCAATGACCCCAACGCGGTCCACCTGCCGCCGGGAGACGGGCCGAGGCATTTTGTTTTTCATCCCGGCGGGCGCTGGGTTTATTCGCTGCAGGAGGAAGCCTCCAATGTCGTCCTCTTCGACTACGATCCCGCCCAGGGCCGGCTGACGGCGCGGCAGACCCTCTCCAGCCTGCCGCCGGGTTTTGCGGGCAGCAGTTTCGCCTCCGAAATCCTGATCTCCGCCGACGGGAAATTCCTCTACGCCGGCAACCGCCTGCACGACAGCATCGCCATTTTCTCCGTCGGCGGCGACGGCACGCTGACTTACCTCGGGGAGGAATGGACGCGCGGGAACTACCCCCGCAGCTTCACCTTCGACCCCACCGGCCGGTTTCTCCACTGCTGTAACCAGCGCGGCGACAATGTCACCGTTTTCCGTGTCGATCCTCAATCCGGCGCCCTCGCCTTCACCGGTCACTACACTCCGGTCGGAAATCCCTCCATTATCGTCTTCCTCGATCTCGCCAAAACCACCTGACCGCCCTGCGGCGCAGTTCATTCCGCCCGCTCACGCCAGAATCGGCGTGATCACCTCGCCGTGATCAATCTCCAGCCGGCGGCGGCCGGGGACCTCCAACCGGTGCGAGTCCAGCCCCAGCAGATTCAGCACTGTGGCGTGGATGTCGGTGATGTAATGCCGGTCCTCCACGGCATGGAACCCGATCTCGTCCGTGGCTCCGTGCGTGATGCCGCCTTTGATGCCGCCGCCCGCCAGCCAGGCTGAAAACCCCTGCGGATGGTGGTCGCGCCCGCTGTCCTGCGCGCCCGGAGTGCGGCCGAACTCCGTGCCGCAGACGACGATGGTTTCATCCAGCAGCCCGCGCTGTTTCAAATCCTTCAGCAGCCCCGCAATCGGCTGGTCCACCTGCGCCGCGAGGGTGGTGTGGTTGTCCTTGATCCCGGAATGCGCGTCCCAGGCACCACCGCCTCCTCCACCGTGGAAAATCTGCACGAATTTCACCCCGCGCTCCACCAGCCGCCGGGCGGTGACGCAGAGCGAGGCGAAGTCCTTGCAGTGCGCCTCGTCCATGCCGTAAAGCTTGCGGGTGTCGGCGCTTTCCTGGTTCAGGGTCATGGTCTCCGGAATGGTGGCCTGCATCTGGAAGGCCAGCTCATAACTCTTCAGCCGCGCCCGCAGATCGCGGTCATCCGGATAGTCGATGCCGGAAATCGTGTTCAGTTTCCCCAGCAGACTCAGCCCCGCCATCTGCTCCTCGCGCGTCGGCCCGCCTTTGCCCGCCGACAGAAAGGGCAGGGGATTCCCCGGATCCGTGGACAGCCGCACGCCCGCATTCTCCGGCCCCAGATACCCCGCGCCATGCGTCCAGGCCCCGCCGCAGCAGTCGCCGGTGGGTGTGCCCAGGACCACGTATTCGGGCAAATTCGCGTTCACCGTCCCCAGCCCGTAACAGGCCCACGATCCAATCGTCGGCAGCCCGCCCTCGCGCACATGACGGCCCGTGTGCCAGGTGAGCTGCGCGCCGTGGTCGTTGTCCTTGGTCCAGAGCGAGCGCACGACCGCCAGATCGTCCGCGCAGGAACCGACATGCGGGAACCAGTCACTGACCACCAGCCCGCTCTGGCCGTAGGTTTTATAACCGGTCTGCAAAGGCATGATCACCTTGCGGTTTCCGTGATTCGGATTGCCGCCCACGATCTCCTTTTCGGAAGTCTTCAGCACCTTGGCGTAGGGCGTGTCCTCGATGGATTTGCCCGCATACTTGTTAAGCTCGGGCTTCACGTCAAAACTCTCCAGATGGCTCAGCCCGCCGCACAGGAAAATCCAGATCACGGCCTTCGCTTTGGGCTGGTGATGTGGCTTTCCGTCCGGCGGAACCCACGCGGCATCGTCATGAGCCGGCTCCTCCGCCAAAGCCGCCGCGCGCCCGGCCATCGCCGCCAGGGCGAGCCCGGTGAAGCCGAGCCCGGTGTCCGACAGAAACGAGCGCCGGGTGACTCCCGGACAGCGGTGATCAGCGGAGGGTGACGAATTCATGATGGTTCAGCAGGGTAAGAATCAAATTTTCGCGCCCGCGCGCGGCGTCGGCTTTCAGGAAATCGAGGCACAGCGCGCTCTCCTCCGGCGTCGGCCCCCGGGTCAGAAAACGGATGAAGGCCTCTTTCACGAACGCCCCGTCATCCGTCACCGCTTTCCACGAAACCGCCGCCGCGTCCGCCCGGTCGCGCGTCAGGCTGCTGTTGAGCATTGCCAGGGCCTGCTGCGGCATCACGCTGGGTTTGCGCTCATAACAGTCCACCACGCTCGGCCCGTCAAAAACCTGGATGAACTCCGCCTGTTTCTCCGCCGCGCAGCGCAGGTAAAGACTGCGCCGGCCCGAGGTCAGGGCCAGCTTCTGGTCAATCTCCGGGCCGCCGCGCACGGGATCGAGGCCGTTGGTCAGGTATAAAATGTTATCCCGCACCGCCTCCGCCTCCAGCCGGTGGGCCGGAAAATGCCACAGCAGCGCGTTGTCCGGATCCTTCAGGTGCCCCGCCGGATCGTCTCCGGGCATGCTGGCCTGGCGGTAGGCCGCGCTGAGGCAGATGGTCCGGTGAAGATGCCGCAGGCTCCAGCCATGATCCATGAAATCCGCCGCCAGCCAGTCCAGCAGCGCGGGATTCAACGGCGGC
Source organism: Verrucomicrobiota bacterium (assembly GCA_040386695.1). Lineage (GTDB taxonomy): Bacteria > Verrucomicrobiota > Verrucomicrobiia > Verrucomicrobiales > V1-33 > CAIZWU01. Next base: position 63,904 of record JAZKFB010000023.1, read on the forward strand.
CGCCCGCCCGGCCCGAAGTCCGAAACCGTGGGCACCAGCCCGCCGCCGAAGTGCCGGGTCCAGACATAATTCACGGCCACCCGGGCCGTGAGAGGATTGTCCCGCCGGGTCAGCCAGCGCGCGAATGCCAGCCGCCGTCCCGTGCTTTGAGCGGGATAAGCCGTCACCGCACGCGGCGCGCAGTCGCCCGTGACCGGTGCGGCGGCGGTGGTCAGCGCCGCGTTCAGGGCGTCGCGGGCCTCGGTCAACGTTTTGTCGGCGGCGGCCACGTCGCCCTTCTTTTCCTCCAAAGTGGTTTTGGCGGAAGTCGCCGCGATCACCTTCCGCAGAGCCGTCTGCACGGCCTCCTCCCGCTGGGCGGTGACCGCGGCTTTCTGCGCTTCCCTGTATTCCGGCGAATCCTTCTTTCCCGCCTCCTCCAGCCGCTCCACCGCCAGCACGGCATGAAGCGCGCGCTGTTTTGCCAGAGTCAGCGGGGCCTCGTCCTTCGCCTCCTGCACCGCTTTCCCGGCGGAAGCCTCCAGCGCCTCCCGGACAAACTCCCGTTTCTGCGGCGTCACGGCGGACGGCGGCAGATTCACCGGCGAAAGCTCCAGTTTTCCGCCCAGGAAAACCGGCACCGCCGCCGCGATGGGATGCTCCTTGTCCGGCTTCCGCTCATCGCCCCGCAGGAACAAAAACGTCGGCACCGCCAGGTCCGCATCGTAAACCCGCGCCAGTCCGGCTTTGGTGGCGTCGGCCTCGCCGGGAATGTTGTCCAGCCGCACCTGATGCGGTTCAAAGATCGCCCGCAGCGCGTAATATTCCGTCTGCGGCATCGGGTCTTTTTTGTGATCGTGACACTTCGCGCAGCCCACCGTCAGCCCCATGAAGGCCCGGGTGGTGTGGTTCACGGTGTCCTCAAGCCACTGCTCGCGGGAGAGCAGCTTGTAATTCCGGGCCAGAAACCCCGTCGCCCGCAGCGCCTGCGGATCCTCCGGCGCGCGCTCATCCGCCGCCAGCATGTCCGTGATCATGGCATTGTAACCCGTGTCCGCCGCCAGCGACTCCACAATCCAGTCCCGCCAGCGCCAGATGTGCGGCTGGCTGTCGCGGATCTGCCCGCCGTCATTCCAGCCCGCCCAGTCGCTGTAGCGCCAGATATCCATCCAGTGCCGCGCCCAGCGCTCCGCATGACGCGGGTCCGCCAGCAGCCGGTCCACCAGCTTCTCATAAGCCTCCGGCGAGGGATCCGCCAGAAACGCCGCCCGTTCCTCCGGCGTCGGCGCCAGCCCCGTCAGGTCCAGATAAACCCGCCGCACCAGCACCTCCGGCGAGGCCTCTCCGCGCATTCCCATCCCCGCCGCCTCCAGTCCCTGAAGCAGAAAAGCATCCATCGCCGTCCGCCCGCCGCTGTCCGGTTTCATTTCCGGCACCGGAGGCTTCACCACCGGCGAAAACGGACGCCACGCCCAGGATTCCCCGGCCACCACGCCCAGCGGCGCGCCATGAGCCAGCAGGCAGGTCAGCAAAAGTCTCGCGGTCATAGGATTACGCGTTTCTTAACCATTTCCCCGCCGCTTTCTTTCATCGGTCCGGACACCTGGCCCGCGACCATGCGGCCCGGAGGCCCCCCCGCCCGGCACCCCGGCCCCGCCATGCCCGCCCGTCCTCTCTCTTGCCGGCCGGCGGATGCCGGATACGGGTTGCCGCATGCATCCGCTCCGCCCTCCGGTTTTTCTGACGTTTTTTCTGACGCTGTTGCTCTCCGCGCTCAGGGCGGAGGAAACCGCTCCCGCCGCTAGTCCCGCCGCCCCGCCGCCTTCATCGGCTCCGGCCACGCCCGCCGGGCTGGTCTGGAGGGTCAGTGGCGGGAAGTCGCCGATGTTTCTGGCCGGGTCCTTCCATCTGATGAGGCTGACCGACTACCCTTTGCCCGCCGCCTACGAGCAGGCCTGGCGGGAGTCGCGGCAGGTGGTGTTTGAAATCATGCCCGGCGAGATGGAAAAACCGGAGGTGCAGCGGAAAATTGCCGCTCTGGGCCTGCTGGAGGAGGGGAAACTGAGTGACAGAATCAGCGCGGAAACATGGAAAAATCTGTCCGGCTGGGCGGAGGAATCCGGCACCCCGACGGCCATGCTTCAGCGTTTCCAGCCGTGGATGGCCGGCCTGACGGTGGCCGTCAGCGCCTTCGAAAAGCAGGGTTACCGTTCCAGCTTCGGCATGGAGAAGTTCTTCGCCGGACGCCTGAAGGAGTCAGGAAAAACCGCCATTGGCCTGGAGACGCCGGTGGGGCAGATCGGAGTTTTCGCCCGTATCAGCCCCCGGCAGCAGGAGGACGTGCTCCGTCAGGCGCTGGAGGAGGTGAAACAGCCGGAAAAAGTCGAGCAGCTCGCCGCCTCCTGGCGGGCGGGTGACGCGGCGGCGGTTTACACGCGGATGCACGACAGCTTCGCGGAGTTTCCGGAACTGGAAAAAACGCTCCTGACCGACCGCAATATTTCCTGGATTCCCGCGCTGGAGAAAATGCTCCAGGGGGATCAGCCCACACTGGTCATGGTCGGAGCCGGACACCTCTGCGGCCCCGGCAGTGTCACCGATCTTCTGGAGAAAAAAGGCTACCGTCCCGTCCCGCTGATCCCCGCCGCCGCTCCGGCTCCGGTGAAGAAGGCCGCCTGACCCGGTCAACGGCACTCCGCGCGGCGACAGATCACCGCTGAAGCTTCCCAAAAAAGGCAGGCCTCCGCTCTCCAAAGAATCCGGATTCCTCCCGGAAATGGGCTCACGCCAGCGCGGCGGCGGCGACCTGGCTTTCCTTGTTGAAGATTTTGCCCTGGAGCGCCGGTTTGGTGTTGGAGATGAGTTCAGCGCGGAACTTGGCGATGAAGCTTTCGGTGGGCCAGGAGCAGGCTTCCCCGAAAGCGCAGATGGTTTTGCCGTCGATCTGGTAAGCGACATTCTCCAGCTGCTGCACGTCCTCGGGGGTGGCGTTGCCGGCGGCGATGCGGTCGCTGATTTTTTTCATCCAGAGACTGCCCTCGCGGCAGGGGGTGCACTGGCCGCAGGACTCGTGGGCGTAGAAATTGTTCAGGTTGTTGAGCACCCAGGCCATGCTGCGGGTGTCGTCCATGATGATGACTCCGCCGGAGCCGGCCATGGAGCCGCACTGGGCGATGGTGTCGAAATCCATGGGGATGTCCCACACAGTCAGCTCTTTGATGGAGCCGTCGGGCTGCTTCAGTTTGAAGATCTCGTCGGCGCGCAGGACCTTGGCGGAGGAGCCGCCGGGGATGATGGCTTTGAGGGAGCGGCCGGGTTTGAGGCCGCCGCACATGTCGTTGATGACCTCGCCCATGGTCACTTTGCCGACCTGGATTTCGAAATAGCCGGGTTTCACCACGTCGCCGCTGACGCAGACGATGCGGGTGCCGTTGTTGCGGGGCATGCCGAGTTTGGCGTATTCCGCGCCGCCCAGTTCGAGGATGTGCTTCACGTGGCAGAGGCTCTCCACGTTGTTCACGATGGTCGGGCACATGTAGAGGCCAAGGGCGGCCGGGAAATACGGGGGCTTGATGCGCGGGTAGGGGCGCTTGCCTTCGAGGGACTCGATGAGTCCGGTCTCCTCGCCGCAGATGTAGGCTCCGGCCCCGCGGTGGACGTAAATTTCCAGATCAAACCCGCTGCCGCAGATTCCTTTACCGAGAAAGCCCTTTTCGTGGGCTTCGGCGATGGCCTTTTCGAGGATCTTCGCGCCTTCCGGGAATTCCTCGCGGATATAAATGTAGGCCAGCTTCGCGCCCACGGCGAAACAGGAGATGGCCATGCCCTCGATGAGCTGATGGGGATCCTGGTGGATAATATACCGGTCCTTGAAAGTGCCGGGTTCGGACTCGTCGGCGTTGCAGATCAGGTAAACCGGCTTGGTGTTGTTCGGCGGGATGAAAGTCCACTTCACCCCGGTGGGGAAACCCGCACCCCCGCGGCCGCGCAGGCCGCTGGTTTTCACTTCCTCGGTGATGGCCCTGGGCTCCATGGTCACCGCTTTTTTCAGCTGTTCGTAACCGCCTTCCGCGAGGTAACGCTCCATGGACGGGTTCCAGTCCACCCGGTCCACATTGCGGAAGATCATGCGGTGCTCCTTCGGATGCGGTTCCTTGCCGGGCTTGTATTGGATGGCCATGATGGGAGAAAATGGGAAAAGCGACCGCCATCCCGGGAACATTTCCGGAGACTGCCGTCGGGGGTCAATTTTCGGGGCAGGTCCGGTCCCGGCAAGGCGAATTTGTGAAAAATTTCACAAGCGTTCCCAGGGAGACGCGATGGGGAGGCTGAATTATTTTTTCCCCCGTCTTCTCCCCGGCTTGGACGCCGTCTCCTGGGGAACCCGAATGGATTCCCCCGGCAGCAGGCGCGCCTCCTCCGCTCCCTCCCTTCCTCCGTCCGGCTTGGCCGCTCAAGGCAATGGCCAGATGACTCTGCGTCATCGCCCGGGTCGGAATCAGTGACGGAAGCGGATGCGCCCGGCATAACGGTTAAGCTGTGCCGGACACTGGGGCGGGGGAAAGCGTGAAGACGCGATGACGGGTTCGATTCGCGGAAAGCACTGACGACAGGGCAGCCCTGGCGGTTGGCAACAGCACCTTCACCCCTGATGGTTTGCGGCGGCGGCTGTTCATGCGGGACGGGAATGTTTGCCATGCCGGAGGGAGGCATTGGCGGCTCCGGAGGTCGATGTTTGCGGCACTGGAGGGTGACATGGACACCATCGGAGGGTGACATTTACCGTGCTGGAGGACAATCCTTGTCCGCACCGGGTAATCGGGTGACCGCTGCGGGCGTTGGAGGCGGCGGAGCTGGAGCGGCTGGTGAAACTTTTTACGATGAATGGCGCAGCCTCTGCGGCAAACCCAAGGACGGGAAAGCGAGGCTGAGCAATCTGATGCTGACCATGGAGGTCAACACTGGGCAGTTCATGGGCGGCCCTGGCCCCGTGTCCGAAGTGCTGGCCTGAGGATGCCCCCGGGAGAACGTCCAGGCTGTGCCTGCCACCGGGGTGGGAGTGGCTCAATCGGGACGACGGATTCGAGCCATGGCAAGCATGGATCAGGACAGTCCATGGTTGACGCCAGCGCCCTGTTCCGTCCTGGGATGCGGCCTGTTGAAGAGAGGATTATGTGAGTGTCAATCGTCAACAGAGCTCGGAATGACGATACTCGCGGCAAGCGCGACCACACCAGCAATCAGCATGCGGGGCCAGAAAAACCCAAATAACCAGGCAAGGCCATTCGCCACGAGAAAGATTCCTCCGATCCAGGCTAACTTTCCGCGAAGTCCCAGGTTGCCGTACCAGTCCAGAAGAGTCGGCCTGCCCCAGTAAGGATTCTCCTCGACCGACTTCTCCTCGGATGGATCTGGATCTGCCAAAGGCGGCTCATATGGATTGACGGGAGTGCTCATGGCAGGGGATGCAGGCGATAGGCCAAAGAGGGCCGTTCCGCTTAGCGTCTTCTGCGGCGGGCCAGGGCGGCCAGGCCCAGAGCGGCGGCGCTGAGAGCGGAGGGCTCGGGCACAGCGGAAACGCTGGCGGCGGCGGCGCTGGCGATTTCCCCGGCGCTCAGCACGGTGTCGTAAACGCGGATGCCGTCCACTCCTCCGTTCACCTGGTCGGTGTCATTGGCGCCAAGGCGGCTGCCGAGGGTCAACCGGGCGGCGTCGAGATCATTGTTGAAAAGACTGGTGCTGCCGGTGGCGAGCTGGACGCCATTGAGGAAATAATTGATGGCGCCGTTGCTGTAGGTGGTCGCAAGGTGCGTCCATTGACCCAGGCTCACGTCGAACAGGGGCGAATTATTATCGGCGATGGCGTAGGTGGTGAAGCGGATGGAGCTGCCGATACCGGTGGTGGCATTGATGCGCAGGCCAAATCCCCAGCCACCGTCAGCTCCAGCTCCGCTTCCGGTGGATATCGGGCGGTAGGTGCCCACGGTGGCGGTCAGGGAGGTTTTGATCCACGCCATGACCGTGAAGGAGCCGGTGCGGTCGATGGCGTTCACGGCATTGACGTTGTCGGTCCCCACCGTGAAAAACTCATCCACGTTGGACGGGCCGAAAGTCATGGAGGAGCCTCCGCCATTGACCACGGCAATGGCGCCGTAAGTGCCGTTGGGAACTCCGGGCTGGCCGTAGTCCGGGGTGCCGGTGGGCGTGCCGGGAGCGTAGGTGCCCGCTGAGGAATTCACATTTCCGGAGAGTTCATCCAAATTCCAGGAGGCGATGAGGGCGGCGTTGGCGCAGGGGGCGGTAAGCAGCAGAGGAAGGAAAAGGAGTGCAGGCTTCATTTACAGGAACATTACAGCAGGATGAAGGCCGTTATCCACCCGATTGCCAGCCACTTTGCATCTTAATCCGCCGGGGACAGCTGTTGAGGGCTGAAAGGAGCGGAAACCGTCGCGGGACTTCGCGTTGGCATTGGGATGGTGCCGTTTACCGTGCGGGACTGAGGGCCGTCACCTGACCCCATCAGGCGATGGGGACGCTTTCCCGGAAACCAGCCGAACCGAAATCATCGGGCTGGAAGCCCGATGGCCACGCAGGCGGGAAGCAAGAGTGTTCGGCATGGATGATGCCGCGCTCAGGAACGGCTTTTGACCAAGTCCGCGGGCTTTCCGGTGACTGAAGCCGGAGGCTTCACAGATATTAGCCGGGGATTGAGCGGAGCGACATCCCCGGTAAACACCCCGGAACGACTCCCATCCCGGAGGGATGGCAGACCGGGGAAGGGCAGGAAGTTCAGTCTCCGGGCGCTCTGGCATCCCTCCGGGATGCGGAGGCTTTTGGGAATCCATTCCGGTGGTGTCGCTGCGCTCAACCACCGGCTAATATCTGTTTTCCCTCCGGGAAAAGGGAGCGCTGAAAGAATGCAGGGCCCATGGCTCGCAGCTGATTCCGTGCCGAACACGCTTGGCGGGAAGCCGGCACCACCGGGGAATTAACAAAGTCGAACTAATATGCCGCCGCCGGAATACCGGAAAGGACAGATAGTGAGGGTGGTCGAGAAATAATCATCCGGCTGAAGAGAACCTCTTTTTCAAAACGGCTCAACAGCTCCACGCCTACACCCCCGAGCCGGCTGACGCGGGCGATGCTCAGCGAGCTGATTCTCCCCACTCCGCGCAATCTCCAGCATCCGCCCGTGAAAAGCTTCAGCCAGCGCCAGCCGGGCAAGGAGCACAGCGTGCGGTTGATCGTCCGGGCGAGCCTCAAATCCCATCTGTTGAGGCTTCAAAGGGAGCAGGCGCCGTGAGACCAGATTTACCAGTTTTGTTGCCACTTGTCCTTTTCAGGGACTGGAGAATTTCTGTAACTCGTTGAAAATGAGTAATATTCTGAGATGGCGGAAGGGGTGGGATTCGAACCCACGGTGAGTTGCCCCACGTTCGATTTCGAGTCGAGTGCCTTAAACCGAGCTCAGCCACCCTTCCGTTTCATTATCAACAAATTGAGCATGCTCCAAAATTTGGAATCTGCTGTTTCCACAGTCCAGCACCACGCTTGGCGGGAAAAACGCACCGTCATGGAACCGAGCGCGCCGAAGCAACTCGTTTGGATTTCCACTGAGGTTCAATTTCTCTGCAGGCATAAGACCGGGCGCTACTATGTCCGCACCTGCGCCGGGGGCAAGCAGAAATGGACAAGTTTGAAAACTACCCTGCTGGCGGTGCTCAAATCCGGATTCAGAAGCATCTGGGGGCCTCCGAGCGTCTGAAAGCCGCCGGAACGCCGGTCGGGAGGACGGAAAGTCACCGCTTCGCCGACGCGACGGGAATCCACGGCAGGGAGCTCATGAATGGAATAACTTTTGGTGGAAATGCGGGGGCGGGATCGTAAATTCGGGGCATGAAAAGCAAAGCCGGGAAGGATCAGCATTCCACAGCAGCAGGGCGGGGGAAGCATTTGCGGCGCAGCGGGTTTTTGAGAATCATGGGAGCGGGGATGGTGGCGGGCGGGGCGGCGCTGGGGCGCGGGGAGGGGAGGGCGCGGGAGCAGGCCGCGCCGGGGGCGGGAGCGGAGCTGAAGCCTTCCGGGGCGGGGGAGGGCGGCCACACGCCACCGGATGAGTTCAGCATCGGGATTCTGACGGACTGCCAGTATGCGGACGCGGACACGCCGGCGAATATGCCGCAGCGGCTTTACCGGCGGTCGCCGCAGAAGCTGGTGGACGCCATCGCGGAACTGACGAAACAGCCGGGGGATCTGGAGTTTCTGCTGCACATGGGGGATGCCATTGACCGGGATGAATCGAGTTTCCGGGTGGTGGTGCCGCTGCTGAAGGCGGCACCGGCGCCGGTGTTTCAGGTTGCGGGAAATCACGACTACAGTGTGGCCGACGCGCTGAAGGGGAGGGTGGCGGAGCTGCTGGGCATGCCGTCGCCGTATTATGTGAAGGACCGGGGGCGGTGGCGGTTTATCTTTCTGGACGGGAACGCGCTGAGTCTGTTCTCGTCCCCGGCGGGCAGCCCGGGGAATCTGGCGGCGGCGGAGTTCAGGAAGGGATCGAAGCGGAAGCTGGAGGATTATTCCGGAGGACTGGGTGAAACCCAGCGGGCCTGGCTGCGGGAGCAGCTGGCGGCGGCACGGGCGGGGAACCAGAGAGTGGTGATGGTCTGCCACTATCCGCTGCTTCCCGTGGACGTGCACACCCTGTGGGACAATGAGCCGGTGGAGGCGCTGGTGGAGGAATTCAGGGAGGTGATCGTGGCCTGGTTCAACGGGCACAATCACGCCGGGAACTACTGCGCCAGGCACGGCATTCATTTTGTGAATTTCCGGGGAATGCTGGACACCGGCACCAATGCCTTCGCCCGCGCCGATTTTTACACGGACCGCATCGAGATCACCGGCCATGGCCGCGAGCCGTCCCGGACCCTGAAATTTCCCGCGCCCGACGCACCGCCGGAAAAGCCGCCGGTGGCGGGGTACTGACTGGAAGGCGGGCTGGCCGAAATCTGTTGGCATTGAGCGCCTAATTCCTTGCGGACGGGCGCGCGGGTGCTTGGATGCGCGGTATGAAACTCATCCGATTTGGAGACGCGGGGGCGGAGCGGCCGGGACTTTTGCTGGCCGATGGCCGGAAGGTGGCGGCTCCGGATTTTGTGGCGGATTATAATGAGGCGTTTTTTGCCGGTGATGGCCTGGCGCGGCTGCGGGGATGGGCGGAGCGGGATGTGGGGGAAGCGGTCGAAATTCCCGACGGAACGCGGCTGGGGGCGGCGGTGGCGCGGCCTTCGAAGATTGTCTGCGTGGGGCTGAATTACCGCTCCCATGCCGCGGAGACACACGCCGCGGTTCCGACGGAGCCACTGCTTTTCATGAAGGCGTCCTCCGCCTGGAGCGGTCCTTATGATGAGGTGGAAATCCCGCCGGGCGCGGAGAAAGTGGACTGGGAGGTGGAACTGGCGGTTGTGATCGGAAAGAAAGCGAAGCGGGTGGCGGAAAGCGGGGCTCTGGACTTTGTGGCGGGTTACGGGATCATGGTGGATTACAGTGAGCGGGCCTATCAGAAGGAGCGCGGCGGCCAGTGGTCGAAGGGGAAAAGCTGCGACACCTTTGCGCCTTTTGGACCGTGGCTGGTGACTTCCGATGAGCTGCCGGACGCGGGAAATCTGCCCCTGAACCTGAAGCTGAACGGCAACGTGATGCAGGACGGCTCCACCTCCGATCTCATTTTCCCCGTGCCGTATCTGATCCATTACATCAGCCAGTTCATGACGCTGCTGCCGGGCGATGTGATCAGCACCGGAACTCCCTCCGGAGTGGGGGCGGGTCAGGCGCCGCCGCTGTTTCTGAAGCCGGGGGATGTGGTGGAGGTGACGGCGGGATCCCTGGGCACTCAGAGACAGACGCTGGTGGCGGGGTAGGGAAGCCGCCCGGTGGTTGCCCCAGTTCTCCGATTTAATTGAATAACGATCCCATCCTCCTGTGAAGAATCCATTCCGTAGAAATCCTCAGGCCATGGAGCGGGAGGAGCCCGTGACGGTTGTTTCACTGGAGAGGGGGTGGGGGGAGTTCGGCATCAGTGCGCTGGCGGTCACGGTGATCCTGGCGCTTTGCTGGTATTTCGCGGGGCTGCTGATTCATCAGACCAATCGGGGTCTGGGGGAATTCCCGGATCCGGTGACCGGTGAAACGCAGTTTGATCAGGATCAGAAGCACAACATCAGCCAGGCCCTGCTCACCCGGGACGAGGCGGCGGCGGAGGTGCCCGGGGTGTGGAGCGAAAGGCTGCGCCAGGTGATGCCGCACCGCACGGATGGTGTGGTGGCGCCGCTGTGGCCCTGGGTGGCGTCGCGGCTGGCGCCGGAGGGTCTGCTGTATTCGCCTCACCGGGTGCAGGAAAAGGATCCCGAGTTTTTTCTGCGCGGAAAATGGGCGAACGTCTCCATTGTGATGGTGTTTCTCTGGGGGCTGGGGCTGGTGATGGCGCGGGCCTTCCGGCCGGCGGCGGTGGTGACGGTGCTGCTGCTGGGGGCCTTCGGAGCGCTGCTGCCGCGGGCGGTTTATTTTCAGCCGGAGCCGCTGTATTTCGTGTTCTTTTTTCTGGCGTGGGTCTGCGCGGTGCGGCTGCTGATTCAGAATGATCTCTGGCTGCACGTGCTTTTCGGCGTGCTCAGCGGCTTGGCGTATCTGGCCAAAACGTCCGTGGAGCCGATGCTGCTCTCATGGTTCGGCATCAGTGCCTGGCGGTTCGCGCGTGGATTGTTCCGGAAGGATGACTTCACTGAGGAATGGCGCTGGACCTGCCGCAATCATATTTTCGGCCTCATCGTTTTCGCCGTCGGCTGGATGGCGGTGGTCGGGCCCCGGTATTCCTACTCGCAGGAGAGGTTCGGGGAAGCCCGGTTCACTTACCCGGGCGCGTGGATGTGGTTTGATGATTTCGACAAGGGCCAGAACTGGATGGTGGAGCATCCGGGCAAAGCGGAACTGGAAAAAATTCCTCCCGGCGAACGGCCCTCGTTTTCCCTCTATGCGAAAACCCACACGCCTGAGCAGATGATCAACCGTCTGGTGGACGGCTACTGGGCGAAAATGTCGCACTTTCTGGCTCCAAAGATCGTGAAGACCAAAAAGGACGGCACTTTCGATGGCTGGCGGGTGCTGCTGGACCGGCGGGGCATTTATCTGGGAGCGGTCGCCGCTGTATTTTTGGCGACCGTGGTGATCATGTGGAGCCGCCGCCGGGCGGTGAACCGGATTGGAATGTCGCTCCCCTGCGGGGCTGGAGCGGCGGGCATGTTTGTGGTGGGCACCCTGCTGGGGTATGGCCTGCTTTACGGTTGGTATGATCCCATCGGGCGTGGCGACCGTTTCATGCTCTCACTGTATCTGCCGCTCGTTTTCAGTCTGATCTGGGGGGCGGAGAATCTGCTGGATCTTGCTCTCATGCGTCACGCCGCGTGGTGGATTCCGCGTGTTTATCAGGGAGCGCTCTGGATTCTGAATGGCGCTGTGGCCTGGCGCCTGATCACCATTCTGCGGAATCCGGTTTTTGATCCTCGGCTGCTGTAGGTCCGCAGGCAAAGCGGAGGTTCCGCGCCTGAAGCGGGCGGGGTCAGTTTTCTATTTTCAAAGTCTCCAGGGCTTCGAGTCCGCCCGCAAGACTGGTGGCGGCGGGATGGCCTTTTTGGCGGAGCATCCGGGCGGTCTCCCGGCTGCGGAGGCCGACGCGGCAGACGGCCAGAACGGGCCGTCCGACGGGCAGGGAAGCGAGCAGGCCGCTGACTTCCTGCCAGGGAATCCAGCGGTCGGCGGGAAAGGGAAGCAGCGCGTGCTCCCAGGGCTCCCGGACATCGAGAATAAAATGCGTCCGCCGCGCGGCTTCGAGCCGGTCCGCCGGTATTTCCAGGTCAGTCTCCGGAGGCGTCAGGCCACAGAAGATTTCGTAATCAACAGGTTCCGTGATGGTGGGATTTTCCCCGCAGACGGGACACTGCGGATCGCGGCGGAGTTTGAACTCCCGGAAACGCGTCCCCAGGGTGTCGGCGTGGAGCATACGGCCGAGAAGCGGCGTGCCGGTGCCGGTGAGAAGCTTCACGGCTTCCCCCGCCTGAAGAGTGCCGATCAGACCCGCGAGCACGCCAAGCACGCCGGCGGTGGAGCAGTCGGGAACGGTGCCCGGCGGTGGCGGCACGGGGAACATGCAGCGGTAGCAGGGCGCTCCCAGATGCGGGGCAAAAACGGTGGTCTGGCCCTCAAAACGGTGAATGGAGCCGTAGAGAACCGGTTTTTTCAGCCAGACGCCGATATCACTGGAAAGGTAGCGCGAGGGAAAATTGTCCGTGGCGTCAAGAATAAGGTCGAAACCGCCGGCCATGGTCATGGCGTTGGCGGCGGTGAAGGCTTCGGGCCAGGTTTCGATGACACATTCCGGATACAGCCCCCGCAGCCTCGCGCGGGCGGCTTCGGTTTTCAGCTGGCCGATCTGCCCGGTGTCGAAAAGAATCTGCCGCTGGAGATTGCTGGCGCTGACCTCATCGGGGTCGGCAATGCCCAGCCGGCCGACTCCGGCGGCGGCGAGGTAAAGCAGGGCCGGGGACCCGAGCCCGCCCGCGCCCAGGACGAGGACGGAGGATTGTTTCAGGCGGCGCTGGCCGTCAAACCCGATGCCGGGAAGGGTCAGGTGCCGCGCAAAACGGCGGAGCTCAGACGCGCTGAGCTCCGCCGCTGCGGATGAGGAATGGTTTTTCAGAGTTCCGGAATCGGGGGTTTCAGCCTCATGGTATGATTTTGATCAGACCGCAAAGCCGGAAACACACCGGCGGGACGCCTGGGTTCCCGCGGAAAACTCAGGCGGCTTTCTTTTTGGGAGCGGGAAGACCGCCGGCGTCGGCGGGAGCGGCGGGTTTGGAGGCCTCATCCACCAGTTTTTTCAGGGCGGGGGACATGGCGGCTTTGGCCTTGGCGACTTCCGCATTGTAGTCAAAGGCGGGAGTGGCGGAGGGCTTGATCACCAGCTTCGGAGCGGTGGCGCCACCGTAAAGGCTGCTGATCAGAGGGGTGATGAACTCGCGCAGGGCGGGACCCACTTTCACGCTTTCCGGCCCCTCATTGAGGGCGGCGGCGAGCTTGGCGACTTTCTTCGGCAGGTCGTCATCGGCGATGAGGCCGTCCACCATGTCGATGAGCTGCTCCCCGCTGAAGGTCCAGGTGACTTTATTGGGGCCGGTTTTCTTGAAGACATTGGCCTCCAGAATCTCGCCGCCGACCTCCATCTCGCTGGAGATGGCCAGGTCCTTGAGCATCATGGCGGCCATGGGCTTGAACTGGGCGTACTGGGCGCGGGCCTCCGTCATTTTGGTGGCCACGGCCTCCTCGGTCACGTCCTTGAGGCTGCCGGGAGTGAAGGCTTTGTCCTCGGCGGCTTTTTTCTGGATGGCCGTGAAAAGGGTCATGATCTCATCCACGCCGGGCGCGGTGATGATCCAGTTGCCGGTGGCGGTGTCCTTGGTGGACTGGATGGCTTTGAATTCCGGCAGATCGGCGGCCTTGGAGGCGAAGGCGGGATTGGAGGCCAGGGCTTTTTTGAGATCGCCGCTGGCGGTGAAGTCCCTGGTGAAACCGCTGAGGGTGATTTTGGTGGCCCCCAGTTTGGTGGTTTCCACTTTGGCATCCGTCCAGGCGTCCACGGTGGGGGCCATGGAGCGCATCATGGTCACGAGGAGATTGTGATTGTCGCCCAGGGGATTGGCGCCTCCACCCGCTCCCAGCATGCTCATGACCGGGGCCAGATTCAGCTCCATGACCATGCTGAATTTGGAGGATCCGTCCGCGTTCACGGTGGTTTTGCTTTCGTTTTTGAAACAGCCCGTGGTGGCCAGACTCAGAGCGGCGGCGCCGACGGCGGCCGTGGTGGTGAGAAATTTCTTCATCGGAGGAGTGGGTGGTGGATACTGTGCGGGTGGTTAAATGGAAGCGCGTGCCCTCACCGGTGCGTCAACAGACGGGGTGAGAAGTCCAGGCGGGCATTCGGGGCGCACGCTAAACGGAAAACAACCTTTGCTCCAGGATTTTTAACGCTCATGTGACGCTGGACGGATGCGGAGGAAACCGGAGGAGGCGGACAGGATTCAGCCTAAGATTTGGTGAAACGGACGGTGCCGGTCAAATAGTCATTGCATTCGCCGGTGCCGTTCTGAATATTCCGCATTTCCACCCGATTTTTTTTGAACACGGCCGGCTCACACACGCCGCCGGATTTTTCCCTTCCAGCTTGTGAACAAACGGTTTTCGATTTCCCGGAGCGCCCGCATCCCTCTTTGTCTGGCCCTGATGGCGGCGGTTTCCACAGGTTCCGCCCAGACACCACCCAAACCGGCCCCCGCGCCCGCCAAGCCCGCGGAGGCTCCGGCGGCGGGTCCCGGGAAAGTGGATGTCTCCGATTCCACGAAGGCGGCGCAGGCCGAGAAGGATGCCGCCCAGGCATGGGAAAAGGGGGACTGGGCCACGGCCGCCGCGAATTATCAGGCTCTGATGGAGGCCGCCAAAAAGAGAAACATGAAAGCCGAGCAGCTGGAGCCGCTGTATTTCATTCTCGGCGCCGCGTGGTTCAATCTCGCGGATCACGCCAAAGCCCAAGCGGTTTTTAATGAGTATGTAACCACCTATCCGAAGGGCGCGAACCTCTACAACGCCAAGCTGGCTCTGGCCCGCATCCTCCGGGCGCAGAAAAAATGGCCCGAAGCCGTGGTGGCTTATGAGCCGCTGAGGAACGGCAATCCCCTGTTCAGGGATGATGTGAACATCGAGCTGGCGGAGTCCTATCTGGAGAACAATCAGAAGACCAAGGCGGTCACTCTGCTGGAAACCGCCCTCGCTCCCGGCATTAAGACCTCCGGCGACGTCCGTCAGGCGCTGAAGCTCTGCGAAATCTATCAGGACGACAATCCGGAAAAAGGCGTGGCCCTGCTGGAGCGTGTGAAACGGTCCGCCGGAGCCCGTCCCCTGGTGAATGAGATCAATTTCACGGCCCTGAAGCTGGCGGATCAGCTGATGACCTCCAAAAAAGAGGAGCAGGCACTGCAGGCTTTCCAGAATCTCCGGAGCAAGGAGGAGGTCGTCACCACTCTGAAGGAACTGGCGGCGGAGTATGACCGCACGGTGGAGCGGCTGGGGAAAGTGGTGGCGCTGAAGGGCGCGGATTCCGTCTCCGCCTCCGCGCGGCTTGACCAGATCCGCCTTTACGCCGGGCAGGCGAAGGCCCAGATCGCGCAGCTGGAGAAGGAGCAGAATTACGACGCCGTCGTGTTTTACCGCATCAGCCGCTGTTTCGCGCAGCTGGGGCGGTTCTGGGAGGCCCGTCTCGGGTTTCAGTGGCTTTACGACAACTTCCCGGCCTTTGAGGACCGGCCCACGGTTCTTTTCGGCCTCATCGTCTCCAATGCCCGCCTGGCCCCGGATTCCCCGGACAAGGACGGGATGAAAATCATCGCCCGGACCGAGGCTCTGTGCCGGGATTACCTCAAGGAATATTCCTCGGGCGCGAACGTGCAGGAGGTTTCGGAGATGCTGATCTCCATGGTCCAGAAAACCAAGGATCAGGACAAGATCAGCAAGGTTTACGACGAGGTGATGAAGTTCCTGGAGAACTCGCCGAACAAGGCGCAGTTCCTCGCCATCCAGGTGCAGAATTATCTGGAGCAGTATGAATTTGTGAAGGCCCGCGAGGCGGCGGAGAAATTCCGGGCGGCGGTGCCGGATTCCCCGGTGATGGAGAACATCGATTACATGTACGCCCTGACGTTCTTCTTCCAGAACGACTTCCCGGCCAGCATCCGCGAGCTTTCCGCCTACACCACCAAATACCCCGGCGGCCAGTACATCGCCGATGCCCGTTACCGTCTGGCCATGATGGTCAAGGGCGAGGAGCAGGGCAAAAAAGCCAAAGGCAAGGAGTCGCACCTTAAAAAAGTGATCGACGAGTGCCACGACATCATCAAAACCTATCCCAACAGCCCCACCGAGGCGGATTGCTGGGCGCTGATCGGCGACGCCTATCAGCAGATGGGTTTTGAGGAGCAGAAGGAGCTGGAGCTTAAATCCGAGGATATCGACCGCCTGACCGCCGACGCCTATATTAAAGGGGTGGAGAAAGGCCGGGGCGACGCGGTGGTGGAATACAGCCTGAGCCAGGCCCGCCCGCTGCTCGTCCGCCAGGGCCGGTGGAAGGAGCTGGAGGCCATGTATCAGGATTTCCTGAAAACCTATCCCGACAGCCCCAAATCGCTGGAGGCCATCAGCTGGATCGGGAAATCGATCATCCGTCAGGGAAAAACACCCGAGGAGAAAACCGCCAACGAGGCCAAGGTGAAGACCTTCCTCGCGGAGCAGGTGCTGGCCAATATCAACAATCCGTCCAAGGAGGGGGTCGAGGATCTGCTTCAGCAGCTGGCCAAATCCTGCATTCCCAAAAAGAAACCCCGCGCCGCGGCTCCGGCAGCCGAAGGGGACAAAAAAGCACCGGAGGCCGCGCCCGCCGCTCCGCCCACGGTCGCGGAACAGGGCCAGCAGGCGGAGGCCCTGCTGGATCAGCTGCTGGGCGCCGATGCCGGAAAATTGACCAATGCCGGCAAAGCCCGCGTGGTTTATGTCAAAAGCGAGCTTTACAAGCTGCTGGAGCGCTCCGCTCCGAAAGTGAAGGGACCCGACGGCAAACCCGTGGCGGACACTTCCCCCAAACAGTCGGAGGCCCTGATGGAGAAGCTGGTCACGGAATTCACCGCCGATGATTTCAGCCCCCGGCTGCTGGCCACGGCGGCGGAATATTTCCACGTCCGGGGAGCCGATGACCGGTCCGCGATTTACTACAACCGCCTCATCCAGTTTTTCCCGCAGTCGCCCTACATGGACTGGGGACTTACCGGCCTGGGGGAAATCGCCTACAGGGCCAAGGACTTCGAGACCGCGCTCAGGCGCTTCAACCAGGCCATTGATGAATACCCCGGCGCGAAATACAGCCAGGCGGTCATCGGCAAGGCGCGCGTGCTTTTCGACACGGAGAAGTATGAGGAGTGCGAAAAGATGGTGAAGGAGATGTTCGGCGACAAATCCGTTCCCAAGGAGGTGATGGCCGAGGCCACCTGGCTGATGGGGGAAATCAAGCAGAAGCAGAAACTGCCGTCCGACGCGTTTAATTATTTCCAGCGTCTCTACCTCAGCTTCAAGGCGTTTCCCGCCTGGGTGGCCAAAGGGTATCTCCGCGCCGGCCAGATGAAGGAGGAGATGAGCAAGGCCACGGATGCCGTGGAGGTTTACCGCGCGGCGGTGAACGATCCCAAGGTTTCCGCCAAACTCCAGGGCGAGCCGGACTTCGCGAAGCTGAAGGAGCGTCTGCGGCTTCTCGGTAACTAACTTTCCCCGATTTTTCCGATTTTTGTGATCATGAGACCCTTTCTGTTGTTCCCGGCCGCGCTTCTTCTGGCCTGCGCCCCGATTTCCTCCGCCCAGACACTGATTTTCCCCGCCGGCTCGGTGGAGCTGGCCGAGGTGACGATCGTGGGCACCGACGTGCAGCGCAAAACCGGCGGTCCGAAAATCCCGGTTTCCAGCATCGTCCGCGTGGAGTTCCCCAAACCGGAGGAGCTGGCCGCCGCCGATGATCTGCTGCTCAAGGCGAAGTATGAGGAAGCCTACGCCAAGGCCAAAATCACCCAGGACTTCCACCGCCCGTGGAAGGACAAACCCGGCTCCTGGTACGCCCCGGCCAGCCTGCTGGTGGCCGAAAGCCTGCTGCGCCAGAACAAATACGATGATTCCGCGCGCCTGATGTCGGAACTCCGGAACATGACGCTGCCCGGCCAGCTGCAGATGCGGGTGACCCTCCTTGATGCCCGCGAGCAGTTCCAGAAAGGCATCAACCAGCCCGCCCTCACCAAGGTCAACAGCCTGCTGAAATCCGTGAAGGATTCCGACACCGCCGCCCGTCTTTACCTGCTGCTGGGGGATATTCAGTTCAAACGCGAGTCCTTCGAGGAGGCGCTGGACGCTTACCTCCACGTTCCGGTTTTCTACGGCGCGGAGGCGGCCTTCCTGCCCGCCGCGGATCTCGGAGCCGCCCGCTCCCTGAGCCGTCTGGGCCGGTTCAAGGACGCCATCGACAGCTTCGCCCGCATCTCCGAGCGCTATCTCGGCACGCCCGAGGCGGACGCCGCCCAGAAGGAAAAAGCTGACCTTTCCAAGCTCCAGGGCCAGTGATCCCGGTTCCATCCAGGCCCCCCCTTCCCGAACAGATATATCTTGACGATTCAAACTCAGACTCTTAGTCAATCCGCGACTCTCCTTTCCAATGAAAACCAGTTCCATCGCCCGCTTCAGTCCCCTGCTCATCACTGCGCTCGTCCTCGCCGCCGCCGGTTTTGCGGGGGCTCAGGAGGCCGCTCCGGCCGCCGGGGCCGCCGCTCCCCACAGCAAAAGCTTTTTCACGATTCTGAAGGAGGGGGGATGGATCATGTACCCGCTCGCCGGCTTCTCCGTGGCCATGGTGTGGCTGATCATCGACTGCTCCATGCGCAGCGGGCTCAAGAAGCTGATGCCGGAGGATGATCTCGAAACCCTGCGCGACTACTTCCGCAGCGGGGATTATGTGGGCGGATACCAGTCAACGCTGGAGCGGAATTCCTGTTTCAACAACGTGGCCCGCGCCGGTCTCGTCAATGTGGGCGACGGCAAATCCGCCACGGAGGAGGGCATCGCCGAAGCCTTCGCCCATGAGCAGTCCAAGGTCTCCACCCGCATCTCCTACCTCTCCGTGATCGGGGTCTGCACCCCCATGGTCGGTCTGGTGGGAACGGTGACGGGGATGATCGCCGCCTTCAATACGCTCGGCGCCGGCAATGTCGCGCAGAACACCGGTTCCCTGGCCGCCGCCATCGGGGAGGTGCTGGTGGCCACCGCCTCCGGCCTGTTCATCGCCATTCCCGCGTTCATGGCCTTCTATTTCCTGCGCAACCGCCTCATCGGCAATCTGGCGGAGGCGCAGGCGGAAATCGGCAATCTCTTCCGCAAGTTCCCCTATCATCTCGCCGAGGGCGTGCATATCGGGGATCAGGAGCTGTATGCCAATGCCCCCAACTGGGTGGAGGGCGCAGGCACCGCCGCCGCCGGGGCTCCCGCTGTCTGAGTTTTCCCCGCGGAACCGGCGGCGGGCGGATGGCCGCCGCGGCCGGGTTCCTCCTTATTCATTTTTTAAAATCCCACTCCCATGGCAGGCGGCGGCGGCAGTATCGATAGCGGCGAACCGGAGTTCCAGATTGCGCCCATGGTGGACGTTCTGCTGGTGCTGCTGGTGTTCTTTGTCATGACCACCAGCGCCCAGGTGGAACAGATGGATGTCCGGGTGAAAGTGCCCGTGGCTCCGGATTCCACCGAGCGGAAACCTGACAAAAATCAGACCCTGCTCAATGTCATCTGGAACGAGAAGGATCAGAAAGCCATCCTGAGCTACGGCGGCAGGGACTACGAGGGCGACTTCGAGCCCCTGGTGGCGCTCCTTCAGGCCAAAGCCGAGGGGAATGAAAAATTCGAGGTCATCATCCGCGGCGACAAAAACACCCCCGCCCGCGAAATGGCCGCCGCCATCGCCGTGGTCTCCCAGGCCACGCCCAAGGTTTCCTTCGCCACCGTGAACAAGGCGGGCTGATTCTCTTTTCCCAAGCACCCGATGAGCAAGAAAAAACACCGCTACGAAATGGATGGGGATGTGGGATTCCAGATCGCCCCGATGCTGGACGTGATCTTCGTGATCATGCTGTTCTTCATGTCCCTGGCCACGGACAAGGTGGTGGAGACCCAGCTGAAAATGACGCTGCCCTCCACCGAGCCCAGTGTGGACTCCACCCAGGAGACCCCGATGGAGGAAACCATCGCCATTGATGAGGAGGGCCGCATCACCCACAACGAGGAACTGGTGGACGCCAATGAGCTGAAGGCCACCTTCAAAAGCCTGAAGGACCAGAGCACCGCCGAGAACAACACCCCCATCATCGTCACCATCAGCGCCGCCCCCGACGCCAAATGGGATGTCATCGCCTCCGTGATGAACGCCATGCAGGCCGCCAAAATCTCCAACGTCTCCTTCTCCGTGGAGGACGAGTTTTAGCCTGGCCGCTCATCGGGAGGGAAACCTGACGCCATCCTGAAGGGCTGGTTTAATCGGAGCCTGAGTAAAGCTCCGTAAAGCGCTGCCCTGAAAGTTGAAATTCCCGAATATGCGGGATGCTCCGGGCCTGGACGGGGAATTCTCATCCATGACCGGCGCATTCCGGCGTCCATTCTTATGCTCCAGCACTTCTCCTTGCCCGGCGGCGGCACTTTGACCTTCCGTGAATATGGCGATCCGGCCGGACAGCCTGTTTTCTTTTTTCATGGCTGGCCGGGGGAGAGTCATCAGGGGGCGCTGATTCATGAGGCGGCGCTGGAGAAAGGCGTGCGGCTCATTTCCCCGAACCGGCCGGGCATCGGGGGAACTTCCCGGCAGCCGGGGCGGACGCTTCTGGACTGGCCGCCGATGGTGACGGCGCTGGCGGATCATTTAAAGCTGGACCGGTTCCGCCTTCTGGGGCTGTCCGGCGGCGGACCGTATGCTCTGGCCTGCGCCTGGGCCATGGGCCGCCGGATTTCCGCCTGCGCTACTGTCTGCGGCGCTCTTCCCGCCGCTCCCGGACCGCAGCGGCGGCGGCTTTCGCCGGTTTATCAGCTGATGCTCGGGGTTCACGATCACGCGCCGTGGCTGCTGCAGGGGGCGCTGATTCCCCTGGTGAGGGTTGCCAGGATTCCCCCGCCGCGCCCAATTTTGTGGCTGGGACTGAGGACTCTGGGGCCCAAGGACCGGGCCGCCGTCTGGAACCGTGAGAGCTTCCGCCTGTTTTTCCCCGGTTTTCAGAATGCCATGCGCTCCGGAATGAGGGGACTGTGGGAGGACGGCGACCCGTATTCCTCGCCGTGGCCGTTTGATCCCGCGAAAATCAGGGTTCCTCTGGTCATCTGGCACGGCACCCAGGATAAAAACTTCGCCTGGCAGGGAGCGGAACAGGTCGCCCGGTCCATTCCCGGCGCGGAATTCCGTCCTGTCGACGAGGGGCACTACTCGATCCTCGGCAACCGCGCCCGGCCCATCCTGGATTCCCTGCTGGCACTGGGAAAATGATGAATGGGAAGGCCTGTTCGCCTCACGGCCCGCTTCACCCGCCGGGCAAAGCGCGGGAAATGGCCGCCAAAGTGCCTGGAATCAATTCCTGGGCGCTTTGAAGGGATTCCGAAGCGCTTTTTATTAAAACGGAGTGCCTTGAATCGATTCCCGAGCACTTGGAATGGATTCCTGGGCATCTGAAATGGATTCCCCAGCACCTGGAACGGATTCCCCAGCACCTGGAACGGATTCCCAAGTGCCTGGAATGGAGTCCTGGGCACCTGAAACTGATTCCGAGCCACTTGGAACGGATTCCCGGGTGCCTGGCTCATGGTCGGCCGGGCGGAATGCCGGGGCGGAGCACCGGATTCCGTCGGCCGGGCACCGCCATTTCAGCCTGGGAATACTCTCCAGTCTCCCAGGATTCCCAGGGCATTCTCCGGGAGGCTTTGGGAGCTTTCCCGCTGAAGTGTTGCTGTCCACCAAAGGGCCGGTTTCACTTCGCCGACATGGAAGGGTTATGCTTCAGTGGCGGTACCCAGACCGGTGGAGGGCGGTGCATTCCGGGTGGAAAGCCTCAGCTTTGAAGGCGGAGTAGCGATCCTCCAGGTGAGCGGGGGCAGGAAGGGCTGGACCTATACTCTGCGGCGCGGCGCGGATCTGAGCCCGGCCTCCTGGCAGTCCGTGGGCACTGTAGGTCCGCTGGCGGCGGATGGTGCTCTGGAGTTGAGGGACACCGCGCCTCCTCCGTCGCGGGCGTTTTACCGTGTCACCGGCCAGTTGCCGTAGGCTTTCCCTGCGCCTGTTTCCAGCCTGCTTTCGGGAGAAGGCCAAAGAACAGCACGGTCACCCCTGTCATTGGTTACAGAACCGGAGGGGGCGGCATTCTGCCGACGCGGTTTCCGGCTCCGGTCATGGTTGGTCCGAATTCAGCGGGAGGTGCCGGCCTAAGCGCCGGGCACGCTCAGGTCCAGATGGATGAAAATGGGCGGGAGACGGCTGAGGATCAGCTCGCTCAGCGGGAGCCAGCCGCCGGGGGCGTGGTCGAGAATCAGGGAATCCGTGGTGACGGCGATGCCGCCGGCGGGGAGCGCCATCAGGTCCTGATCGGGATTCCGCGACAGCCGCACCTCCCAGGGCCAGCCGCGCGTTTCCGCCAGACCGCGGACCCGCTGGACAAGGCGGCCGCTGTTGGAGACGGGCTGGTCGAAGAGCCAGGTGACGCTGGCGGGCCCGTATTCCGCCAGGGTTTCCCCGGCCAGCAGCAGGGCGGGGTCCGTCTCCTCCACCGCGCGGTAAGTGCCGTGAACGCTGGCGAGATCGCGGAGGGCTCCGTCGCGGGCTTTGAACACAAGGCCTCCCCCGAGCGCGGCCTCCAGCGTGATCAGGAGGTTGAAGCCGTCGATAAACAAATCCGCGCCTCGCACGGCGTCCGGGGACAGACGGGTGGCGCGCCGCGAGAGGCGCTGGGCGTCCGTACAGGCGGCGCGCGAGACCAGATCGCGCTGTCTTTCCCGCAGCGCGTGCCGGTCGCCCACCAGCTTCAGGGAGGAAAGCGGCGCGTAGCCCCGGCCGAGCAGCCACGACAGCTCCTCCGTCGCCGTGCGCAGGGCGGGAAGGTGCGGGGCGGAGAACAGTTCCGCGTCCTGAGGGTGCAGTCCGCGGTGGGAGCGTGAGTCGGGCATGGTATTCCATCCATCGGCGGCGGAAGGCGCACAACTGGAGGCGGAGCCTGAAATCCCGGATGCGGGATTTGAGATCTGAGATTTCAGATTTGAAATCCCGGGGCATGAACTGTGAATCCCGGATTTCAGATGACGGAATCCGAATTTCAAATCCCAAACCTCAGATCCCAGGCCATGAACCGCCGCGATATTCCCGCCTTTGAATTCCACGACTACGGCCAGGAGGAACTGCGGCGGCGCGGGGTGATGGCCATTCCGTTCGATAAATCGGTGGTTCTGGAACCCCAGCGGCTGCGGCCGCACTATCACGATTTTTTCCAGATTTTCCACATCACCGGCCCCTGCCGCCTGATGCACGATTTCCGTGATTTTCACCTGAGCGGGACCAACGCCGTTTTTGTGATCCCCGGGCAGGTCCACACCCTGAATCCGGGAGCCGGCATGAAGGGGATGCAGGTGTCGTTCACCCAGGATTTTTTCGACCACAACGCCCCGCCGCCGAGCGGGCTCACGGAATTCCCCTTTCTCCTGCACTCGGGGGCCGAGCCCTTCCTGCCGCTGCCCGGGACGGAGGGCCATGGGATTTCCCCGATCTTCGCGGAGCTGCAGCAGGAGTTCGACAACGCCCTGCCCAGGGCGGAGGAGATCCTGCGGGCGCTGCTGCGCATCCTTTTTGTCAGGATCCACAGGCTCATGTCGGAAACCCGTCCGCAGCTGGGGAATTCCCGGGCCTCACAGTTGGTGGGGCGGTTCACTCTGGCGGTGGAGCATCACTTCCGGGAAAAATGGACGGTGGGCGACTATGCGAGGCATCTGCACCTCACGGCGAACCACCTCAACGACACCGTCCGCGAACAGACCGGGCACAGCGCCGGGGAGCTGATCCGGCGGCGGATGCTGCTGGATGCCCGGCGGATGCTGCTGCATTCGGAAC
Source organism: Verrucomicrobiota bacterium (assembly GCA_040386695.1). Lineage (GTDB taxonomy): Bacteria > Verrucomicrobiota > Verrucomicrobiia > Verrucomicrobiales > V1-33 > CAIZWU01. The sequence continues at coordinate 87,683 of JAZKFB010000023.1, forward strand.
TGGGGGTGGCCGAGATCGCCTATCAGCTGGGATTCCCCGATCCCTCGTATTTCAGCCGCTTCTTCCGCAGGGCCGACGGGCGGACTCCCGCCGGATTCCGGCAGGAAATCCGTGAAAAATACCCCTGAAACCGCCAGGAACACCCGACCCCGCCTTTGTGCCGGGGTTTCCGGACGGGCAGGGTGACGCGTTCCCCAAAGCGTATGCCCTCCGAGACCCTTGAAGATCCCTCCATTCCGCGGACCGCTCCCGCTCCCGCGGCGGCGGAATCCGTTCTGAATCCTGAATCCGCCGCCGGCACCGCGCCGCCGGCCGCCGCCCTTGCCGGAGGCACGGTTTTCAGTGTGCTTTTCGCCATCAGCGCGGCGCATTTTCTGAATGATGTGATTCAGGCGCTGCTGCCGTCCATTTATCCGATGCTGGAGGACACTTACCAGCTTTCCTACAAGCAGCTGGGCTTCATTACTTTCACCTTCCAGGTCACGGCGTCGCTGCTGCAGCCGATGGTGGGGTTTTACACGGACAAGCGGCCCATGCCGTATTCCCTGGCCATCGGGATGTCCATCACGCTGGCGGGACTGCTGTTTCTGTCCCAGGCCGGGAGCTACCCGATGATTCTGCTGTCGGCGGGAATGATCGGGATGGGCTCCTCCGTGTTCCATCCCGAGGCCTCGCGCATCGCCCACATGGCGGCGGGAAAGCGGAAGGGCCTCGCGCAGTCCCTGTTCCAGGTCGGGGGCAATGCCGGCAGCTCCGCCGGGCCGCTGCTGGCGGCGCTGATCATTGTGCCGCACGGTCAGAAATCCGTGGCCCTGTTCTCCCTGCTGGCGCTGATCGGCGTGGGGGTGCTGTGGAGGCTGGGCATCTGGCAGAAACACCACCGGAAGGTGATGGTGAAGGCGGCGGCCAAAGCCGGAGCGGCGGGAACCCCCGCCATATCCCCGCTGTCACGGGGCAAGGTGGTGTTTTCCCTGACGATTCTGGCGGCGCTGATTTTCTCCAAGTATTTCTACATGGCGTCCATCACCAGCTATTACACTTTCTACCTCATGGACCGGTTCCATGTGTCCGTGCGGAGCGCCCAGTTTTACCTTTTCCTGTTCCTCTTCGCCGTGGCCGCCGGGACCATTCTGGGCGGGCCGGTGGGGGACCGCATCGGACGGAAACGCGTCATCTGGGGCTCCATCCTGGGGGTCGCGCCTTTCACCCTGCTGCTGCCGCATGTCGGGCTCGGCATGACGGCGGCGCTCAGCGTGATCATCGGCCTGGTGCTGGCTTCGGCGTTCTCCGCGATTCTCGTTTACGCCCAGGAGCTGGTGCCCGGCAAAGTCGGCATGATCGCCGGGCTGTTCTTCGGATTCGCCTTCGGCATGGCCGGCATCGGCTCCGCCCTGCTGGGAGCCCTGGCGGACAGCATCGGCATTCAGCATGTTTTCCATGTCTGCGCCTGGCTGCCGCTGATCGGTGTGCTGACCATTTTCCTCCCGGAAATGAGGCGGCCCGCCTCCGCCTGACATGCTGATTGGGGCAGGCGGAATGAGGAACGGCCGTCGGCCCCGGACACCGGGCGGGAGAACCTTGCGGGGCGTGACAGCCGGAAGGGCGGGTTACGTATGAGTTTAACATGAAATGTTTTGCCGCTTTGAGTCTGCTGATGGTCACTCCGCTTTCCATTCATGAGGTCAGGGCGGAGGAGCCGTTGAAGCTGCCATTCCTCACGCCGGATGCGGAATTCCAGGGCGTGGAGCCGCCGGGGTGGGTGCTGGAGGGAACGGGCACGGTTTTTATGGGGCTGGAGGATCTGGAGGGCATCGCCGCCGCCGCCGCTGCGGGGGTGACGGTGCTGCACACCGGCGGGCCCTCGCTGTATTATCCGCTGCGGCGGGATGATCCGGCATCGGGCGTGCCGGCGGCGGAGAGCACGGTGATGAAAGCGGGCATCGCCAAAGCCAAGGCGCTGGGGATGCGGGTCATTCTGGGCATTTCGCCCTATGCGCCGGTGGAAATCGTGAGGCGGCATCCGGACTGGCTGCTGCACGGGACGGACGATCCGGGGGTGCGGGAAAAGGTGAAACTGGACCTGACGCTGCCGGAGAACATCGCACTGCGCGGACTGCCGCTGAACACGCCTTACGGCGAATATGCCATCGATTGTCTGACGGAGATCCTGCGGGATTACGGCGTGGACGGGTTCTCTTTCGATGGCTGCTACCATGCGGCCCTGAATTTCAGCCCCTGGGAGCGGGCGCAGTATTTGCGGGAAACCGGACGGGAGCTGCCCGGAGCGGCGGATTTGGCGAACCTGGATTACCGCATTTACCTGCTCTGGGCGGATGAGAAACTGGAACAGTGGTACCGCCGTCTTGGCGAAAAACTGAAGGGGTTGAATCCGGAATCCGCGATCTGCACCTGGACCACCAACGCGGGGCGCTACGGCCATTTCCTGACCATTCCCGGCGTGATGTCCGTGCGCATGAACCGCCTGATTCACAGTCCCGTGCAGGAGTGGTGGCTGGACGAGGGGAATCTGGGCTCAACGGTCGTGCCGTGGTTCGGCGCGGCCTATATCCGGGCGGCGGCGGGCGGGCGCACGGGGTCCAGCGAGCCGTATCTGATGTCGCACGGGAATCCCTACAGCACGGCCAGTTTTCCGCCGCATGAGATGATGGTGCGCTGTCTCGGCGCGATGACCAACGGCAGCTTCACGCCGCTGGCGGGGATCGGCAGCAAGCCGGCCGCGCTGACCACCCTGCGCGCCATCCAGGAGCGGAAGCCGTGGTTCACGGATCTGCGCCAGGAACCGTGGGCGGCGATGCTGGTGAGCGAGCGCAGCCGGCGGTTTTTTGCCTGGATGCACGTGATGGAGCGCTTTCTGGCTCCGGCGCTGGGGATTTACCGGGCCTGCCTGGAGGAGCATCTGCCGCTGACGCTGCTTACGGAAATGGATCTGAAGCCGGAGATTCTCAAAAAACACCGGGTGCTCATTCTGCCGAATGCGGTGTGCCTCTCCGACGCCCAGTGCGCCATGATCCGGGACTACGTGCTGGAGGGCGGCGGCCTGGTGGCCAGCAGCGAGACCTCCCTGGCCGATGAGCTGGGCCGGCCGCGCGCGGATTTTGGGCTGAAGGATCTCTTCGGCGTCTCCCGCGCCGGGGATTTGAGCAAACCCGTGGAATTCAACGATCCTTACTGGACCCAGCGGATGACGGTGGGGGATTTCCGCTGGGGCGGAGGCGATCTGGAGGACGGCGCCCTGGTGGACGATGAGCGGCTGCATGGGCTGGTGCCGGGCCGGCAGGCGACCTTCAAGGGCTCCATGATGCGGACCGTTCCCATCCCCGGCCCGATGAAACGGGCGATGATTTATTTCCCGCAGGACAGCCGCGAGCCTTTCCCCTGCGCCACCATCGGGCGGCAGGGAAAAGGGCGGGTGGTGTATTTCGCGGCGGGCGTGGACGGCGCGAATTTCAGCTATTCCTGGCCGTATCAGCGCGTGCTCCTGGCCCGGGCCATCCGCTGGGCGGCGGACGCGCCCTGTCCGGTGGAGGTGAAAGCGCCGATGTGCGTGCAGGCCACGCTGTGGACCCAGCCGACAGGTGTGGAGGAAGGGCAGGGCGGAGCGCGGAAGGCGGGAGAACGGCGGATTGTCCATTTGTTCAATGGCCTGAACACCACGGCGGATCACGGTCTTCAGGAATCCGAAGTCCCGCTGCGCGAGGAGGCGGTGCCCATTCACGGGATTCTCCTGAAAGTCCACGGCTCCCCCGTCGCCAAAGCCTGGGCCGAACCCGGCCACACCGTCCTGCCGGTCCGGTTGGAAGGGGCGGTTTCCGTGGTTGAAGTCCCGCCGGTGGCCGTCCACCTGACGGTGGTTCTGGAGTATGGACCCTGAATTCCGGAAAAGCGGGACTGCAGTCGGAGCCGGAGCCGCGTATTTTCAGGCCGGAGCGGCCGCGGGCGTGATCTTTGGGGAAAGCCGGGCCTCCTGTCCGCCGGTCAGGCGAGGAACATGCTCCAGTCCCGGATGCCGAGGTGATTCCGGATCAGTGCCGCCGCCGGCATTTCACGGGGTTGCTGCGGAGGCCGGGCCAGACGCAGGCCCGCTTCCTCCGGGGTGCGGTCGCCTTTGCGGTGATTGACGCGTTTGTCGGCCAGCACGCAGTTTTCCCAGGAGGTGGGTCCGCCCCGGCTGCGCGGGATGACGTGGTCGATATTGGCCTCGTCAAACTGGAGCGCGCGGCCGCTGTACTGGCAGACTCCGCCATCGCGCTGGAACAGTCCGCGCCTTGAAAAGGTCAGCCGCCGGCGCGGCATTCTGGCAAAACGGGAAAGCACCAGCACGGTCGGAGAGCGCACCGGCCCGCGTGCGGTGCCGATGCTCCGGTCGTGATCCCGCACCGGCAGCTTCAGCCAGTTTTCCCAGGACACCGGCAGCACCGCGCTTTCGGAAATATCCAGCGCGTGGGCGGAACCCGTGGCCATCATGGCGAAGGCCTGGGCGGGAGTTTTCACGTCGATGGCCTGCCAGTGCCGGTTCAGCACGAGCACGGAGGAGGTGTGGATGGCTTCAGTCATAACAAAAGAAAACTGGACTGGCTGGAAGCGCGGGGCGCGGCTCTCCCGGAAATTCCGGCGCAGGGTGTCTGCTCTTTTTCACACAAACCAACGGAGGGCCGGCATCCTGTCGGCGCGTCCCGAAGCGGGATGGTCCCGCCTCCGGGACAGGCCGCCGGAATGCCCGCCCTCCCTGCCTGAAAAAGTGGACCGCCACGGTGCCGCCCCGTGCTCTGCCGGTTAAAAGCCGGCTGCTTCGCTGCAAAGCTTGCGGTCCTGAAAGAGATGGAAAATGGTGCTCGGGGCGGGACTTGCACCCGCACTGGCGGCGCTCTCGACGCCGTGCCTCTGCTGTTGGGCTACCTGAGCTGAATGATTTGGTTATTGGTCCGGTGGTTGTGGATCCCGTTTGGTCTGGCGGGGTTCGGGTTGAAGTGATCAAGGAGAGAAAATGGCCACCCCGCCGGGAACTGCCCCCGGGTCTTCCGGTTGAAAGCCGGACGTCCTGTCTGACTGGACGACAGGGTGGTGAAGCTGGTAAAACCCCGCGAGGAAGGCGGAGAATGTGAAAATGGCGGAAAGCGGAGGACTTGCACCCCATGCCGGCCTTTCGGCGGCGCGATTCCGTTAGCAACGGGTCCCGGCGCGCTGGTCCGGTTCGCTTTCCGTGGTCCTCCCGGCAGGACTCGCACCCGCAACTCTCCCGTCTTAAGCGGGATGCCTCTGCTGATTGGGCTACGGAAGGAAAATAAGACCGGAGAGTGGAGGTCCGGGATTTCGAAAGAGTCCCTGCGGCAGGATTCGCACCCGCACTGTCCGCGTTCTAAGCGCGGTGTCTCTGCTGTTGGACTACGCAGGGAAAATGGACGGTCCGGCTGGATTCGAACCAGCAGCCACGGGGATATGAACCCCGCGCTCCACCCTTGAGCTACGGACCAGAAAACGAAAAACAGGAAATAGGAACAAGAACAGGAAACAGAAAGTGGAGGCGCGCCCTGGAGTCGCACCAGGTAAGGCAGGGTTGCAGCCAAGAGTGTTCGGCATGGATGGTGCTGCGCTCAGGAAACCGTTTTTAACCA
>JAZKFB010000024.1:0-56669 GCA_040386695.1 Verrucomicrobiota bacterium
GTGGCCATCGGGCTTCCAGCCCGATGATTTCCTCCATTTTCTTTCATTTAACAAAATCGAATTAGGTTAACGCCTATGGGGGCGTTGTCCCGGGCTGTCGTCCTCCGCCCCTTGGATGCCGGGATGCCACTAACTGGTCACATTCCGTAAAGCAGGTTTTTACGTGCATGCGTGGGCGCATTTATTTTTAAAATGACGTGAGCCGCGCGGGGGATGGATTTTTCTTACTCCTGGAAACATTTTCCTTTACGAAAGCGCTGGAAATCAACAACGAGGAAGGGGCCGCGCGTCAATGGGCCATCAGTCATCCGGAGCCGCTCCGGAATGGGACTTCAGACGCGCGGCGTTCTTCCCGTCCACCACACAACCGCAGCCTGTCATGAAATTCCACCCGTTGCCGCTCAAACTGTCAATGCTTCCCCTGGCCGCCCTGGTGGCTCTTTCCGCGCCGGAAAAAGCCGCCGCGCAGACCAATGGCTCGTGGCTGCCGGTGGCGGGCGGCTCCTGGCCGGTCACCACCAACTGGACCGGCGGCACCGTGGCCACGGGGGCGGGGGCGACGGCGGATTTCAGCGCCATCGACATCAATGCCACCCGCACGGTCACGGTGGACGGGGCGCGCACCGTGGGCGTGCTGAGATTCGGCGACACCGGGACTGTCAGCAACGATCAGGTGCTCAACACGGGGACGGCGGGCTCCATTCTGACGCTGGATGTGGCCTCCGGCATGGCGGGCATTCAGGTGCTCAACCGCACGGCGACCATCGGGGCGGTGCTGGCGGGAAATGACGGCATCCGGGTTTCCAACGACAGCGGCGTGGACAGCACCCTGATCCTGGGCGCGGCCAACACCTTCACCGGCGGTCTGGCGATTGAGGGCGTGATCGTCCAGTTCAACAACAACAGCTCCGCCAACACCGCGGCCAATGCCAACGCGATCACCCTGGAGCCCTCGGCCTCCACCTCGCGCCTCGTGATCAGCGGCGGCGTGAGCAATGCCAGCAGTATTGCCGTCACGGGAGCGCTCAAGGGCGTGGCCGGATTCGGGGCGCTGCACTATGCCGGCACCGGGCTGGCCACCCTCAGCGGCTCCATTCAGCTGGACGGCAGCCCCAGTGCGGGCGGGCATTTTGTCGGAGGCAATGCGGCCACCAACGCTTTGGTTCTCAACGGTCCGGTCAGTGCTTCGGATCCGAGTCTGGTGGTCAGTCACCGCGCCGGCTTCATCCGTTACGGCGGCGGCGGCACGGGTTACAACAGCCTGCTGGTCACGGACACGGCGCTGGTCGGAGCGGCGGACGGCATTTCCACCACGGCGAAGGTGCAGCTGGGCGGATCCGGCAATGCCACCCTGGATCTGAACGGTTTTGATCAGCGGCTGGCGTCGCTGACTCTGGGGAACACCAGCACTTTCACCGGCACCGTCAATCTGGGAGCGCGGACGCTGACTCTGGACGGGGATCTGACCACTTTCGGCCAGGCCGCCGGAGCGGTGGCGCATCAGATCAATGCCGCCGCGGGCGGAAAATTGAATTCCGGAGCCAGTGTCACCCATCTGGTCGTGGACGACAATCCCGCGCCGGACGATCTCGTCATCAATAACGCCGCTCTGGAGGGCGCGGGCGGATTTGTCAAACAGGGAACCGGAACCCTTGCCCTGAACGGCTCCGCGGGCACCGGTTCCCTGACCGTTGAAAGTGGAAATCTGGCCATCGGCCGCACGGGTCTGCCCGGCACTTTCAGCATCGGTTCCCTGAATTTTCAGAACGGCGCGACCCTGCTGGCGGACGTGGGCACGGCGGGGGATGCGGGCGGCGGCGGCCGGATCACCACCAGCGGGGCGACCACTGTGATCGCCAACCAGATCGGCGGCATGCTCGCCGCCGGCACCTACCCGATTCTGAATTACACCGGCACCAGCCCGGGCCTGGGCGGCTTCAGCCTGCGGCCGGTGGGGCATTCCACCAGTTCCCTGATCGACACCGGCTCGGCGATCGCCCTGCAGGTCACGGACAACAAACGCATCACCTGGAACGGCACCAATTCCTCCCTGTGGACCACCACGGCCACCGGAAACTGGAAAATGCCCAGCGGAGCCGGGACCGCCAATACCGATTATATTGAAGGGGACGATGTCATTTTCCCCGCCGGAGCGGTGAACACCACGGTGGATATCCAGGACGCGGCGGTCAATCCGTCACTGGTCACCTTCGACAACACCAGCGCGGCTGAATACACCGTCACCGGGTCCTACGGCATCACCGGCGGGGCCTCCCTCGTGAAAAACAACACGGGCAAAGTCACGCTCAACACCAATAATTCCCACCTCGGAGCCACCACCATCACCGGCGGCACCGTGGAGCTGGATCACGACACCCCCGGCAACACCGTGCTCAGCGGCACCAGCGGGGTTTCCCTGGCGGCGGGCACGGGACTGATCCTCAGCCGGGACGACGGGCCGTTCACGTTCAGCCGCAACCTGAGCGGCACCGGCAGCCTGACCATCAACGCGCACAGCGTCGCGGGCGGCTCCACCAGTCACTCCATGTTCCTGACCGGCAACAGCTCCGGCTTCAGCGGTCCGATCAGGCTGCTGTCGCCCCTCAGCGGCACCTGGAGACTCCAGGGACCTTCGGCGGCGGCGCTCGGCACAGGGCCCATCGAAATTCAGGACGGAGCCCAGATTCTGGCCGCCGCCAACCAGACCTACGCCAACCCCGTCAACATCACCGGCTCCGGTTTTGTGGACGCCGGCGGCAACCTCGGCGCGCTCCGCCTGGAGGCGGGCACCGTCTGGGCGGGCCCCGTGGTCATCAACGGCGCGGCCACCATCGGCGCGCACAACGTCACGGGCACGGTCAGCGGCCCGATTTCCGGCGGCGATCTCACGGTCAACGCCTCGAATTACAACAACAGCTACACGGTGATTTTCAGCGGGGCCAATTCCTACGGCCCCACTGTCATCGGCGGTCAGAACACCCAGACGGCGGGCGTTCCCAGCATGAGGCTGAACATCGGGGCCAACGGCACCACCGGCACTCTGGGCACCGGCCCGGTCACCATCAATGGCGACGGAGCCAACGGCGTGCTGGGCTTTGACCGCACCGACGGCTACACCCTCGGCGCCGGCCAGACATTGACCGGGGACGGCACGCAGCCGACCCGGGTTTTCATCGACGTGGACACCCGGGGCGCCGGTCTGAATCAGGCCGGCAACGCCATCACCCTGGGAGCCCCCGACCAGTCGCAGGGCGGCCAGATCCGCGTCGCCCAGGGCCGGGCGGGCGGCATTCTGAACACCGACGGCGCGGTGACGGCGGAATACATCCGCGTCAGCAGCGGCCAGACCGGCGGGGTGCTCAATCTCAAGGCCGGCAGCGTCATCAGCGCCAACCACCTGTCCGTGGGGGAGGCCGCGAACTGCAGCGGGGTTCTCAATCAGCTCGCGGGCAGCACCGTCAGTGTGAAAGGGCAGGTGCGGCTGGGGCACTGGGGCACGGAGACCTCCGTTTACAACATGAAGGGCGGCGCGCTGACGCTCACCGGGGATTCCCCGGCCCTCACACCCTCCACCGCCGCCGCCGGAGGCGCCAACGCCACGGGGGACAACAATATCAACGCCCTGGCCACCCCCGCGATTGTCGGCGGCGGCATTTACCTGGGCATCGACGGGACCGGGATTTTCAACCACGACGCGGGGAATGTCACCACCAACTGGGTCGTTCTCGACAACCGCGGCAACAACGGCCCGGCCGCGAACATGCCCAGCGGCGTGGACCAGTACAATCTTAACGGCGGCGTGCTTTCCCTCCGCAGCAGGTGGGGCGTGGTTCAGCGCAATGTCTCCGCCGAGATGAACCTCGCGGGCGGCACCATCAAAGCGGACAACACGGGCACCGGCACGGGCACGGGCGCCGCATTGACCATCCCGCTGGACGCCGACATCAAAGTTCCCGGCACCGGAGCCACGCTGGACACCAACGGGGCCGCCAACGCCTTCACGCTGCCCCGCACGATGCTCGGTTCCGGCTCCCTGGCGCTGACCGGCGGCGGGAAAATCATCCTCGGCGGCGCGGGCGTGCAGCTGATCCAGCCCGGTTTCAGCGGAGCCAATCCTCTGGAGAAAACCGGAGCCGGGACCACCACGCTGACAGGTGCCAGCGCCGGATACACCGGTGCCGTCACCGTCACCACCGGCCGCCTGGACCTGCCGGCCACCATGGTTCCGGCTTCGGTCTCCGTCGCCGCTGGCGCCTCCCTGGGCGGGGAATTCACCACTCCCAGCCTGACGCTGAACGGCGGTCAGGTGTTCTTCGACCCAGCCACCGCCGGAGCTTTGACCGCCGCCAGCCTGGATGTCACCGGCACCGTGCTGCTGGATTTCTCCACGGCCTCCCTGGCGGACGGGACCTACACCGCGATTAAATACACCTCCAAAACCGGAGCCGGCACCTTCGCCGCCGCCGGAGCCTCCAATTACCGCAGCATCACCGTCACCGACACCGGCAGCGCCATTACAGTCACCCTCGGCGGGACCAAAGCCCTCACCTGGAACGGCACCGGCAGCTCGGCCTGGGATATTAAAACCACCACCAACTGGAACAATGCCACTCCGGGCGCGGATCAGTTCTTCCTCGGGGATTCCGTCACCTTCACGGATGCCGCCACCCAGACCGCGGTTCCTGTCAGCGCCGGGGTCACCCCGGCCTTCACCCTCGTCAATTCCACCAAAAACTACACCCTGACCAGCGCCGGAACCGGCATCGGCGGCGGCGGTTACCTGACCAAGGACGGAACCGGCACTCTGACCCTGGCGGGCACCAACAGCTACAGCGGGCGCACTGAACTCAAGGGCGGCATCCTCGCTTTCTCCAATGCCGCCAGCCTCGGCAATGGCGGCAAGGACAACGATATTCTCCTCCAGGGCGGAGCAAGGCTCAGCTACACGGCGGCCACGGCTGTCGATTTCGGGCTTCGCGACATCATCACCGGCCCGGGCGGGGGATCCCTTTCCCACAATAACGCCACCGCCGCCACCCTGACCATTCCCGGGCGACTGACGGGCGGCGACGCCGTCTCCTTCCACAGCAATGCGGCGGGCGCGGGCAGCTTTGTCCTCAGCGGCGACAACTCCGGCTACACCGGCGACATCACTGTGGACGCTCCCGCCAGCGGCGCCGGCGGCCTCACCGTCCTGCGGTTCGGCGCCCAGTCGGCCGTGCCCGGCGGCGGCTCCATCACCGTGAACTATCCCGCCAGTGGAGCCACCGGCAACGCCACCACCCTGGATCTGGGGAACACGACCACCCCGGCGGGGCTGACGCTCGGATTCACCTCCCAGCTGAATGGCACCACCACTCTGCGCACCCAGCTCACCAGCACCGGGGACAGCATCGTCAATGGTCCTGTGAAACTCGCCGGTTCCAGTATTATCCAGTTCAGCCTGGCAAGCGGCAGCATGACGCTGAACGGCCCCGTGAACGAGGACCCCGCCGGCTTCACCGGGACTTGGTTCCTGCGCGGGGCGGGCGGCACCGGCACGGTGAACGGCAAGGTTAATCTGCCCACCGGCACCATGGCCAAAACGGACGCCAACAACTGGTTCATCAATTCCACCGGCAACACCTGGGCGACTTCCCTGCTGGCGGTGGGAACCATCACCCTCGGCAGTAATGACGCCCTCGCCACCGGGGCCCCGCTCACTCTCGGCCAGATTGACGCCAACGCCGCCACCCTGAACCTCAACGGCTTCGATCAGACCGTGCCCGGCCTGAGCTCGAATCCCCCGGCGGCGGGGGCCAACACCACCGGCAAGGCCATCACCAGCTCCCTCCCGGCCCTGTTCACCGTCGCCTCCGACACGGCCACCACCACCACCTACGCCGGTCTCTTCACCGGCAGTGTGTCCGTTCTGAAAAAAGGCGCCGGCACCCTGACTCTCGCCGGAGCCAGCACCACCGCCGGGAACTTCACGGTCGATGACGGCATCCTGATTGCCGGCGGGGCCACGGTCACCAGCCTCGGCAGCGCCACCGCCGCCGGACGCACCGTCACCGTGAACACGCCCGGTCTGCTGAACTTCACCACCAACAACGTCTACGGCAACGGCGTCAACAATGCCAACCTGCCCGCGACGGTGCTGAACGGTGCCACTCTGAACTCCACCCGCTACAACGTTCTGGGAAATGTGATCCTGAACAATGGCGCCAGCCTGACCCAGGCCGCCACGGATGCCGGAGGCTACGAGGGGTTCCAGTTCCGCGGCACGGTCTCCGCCACCGGAACCACGGTCTCCACCATCTCCAGCTCCGGAAAAGCCAACCATCTCGGACCCGACACCACCTTCGCGGTCTCCGACACCGTGGCCGGCGCGGGCACGGATCTGCTGGTGAGCACAGTGCTGCGGGATCAGTCCGGAGACTTCGGCAGCGCCGCCGGAGCCCTGGTCAAAACCGGAGCCGGCACCCTGGAGCTTCAGGCTGAATCCACCCACACCGGCGGAACCTCGGTCAACGGGGGCTCCCTGCGGGTCAGCAACTTCGCGGGTTCCGCCACGGGCACCGGCCCGGTCAATGTCAACGCCGGGGGAAATCTCACGGGCATCGGCATGATCGGAGGAGCCACCACGGTCAACGCGGGCGGCGCCATCAGTCCCGGTGACAGCATCGGCACGCTGTTCACCGCCGCCACCACGCTGGCTGGAAATTCCGTCATCGCCTGGGAGGTCAGCAACTGGACCGGCGCCGCCGGCACCGGCTCCGATTACCTGAACGCCTCGGGCGCGCTGAACCTTGCCGGCACTCCCGCCGCCCCCATCGTCGTGCGCGTCAGCCAGTCCGGCCTGACGAATTTCTCGGCCGCCAACAAAAGCTTCCTCCTCGCCAGCGCCGCCGGCGGCATCACCGGCTTCGACGCCGCCGCGTTTGCCGTCGATGCCGGCGGATTCAGCGCCGGAAACGGCTCCTGGAGTGTTTCGCGGACCGGCAACGACCTCTACCTGAACTACTCTGCGGCCGGTTCGGTGCCGCCTTATGACGCCTGGACCGCCAGTAACGGGCTGGCCGGAGCCGATGCCGCCGCCGGAGCCGATCCCGACAGGGACGGGGTCTCCAACCTCGCGGAATTCGCCACCAACAGCAATCCGAAGTCCGGCGCGGATTCCGGCACCATGCGCGCCGCCGTGGCCACCATCGCCGGCCAGCGCTACCTGACCCTCACCCTCCCCGTGCGGGTGGGCGTGACCTTCAACGGAGCCACCGAACTCAGCGGCACCGGCAGCGGCATCCGCTACCGCATCCAGGGCGACACCGGTCTCAGCGTCTGGAATGCGGATATTGAGGAGGTCAGCCCCGCTCTGGCCGCGGACCTGCCCGCGCTGGAAACCGGCTGGACTTACCGGACGTTCCGCACCGTCACTCCGGTCAGCGCCACCGGCGTCCGTCAGTTCCTGCGCGGCAAATTCGAAACCGTGCCCTGAGCCCCGCTCCGGCAAAGGAAAGCTGATTCACACGCCTGCCCCCGGGGAAAGTTTCCCCGGGGGCAGTTTTATTTGGCGGCGGCGGGGGTGAAAAAATAGGACCTATACGACCTATAGGCCATATAAGTCCTATAGGAGCACGAGAAATTACAGCCCCCGGACGTCCTCCGAGAATGCCTGCGCCGCTTGGCGGATCTGGCCGGCGACGTCGCCTCTGGCCTGGGCAAAAGGCGGGCGGAACCACGGGAAGGCCCCCACGAGATCAGCGGTGACGAGAATTTGGCCGTCACAGCCGCGTCCGGCTCCGATGCCGATGGTGGGGCATTTCACGGCCTGGGTGACTTCGGCGGCCACGGCGGGAACCATGCCTTCGAGAACCATGGCCAGCACCCCGGCGGCGTCGAGCGCGGTGGCGTCGGCCAGCAGGCGGGCGGCGTCGGCGGGGGTTTTGCCTTTCTTTTTGTAGCCGCCCTCATCACGCACCTGCTGGGGCAGCATGCCGATGTGGCCGACGACGGGAATGCCCGATCCGATGATCGTGCGGACCTGGGGAATCATGTCCACTCCGCCCTCCAGCTTCACGGCATCGGCTCCGGCATGCGCGAGAGCCTGCGCGGACGCCAGCGCCTGGGCGGGAGTCTGATACGTTTCAAAAGGAAGGTCGGCGACCATCAGCGCCCGGCTGACCCCCCGGCGCACGGCGCGGGTGTGGTGGATCATTTCGGCAAGGGTCACGTCCACGGTGTCGGCATAACCCAGCACCACCATGCCCAGGCTGTCGCCGACAAGGATCAGATCGGTCCCGTTCTCATCCAGCAGACGGGCGGTGGGATAATCCCCGGCTGTGAGACAGACAATCTGCCGGCCCGCAGGCTTCAGGGCGGCGAAAGCGGCGAGCCGTTCCTCCCGCCCCGCCAGCCCGGCGGCGGGTTCAAGCCGGGCGTAGCGGGTCAGCGGAGGTTCGCTGGTGTCCAGATTTTCGAGAAGCTCACGGGCGGACCGGGCAAATCCCGGCAGGACCAGCCGCGGGCGGATATCCGCGAGAGGCTGGAGCACAAAACGCCGCTGGTGCAGCCGCGGATGGGGCAGGGTGAGCCCCTCCGTTTTCACCACCAGATTCCCGGCGTAAAGAATATCCAGATCGATCGGGCGCGGGCTGTTCTGAGGACGCCGGTCAGGCCGCCCCAGTCCGCGCTCCAGCTCCCGCAGCCGTGCCATCAGGATCTCCGGCGGCAGGTCACTGGACACCTCCACAACCGCATTCAGAAAAGGCGGCGCGTCATCGGCGCAGTCCACCGGAGCGGTCTGATAAACGGGGGAAACAGCGGTCACGGTCCCCAGCCGCGCGAGGCCGCCGAGGGCGGTGTGCAGATGGCTGAGGCGGTCACCGAGATTTGATCCGAGAGCGATTCCGTAGGCGGTCATGGCGGTTTTATTTCAACCCCAGCACGTCCTGCATGTCGTAAAGCCCGGGCGGCCGGCCGCGCAGCCACTTGGCGGCGCGGATGGCTCCCATGGCGAAGGTGTCGCGGCTGCCGGCCTTGTGGGTCAGCTCCACGCGCTCGCCGGCCGCCGCGTAAATGACCGTGTGGTCCCCGACCACCCCGCCGCCGCGGATGGCGTGCATGCCGATTTCCCGTTTGGTCCGCGCGCCCACATTGCCGAAGCGCCCGTGACGCAGGTCCTTCTCATAGGACAGATCCTCCACCTCGCACAGAATTTCGGCCAGCCGCCGGGCGGTGCCGCTGGGGGAGTCGATTTTCTGGTTGTGGTGCATCTCCACGACCTCCAGATCGAAATCTTTTCCCAGGATTTCCGTGGCTTTGCGGGTCAGCCAGAAAAGCGTGTTCACCCCGACGGAATAGTTGGGGGCGAAAACAATGGGCAGCGCTCCCGAGGTTTCGCGGATGAAAGCCTCCGTGTCCGCGCTCAGTCCGGTGGTGCCGATGACGAGGGGTTTCCCCTGACCGCGGCAGGCGGTGACCAGCTCGCGGGTGAAACTGTGATGGCTGAAATCAATGACCGCCCCGCATTTTTCAAGGCTGGCGGCAAGATCATCACCGGCGTCAATGCGGGCGGCGACAATCGTCTCCGCGTCCAGCCCGGCGCAGCGCGCCACAGCCTCACCCATGCGCCCGCGGCAGCCGGTGACCAGAATGGAAAGTGAACTCATAGGCCCGCGACTATGACTGAGGGCCGGAGGCGCGCAAGGCGGCATCCCGCCCGCGGCGGGAGGAAGGGATTATTTGTTGTTAAGATCCCCGCGGCCCGCGGCTCCCTCCCATAAGCCCCCATTCATCCCATTCCGGTCGGCCAAAGCCGGAAACCGCTTGAAATTCCACCGTGGACAACCGCCGGGAGCACGCTACGATCCCGCATTGGGATGCCCGAGGCGGAGGCCCGGTCGTCATCGTGCCCACCGAGGACCAACAAGGACAAGCCATCTATTTAAATATGGATTATTACCAGGACTCATACCGCCCGGACTCCGGGGACAGTTACGGCGCACCACAGCGGGACTCCTACCAGGGAGGCGGCGGTGGCGGGGATTACCGGCAGAACACGCCGCCCCTGATGACCGAGAAGATTTTCCATGACCGCAAGGAGTTCTTCCTTGATCTGAAGGAGAACAGCCGCGGACGGGTGCTTAAAATAACAGAGAAAGTGGGCGGACGCCGAGACACCATCATGGTGCCGATGGAAGTGCTGCAGGACCTGCATGAGGCCCTGGGCCGCATCATGGATTACGAACGCGGACTGGAGTGAAAATGTCCGGTGAATCACCGGGAAACAATTCTGTCACCCGTCGTTGACCAAAGCAGCACCTGGGTTTATTTTTATCCATACCCGGAGGAAAACTCCCCCTCCGCCCACCACGTGAACACAACGTCCGGCATTTCGGCAGTTTTAATTGATGGCGTCGTCTGGATGCGTCTGGATGGACGCGGCAGTTTTCAGAACAGCCCGGACCTTAAGGATTTCGTCACTAAGGGCGTCCGACAGGGACGCGACCGTTTTGTGCTCGATCTTCTCCGCTGTCAGGGCATGGACAGCACGTTTATGGGCACGCTCTCCTGCGTCTCATGCAAACTGGAGGACGCCGGAGGGTGGCTTCATGTTTCGAACGCTGCGGGCAGAAACGGGGATCTTCTGAGGGGATTGGGACTGGATCAGGTTTTCACAGTGGAGGACGGAATGGAACTGGCGCGGCGGGAAACGCATGGCGCGGAGGCGGAAAGCATCACCGGCTGGGATGTGCCCCGCAAGGAATGCTCCAAAGGGGAACAGCGGGAAGTTTGTCTGGATGCTCATGTGGCTCTTGCCGGTATTGATGTCTCAAACGCCGATAAATTCCGCGATGTCATCAATCTGATGCGCCGCGAGGTGCAACCGCTGGCGGCGCACTAGGTTTTCGCCTCCAACCTCCCTCCGCGGGACTGTCCCTTATGCCGCCTTCCCTCAGCACAACTTCGGCGGCGTTGCCGGATTGCGTTATGGTCCCGATCCGGCATGTGGACTAGTCTGCTCATCTTTTTCGGAGGATTTCTCACGGCCACTCTGGTGGCCTGGGTTTTTCGTGTGCGGGGCATGAAGCTGATCCGCCGCCTGCTCAGCGAGCGCGCGGAACTGCTGGGCGAGGAGAACCGTATTTTCACATTTCTCCACGAAATCGGGGAAACGCTGAGTCATGACCAGAGCCAGCGGGCGCTGCATGAGGAAATCGTCAAAGGGCTGACCCGGGTGGTGGATGCGGATGGAGCGGCTCTTTACCTTCTGGACACCAGACAGGGCACGCATCTTGTCCCCGCGAGTCTCACTGAGAAGGGCCCGGCGCTGATTGAAATTCCGGAGGATGTGGCCGGTCAGCAGTCGCCCAAGGCGATTCACAGTTTCCTTCAGATGAAGGCGGTGCCGATCACCGAAGGTTTGCTGGGCAAGACCTTCGAGGCGCAGGGTCCCATCCATTTCGGTGCCCTGAGGCAATGGGCTCAACTTTTTCACCGGCTGCTTCCGGATCAGGGCGCGCAATACGTGATGGCCGCCCCGCTTCAGATCGGAAACCGCCGGATGGGGGTGCTGGCAGTGGGGCGCGCGGCGTCGCGCGGGCCGTTCAGCGGTCATGCATTTGAAGTTTTCCGGTCGGCTTCCGAGCAGAGCACTTTTGCGTTGGCGAATGCGATCATCCAGCAGGAGGCCATGGACAAAAAGCGCATGGATGAGGAACTGCGCTCCGCCAGCGAGGTGCAGCGCATTCTTCTTCCCCAGCAGGCCCCGGAGCTGGGCGACTACATCATCGCGGCGTCAAATCTGCCGGCCAAAGTGATGAGCGGCGACTATTACGATTTCATCAAGCTCGATCAGAATCACATGGGCATCGTCATCGCCGATGTCTCGGGGAAGGGCTTTCCCGCTTCCCTGGTCATGGCCACCTGCAGGGCACTGCTGCGCGGTCAGGCCGCCGGGGAGCTTTCCCCGACCGGTGCCCTGTCGAAGGTGAACCGCATGCTTTTCGGGGACATCCGGGAGGACATGTTCATCAGCCTGGCCTATTGTGTTCTGGACCGGAATGAGCCGAAAATCACCCTGTCCCGCGCCGGGCACGACGCGCCTCTCCATTTTTCGCGGAAAACCGGAACCGTGACCCCGCTCAAGCCCCCGGGCCTGGCGCTGGGGATTGACGGTGGCCGTGTTTTTGACCGCGTCACCAAGGATTTCACCTTTGAAATGGAGCCGGGCGATTGTCTGCTCCTTTATACCGACGGCGTGAATGAGGCGGTGAATGCCGAAGGCGAGGAGTTTGGCCTGGAGCGTCTGCACGAGGTTTTCCGCCAGACCGCCCTCTCGGGAGCCCATGCCATTCTGGCGGCCTTCCGCAAAGCCGTGGCGGATTTTGTCGGCAGCTCCCCGCAGAGTGATGATATTACCATCATCGCCGTCGAAAAACGGTGATTTCCTCAATTTTTCTCTTTCTCCTCCGCCATGACCAGCCGCCGCCAGTTCCTGACCACCGCCAGCGCCGCCGCCGGGGCGCTCAGCTCCACCGCCACCGCCACCGCCACCGTCCCGGCCGCCGCCGCCGATGCGAAAACGGAGAATCCCCACTACCGCATTCAGAAAGGCCGGCTCCGCCAGTCTGTCGTGCATTGGAACATGAAACCGCTGAGCGTGGAGGAACTGGCCAAAGGCGCGGCGGCCATGGGGCTTTCCTCCGTGGAACTGGTCAGTCCCGAGCACTGGCCCATGCTCAAAAGCCTCGGCCTGACCTGCGCCATCGCGCCCAGTCACGGATTCTCCAAAGGTTTCGCCCACCAGGAGGAGCACGCGGAGTGCATTGACGCCCTGACAAAAAGCATCGACGCCTGCGCCGCCAGCGGAGTGGAGAGCGTGATCACCTTTTCCGGCTTCCGCCGTAAACTCGACGATGAGACCGCCCGGCGGAATATGATTGAGGGATTGAAAAAAATCGTTCCTTATGCCGAGAAAAACAAAGTCACGCTCTGCGTGGAGGTGCTGAACTCCCGTGTGAACGAGGAGATGAAAGGCCATCCCGACTACTGGCTCGACACGGTGGAGCCCGCGCTGGAGATTTGTCAGGCCATCGGATCGGAGCGGATGAAAATCCTTTTCGACATCTACCACGTCCAGATTATGCAGGGCGATGTCATCCGCCGCTACCGGCAGTGCAGGGAATACGTCGGCCACATCCACACCGCCGGAAACCCCGGCCGCGCCGAACTGGATGACCAGCAGGAGATCAACTACCCGCCCATTCTCCGCGCCATCGCCGACAGTGGTTACAAAGGCTTCGTCGGTCAGGAGTTCATCCCCCGGTCAGCCGACAAACTGACCGCTCTCAGCGACGCCGTGCGCCTTTGCGACGTCTGAAACCGGAGGGGGCGGGCATGCACGGCCGCGGACAGGGAGGAGAAAGTGGCGTGACTCAGCCTCCATCCCGTTTTCCTCAGCGCCGTGAGGGAAAAGGCGGAGCCTGCGGGAACTTATAAAAAGCCTGTGAGCTGCAAAAGCACACAGTTTCCCGCACTGCAATCACTTGTGGGGAGAAGGAAAACCTTGACCCCTGTCTGGAAAACCCTGATTTCCGTGCAGGTTTATTCATCGCGGAACGGGGCCGCACATTCCACGTTGCACCGTCGGGACAGCCCGTTTAGATGCCGGGGTTCCCCAGCGGCTTTCCTTCTCCGCGACTGTCCCATGACCCTCCGTTCCTTTCTTTGCCTGACCCTGACCTGCGCCGCGGCTCCACTGTTTTCCAGTTGCTCCTCGCTGGCGGTGCCCGGCGCGCCTGGTCCTCATGCCATCGCGAATATCGGTCCGGTTTATCCCGGCATCGCCTCCTATGTCGTGGCTGACAGCAATGACGGGAAGGTGATTCTCTCCTTTCAGGCCGGCCAGCGGCGCTCTGTGGCCAGCCTGACCAAAATCGCCACGACAGTGGTGGTTCTCGATTTCCTGCGCAGCTCCAGGGGCAATCCGGATGAGATGATGACGGTTCCGCCGTCCGTCATGATGCTCGGCGTTCCCAGTTCCCTCGGCCTTCAGCCCGGGGACGGTCTGAGCGTCCGGGACGCGCTGTACGCCTGCATGATGGCCTCCGATAATTTCGCCGCCGAGACCCTGGGCACGCACTTCGGGGAAAAACTGGCGCAGGCCGGCATGGGGGGCACCCCGCTGCAGGCGTTTGTGAACCAGATGAACGGGCTCAAAGGCCGGCTGCAGCTGACCAACACCCGGTTTGCCAATCCTCACGGACTGGATCTGCCGAATGCCTCGGGCTATTCCTGCGCGGCGGACATCGCGCGTCTTTTCAGCCACGCCATCACCATTCCCGGTTTCACCTACTACAGTTCGCAGCGCGAACGCCGCATCAGCTATGTCCGCAGCGGGGTCACCCGGTCGGCGATGGTGCGGAACACCAACGAGATCATCGGCACCAACGGCATTGACGCCGGCAAAACCGGCACCACCAACCTCGCCGGCCCCTGTCTGGTGGTCACCGCGCCGAAGCCGGCGACCGTGATCAAGCGTCCGGACGGCAGCACCCTGGTCATTCCCCACCGCCTTGTGGTGGTCACGCTCGCGGCGCAGGACCGCTTTGGAGCCACCACCCGGCTGCTCCATGACGGCTGGCGCGGTTACAACAGCTGGCGCGCCGCCGGCAGCCCCGGGCGAAGTATTTCAGAATTTCTCGGGGCTCCCCCGGGTGGCGGCGCCGCTGTCCCGGCCGCACCGGCTCCCGCACCGGCTCCCCTGCCTGCGCCAATGCCCTCAGCGCCAATGGCTCCGTTCCCGATGCCGCCTCCGCCCCCCGTGTATTACGCTCCTGAAAGCGGTGGTTACACGCCGGTTCCCGTTCCCGGTCAGTGACCGCTTTTAACGCAATCCGCAGGCTCTGGCCGGATTGCTGCTCCAAAATCCCATCGGCCGGACAACACCCCATCACATTATCAAAATTCAAACTTTCCAACATCCAAACATGAGAATCGGCATCCTCAACAGCGGGGGCGACTGCCCGGGACTGAACGCGGTTATTTACGGCGTCGTCGGCGCGGCGGCAAAACTCGGCTGGGAGGTCATCGGCTTCCGCGACGGCTTCGAGGGCCTTCTGCCCCCCGGCGATTACATGATTCTGGAGCCTGAGAAGATGGCCGGCATCCTCAAGCAGGGCGGCACCATTCTCGGGACCACCAACAAAGGCCACTTCGCCGCCAAAGTCGGGGAAGGCAATGTCGCGGAAATCCCCCAGGAAATCATCGAGAAAGCCAAAGCCACCCTCAAGCTTCTCGAAATCCGCGCGCTGATCGTCGTCGGCGGCGACGGCTCGCTGACCACGGGGATGCAGCTCATGAAAAACGGACTGCCCGTCGTCGGCGTGCCGAAAACCATCGACAATGACCTCGCGGCGACCGCGATGACCTTCGGTTTCGACTCCGCCGTGGCCACCGTCGTGGACGCCCTCGACCGCCTGCACACCACCGCCGACAGCCACAAGCGCGTGATGGTGGTGGAGGTCATGGGCCGCAACGCGGGCTGGATCGCGCTCTGGGGCGGCATTGCCGGCGGAGCCAATGTGATCCTCATTCCCGAAATCGGTTTCACCTTCGAAAGCGTCGCCAAAGCCATTCAGCAGCGCGAGGCCAAAGGCCTGCACAGCACCATGGTTGTCGTGGCCGAAGGCGCGCACCTCCCCGGCGGTGATGCCGTGACCAAGGAGAAAAGCGCCTCCTCCGAGCACCGTCTCGGCGGCATCGGCGACTACGTGGCCGGCAAAATCGCGGAAATGACCGGCAAGGAAACCCGCTCCTGCACCCTCGGCCACCTCCAGCGCGGCGGCAGCCCCACCAGCCTTGACCGTCTGCTCGGCACGCGGTTCGGCGTGAAAGCCGTCAAGCTCATCGAGGAGGGCAAATACGGCCACATGGTCAGCTACCAGGCCTACCATGTGGACTCCGTGCCGATTGAGGACGCGGTCTCCGCCTGCCGCCTGGTGGATCCCAACGGCGAGGTGGTCCAGACCGCCCGCGCCGTCGGCATCTCCTTCGGCGACAAGTAGTTCAGTCAGGATTAAATTCAAAATTCAGCAAACAGGCCGGATCCGTGCAGGATCCGGCCTGTTCCGCGTTTTGCGCGTGCGGGATTGATGAGTCCGCACCCTTGGTGCGGTGCATTCGGCCGGTGGTCCGCCGGCTGGACCATTCAGAAAAGAAGGCGCGGGCGTGAAAATTCTTTGCCGTCAGGAAAGTTTCCGCTAAAACGGACGTTTTTCCGCGTTTTCATTTTTTTACCCTCACTTCCGTTCCAACATCCCCCACGTTTTCCCTCATGGCCAAGATCAAAAAAATCATCAACAATCCCAACGCCTGCGCGGCGGAACTCCTTGACGGTCTGGTGGAAGCCTATGATGGCGAGGCAAGGAAAGTGGGACGCGGCTGTATCGTGATGACCAGCATCCGCGACAACAAACCGGGGCTGCTGATCGGCGGCGGTTCCGGACACGAGCCGATTTACCACGGTCTGGTCGGCCACCAGCTGGCGGACGGCGCGGCCTGCGGCGATATTTTTGCCGCTCCCCCTCCCGATATTGTTCTCGAAGGCACCCAGGCCGTGAACCGGGGAAAAGGCGTCCTCTATTTATATGGCAACTACGCCGGGGACGTCATGAATTTTGACATGGGCGCGGAACTCGCCGCCGAGGAGGGCATCGAAGTCCGCACGGTCCTGATTTATGACGATGTCTGCAGCGCCCCGCCGGACCGCAAGCACGACCGCCGCGGCATTGCCGGTCTGGTCCCGATTGTGAAACTGGCCGGTGCCGCCGCCGACACGGCGGATTCCCTGGACGAACTGGAGCGCATCGCCATCAAGGCCCGGGACAACACCCGCTCCGTCGGCGTCTCCATGTCCCCCGGCTCCATCCCGGCCACAGGCAAGCCAACGTTTGAAATCGGCGATGATGAAATTGGCCTCGGCATGGGGATTCACGGTGAAAAAGGCGTGGGCCTGATTCCCCTGTCCACGGCGGATGAGCTCACCCCGCAGCTTCTCGATCTGATCTTCGCCGACGACCTCGCCTTCAATGCCGGCGATGAAGTGGTGCTGCTGGTCAACAGCCTCGGCTCCACCACCATGATGGAGCTGCTCATCATCAACCGGAAGGTCAAAGCGGTGCTGAAGGAGAAAGGTCTCAAGGTTCACGACACCCTGATCGGGCCGTTTGTGACCTGCCAGGAAATGGCCGGCTTCTCCCTGAGCCTCACCAAACTCGACGACGAGCTGAAACGCCTCTGGGACATGCCCTGCGCCAGTGTCTGCTACACCAAAGCCGACACTTCCGTCAAAAGCTGAGCGGGCGCGGTTTTCCACATAAAGTTTGCCGCCAGGCCAGCCTTCCGGGGCTGGCCTGGCTTTTTTCCGCATTGCCCGCCGCCGCATCCCGGATGCCGCCAGCGTGGAGGAAAAAGCGGAAGGCGGGGCAATCAGAAATGGAAGGAGACGGACCGCTCGGCTTTGAAATCTAAAAATTAGATGAATAAAACCCCGGTTTTTGGCGATTTTGCCCGGTTTTAGGGAAACATCGGGATGGACAAGCCGGCGAAAAGTCGATTTCCTGAGGTTCCCCACCCTCCGCCGAACGTTTTAAGTGTCCACCGCCGCGCCCGAAAAATCCCGCATTTTCTGGAAATGCCAACGCTGCACCGCCTGCTGCCGCTGGCCGGGCGATGTGAAAGTGGATGAGCGGGAGATCCGCGGCATCGCGGAATTTCTGGGCATGGAGGAGGAGGATTTCATCCAGCGCCACACCCGCCTGCGGACGGACCGGGCCGGTCTGTCACTGCTGGAGAAGCCAAACGACGAGTGCATTTTCCTGGAGGGCAACGACTGCGTCATCAACGCGGTGAAGCCGCAGCAGTGCCGGGATTTTCCCAACAAATGGAATTTTCCCGGCTGGCGGCAGGTCTGCGACGCCATTCCTATAACCCTTCCCGCCGGGAAAGAGTCCGATATTTAGGGGAAATTTAATTCTTGCTGATCCGTATCAAAAATCATAATTCTCCTCCGGAGATTCATTCGCATTGAAGATCATCCCGGTGACGCTCATCCCATAAAGAGGAGGCAAGCCACCAAATTCCCCCCCCCATCAGGAGGCCAATCCTATGAAAAACATGTCCATCCCGCGGTTCACCGCCGTCAGCGCCATGGTATTGAGCGCGCCGCTGGCGGTATTCGGCATCCACAGCATCGTCACCTCCATTCCCCGTCCGGCCGCGCCGCACGCCATCCCGCAGGTGACCCGCTCCGCGGATGGCCGCCGGGCGGAAATCCGGGTTCCCCTCGGCACCGGCGATGACATTGCCCGCGCCATCGCCGCCCTGCCGCCCAGCGGGGGCCGGGTGATTCTGGAGGCCGGCATTTACACGGTGCGCCAGCCGCTGGTGCTGGACCGGGACGATATTGAAGTCACCGGCGATCAGGAGCAGACGGTGCTGCAGCTGGCGGACCGCGCGGACTGTCCGCTGGTGGTGATCGGTCCCATGGAGACGCCGCCTTCGCGCAAAGTTTCCGGCATTGCGCTGCGGAAAGTGATTCTTGACGGCAACCGCGCGACTCAGGACAACGAATGCAACGGCGGCCCCTGCGACAACGGCGGCCTGTCCTTCATCCGCAACAACGCGCTGACGGTCCGGGCGGCGGAGGATGTGCGCATCGAGCGCGTCACCGCCCGCCGCGCCCGCAGCGGCGGCATCGTGCTGGAGAAAGGCTGCCGCCGCATTCATGTCAGCGATTTCACCTCCTACGACAACCATTACGACGGATTCGCCGCCTATGAGACGGAGGAGAGTTTCTTCACCCGGCTCTATCTGCACAGCAACGCCGCCGCCGGCATCAGCGCCGATCTGCGCTTTGACCGCAATATCATTTCCTACGCCCGCTTGGAGAACAATGGCAGCCAGGGAATTTTCATGCGGGACAGCAACTTCAACAACTTCAACCACCTGACGATCACGGGGAATGGGGCGCAGGGTGTCTTTATCGCCCAGTCGGATGATCAGCACACCACGCCCTGCACCGGAAATATCTTCAGCGAACTCGCGGTGAGCAAAAGCAAGGGGGCCGGTCTGCGGGTCAATGATGTGAGCTGCGTGGCCAATGTTCTGGCGAACTCCTCCTTCACCGGCAACGGGGAAGGCGGCGTCAGCGAGGCCAGCGAACGCCTGCTCGCCCGGCAGAACGTGGATCTCCGGTAAATAAAAATGGTCCCGGAATCATCCCTCCCGCCAAATTCCCCGGGGATCCGGAATCCGTGATTTTACAGGGAGAGCGGCATTTTCAGAAGAATGCCGGCGGTGGGACTCGAACCCACAAACCCGTGAGGATAACAGATTTTAAGGCTTTTACGGCGATTGATAGCACGTTCACTTTCAAAGGATTGCATTTTCCATGGGCAGGCTATGGGCAATCCGGGCCGCCGCCGGGGTAAAATCGCGCCCATATCAACGAATCGTGATGCGTTGATGTGCCGGCATTAAAAATCCCCGGCGCGCCTCAGAAGCCTGTCGCCGTAGGTCGCGCGAAGGCCTTTTCCAGAAAAAGAGCCACCAAGGATTCGGCATCCCCGAGGGTGCAGTTGTAGGGCGCGTCCCTGAGGGTGGACTGCTCGCGCACTGAAAATTCAGCCGTCGCCGAAATGGATTCATCGCGATCCGAGGCGGTGAAGACCAGCACGTGGTGATTACTGCGCCAGCGCATCGTGATTCCATGCCTGCGCTGCCCTGTGGCGGGAGCCTCGCCATTGGTAAGGCTACACTCAATACCTTTCCCTGTAAGCAGTTTCCGGGTTTCCTCCAGGGCAGGGATGACGCACGTGGTGAAGATAACGGCCTGCCGCTCCTTCCTGCGCTCCTTCTCGCGCGCTCCGGCCTCTGACTTTTGTTTTGCCGCCTCCTGCCTTTCGGCCTCCTCCTGAAGCGCCTTGTCGATGATTTCCTGAATGCTCATAGTGCCCGGAAGGTGGATGGGCGGCAGGGAATCACAAGCGCGCCGCTTTCGGTGAAATCCCCGCCGCCCGTCAGCATGGCCTCACGCCGGGCCATGCTGCCTGGTCCCAGGGAATCTACAGGACGATGAGCCTCCTCCGGTGGGTCAGCAATGAATTGTCAGCGCGCCCCCATTGCAGAATACCACATACTGATCCCCTGTTTCAATAAGATGAAAATCATTGAACAAAACAAATTCCTTAAGCTCCTCAAAAGAGGCATTTTCATGCACTGAGGATTTTTTCCTTCGGACTATTCCGTCATTTGATGCCGCAGCGGCGGAGAATACCTGGGTAAGCCAAGCGCCTTCTTTTTCTCTCATATATGTTATTTCTGGTTCGTTGTTTCGGGGTTAAATTTCACCGCACCACCAGCCTGAATCCGCCGGCAGGGGTTATCGCTTTGGCGCTTTGGCTATCAGTGCCAGCAGTCCGAGCAGCGCCACGCAGGCCAGCAGGTAAAGGATCGCGCCTCCTTCGCCAACTGTCGGCAGAATGGCCGCGCCCACACCAATAACCGGCACCGCCATTACTAAAACACCGCATCCCGCCGGCAACGGGCGCGGCGGCGGCGGTGGCGCAAGAGGCACCAAGCTGGAAAGCGGCACCCACTGCGTTGTTCCCTCCTTGCAAGCCAGCGCCCTCCCAAATTCGGCCCTCGTCATCCTGGGGATGCGACAGAATTCCGGCAGGGTTGAGGGATTTAGAACTTGGCCGTCGAGCTTGAAGAAGTAGGTGGGCTCTTTCATGGCTCGGAATCAGGGACGATTGAGCAGCTCCTCGTATTCCTTTTCGCTTTTTTCACGCTTGGCCTCGATGCGATCAACCTTCCGATCTCGCTCCGCCTCAGTGATAGCCCCTCTTGAATACTGATCATTCGCAATCTCTATGCCCAAGGCGAACGTCTTCGCCTCAGCTTCCCGCGAAGGTGCATTGAGCCGCTCAAACACCTCCCTTCTTTCGGCGGCCCTATCCGCCGCCCACCTTGCCTCATCCCTCTTGTCCGCAGCCTCTGTAACTTTCTCGCGTAATTGTCTGGAGGCCTCCTCTAAGGCAGACTGCTTGTTGTGGTCAGCGATTGGCGGTGTCACGATCGCCACGATCACCAATGCCGCCAGCGCGAAAAGAGCGGGTTTCAGCGAAGCGAGACGATAGGGCTTTCCGGCGGCTTCTTGCTTACGGATAAAGGGCCTTAGAAGAGGGGTGCCAACAAAAATGAGCCCGAGTCCGAAAAACAAAAACTGGAGGCTTAAGAGAATGGCGCTATCTCGACCAGGCGGCCCCGTTTCCACAATTGCCGCACTGCCCAGCAGTATTATCCCCGCCAAAAATACGAGCGCGTAAAGCTCATGCGGCGCAATCGACTTACCGGGCGCGGTCATGCCTGATGCCGTTCGGTCCGGAGTTACCCGCCAATCCCCACTCAGATCAATCAGGCTTGTCAGCGGAATCCATGTGCTCGTTCCCGCGCGGCAAACCTGCATTCTTTCCGCGTCAGACTGAGTGACCGAACTATCCCGCCGGAATTCCGTCAGGGTGCGCGCGGGCAGGTCCTCGCCATCCAGCCAAAAGAAATAAACCGGCTCATTCATCGTGCCGCGATTTAGTGGCTTTCTAATCCGGTGCCAAGTCCAGAATAAAGGGAATTCTATCATCGCCCGCCAACGCGCACGAAAATTCCGGTTGCCTTTTTCGGCATGAAAATTCTTCACGGAATTATCTTGATGAACTCGCGCAACTTCTTAAGATTCACACTCTCTTCACCAACGTTTTGTCCTTTTTTGTTCCTCGCATGTCGCCTCTGTGCCCGATTTTTCTTGTCCTTTCACGCACTGCAATGACGTGGACTCTCGCGATGCGAGGTCTGAAGGGCGTCTCCCGAACGTGAAAAAGGGCACGGCTTTTGACCGCGCCCTCACATCAATCGCTGGTTACTTGCCTTGTGAAATTTCCTCAAGGACAAGCAGCTTCAGAAGATCCTCGCGTGTCTTGGCCCCTCTCCGTCGCTGGAGATCATTGAGCAATCTCTCCTCAAGAGGGGTCAGCGGCATGACGGCTATTTCGCCAGAGACAAGCTGACGGATTGTTTCCGCCGCCTTCCCATGGGGCTGGTTTCGGCCGGCCTCCCAGTTGTGCACGGTTGAAGCGCTCACTCCGCAGATCCTGCCGATCTCTTCACGACTAAGGCCTCGTTGTTTCCGCCACGAGCGCACGGCGTTTCCGTCGAATTCTTCCATGGGCGCAGTGTAAAAAAAAAATCGCGAGGCGCAACTTTTTTCTTGCTTAAATCGTGAGTCGGGACATTCTGGCTTCAGAAATCGCGAGTCGCGAATACTGATACCGCTCAAATGACAACTAACACCACTACCCTCACCGCCACCGCAATTTATGACCGCCGTATTTGATCCACGACAGCACCTGACAGCATCAGATGAAAGGAAATTAAAATCTGAGGCGAAACGAAGGGGCATGACCCCTGGTGACCTCATTGAGGCCACATTGAAGCGGGAGCTTTTCGCAAAAGCCGAACCCAAAGCCCCCCGCCGTAGAAAGGGGGCGGGGGTATGAGCGATCCGGCATCCGCTGCCGCAAAAGAGAGGATGCGGCCAATGTCTGAGGTTTTTGATGAGTTCAGGCAGGCCATTCTGCGGCCCCGGTCATCCAGGGAAATACTGATGGAGTCTATGGCGCAGTATCTCCGTCTTGAGGCCTTAAAATCTGGTCAAACTTTGCCGCTTCCTCCGGCCCTGCGGACTTCTCCACATTCAGCATCATGTCATCCAGGAAATCCGCAAACCCCTCCTCGTGAGTTTCCTGGAGCTTCCGCGTCCCATCGGGATCCAGTTCCTGAAACACCGCCAGCTTCAGCAGATCCAGTTCAATATGAGTCTTTAACCCCCGGAAATCCACGGATTTCAGAACCTCCAAAAGGGTGTCCAAGCGATTCTGCAGGCTCTCAATCAGCGCCTTCAGGCGATCAGTTTCACTCATCCCGCGAGAATGTCACAAAGGCTGAACCCCCGTCAATCACGGATAATTGGGTCACCAGCGTAAAGGCCTCCATCACGGATCACACGGACAACCTGACCAAGCACGTGATGATCCGGCTCAGCCCTGCGGATGCGGAGCGGCTGGCAAGACAGAGCCGGTCCCTGGGGGTCAAGCCCACGACCTTCACCCGCGTCGTCCTGCTGAACTACCTCCGCGCCCTGGAGGCGCACGAGGAATCATCAAAAGAGCCACAATAACAAAACCTGTTAACAAGCATGAACCTTGAATCCATCAAAATAAATCCAAACGCCATGATTGGCGGTGAAGCCGTTCCGGCCGTGAATCTCCGGGATATTTATCAGGCCCTTGGCTCCAATCGCCAATTTGCGGACTGGGCCAAGCGCAGGCTGGAAGAAACCCAGGCAGAGGAGGGGGCGGACTACCTGCTTCACAAATTTGTGAAGCAGCTCCCCAGCGGATCAAAACGCCTTACCGACTATCTCGTCACTCTCGACCTCGCCAAGGAAATCGCGATGCTGGAGCGCAATGAGAAGGGCAAGCAGATCCGCCGCTACTTCATTGAGGTTGAAAAGGAATTCCGCTCTCCGCGGGACAGCAGCTCCATCCGCATCGCGCACCTTGAACGCGAGCTGGCCGAACTCCGCGCCCGCAACGCCTGGCCGGTCGTCATCGAAGGCATCCGCCCGCTGCATGAATACGGCAGCCGCACAAAGGATGGCCGGAAGCGCGTCGGGCTCCGCCGGGCCGCATGGGTGGCGCGCCGCCGCTGCCGGTTGGAAGCGGCGCTTCAGATTCACAAAGAGCTGGATATTCTCGACCAGGCGGAACTCGCCCTCGGACTGGAAGGAGGTGCTTTATGAGTATCGCCGCCCGAACCGTCCTCAATCTCGCCCTTCACGCGGTCATGCTGGCCGCCGTCACGGGATTCGGCCCTCGGTGGGGAATGAACTTCCTTTATTTCTTCACGATTACGATACTGATTGATGCTCTTGTCAGGTCTTTCGTTGAAGCCTCCGGAAAACCGGCGCTCCCCAAGCCTAAAGTCCTTTATCCGCCCTGGTGGCCCAAGCTGACAAGTCTTGCCATCCTTTGTGGATGCATTTTCCACGGATGGTGGTGGTTGGCCGCCGCATGGGCCGTCATTGTCGCTGCGGAGATGGAGCCCAAAAAAGAAGGAGGTTCCCTGTGAGCCCCGAAAAATTCATCGCCATCGTCCGGGACGCGCTCCGTGATCCCGACCTTCTGCCCCACCTCCCACAAATCCTCAGCTCGGAACTTGCCTGTGATATTCTGGCCGACCTGAAGCCGGTCATCAGGCAGGAGGGGGCCTTCGTTGCGGAAACCAATAACGCCGCCGAGCCCCTGAAGCCAAGGCGGGTCTTTTCAGCCCGGCCCCTTGATGAAGCTGGACTTGAGGCCATAAGAGCGGCGATCAATCGGAGTGTCGAGGCCGGAAAGAAACTTGAAGCCCTGAAATCCGATGAGGGGACCGTGCGGGAAAGACTAAAGACCGCCATGGAGCAGGCTGGGCTTCTCTCGGATGTCGCATACGGGATTTCAGATTCCACTAGCCCTCCGCGCTGGACATGGCTCCCGAACCGCGCCGGACTTCTGGATGCCCTCGTCAAAAGCCGGGAAATTATCGACAACCTGTCCACCGAAGTCTCCGGCAAAAAAGCATCAGGTTCCGTGATCGGGAAAATCGACAACCTGATCACCAAAGCGAAAGGAGACGCGGCATGAGCACCCCAACCGTCTATACCCGCCAGACCCTCGCCGAAGCCTGCGGAATCACCGTCTGCCAGATCGACCGCCACACCAAGGCCGGAACCCTCCGCCTGAACCACGCCCGCGAGAAAATCCCCGGCGTGGGAGTCATCTACAAAGCCGGACTCTGTGAGAGATTTGTGGCCGCCATGAAGGCCAAACATGGAAAGGGGGCCGCATGATCGCCGCCATCCTCTCCGGCCTCCTCGACGCCGCTCTTGTCGCCCTCGGAATCGCCACCGTCTGCACCCTGGCCTCATGGGTGCGCGACCTCAAAAACGAAGGGAGGGACCCATGATCTACCTCCTGAAATTACTGGCCACCGTGACTCTCGTCTTTCTGGTCTGCCTGCTCGGACTCTGCCCCGGCGGAAGCGATGACGACCAGGAAGGAGGCTACCAGTGAAACGCCTCAGCAAAATCGACTCACTGGACGCCGCGATGTGCTTCATCGCCGTCACCCTGACTGCCGGATTTTGCCTGATCCTGGCCATGATCATCGAAACCTCCTCCGCCCGATGAGAACCATCCGAATCACCCTCACTGGCGGCCCCTGCTGCGGAGAGTGTTTTACTGACTGCCCCCAGGCGGCTCAGGCCATCACGGTCCAGAATGTCCGCTACGTCCGCAGCGAACGGCGCGACATCGAAAATCGTCAGGTCTTTATCCATCACATCAAACGCGAGTCGCTGAAGCTGCCGAAGCAGAGCGACCTTGGATAACACTTTGAGGCGGCGGCAAGGTGCCGGATCCGGGCAGGGGTCGCAACCCTACGGTTTTTGCGGGGTTCGATTCCCCGGCCGCCTCACCAATCCGGGCCAGCCGCGAGTGCCCGTCAAAATGGCAGGGGACGAGTCCCCCTTCATCCCGATCCGGCGGGAAGCCGAACCACGGCCCGGAAAAGCTCACCATCACCATACCTGCCCGGCGGGGCAAACCCCTCCCGCCGGGCAATTTTCCCAACCACCTCACCACCATCATCATCATGGAAACCCTCTGTCCCATCTGCTCCATCAGTCACTGGTCCGAACGCGGCCACGGCCCCTGCCCGTCGTGCCAGGATGAGCGCGGCGGAATCTACCCGCTCCAGCCCGAGGCCCCTTTCACGATCTGGGCGCGCCCGCCTGAAACCATCACCCGGATCACCCCATTCAAAGGCGGCGCGATCTGGCAGTTCACCGTCCTTTACCGGATTATTCTCTCATCCTTCGGGAGACGCCACTCCCTGATGGTGCCGTTCGGACCCGTTCCGAACTCCTACTTCCCCGCCCGGCGGGCGGACTGAAAAGCGGCGGAAACCACAACACAAAAGTCAGCACTATGTCCAAAAACAATCAGCAAAGGGGGCCTCAATGAAGAGCCTGACCGCGAAAATCCACAACATCCGGCTTCTCGCTCTGGCTGTTGTGAAGACCGGAAAAATCACCGGCGGGATCAACGCCGCGTTCGCCAGCTACCCCGACGTGTGGGCCGCGCTTCAGCCCGAGCTGAAAAACGAGGGTCTGTCCGTCGGCTTCCATTCCGCCACCCTGGAGCCGTTCCCGGACGGCGAGAAAGTCCGGATGGAAATGGTGGTGGGCGACGGCACGGAGTCGCTGGCGACCGGCTTTGAAATGCTGGTGCCGGAGAAAATCCTCAACAGCCGCGGGTCGTCCGTCACCAACAACGCGCAGCGCGTCGCCAATGCCCAGTCCTACCTCAAGCGCACGGCCCTGATTCATTACTTCGGGATGTCCGCCGGCAATGAGGACGAGGTGGAGCGCATGATGCCGGTCGGCGACCAGAGCAACATTCCCGGCCTGATCCGCGTGACGGACGCCACCGTCTGGCAGGACCTCACGGACGGACTCTGGGGCAAAGTGGAAAGTCCGCTCCACGACGGCACCCTGACGCCATACTCCGCCAGCGGCGCGCAGATGGCGGGGCTGTGGGATGAGTTTCCGAACCATCCCGGCATTGTCGCCTGGGCCGCTGACTGGATCGGGGACAATCTCCAGCACCTCGGCCTGTCATGGGCGGACGTGATGGAACTGGACCCGACGCTGCCCGGCTCCATGACCGCCTGTGACGGCCCGTCGATGCGGCTGGCCTCCAAGGCGGTGCTGGAGCTGCGCCGGAAAGCCAGGGCGGAAGGAGGTGCGGCATGAATTTCGCCGACATCATCAATCCGAATATTCCCGTTCCGGGCGAGCTGGTGAAATGGGGATACCGCCGGATGAGCGAGGCCGATTACCGCGCCTTCCCCGCCATCAACAACAGCCTGCTGAAGTGTCCCACGCTGGCGGAAATGCGCATGCTGCTGACCGCGCCGCAGAAGCAGACGGACGCCCTCGCCCTGGGCACGCTGGCGGACATGGCGATTCTCACGCCGGAGGAACCATGGACGGAGCGTTTCGCCGTGGCGGATATCCCGATCAATCCGAAGACCGGGAAAGCCTACGGCGCGGACTCGCAAAAGGCGGTGGAGGCTTTCGAGGCCGCCGTCGCCGCCAGCCCCGGCAAATTTGTCGCCAGCGCCGACGCCATCCGGGAAATGACGGCGGAACTGGCGGGGATCGTGAAGGCCTTCAATGATTCCGCCCTTTGCCGGAAAACGCTGGAGGGCGCGCTGACCCAGGTGTCCGGAATCATGTTCCACCCCGTCTGGAAATGCTGGGTGAAGTGGAAACCGGATGTCCTGCCGCTGAAGCCGGATGAGAAATACGGCTGGTCCATCGCCGATCTGAAAACCAGCGCCCGGCATGTCCTGCAGTTTGAAAAGGACTGCTTTGAATTCGGATACTTCGACCAGGCCGGCTGGTATTCCCACTGTCACGAGACCCTGCTGGCGACCCGCGGCCAGACTCTCCGGGTGGCGAACTTCGATTTCCTGCTGGTCGGAAAGGTGGCCGCCGGCCGCCAGCCCCGTCCGCCGATGGCCCGGAAAATCCGGGTGCCGCTCGATCCGCTGATCAACCAGCACATGGAGAGCCACCGCCGCCGGGTGTTCCCGGAGGACGGATTCGGGCGGGTGGAAATGTTCCTGTCCGCGCTGCGCGAGCACATCGCCGCCGATCCCGACCCGAAGGATCCGGACGCCCTCTCCCGGATCTGGGGGGCCTTCGAGAACGAGTCCGAGCCCTGCATCCTCGCCCGCCTGCCCCGGGCCGCCTGAAAACTTTCACCCCATAACCACACCCAAAACCAACATCATGGCCAGAAAACCAAAACAGAACGAGGAACAGAAACCCGACACCGCGCAGCTGCTCGACGAGCCCGCCGGGGAGGCGGTCGCCGGAAACGAGCCGCTGAAAATCGAGTGGCCGCAGTCCACGGCGATGCGGGAACTCAGTGTCACCCTGACGGACGAGGAGGCGCACGAGCAGGCGCTGATCATCTTCCGCGAGATGGGGCACGCCGAATCCCTGAAGCAGGAGAAAAAAGCCACCGCCAAGGAGTTCGATTCCAAAATCGAGGCCGTCGAAAAGGAGATCGCCGAACTGATCGGCATTGTCCGGGAAAAGAAGCTCCGCCGGGAAGTTCCCTGCCGCTGGATATTCGAGGCCCACGGTCTGGACGCGGACGGCGCGCCCAAACACCACAGCGGGATGAAAACCCTTGTCCGGGACGACACCGGCGAGGCCGTCGAGGTTTCACCCATCACCCAGGATGACCGCCAGATGGTCCTGCCCATCGGCGACGAGGAGGCGCACGGATTGAACGTGGGGCGTCTCGCGGAACTCGGCTACACCGTGGAGGAGACGCCGGACGACATCGAGCACACCGCCTCCTTCCAGGCTGTCAACGCCGGCAGGGGCCACACCCTGCCAATCCACGCCGACTCACTGGCCGAAGCGGCCGCGGCGGCGGTCGCGGAGCTGGAACAGGCGGCACCCGCTCCGGAGATTCTGGAGGCCGAAATCGCGCCGGCCGCATGACCGGCCCCGGGCCGGGGCGGTTTCCCCGGCAAGCTTTTCCAAAAACGTCCAATCCATGACCGCCGATCTGCCCCGCGTCAAAATCACCGATCCCCCGGTCCCGCTGCCGGTCGGGATCGTCCTCCCGCCCCTTGTGCGGACGCCGGGAAACCGCGCCTCCCGCGAGGTGCGCATTCCCCTCTATTTCGACAACGCCTTCCGGGTGATGTGGAAAAGCTACAAGCTGGCGTTCCATCAGCGCGGCTATTGCATCCGCCAGCACAACGGCGCGTGGTGGCTCCAGCAGTGGCTGCTCGGGTTTCCGGGCAACTGGACACTGACGGCCGTGGGCGCGGAGCAGCTGGCCGCGCTGGCGGCTCCGCGCAAACCGGCGGCGGCCCCGATGGAGATTCCCGCGGAGTTCATTCTGCCGGAGCTGCCGGACGGACTGGAGAAAAAGCTCTTTGAATACCAGTGGCAGCCAGCCCGCCAGCTTTACCGCGCGCTCTGCTGTGGCCGGGAGGAATGGGGCTTCCCCGGCGCGTGGGACTGCTCGGATCTGGGCACGGGAAAGACCTACCAGTCCCTCGCCGCGGCTCTGGCCACCGGGCTGGAGGTGGGCGTCGTCTGTCCCAAGGCGGTCATCGGCAGCGCGAAAGGCAAAAGCGGCTGGCTGGGAGCGTTCGCCCACTTCGGACAGATTCCGAAATTCGTGATGAATTACGAATCCCTCCGGACCGGCGGCCGCGAGGTTGTGAAGAAGACCGGCAACAGCGGCCGCCCGTTCGAGTGGACCGTGGATCCTGATCACGTCATGATCATCTGGGACGAGGCCCACAATCTCAAAAATCCCTCGCTGAACCGGAGCATGGCCCAGGCCGCCATCCGGCAGGGCTTCAAGCAGCTCTTCGTTTCCGGCACCATGGCCGCCAAGCCGACGAATCTGGCGGCGACCGGCGTCGCCGTCGGACTGCACCGGGGCGACCGCGAGTCATATTCGCAGTTTCTCAAAACCCACGGCTGCTATCAGGTGGGCGACGCCTGGGAGTTTGACCGCTACCGGGGCACCCATCATCTGGCGCGCATCAACTCCGTGGTCTTCCCCCGGCGCGGCGCCCGCGTCAAAATCTCCGACCTGGGAGACCGCTTCCCGGAAACCCAGATCCTCTGCGAGTCCATCGAGACGGAGGACACCAAGGCCATCGTCAAAGCCTATGCCGAGGCGGAGGCGCTGATTCAAACACTCCGCGCCCAGGGCAAAGGAGAGGGCGAAATCCTCAATGCCCAGCGGGCCGCCTACATGGCCGTGCGCAAAAAGAGCGAGATCGCCAAAGTCCCCGCGCTGGTGGCGATGGCGCAGGCGGAGATCGCCGAGGGCCGGAGCGTGGCCATCTTCCTCAACTTCACGGAGGCCAGGGAGCGCATCATGAGGGAGCTGAAAACCACCTGCGGCATTTTCGGCGGGCAGGACTCCCGGCAGCGGGATGAGGCCATGCGGAAATTCCAGGCCGATGAAAGCCGCGTGATCGTGGTGATGAGCGCGGCCGGCGGAACCGGTGTCAGCCTCCACGACGTGCGCGGCGAGCATCCCCGCACGGCGCTGATCTGCCCGGACAACAACGCGGTGACGCTGGGGCAGGTGCTCGGGCGCGTCCATCGGGCGGGCGGGAAATCCCGCTCCCGCCAGCTCATCGTCTATGCCGCCGGCACCGTCGAGGAGGCCATCTGCGACAACGTCCGGCAAAAACTGAGCGCAATCCAGACTGTGAATGATGGAGACCTGAACCCTGCCGACAAATTTTGACCATGAACAAAT
Source organism: Verrucomicrobiota bacterium (assembly GCA_040386695.1). Taxonomy (GTDB): domain Bacteria; phylum Verrucomicrobiota; class Verrucomicrobiia; order Verrucomicrobiales; family V1-33; genus CAIZWU01. The sequence goes on from JAZKFB010000024.1 coordinate 30,521, forward strand.
CCGCCCATTTCCACGTCATCGGCACCCCCGCGCCGCAGCCCCGCCCGCGCATGACCAGGCGCGGCCACACCTACAACCCGCCGTCCGCCGACGCGTGGAAAGCCGCCGTCCGCACCGCCTGGCGCGAATCCGGCAATCCGCCCTTCGCCCGGCACATCCGGATGCGGCTGGAGTTCTTCCTTTCCCGCCCCGCCGGTCACCTCACCAAACGCGGCGCGCTGGTCAAAGGCGCGCCGACTCACCCCGTCGGCCGTCCCGATGTGGACAATCTCGCCAAGGCGGTGATGGACGCGCTCGGGGACGAGAAGGCGTTTCCGAACGATGCGGCCGTGGTCAGCCTGCACGCGAGCAAGGCCTACGCGGACTTCGCGGGCTGCTGGATAACCATCACTGAAAGGGACTGATGAACTACTACAACGAATTCGACAAGCACGCCGCCGCCTGGCTCGAACAACTCATAGCCGAAGGCCTCATTCCTCCCGGCGAAGTCGATCAACGCTCAATATCCGATGTTACTCCAAACGACCTTTCTGGATTTACTCAGTGCCACTTCTTCGCCGGAATCGCGGGCTGGCCCCTCACTCTCCAGCTTGCCGGATGGCCTGCTGACCGGCCCGTCTGGACCGGCTCCTGTCCCTGCCAGCCCTTCAGTGTCGCCGGGAAGCGGAAGGGCGCCGAAGATTCCCGCCACCTCTGGCCCGTGTTCGCCGGCCTCATCGCCGCCTGCCAGCCTCCAACAGTCTTTGGCGAGCAGGTTGCAAGCGCGGACGGACGTTTGTGGCTCGCTGGAGTATTCGCTGACCTGGAAAACATGGGATATCAGCGGGCAGGAGCCGATCTGTGCGCTGCGGGCGTCCGCTCGCCGCATATCCGACAGAGATTATACTGGGTGGCCGACGCCGGACACCAACCAGCGCGGCGGGCCCCAGGATCCGGAAAAGCGGAAGGCCGGCGGTCATTCGATCAATCTTCAGGATGCGGCGACTCTGGTTTCCGGCTGGCCGACAGCATCGAGCCGGGACTGGAAGGACACGGCCGGCATGGCGACGACCGGGATCAATCCGGACGGTTCGGAGCGGTCGCGGCTGGATCAGCTGCCGAGAGTAGCGCAGCTGGTGAATTTCGCGGGCTGGCCGACAGCGCAGGCAACCCAGGGCCCAAACATGAGCGCCAACCGGGGAGCGGATCATGGGGGACGGCGGGCCCGCATGACGGCGCAGAGCGTGGAGGGGATTCTGTCGGGCTGGAACACCCCGCGGGCGACGGACGGGAGCAATGGCGGGCCGAATCAGGCGGGCGGAGCACTTCCGGCGGATGCGCATGGGGTGACGGTCTCGCCATTCCCTGCCGGGACGGGAAGTTCCGGCGCATTCCAGCTGAACCCGCTCTTTTCCCTCTGGCTGATGGGCTTTCCTTCCGGGTGGGCCCGCGCCGGAGCATCCGCGCTCCGCTCCTTCGTGGAGCGGGAAACGCCATCGTCCCGCAGGTCGCCGCCGGGTTCGTCCAGGCATTCCTCGAAATCTGAGGATTTCTCTGCCGCTTTTCGTGATTCCACCGCCGCCCTGAACGAACCGACCGCATGAGCCTCACCGCCGCCGACATCATCGCCATCATCCAGGCCGGAGGAAGCGTCTCCATCGGTTCCGACGGCTCCATGTCCATTGGCCCGGCCGATGCCAAACGCCGAATGACAGCAGCCGAGAAGCAGCAGGCTTACCGTGACCGCCGGAAAAGCGTTACCGGCGTTACCGGAAAAGTAACGCCCGACGGGGAAACCGTTACCGGCGTTACCGGAAAAGTAACGTACCCCTCTCCCCCGCCCCTTCCCCCTGGAACCCCTAACCCCACCCCCACACCCGGGGAACATACACGCGTGTGCGAGGCTCCGGAAAATCCAGATGGCCTGATCCCGGAAATTCCGCAGGGCAAAGCCGAGGAAACTCCGGAAATCCCCGGAATCACCGACCCTCCGGACGGCGATGATTCCAAACCTTCCCGGTTTCCGTTTCCGCCGCCTGCCGCCGCCGCCCTCCAGCGGCATTTCCGCCGCCGCCCCGCCACCCCCTGGGGCAAAAAGGAAATCGCCGCCGCCCGCCGTCTCCGTCTCCCGGAGGATCAGCTCCTCGCCGATCTGGCGCTGTTCGCCAAAGCCAAGGCCGCCGGGTGGGAATACTACCGGAAGGACACCCTGACACTCCTGAACAACTGGCAGGCCGAGGTGGAGCGCTCCGAGGATTTCCTGAAAACCGTCAACACCCCGAAGAATGGAACCGATAGCCGAACGAATCGCCCGCCTGTCAGCCGCAATGCGGCCCCCCTCGACCCGAACCGCCCCAGCCTCAACGCCACCGCCGTCAACGGAAGTGCCGCTGATCTGGCAAAGTATGGGCGACCCGATCCTGATGAAAATGGCAAAAGCTACTGGTGACTTCGAGCGGGCCATGCGCTCCGGGCAGCCGCCGCACTGGCTCACCTTCTGGGGATCGAGCGGCACCGGCAAAACCTTTCTGGCCCGGCAGCTGCACGGCATGCACCCGGGAAAGGCCCGCTGGCTGGACTGGGTCAAACTGTGCCGCCGGTTTCAGAACCGGGAGGATTACGCCGGCCGACTGGAGAGAGCCGCAGAGGCGCCGCTCCTGATCATCGACGACATCGGGGCCGAGCACCAGACGGCGGGCACGGTGGGGCTGCTGCACGGGCTGCTTCAGGCGCGGCTGGGGAGGTGGACGGTCATCACCAACAATCATTCGCCGGACCGGTGGCGGGAGGTGGACGAGCGGATTTCGTCGCGGATCATCCGCGGGGGTAACGTGCATGTGTGCTGCGTGGCGGTGGATTTTGCGATGCGGCGGCCTTTTTTTTGAGGGGGTGGATGACGCGCTGAAAAAAATGGGCGGCAGACAGGCCGAAGCGTGCGGACCGGCTTTTATTTCGCCAAAATACTGTCCAGTATGGAATTAAGCATTTTCAGGGTAAAGGCGGAGGGCGTCCTTTGATTATTCTCCCAGCAGATGAGAGTGCGGGTCGGAACGCCCAAGGCAATCGCGGCCTCAGCCTGGGTCATTTTGAGCTTGCTTCGGGCTGCTTTCAGCTTTGTGCGAAGTTCTTCGGACATTGTGGGAGGAAGATTGAATTTGAGGTCACTTCATCAGTGAGTAAATCATTTTCCTAATGGATGATGCAAATCGAAATTTGTGGGACTGAATTATTTTTTAATCCTTAAAAACGTTGGGGATCAGACGATTGGATGCAGGTTACGCAGTGAGTAATACATTGGATTTTATTACACATTGCGTAAATTATAACTTTTAAATAACGCATTTCCGTATAAATTAATTTTGAATTACAAAATTCGCTCCGGGATATTCAGGTCCACACCAACCCTGCAAACTCGTGAAATCATTTATAAAACTAATTACTGTGATGGCCGCTGTCAGTGTTCCGGTATACGGCGAGGTCACCTCGGGCAGCAGCTCCGCCGAGGACATATCAGGCACCGCCACCGTCACCGGCACCCTGCTGGGAAACAATTTGGGGATATTATCCGTCCTCGTCACGCCCATAAACAGCGCGGAGGGCACTGCTCCAAATCCTTATAATCTCACTCCTTCCCTGCTCAATACAAAGTCCTCCGGGACGGGAATCGTAACCTTGGGCCTGGGTGTGGCGGTGGATTCTCTTAATGCTAAATCCGATGTTGATGCTCTTGAAGGCAACAGAAGCGCATCCGCTTCCAGCGGCATCACATCCGCTTCAGCCAATCTTGATTTGAGTCTTGGCGGGATATTGGGCGCGGTGAATCTTTTCACCATCGGCCTCACTTCCGGAAACGATGTGATCACCTCGAATTCCGGAGTCCTTTCGGATGGATTCAATGCTTCGCCCTCCGCCGGTTCAAATCTGATTTCAAGCCTCAGTCAGGTGACGGTAAGCGTGCTGGGGGTCAACGTGATCATTCCTTCCCTTCTTCCAGGAGTTACAGCGCCGGTGGGAATCAACGTGAATGTGGGGCTTCTTACGGTCACCGGCACAATTTCCCTGACAGCCGATGATCTTGATACGGTTACGGGTGCGGGCATCGGGTTCGCCAATGGGACATCCTTATCCGTGGTCTCCAACCTGAGCCTGAACGCGACAGGCGGACTGGCGGCCATTAATGTTACCAGCAATGTTGACATCAATAAAACCACGGCTCAACTGACAGCGGTTCCCGAACCGGGATATACAGTCACACTCTCTCTCGCGCTCGGAAGTCTCTTATTGCGGCGGCGGCGCTGAGAGAGATCCCATCATCATTAAAATACCATTCATGTCACCACCAAGCTTTCAGGTTTGGTGGTGGCTTTAATTTTTCAGCAGCAGCATTAGCCGGTCCTTTCACCCCGCCCACACCACGGCCGCTTTCTCCTGCGCCATGCAGCGCCCCAGGGACATGATGCCTGAAACGAGAAAACCCCTCAGCCGTGAAACCGAGGGATCTGGAAATGGTTGCGGAAGCTGGATTTGAACCAGCGACCTTCAGGTTATGAGCCTGACGAGCTACCGGGCTGCTCTATCCCGCGCCGACATTATGCACGCGAGTCGCTGAAGCGCAACCATCACCCCGCCACGCCCCGCTCCCGGCAGTAGGCGTCCAGATCCCGCTGGTACACCCGCCGCCGCCTGAGCCCGGGACAGTGGGAGCGGATCGCGCCGGAGGCCATCAGACGGCGGGCTGAGCGGACACTGACGCCCAGTCTCTGGGCTATCTCACCCACGCCCAGCAGATGCTCGCCAATGCGGGGGGCGAGTGAGACGCGCACATGGAAGAGGTTCGGCTGCCCCGGCATGGGAATCACCTGTTGGGTGACATGGAATCCAAGCTCTGTCTGAACAGGAATGACGGATTGTTGGCCGGGCATCGTGGCCAAACCATACATCCAGGGTGGAAATACCCGCAATGCGGAACTCACCGGAACATTGCGAAACATCGCGAAGCATCGTGGTCATTCTGGCCGATTTGGCCGATTTGGCCGATAAAAACCGCATTCTCGAAGCGCGGAAGCAAGAACGGGCAGGGAACGGTAGGGGAGTGAATTCCGCCACCTTATGACCTTAACAGATTCCGCCGCGCTCAGTCTTATGGGAGGCGTCGCCGCCGCTTTGGTGGGGGCCATTCGTGTGCTCTATGCCCGGCAGGCAAAGCTTTACGACGGCATGAGTGAGGCGGCGGGGAAGTGCGAGGAAGACCGGCGCGCCCTCCTCGTGAAAATCGAGCGGCTGGAAGACCGGATGGATGACTGCCCGGCCCGGAACTGCCCACTGCGGCCGCGTCTGCGCGCCCTTGGCAATAAACCTGAAAGCGAGACCTGATTTATGGACTTCACTTTCGACGCTTACTTTGCATGGCTGATCCCTTGGGAGGGAGAGGTTTTCGAGAACGTGCCCGGGGATCCCGGCGGCGCGACGAAATACGGCATCGACCAGCGGAGTCACCCGGGCGTCAATATCCGCGCACTGACCAAGGATCAGGCCAAAGCCATTTACCGGTCAGATTACTGGCTGCCTGTGTCGGCTGACAAATTGCCGCCCCGCATCGCATGGGCCGTGATGGACTGCGCTGTCAACTGCGGCAAATCCCGCGCAGCCAAGTGGCTGCAAATGGCTCTCGGGGTGAAGCAGGACGGGGTTATCGGCCCGAAAACGCTGCATGCCGCCGCGCAGTATTCGGATCTGCATGTGGCTGCGGACGTCCTTTTGCTCCGTGACCTCCATTACCGGGAACTGGGGAAAACCGCTCGGTTCTCGAAATTTCTGAAGGGGTGGATCAACCGCAACAAGAGTCTTCGCGCCACCATAACCAAGTGATGAATGAGCCGCATCAAAGGATCCAAGCAGCAGAAAGTGCGGCCGGACAGCGTGCTTCGGCAGCTGCCGGAGGAGCGTCAGATGCAGATCTATGCCGACTTGGAAAAGCGGCCGGTGGCCAAAGTGAAGGCGTCGCTAAAGGCGGACGGTTTGGAGGTCTGCACCACCGCGCTCTACAACTTCGGCACTTATTGGCGGTCGGAGCTGCGTTTTATGCGCTATCAGGCCCAGCGGCAATCGCTGCTGGCTCAGATGCTGATCAAGCAGGATCCGCTGAAGCTGGAAAAGGTGAAAGTCTGGGCGGATGCGATGTTCATTCAGGAGGCCGTGGCGGACGGGAATCTGCCCGGCTACGTCAAGATGCGGACTCTCATCGAGCGGTCACGCCAGACAGATATGGACGAGCGCAGGCTGGCCATTCTGGAGGCGAAGGAGAAAAAGCTGGCCGATGTGGAGAAAAATCTGAAGGAGAGGAAGGCGGCCGGCGGACTGACGCCCGAGACGCTGGAGGTGATCGAGTCCGCCCTGGGAATGATATGAGTGACCGGTCACAGCTGGTTCTGCCCGCCGAGCCCCAGGGCGGATGGCGGATTGCCAAGTCCCGGCCCGCGCACGCCAGGGATTTCAAAGGCGCGGCCAAATGCATCCCCGAGGCCCCGAACTACTGGCTCTGGTATCAGCACCGGTGGATTCACGACCGGAGTCTCCTGCGCCTGTTTCCCAAGTCCCGGCGGATCGGCATCAGCTACGCCACGTCCTACGACTATGTGCGCAGCCGCAGCCTGGACACCTGCCGCGCCGATGCGTGGGTGAGCAGCCGAGACGAGGTGTCGGCACTGGAGTTTCAGCGTTACTGCACCATGTTCGCCAAGGCGCTCAACATCGGGGCGCGCGATCTGGGGCGGCAGGTGCTGGCGGAGAGCAAGGGAGGGATCGCCAAATCGACCGCGCACGTTCTGGACTTCGCCAACGGCAAACGGATTTACGCTCTCTCGGGAAACCCTGATGCGATGGCCTCCAAGGGCGGGGACGTGGGGCTGGACGAGTTCGCATTGCGCAAGGATCCTCTGAAAGCGTTTTCCATCGCCAAGCCCACCATCACCTGGGGCGGGCGGCTGGCCATTATCAGCTCCATGCGGCCGGGCTATTTCGCGCAGCTCTGCCGGGAAGCCGAGGAGCTGAAGAACCCGAAGGGCTGGAGCTATCACAAGATCACGCTTTGGGACGCGCTGAATCAGGGGTTTCTCTGGAAGCTCCAGAGTCAGCTGCCGGAAGATGACGAGCGGCTGGAGTGGGACGAGCAGCGGTATTTCGACAGTGAGCGGGCCAGCGCGGCGGACAAAGAGTCTTTCGAGCAGGAGTTCATGTGCATCCCGGCGGACGAGAGTGCCGCCTTCATCACATACGCGATGATCGGGGGGTGCGAATACCCCAGAGGCGAGGACTGGGAGTGGACCCTGCCGCAGGCGGAGGAGGCAAAGCGGAACGGCTCCGTGCTTTACGGGGGATGCGACATCGGACGGAAGAAGGATTTCACGTGGTTCACGCTCATCGAAAAGGTCGGGAGCAAGTATTTCGTGCGCAAAATGATCCGGCTGCGCGGAGAGACCTTCAATGCGCAGGAGCGCGAGCTTTACCCATGGTTCCGCATCTGCCGTCGGATGTGCGGCGACAGCACCGGCCTCGGGGCTCAGTTCATGGAGGACGCCCGCCGTCTGATCGGCCGGTATCAGGTGGAGGAGATCAATTTCAGTCTGCCGGTCAAAGAGGATCTGGCCTACCCCGTCCGCACCGCCTTCGAGGACAGAAGCATTCAGATTCCGCTGGATGCGCAGCTTTCATCCCACCTGCGGGCCATCCGCAAGGAAACCACCAAGAGCGGCAACATCCGCTTCACCGCCGATTCCAGCGAGGACGGCCACGCGGACGGCTTCTGGAGCATCGCCCTGGCCCTCCATGCCGACACCCGGACTCCGCCCGTCGCCATGCCTGCGCCTTTCGCTGGTCATTCCCGCCACGCCTCCGCATTCGCTTCACGCTCCAACCGCTCCCTTTAATGGCCAAACGCCCATCACAGCAGCTGCAAGCGCCGCCCGCCGCCAAGCGGGGCCCGCGCGTGCATATGCAGACGATCAATGCCGGCGAGCTGTTTCAGCGGCTGGGCAAGTGGCGTGATTCACTCAATCCTCTGCGCGGGCTCAATGCCTGGGCGGTGACGCGCATGGTGGAGGACGCCAAGCGCGGCGCGCAGGCGGACTGGCAATGGCTGCTGGACTGGATCGAGGAGGAGGATGCGATTTACGGCGCCCTCGTGGAGCGTAGCCAGTCAGCCCTGTCCGCCCTGGACTGGGATGTGCTCATTCCCGAGCATCTGACCGGAGCCGATAAGACACTGGCCGAGGCTCAGCAAAAAGCGCTCAAGGAGTTTTACACCAGCCTGAAGGGCCTCCGTGCATCCATCGAGGCGCTGGGAATGGCCCGGTTCCGCGGCTGCGCATTTCTCGAAAAATGCATTATCGACGGTGCCCCGTGTCTCGATCCGGTGCCGCAGGAGTATTTTGTCCGTGACGGCCGGTCCGCGCCCTGGGCTTACAATGCCTCCGCGGCCAGCGGGGCGGTGCAGGGGGATTTGCTGGATCCTGACTACTGGGTTGTTCGCGAGTGCTCCCGGCCCGTGGGGCGGAAGGCGGCAAGGCTCTACGTTATTAAAAATATCTCCCTGAAGGACTGGCAGGGATTCGCTGAAACCTTCGGTATTCCCGCTATTTTCGCTCTGATGCCACCGGATGTCACGGAGCAGCAGCAGGAGGAGTTCAAAGTCATCGCTCAACAGGTCATTGCCCAGGCGCGGGGAACCCTTCCCGCAGGCTCCGACATTAAAACCGTTGAGGCCAAAAACACTGGCCCCAGCCCATTCAAGGAGCTGGCCGACTGGTGCGACTCCCAGCTGGTCATCGCGGGCACCGGCGGTCTTCTGACCATGCTTTCCGCCCCCGGCAGCGGCACCCTTGCCGGATCCGCCCACCAGGAGGCTTTTGATTTACTGGCCCGCCGCGAGGCCGTGCTGGTGACCGAGGTGTTTCAGGAGCAGGTGGACCGTCCGCTCCTCCAGTCCAGATTTCCGGGTCAGCCGGTGCTGGCTTACTGGCAGCTCTCCGCCGCCGAGGAAAACGACCCTGACAAGGTTGTCACTCACGCGAAGGACCTCAAGGATGCCGGATACGAGATCGCCCTGGAGCAGCTGAAGGAAAAGACCGGCTACGATTTGACGCCGGCCGCGAAACCGGAGCCCGAGCCGGAACTGAAGCCCGGCGAAAAAGAGCCGAAGCCCGAAGAGCCGCCCGAAGAAGAGCCGGATCCGGACGTCACCGTCAAAAACAGGGCAGGGGGCCGCCAGCTGGAATACGTCACCGCCGCCGATGAGGCCCGCCGCGCCGTGGCCGCCGCGCTGAACGAGGACTTCGAGGGCTCCCGCTCCCTCCTGCTGCAGCTGGCCGAAACCGATCCCGCCAGCCCTGAGTTTCCCGCGCTGCTGGAGCGGGCTCAGGCCACCATCGACCTGCTGGCCGGTGCCGAGCCGGGCACCCTGAAGGCCGACGCCGCTTTCGCCGATCTCTCCGCCGCCGGGCTGCTGGAGGGCTGGGCAACCCCGCCGGGGCAATAACCATTTTCCGACAATGAAATTCCAACTCGCAAATCCCGACGGCTGGTTTGAGGCCCTTCGTGTCGGCACGTTCCCCAACGAGACGGAGGACGCCGCCGGGAAAAAGGTTTACGTCGCCCAGGTGGTCCGGCCGGAGACTCTGAATCTGCTGGTTTCCAACTGGCGGAAGATGGGCAGCCCGGAACTGCTGATCGACCGCGACCACCACAGCGGGGACAAGGACAAGACCACCGACGCGATGGGCTGGCTTACTGACCTCCGTGTCGAGAATGACCGCCTGCTGGCCCGCGCCAAGTGGAGCGAGGACGGGGAGCGGATGCTGACCGGCGGCGCTTACCGCTACTGCTCCGTGGTGCTGGACACCGACTACGAGGCCGGACAGCCGGAAAGCGCGGGTGCCAGCCGGGGCAACCGGGCGCGCGTGACGCCTCTTTATCTTTCATCCGTCGCCCTCACCAACATTCCCGCCATCGGCGGGCTGAAGCCAATTTCCAACCGCGCGCCATCACCCGCGCCCATCACCGAAAAACCAACCGCTGAAACCATGGACCTGTCCAAACTCGCCACAGAGCTGAAGCTCCCCGCCGCCACCACCCTTGAGGACATCACCGTCGAGGTGATCAGGGTTAATAACCGCCTCGCCGCCGCCGACAAGGCGACGACCGATGAAACCCTCACCCGCCTGAAAAACCGCATTCCCGCCGGTCAGGAGCAGTTTTTCCGCGATGGCCTCACCGCCAACCGCGCGCCCACTCTGGCCCTGCTGGAGTCTCTGCCCGAGCAGGGCGCTCAGGAGCCAGCGCCCACCGCCCGCGTGCATAACCGGGGCACCGCCGGAGCGAAAACCGCGCCTCCCGGCATCAAGGAGGGCGAGGGGGACGCGCCCGACATGAAGGCTCAGCAGGACAAGCACCTTCTGGAGCTGCGCAACCGGATGCCTTCCGCCAAACGGGCCGACCTGGTTCTTCAGGCCATGGCCGAGAAGCCGGAAATCTGGGCTGCCTGAGCCCGCCAACAATCAATCACCACCCACACCACCCATAATATCATGGCCACAGTTCTAAGAGGCGGTTACGACCGCATCGCCGCCAGCGGCGACCACAACGGCAAGGAGGGCTACGGCGTCACCGCCGCCGGCGCAATTTCCGCATCCGCCACCGCCGAAATTCACGGCGTCATCACCAAAGCCGACGATCCCGACGGCGAAAGCACCATCGCTCTCCCTCAGTGCCCGGACAAGATTGAGCTGAAGCTGCACACCACCGCCGGAAACATCGTGAAGGGCAGCCGCCTGGTCCAGCACACGGACGGCACGTTCAAACTCGATCCCGGCACCGGCGCGCGTGTCGTCGTCGCCATCGCCCAGGAGGCTAAAACCGCTGAAGCCCAGCTGCTCCAGGCCCGCCTGATCGTCCCGCTGATCTTCGCAAGCTGATCCAGCGTCAATTTCACCACCTTCCACCATTCATGAAAATTCACGAAATGAACCGTCTTATCGCTCCCCTTCTGGTGCTCGCTTCCGCATCGCTCGCGCCGCCCATTGCCGCCGGCCGCCCCCGCCGCCGGCGTCCTGCCTCGCACAGCCTCCTGCGTGTGCGCAACAACAGTCCCGCCGCCGTTAACAACGTCCTGACGCAGTACGCTCAGGGCCTCGTGCAGGATCAGTCCGCCAATGAGCTGGCCTCGTTCGTTTCCCCGTGGGTTGTCACCGGAGTGGCCCAGGGTCAGTATAAAAAATACGACGACAAGCAGCAGTTTTCTGTGGTGGAGACTCGCCGCCCATTGGGCGTGGGCCGGAATGAAATCACCTTTGACGCTACCGACCCCCCTTTCCTTTGCCTGACTCACGGCCTCCAGATCGGCTTGGACGATTACGAGCTGGAGCAGGCTGGACTGAATGCCTCCAACGCCTTCCCGATCAAGCAGGCGAAGGTGAATCAGCTGGTCAACACCGCCATCCGCAGCCGGGAGAAAAAGGTGTGGGACGCGGTCAAAGGAGCCGTCACCGCCACGGGTGGGCTTGGCGGATGGAGCAGTGACAGCGTTGACCCCATTGACCAGATTGACGCTCAAATCGAGGCCATCTGGAGCGCCACGGGCAAGATGCCCAACCGAATCGCGATGGGCCTTTCCGCGTGGGTGGTCATCCGCAAGCACGCCAAGGTCAAGAGCCGGAAAAGCGGAGTGAACTCCACCGGTCTCGCGCTCGGGGAATTTGCCTCAATGCTCCTGAATCCCGCCATCGAAGTTCGCATCGGCACGATTCCATACGACACCGCCCCGCGCGGCACAGCGAAATCCACAGCCAATGTCATCGGCGGCGAGGTGTTCGTGTTTTACGCCCAGGACAATCCCGACACCATGGACGCGTCCTTCTGCAAAACCTTCTCTCCAACCGGGAACGGCGTGTCCGCCGTGAAGGAGTTCCGGCACGAGGACATCATCACCAAGATGGCCGTGGACTGGACGGAAACAGTCATCGTGACCTCCCCCATCTGCGGCAACCGCATCACCCTCAGCTGATCCGCCCGCCCGCCGCCACTCCCGACCATGGCCTGGAAAATCTACACCGTCTCGCTCGCCGATCACCTCCTGGGGCCCGGCGAGCTGGACCAGATCCGGAAGCACCTCAACGAGGACTTCCGCGCCGAGATCCTGGAGGGAGTGGTGGCGACGGTGCGCGGCTACTGCGCCGCCCGCGGCGAGCTGGGGGAGGAAGGCAGTGTCCCGCCCGAGTGCCGCCATGCTCTGGGCAGCATTTACCGTTACAGCCTGCTGTCCACCACTCCGGTCAGCAATCTCATGACCGATGTGCGCGCCCGGGAATACGAAACCGCCTGCCAGTTCCTGCGCGACATCGGTTCCGGCAAGGTTGGAATCTCCCGCCCGGAGCCTGTGGTCACCGGGCCCGAGGGACTGACCGGCAAAACCCCCGCCTCTCCCAGCATCTGCGCCCCTCCCCGCCTGCGGGACCGCCGGATGCTTGACGGCTCATAACGCATCACTTTCACCGTGGATCCCGCCATCTTCTACAGCCTTGCCCGCCGTCGCGACTCCCGCCACGGCACATCCGTGCTCCAGTTCAACGCCTGGCAGGGCGCGCCCGTGACGTGGAGGATTGGAGTGCTGAAGGAGGACGGCACGCTGGACAATATGGCCGGAGTGTCCGCCATCCGCCTGCTGGTCAGCACCTCCGGAGGCACCCGGCCGGGCACGGATTCATGGATTGACCGCAGTGTTGCGGCTGCTGATTTCACGGTTCCGGCCAGCGCCCAGGCGGTGCGCGATGAAACCGGCTGGCACGCGGAATTTGAGTTGGCGGAGGGGGTGCTGCAGCTGCCCGTCGATGTCAGCGGCGAACGCGTTTACTGGTATGAGTTCCGGACGGCCGAGGGCATTGTGCTGGCCGCCGGTGAAATGGTGGTCCGGGCGCGCACCGGTGACCCGGTGGACCGGTATGTGACCGAGGGCGACGTGACCGCCGCCGTGGATGCCGAGGCCGATTTGCGCGAGGCGGCGGACAATGCCCTGGCGTCCAGCGCCACGGCGCTGGCGGGCGCGGTGACAGCGCAGGCCGGCACGATTTCCGCCCTTCAGGCAGCGTCCGCCGGGCACGGCAGCGCCATTGCCGCGCAGCAGGCTGAGCTGGATAATCAGGGTGAGGACATTGACGGACTCATCACCTCCGCGAATCTCCAAGCCGTTGCCATCGGCGATCTTGAGGAGGACTTTTCCGGGCTGGCGAACTCCGCGCATATCACGGCCTCCGCCACTCCTTCCCCCGGACAAATCCCCCTGATCGGCAGCGACGGCAAGCTCCCGGCATCCGCCCTGCCGCCCACGGGTCTCATTGTTTTCGGCGAGCCGGTCATTGAGGCCGGAGCGCTGCGCGTCACCACCACGACCGCGACACCGGCGGTGCTGACTTTTTCGGGCGGCGGCGGAATTGCGGTGAGTCCTCACGGAACCGCGCATCTGCTCGCCCAGGTCACGGCCCGGAGCGAGGGGGGCGCGCGCGTCAAAATGTGGGATGTCCGCGCGGGAATCAAATGCGGCACGGGAGCAGCCTCCGCCACCCTGGTGGGCACACCCGGCGTGGACGTGACAGCGGCGGACACCGGCACGGAGTCCTGGAGCATTGCCGTTACCGCAGTCGCCGGCGACGCGGACAGCCCCGGACGGCTGGCGGTGACCGTGACCGGCGAGGCCGCCAAAACCATCCTGTGGACCGCCGGCTGCTGGCTGACAAAACTCACCGGCACCGCCACGGACGACGATGGCACCGGCCCGGCCGCCATTTACGGAGTGCCCACCACGGGCGCGGTCCTGACCAGCTCCGGAGACTTCGGTTATTATTTCACCGGCACCGACTGGCCGGGCTACACCAAAACCTCCTTCGCCAACACCGAGTGGAAAATTGACGGCGTCGGGACCGGCAATTTCGATCCGACTTTCATCTGCCCAACCATGACGCCGGGCAACCAGGTCAAACGCGGCCCGTCCAACACCCTCACAACTCCTTGATTTCATGACTTCAAACATTGCAGTGACAATCGCGGCGCCGGTGCAGCTCCTCGCCTCCGACGGGGGCACCCGCCGCGTGGTCATTATCGACGTCGAGGGCGGCGACGCCCGTTTCCAGTTCGACGGCGCGTCCGTTTCCCTGACCGCCTCGGCCGGCAGCCCTGTTCCGCGCGGGGGCAAGCTCTGCCTGGAGGGCGCGGCCGCGATGAACGCCATTCACGGCATCGGGTGCAGCTCCGTCGACAGCGTCAAAATCACCGTTCAGACCTGGAACCTCCCCGCCTGATGTATCAGCTGCTCAGTCCAGACCCTAAAATCTCTCCCGTCCGATCCTTCGGGAGCGGCGGTTTCCGTCTTTTCGGAGGCGGCTCGTCCGGCGCGGGCGGCGGAGGGAACGGGACGGGCATTTATGCGGCCTGGGGCGCGCGAAAGATTTACGCCTCCTACAGCGGGCCGCTTCTGAGGCTGCGCCGGAGCACGGACAGCGTGGAGCAGGATTTTTCAGCCGGCGCCAGTGGCTGGGTGGACAATGCCGCCGTGACGTCATGGCTCGGCGGCGGGACCGGCTTTGTCGCCATCGCCTACGACCACAGTGGGCGGAGCCGGAACTACGTCCAGCCGACAGCCTCGGCGCAGCCGTCCTTTGTCGTCAACGGGGCGAAATCATACATCGCCTTCGCCAGCGGAAAGACGCTCCTGCCGTCGTCCGACATGCTGGACATGGGGCGATATGTGCCGGGCCTGACCTTCGGCCTGCGGATGCGGCAGCCAGCCAATCCCACGGCCATCCGCTGGCCGTTTGTGATTACGACAGGGGTTTCCGACACCGCCCCGCGCCTGGGACTGCGGATCACGACTCAGTCCAACATGTCGGCTTACATTGCCACAAACTGGGACGAGGGCACGACGGCGAACACGACCATCACCGCGACCGGCACCGGCTTTATCTCCGTCGTGGTTCAGGGGGATTTTCTCGGCTACCGCGTGCGGTGCAACGTCAACGGCACCGCGACCACGGCGGCCCGGACGGAATCCGCCCGCACGCGCAATTCCGCCAGCCTGGGCGCGAAGCTCAACGGGACCAGCGTGGACACTGGCGGCATCTGGCACATGGAGGCTCTGGTGATTTACCAGCGGGCACTGAGTGACGCGGACGCGGATACGCTCAAGGCCGGGATGGATGACATGGACACGTTCACCATTCCGTCAGTGGGCGCGGTCCAGACTTACGACAATATCCCGTCCACGGTTTTTCCGTTCGGCGACTCCACAACCATGAACTCCGCGCTGACTCCGGTGCAGCGCTGGTGTGCAAAGTGTGGGCTGGAGTGGACAAATTACCGCATGTTCGTGAACCGGGGAATGGATGGCCAGACCTCCCCCCAGATCCTCGCGCGCCTCCTGACCGCGATCAGCTCCGGAGAGATCGGGCCGAATGAGGTGGTCATCTTCTGGGTTGGCCGCAACAATCCCGATTACGCCCAGATTATGGCCGACTGCGCGTCGGCCTGGGAAGCGATGCCGGCGACGAAGCGGATTCTGTTCATTGGGTTTTACAATCCCTTCACCGAGAACGGCCCGCCATCCGAGCACGCGAACTACACCACGTGCATCGCCGTTAACAACGCGCTGGCCGCGCTTTATCCGGACAACTATCTCGACCTGCGCACGCCGTGGGTGCACTCCGGTAACGAATCCGATCCTTTTTACGCTGCCGACCTCAGCCGGGACACGATCCCGAGAGCGCAGACCTACGACAATCTGCACGCCAACGACTACGGCACCACCACTCAGACCGGCATCATTGTGCCCGCCTTGAAAGCAAACCCTCTCTTCAATCCATGAGTGACCCGAACTGGACATTAAACGGAACTCCGACCGGCGAGGCGGGATCATCCTTTCTCTGGCCCTCCAGCACGGCGGCCGGGACCGTGCTCAGGCGCGGCGGGTTTCTGGCGGGCACAATTCCCACGCTGCCGGTCATCACCGGGCCGTCCACCAACATGCCCGGCGACGTGCTGACCAGCACCGTGGCGCATCAGTGGTATGCCAACAACGTGGCCATCGCCGGCGAAACCGGGACAGGCTACACTCTGAGGCTCGCGGATGCCGGGAAGGTCATCGGCCAGCGCGTGCCATCCCAGGATCGGACGGTCAGACTGGCCTCCAGCCTCCCGGGCCTGAATGGCTATTTTTCCGCCCGCGCCGGGCTGCTGGACGGCTCCGGGAACCCGGCCGCGAACGGTGTTGCGCTGGCGACATGGCAGGACCTTTCCGGCGGTGCCCATCACGCCGCGCAGACAACCGCCGGATTCCGGCCGACCTACAATAACGCGGGGGCTTTTCCGTTCGTGCAGTTTGATGGCACTGACGACTTTCTGGAGCTGACCGGCGGCAGTCTGTCCAATTTCCGCAACAAAGGGCACGGGATAATGATCTTGGCGCTGTCGGACCCGAACCGGTCGGCCGGGTCATCCTCCCACTACGCGATGCAGTACACCACTCCGGCAGGCGGGACCAACAGCCGGATCGCGCTCCAGACACGGGGCGGCGGCGACAATTTCCGCGCTCAGGGCAAAACGGGCGATGCGGACGCCGGGGTCTCATCCGCATCACTGGCCTCCGTTGACGGTTTTTTCGTCCTGACCTGTAAAATCGACTGGAGCATTGGCAGGCTCAGGCTTCGAAAGGACAGCATTCAGCCGGGGCTTGATGTCACCCTCACCACTGCGGGCAACACGTCGGACACGGACAGCGCCACGGCCACCATCGGCAAAGGCTCCACGCTGCTGGCCGCCTATCAGATCGCGGCCATCATCACCGCCGCGCCGTCCTCCGAATGGAGCGCGGCCGATCTCGCCTACGCCGAGCGCCTGGCCGGGCAGCACATCGGAAAAGCCAACTTCTAAGCCGCCATGAACCGCTTTTTCCGCACCTCCCCGGCGATTTACAGCGCCGCCCGCGCGGGGCTGGACGCCGCTTTCGGCCATCCGAAAATTGTCGTTATTGAAGACGGCACCCCGGTCATCACCCTTTCCTGCCTGCCTCCCGTGGAGGCGGCCGTCACCGGCGGGGATGGGAAAATCATCGCCGTCGTCCGCACGGCCGATTGCGAAATGCCCGAAGTGGCTCCGCTGATCGCGGCGCTTCTCGCCAGTGAGGCGGCCGAGGAGGTGACCGATGCGGAATACTTCGTGGCCCTGCCCACGGGAGAGGAGGAGGCATGACCATCACTGACGCCTTCCTTGCCGCGCGCGGTCGCGGCGTGCTGCCCACGGCGCTGGCGTCGCGGGACGCGCGGCTGGCGTTTGCCCGCGAGGTCCGGCGGCGCGCCGTATTTTCCGCCCGCACCACGAGTCTGATTTACCTGTCCATCATGCGGGATGCTGTCGAATCCCTGCTGATGACCGAGCAGCACGGCGTCTCCATCGGTCAGGCGGAAGTGCGTTTGCGGCTCAAGCAGGCGCTGGAGGCCCTGCATTACGACCCGGAAAACGGCCACTTCGGCACGCCGCAGGACTCCACGGTGCCGCCCGCCCGCCCGGGATCCATCCAGGACCTCAGCAGCGACCGCCGGCTGAATCTCATCATCGACACGCAGCGGATGCTTTATCAGTCCGCCGCGCAGAACGCCCGCGCCAAGGAGCCGATTTCCCTCCGCCTCTTCCCGTGCTGGGAGCTTCGCTCCGGCTACGCCCGCGCGCCCCGCGCTGACTGGCAGGCCCGCTGGGTCAAAATCGGCGGGACGCTTTACGAGGGCCGCATGATCGCGCCCGTCGGGGATCCGATCTGGTCACGGCTGGGCAACGGACAGACTTTCGACGACGCGCTGGACACGGAGACTCCTCCTTTCGCATTCGGCTCCACCCGGCGCTGGCGCGGAGTCAGCCGCGACGAGTGCCTGCGACTGGGCGTGCCGGTATCGCCCGCGCCTGAGATTGCCCCGGAGCCAGCGGCTGAGCCTCCCGCCCCGGGGCCCGAGCCGGAACAGATTGCGCCCGCGCCCGTCCCGGAAAATCCGGTGCCTGCTCCCGTTGCGCCGCCGACTCCGGCACCTGTGGCGCCACCCGCTCCCGAGCCGGTCCATGAGCTGCCGACTCCGAAGGCCACCATCCCGGAGGACGCGAATCCGACCGTGGTGCAGACGGTGAGCGTGACGCTCAAAGTCAGCCTCGGCGACGACGACACCGAGGAGGCTTACCAAAAACTCCGCGCTGAGCGGCGCGAGCGTGTCCGCCGTCTCCACGAAGCTGAAGCCAAAGCCGCCTGAAAAACCAGCCACCGTGCTTAAAATTGATCTCACATTTGACCTGTCCGCCGTGCGCGGAGTGCTGGACGCGGCCCTCGGGGCTACGGGGCCGGACCGCAGGGCCATGCACGAATACATGGCCCAGTTCGTCGGCCGCCTCACAACGGAAGATCTGGAGGATGAGGTTGGCACCAAGCACAAAACCGCCAACGCCCTGGGAGCCGAGCCAACGCATTTTTTCGCCAAAGCGGCGGGTTCCGTCAAAGCTTCCGGCACGGACGACGGTGTGACCATGACCATGCAGCGCGCCGGACTGAGCCGCGCATTTTTCACCTATCACCTCCGGCCGATCCGCTCGCGGCTGCTGACAATTCCAATCAAAAAGGAGTCCTACGGCAAGCGGGCGCGGGAGTTCAAAGACCTGAAATGGCGCACGTTCACCAAGGAGGACAAGGCGGCCGGTAAAACCGATACTGCGGGACTCGTGCTTGGCCGCCCCGCCGAGGAAAAAGGCGGGATGTTCATCGCGCTCTTCGCCGGAACCAAAAAAGCGACCGTTCCACAGGACCGCAAAATCCTTCCCAGTGACGAGGAGTGGCTGAAGGCCGCCGGAATCGGCCTGACCGCCTACCTCAAAGCCAAACTTTCAAACGCATGAACGCCCGCCAGTTCCGCACCTACCTCAATTCCATCCGCGCCCCCGTCGCCGCCATGGCCGAAGTCCCCGCCGAGAGCGTGATTGTTTACGCCCAGCAGGACCTTGGGGAGCACATCGGGGCCGCCATGGCCGCCGGAAGCTGTG
The DNA here is from genome assembly GCA_040386695.1 of Verrucomicrobiota bacterium. Lineage (GTDB taxonomy): Bacteria > Verrucomicrobiota > Verrucomicrobiia > Verrucomicrobiales > V1-33 > CAIZWU01. The sequence continues at coordinate 49,607 of JAZKFB010000024.1, forward strand.
CCGTCATGCTCGGCGTCACCGGCTGGTCCGGCAAGGCGGAGGCCCGCGTGTCCGGCCCGCCGGTGGAGGTGACAATGGAGGTTTCCGTGTGGACTCCCGAGGTCGTCATGCGGGAGGACGCGCCCACCACGCTGGACGTCGCCGAGGCCATCACCCACGGGCTTCACGGCCGCGTGCCTCCGGAGGGCTCGCCCGGCCTGTCGCTGATCCCGAAGTTCCGGGACGCCCGCATGACCACGCAGACTCTCCGGCAGGGGGATTCCCGCTACATCGTCGCCACCCTCATTTTTGAATTCCCCGTCGCTCTCCGCGCCCTGCGCCCGGCCGACTGATTTTCCCACCCATAAACCAAACCGATACTTCCCATGAATATCCGCACCTCAGGCATTGCCAATTCCCACCTGTATCTGGCCCGCGCCGGAACCACCATTGACAGCGTCCTCGTCAGCGAGACCGCCAAGCCTGACTACTCGCCGGAGTCCAACTGGACCAAGCTGAGCGAGGCCATCACCACCCTCCAGATCACCCCCGTCACCGGCACCGTGATCCCTGTGATGCGGACGGTCGGCGGCCACCAGGTGCTGCGCCGCAACATCCGGCCCGGCCCCGCCTCCGTGGAGATCACCTTCACCCAGCAGGACACGGACCTTATCGTGCAGGAGCTGGAGATGATGACCGGCCCCATCAGCGCCGGCGCGGTGGCGGCCGTGGGTGACTTCGTGGAGTCCGTGCCCTTCGCCGGCACCCTGGACGGCGTCAAAGGCTGGTTCCAGCTCCAGCAGTATAACCAGGACGACGAGCTGGTGCGCACCTACGTCCTGTGGGGCGAACTGGTGCTGGACGGCGGGGTCACCTCCGGCAACGAGGTCACCGCGCCGAAGCTGAAGCTCACCGTCTTCAAGAACGCCCTGAACCGGGTGCTCAACGTCCTGCCCACCGATCACGCCGTCTGATCCGGGCAAACCCTGAACCCTCACCACCATGGCTCTTACCGTCCCATCCAATATGCTCACCGGTTACGCGGCGATGCCCGCGGGGGAAAAGGCCGCGTTCCGCGCGGCCATCCAGCCGACGCACCACCGGGTCGCCGCGCCCGAGCTGGTTTACTCCACCCTCCCGCACGCCATCGCCGGCGACACCGCCAGCGTGCGGGACCAGGGCGGATACCTGTTCCTCCTCAAAACCAACGCCCCCGGCACCGCCGCGAACTGGGTGAACATGCTCACCAATCAGCCACCCCCCGAATCCTGATCCCATGCCCGCACCATTCATCGACAAGGACGGCGGCCGTCTTCCAACCGCCGCCGCCCTCCCCACCGCCAGCCAGATGCTGGCCGATTACAACGCCCTGAGCGCGCCCAACAAGGCCACATTCCTTGCTCTGATCGCGCCGGTTCATTTCGAGCTAAGCCAGGCGGAGGATGCGCTCACCCACACCGGAGCACTGCCCGGCGACACCGCCAGCATCACCGGAGAGACGGAGCTGCTGTGGCGGCTCACGGGCACGGACCCGACCGATCCGGGGTCCTGGGAGGAGCTGTTCCAGGATGCGCCCATCGAGGAAGGTGCCGAGCCGCGAACATGGATCGACGGCGACGGCGGGCACCTGCCGGGCGATGCGTCCGGGGGAAGTCTGGCCGCCGCCTGGGCCGCCATGGGCTCCGCGCAGCGCGCCGCGTTCCGCGCGGCCATCCAGCCCACGTTCACCGTGGCGGCCGACCAGGCCGCGCGCCTCGCCCTGCCCAATCAGCGCCGGGGGGATTACGTCCTCCAGACCGACTCCGGCACGCTCTACCGCCTCAACTTCGACCCATCCACCTCCAACGATAACTGGGCTTTCGTTTACGTGACCGGCTGACCCCTGCGCCATGGCCATCCCCTCCAGTCTTGTTGAGAACCATCATTCCGTCTCCATCGGCGGAGGCGTTGCCCTACTGTCTCTGGATGGCCATGATTATTTCCCGCCCGGGGAGGAGCCGCAGCTGTCCCACCGGCAGGCATTCGACAATCACGACATCGCGGGGCGGTCCACCGGACTTATGTTTCCTCGCGGGAACGTCCGGTGGACCGCGTCCCTGACGCGCGTCCGGGAATTCATTGAGTTCACCTATCCGTATTCCGGCGGAGGAATCACGGCCGCCACCCCGGAGGAACATGCTCAGAAGTGGCTCATCGATCACCTTGATGCGCTGACGGCCGTTAATTCCAACTTCACTTGGAACGGGAGGGATTTCGGCGCGTCATCCGTCATCCCCAACGGGACGACCGACGGTCCGTTCGCGATCGTGTCCTATCAAATTGAAATGGTGGAGGCTGTAGCAGAATAATATGGCTGACAAGGAACTGAGCATCGGAATCAAAACGACCGGGGACCCCTCCGGAGTCAACACGGTCACGGCAGCGATTGACGCGCAGAAGGCCGCCGCCGTCTCGACGGCTGACGCGTCCGTCACCGGCAGCAACGAGGCCACGGCCGCCGTTTACCGGCACGCCGCCGCCGTCCGCGCACTGACCGATGTGACCGGCGGGCGGACGTGGTCCCTGCCGTCCACCGCCACCCCCTTCATTCCACCCTCCTCTCTTGACGGGCAGGGCGGAGTTGATGCCGGAGGGCAGGGCGCACCGCTTTCCCCGACCTCCGCGCCCGCACCGGCTGTCACCATCGCCGCGCCTGACACCTCCGGTTTCGCCGATCTGGCACAGGAGACCGCCACCGCCGGCCAAGCCGCCGCCGGGCTCGCGGAGGAGATGGACAAAGCGGCGGAGGCCTCCGCCAAGATCAGCACGACCGCCCCGAAGGAGCTGGCCGATGGCATGAAGGAGGCGGCTTCGTCCACGGACGGCCTGTCTTTGAAGATGACAGGGCTCGACTCGCTCACGGATGAACTGGGGGAGCTGGGAGAAAAAGCGAAGAATGTCTTTGGAGAAACCAGCGACGGCAAGCAGGCCGCTGATCTTGAGGCCACCGCCGCCGCAGCGGAAAAGGGTGGAGAGGCCGTGGAGAAAACCGCCAGTTCGTTTGCGGAAAACGCGAAAAAAGTAAGTGATTCCATCAAGGCTCGGCAGGACGCGGCAATGGCCGCAGGCGAGGCGGAGAAAGGGGGGCAGGAAAAACTTTCCAGCGCGTATTCCGAGCACGTTAAAAAAGTCATTGAGGAACTTAATAAAAAAAGGGAGGCGGAGACCGGCGCATCAGAGGAGGAGGTGAAGGAAACCGAGGAGACAGTCGGGGCGCAGGAGGACGGGGTTGAGGCCTATTCTGAAAACGTCCAGAAAGTCCTCGACTCGATCAAAGCAAAGAGTAAAGCCGCCAAGGAGGGCGGGGAGGTTGAGGGCGAGGCCGCCAAAAAAACCGGGGACATGGGCGAGGCGACGCTCGCCGCGGCGCAGGCGGCCGATGATTTACAGTACGGTTTTAAGGGTATCCTGAATAATCTCCCGGTTCTCGCTGAGAAGCTTGGATTGGGGGCAGGGATTGCGGGCGTTATCGGACTGGTCAGCGTCGCCGTGTTCCAGCTTCTGGAGAATTTTGATGTATTTGGCACCAAGGCTCAGGAAGCCGCAAAAAAAGCAGCGGAGGCGTTCCGGGCTCTGTCCACGGAATCACGCAACGCCGCGAACGAAGCCAAGGATGCCGCTGACGATGCCGCAGAGGCGGACGAGATATGGGACAGACACGCGCAGGCCATTGACGGCGCGGCCCTCAAATACAAAAACCTGAAGCAGGACATCGACAACGCGGCGACCGCGCGCCAGCGCCTTGACCGACTGACGCTTGAGGCCTCGGATGCCGAAACCGCACTGGCCCTTGCTGAAGTCGAATCCGGCCGGACCAAGGGAGACATCACGGACACTGAAGCGGAGATTCAGTCAGCCAAAATCAAAGAGGCCGCCCGCAAGAAGCGTTTCGACATTGAGCAGGCGGAACTCGCGAACAAGGCCAATGATCTGCTGACGGACGCCGCCAACAAAGAGCAGGATCTGCTGGCCAAGTCCCAGAAAAACACGGCAAACAAAGCAGCCATCCCTAATCTCCTTTCTGATAACGAGAGAACATTTCTGGAGGAGGAGATTAAGGGTTTAGAAATCCGAATTAATGAGGCAAAGCAGGACATAAAGAAGACCCCCTCGAAAATAAAAGACCTCCCTCCCGGAAAGCGGGCAGAGGCGATCGAGGACTATATAGGCCGAAATCCGCAAAAAGAACCAGGTCTTTTTTCCGTCCAGCGGCGTGAGGATGCCCCGGATGAGCAGCCCAATCCCGATCTTGTTCGCCTTGCAAAGGCCCGCGATGAAAATATTAAAAAATACGAGGAACTCAGGAAGAAGCTTGAGGTGGACTCTCTCGCCCAGCTGAACCCTGATAAAATCACCGATGGGCCGGAACTTAAAAGACAGGTTCGGAAATATGACGCGGAAGAGCCCGGAATAATTGACGAAATCGCCAAACAGAGAGAGGACGCCTATAATCTTTTGCGGGATAAAAAAGAGAGATCGAAGGTTTTCCCGGTATTGGAAAAGGTGGAGAACATAACCAGCGGTGACCGGATAACTGAAATCCAGCGGAAGAAAAACGAGGAAGCTGAGAAGGAGCGCGAGGCGCTGGAGAAGGAGAGCAATCAGCTCACAAAGAAGGACCAATCGAAGGTCATAGACAGGGTGATGAGCAGGTGGAATGAAACCAAGACCGCCAAAAAGCTTTCCAGCGATGATGATGATGATGACGAGGACTACGTCCCAGTAAAAGCCAAGAAGGGCAAAAAAGGCAAGAAGGGGAAATATGCGTCGGTGGCGAAATCGGATGAAAAGAGCCAGAAGGAGGAGGAGACCGAAAGTCTCTCAAACTACACCGCCACACTCACGGCCATGAAGGACGGCATCCAGGGCAAGGAGTGGGACAACTACATTCAGGCGGCAAAGGATGCCGTGGCGGCCCTGGGCGGCAGAAACGCCGAAATGATCGCCGTCATGAGAGGCATTCACGCGGACCTTGAATCCAACAAAAAAACTTTACTGAAGGAACGGGAATAAATTATGTCCAGCACATGGAAAATCGGCGGTGAAGTTGTCAGATGCGTCAGCGTCAATATCGGCGTGGCGCAGACCGACAGCGCGAGCGCCGACATCATTAATACGGTGACCAGCATCGTGGACGGCGCATGGGTCTCTCTGACCTGCGACGGCGCGCCGGTGCTCTGGGGCCGCGCCCGCGTGTCGCAAACAATCGAGGGTGCCACCATCAGTAAAAGCGTGACGATCAACGGGCCGTGGGAGGTGCTGGAGAAAACGGTTTACCAGCAGGGGGTGAAAGTCCGCGTGCCCCACGCCGTGGACACGGAGCACCCCTACGGCTACGCGCTGGGGGATGTTTTATCCCCCGAGGTGACGCTCGGCATGGCCGATGACGGGACGCCGAGGAATACCTTCCAGGAGGCCCAGTCCATTATGACCTATGCGGCGGCGGCGGGTGTTCCGGTCGCATGGGATCCCGGATTTTCCGGCCTGCCGATGCGGCCGAGAACGCTCAACGGCAGCAGCTGCACGTCCTGCCTGATGGCCGTTCTCAGGTTCCACCCTGATGTTGTGCTGGTGTTTGACTACTCATCAGGGCTCGGGGCCACCCTGAAGGCGGTCAAAGTTTCCGACATGGTGGCGACTTCGTATCCGGGGCCGGGCGGGAGCCACGTTGTCACCGCCGATTTCAAAAAGAGGCTGAACTACAAGCCGGACGGCATCCGGATCATTTACCAGCGCACCAGCGTTGACGGGCGGATCGAAATCCAGGACGACACCGCCGGCACCATCGGCACGGAGGGCCGCGCGCCGGGCGTCATCAACTGGCTGATCAATCTGGAGGGGGCAACACCACCGCCCATCCTCACGCAGAAAATCAGGACGTGCCCGATCCCGCACAGCGATAATCCGGAGCACCCGGAGGAGGACGAGACGGAAGGGAAAATGAACTGGTGGCAGTCGAAACTGGACTGGCTCAATCTGCCCGGCGTCGCGGAGCTGGTCACCATCGAAAAACACCGGGTGATTGTGGACAAACCCAACATCACGCCCTCCGAGGACCCGGACGACGAAATCGAGGACACCTGGAGCACGGACCCTGACGACTACCCGCGGGAGCTGGTTGACGGAACAATCCCCGACTGGCGGCCGGAAGTGGCCGCGCCGCTGACCATCAGGGCTCAGTTCGTGCTGGCGACCGTGCCGGACGACATGCCGGAATGGATAGTGGAGGAGCTGAAGGCGGTGTTCGGCCGGAAAAACCGGGTGAAGCGCAAAGCGCAGGTCACCGGCACCGACGCCACCACGCGGGAATACGCCGCCCTGGCTTCCTATCCCGATCCGCCGCCGTGGCCCGCGCCCGGGCTCGCGGCCGATTACATGGAATCCTTCGACGTGGACCCGTGGGCCGGATCCATGACGCTGGTCGGGGATTCGCAGCCCATCGCGCGCCCCGGAACCAAGGTCAATGTCGCCGGGTATCATTCCGCGTGGTCGTCCATGGGCGCAGTAGTCCAGTCCGTGGATTACTCCCCGGAAGCCCACACCGTCAAAGTCAGGTGCGCGCCTCCCGGAAACTTCGGCATCGGGGACTTTTACGAGCTGCAGCAGGCGGCAAAAAAGATGGCCGGGAGCGACGAGCGGGCGGCGGCGGACCGCAGAACCCAGGCCCTGCCCAACAGTGGCGGACGCGTCCGGGGCGGACGGTTCACTTCAAACAGGTCCGTCAGCAATGACGACGAGCCATCCGGCGGCGACATCGTGCCCTGGCAGTGCGAGCGGGACGCGGATTTCACCCTCAAAGTCTGGCCCGCGCCGATGTTCGACGGGCGGGGCCACAGTTTCTGGCCGACGATTGGCATGACGACCACCGCGCCGGAAACGCCCTACACCTTCGAATTCGCGGAGGACGCCGGGGACGGAAACCTGTATGTGGAGTGCACCGTTGACGACACCGACGAGGTGCACGGGCTGATCACCGCCGCCGCGCTCAAGCTGGATTTCGACACGCACGAATTCAACGAACTGGAGTCCGGCAAAGTCAAAATCC